>NZ_LT960488.1:900000-1025000 GCF_900232875.1 Parabacteroides provencensis | reverse complement strand
AGAAGAACTCACGACAAGGCTGTAACCCCAACAATGGCTATTTGCCCAAACTGTGGCGCATGGCATCTTTATCATACTGTATGCGGCGAATGCGGCTATTACAGAGGTAAGTTAGCTATCGAAAAAGAAGCTGCCGTTTAAACGTTTGTCGGGACTTGAGCGGTTTTTGATAAACTAAAGAAATAGCCCTAAAAGTATTTTTAGGGCTTTTTTTTAATCAGAAGACGTGTTGTCTTTGTTTTATGCTTGAAAATAATGGATAATATGAATGCAGTAATAACAGGTGTTGGAGGATTCGTTCCGGAAGATGTATTGACAAATGAGGATATTTCCAGAATGGTTGATACAAATGACGAATGGATAATGACGCGTGTCGGTATTAAAGAGCGTCGCATATTAAAAGGAGAAGGGGTAGGTACTTCTTATATGGGGATAGGTGCTGTGAAGCAATTGCTTGAAAAAACAAATGTAAACCCGGAAGAAATCGAAGTGATTTTAACGGCTACTACTACGCCGGATCATCATTTCCCTACAACTTCTTCTATCATAGCTTACCATACAGGTTGTAAGAATGCTATGACATTTGATTTGCAAGGAGCTTGTGCCGGATTTTTATATGCTCTAGAAACAGGAGCTAATTATATACGTTCAGGACGTTATTCGAAAGTGATTGTAATTGCCGGAGATAAAATGACGTCAATAACCAATTATCAGGACCGTACTACTTGCCCTCTGTTTGGAGATGCATGTGGTGCTGTTTTACTGGAACCTACAACAGAAGAAATAGGGGTGATGGATACGATTCTTCGTACAGACGGAGTTGGATATCCTCATCTGATTATGAAATCGGGTGGTTCGGCTTATCCTCCTTCTCATGAGACGGTGGATAACCGGGAGCATTTTGTTTATCAGGATGGCAAGGTTGTATTTAAGTATGCCGTATCATATATGGCTGATGTTGCAGCAGAGATAGCAGAACGCAATCACCTGACACATGACGATATTTCCTGGATTGTACCCCATCAGGCTAATTTGCGTATCATTGATGCTACGGCAAAACGTTTGGGTGTGGATATGGACAAAGTAATGATCAATATCCAGAAATATGGTAATACCAGTGCCGGAACAATCCCTATTTGCCTATGGGAATGGGAAGATCAGTTAAAGAAAGGCGATAACCTTATTCTTGCGGCTTTTGGAGCCGGTTTTACCTGGGGAGCTATTTATTTAAAATGGGGATATGATGGAAAGAAAGCATAAATCCGGATTTGTGAATATTGTCGGTAACCCGAATGTCGGTAAGTCAACTTTAATGAACCGGCTTGTGGGCGAACGTATTTCTATTATTACGTCGAAAGCGCAGACTACGCGCCACCGTATCATGGGAATTGTGAATACCGAGGATATGCAAATTGTCTATTCAGACACCCCGGGAGTTCTGCATCCGAATTATAAGTTGCAGGAGTCTATGCTTAATTTTTCCGAATCGGCGTTGGGAGATGCCGATGTTCTGTTGTATGTGACAGACGTTATTGAAACAGTAGATAAGAATGAAGAATTCCTTCTGAAGGTTCAGAAAGTGGATTGTCCTGTTCTTTTATTGATAAATAAGATAGACCAGACAAATCAGGCAGACCTGGAAAAACTGGTTGCCCGCTGGAAGGAATTGCTTCCGAAAGCCGAGATTATACCTATATCTGCGCTTTCGAATTTTAATATAGATTACGTGAAACAACGGGTGGAGGATTTGATGCCCGAGTCTCCCCCTTATTTTGAAAAAGACGCGCTGACCGATAAGCCTGCCCGTTTCTTTGTAACGGAGATTATTCGTGAGAAGATACTTCTTTATTATCAGAAAGAGATTCCTTATTCGGTGGAAGTCGTAGTGGAGCTGTTTAAAGAAGATGATGAAATGATCCATATCAAAGCTCTTATCATTGTGGAGCGTGATTCCCAGAAGGGAATTATCATAGGGCATAAAGGACAAGCATTGAAAAAAGTAGGAGCTATGGCCCGGAAGGATATCGAACGCTTCTTTGGGAAGAAAGTTTTCCTGGAAATGTTTGTTAAGGTAGAGAAAGACTGGCGTAACCGTGATAACATATTGAAGAATTTTGGTTATCAGTTAGACTAGGAAAATTTTGATTATGGGAAATATAGTAGCAATAGTTGGTAGGCCCAACGTAGGTAAGTCCACTCTGTTTAATCGTTTAATAGGCACACGACAAGCCATTGTAAACGAGGAAGCAGGTACAACCCGCGACCGTCAATACGGTAAAGTGGAGTGGGGAGGTAGAGAGTTTTCGCTTGTTGACACGGGCGGATGGGTAGTTAATTCGGAAGATGTTTTTGAAGAAGAAATAAATAAACAGGTAGGCATTGCAATTGAAGAAGCAGACCTTATCTTGTTTGTGGTAGATGTATTAAATGGTATCACAGACTTGGATGTGGAAGTTGCAGAAATACTTCGTCGTTGTAAAAAGCCTGTTATTGTTGTATCAAACAAGGCTGATAACTTTGAAATGCATGCGGCGGCTGCCGAATTTTATTCTTTCGGATTAGGTGACCCTTACTGTATTTCTGCTATCAACGGATCCGGTACCGGAGATTTACTGGACAAGATTATTGCTTCTTTGCCTCAGGATACCCCTGATGTTTTAGAAGAAGATTTACCCCGTCTTGCCGTAATAGGACGCCCGAATGCCGGAAAATCGTCACTTATAAATGCTTTTATCGGAGAAGACCGCCATATCGTGACTGATATAGCCGGAACAACCAGGGATTCTATTTATACTAAGTATAATAAATTCGGTTTGAACTTTTATCTGGTCGATACGGCCGGAATCCGTAAAAAGGGAAAAGTAAACGAAGATCTGGAATATTATTCTGTGATCCGTTCTATCCGTGCTATTGAAAATTCGGATGTATGTATTTTGATGCTGGATGCAACCCGTGGTATCGAAAGCCAGGATATGAATATCTTTTCTTTGGTACAGAAAAATAAGAAAGGTTTGGTTGTCTGTGTAAATAAGTGGGATTTGGTGGAAGATAAGAGCCAGAAGGTAATTACCTCATATACCAATGCAATCCGTGAACGTCTGGCGCCGTTTACCGACTTTCCTATTTTGTTTATTTCAGCTCTTACCAAGCAACGTATTTTAAAGGTACTGGAAACAGCCAAAGAGGTATATGATAATCGTAAGAAACGTATTTCGACAGCCAAGTTGAATGAAGTTATGTTGCCTATCATCGAGAACTACCCGCCTCCGGCATGGAAAGGAAAGTACATCAAAATTAAATATATTACCCAGTTGCCTGCAGGAAGTATACCATCGTTTGTATTCTTCTGTAATTTGCCGCAATGGATTAAAGAACCGTATAAACGTTTTCTGGAAAATAAGATACGTGAAAACTGGGACTTTACCGGTACGCCGATCAATATATTTATTCGCGAGAAATAAGAACACATGGTTAAGATAGAAACAGAGCCGCTTCAATTAGTTTGGAGCGGCTCTGTTTGTTTATAGAAAAGAGTTTGATCGCTTTTCTTCGATATGGCTTTAGCCAAATTTCTTTCTGGTTGGGCTAAAGCCCTTGAAAGAGGGGAATCTACAGCCTCCGTCGGTTAAAACCGACGGCAATTGAAACCAGGCTAAAGCCATATTCTATCTGCCAATCAGATATCTCGGACACAGCGAACATAGTTGTTGTTGCTCGTGCCGGTGCCAGTGGAACTGCCATTGCCTAAGTGTAACTGGCAGCGGCCACTGGCACTACCATTGTAGACCGAACTACTCCAGTAGTTATCGCTGATGAACGCAGCGAAGCCTGATATAGCTTCTAACTTAGCCTTATTCTGATATATAGCAAATAACTCAATCTGGGTAGGAAGACGCCATTCGGAAGGACATTGATTCTTTGCAGCAGCAGTATTATATATATGAGTACCTGCTGGCTGAGTTTTAGACACCTCGATAGAATAAGGAGTACTTATAGTAGCATTAGAAGATTTACCCTTATAATCAGAGCCTAGAGTACCCGTAACTGTACCATAGTCATAATTGAATGGAGGCCAATTAGTAAGGTCAGACTGTTCCGCCTTATAAGCATCGGCTACAGCCTGGTTGATAGTGACCTTATTTGGTGGCAAGTTATCCCGCACACAGCGGACATAGTTGCCGTAGTCGCTTAGGTTGGCGCCAGTGAAATTGCCATTGCTGAAGTCCAATATGCAACGAATGTTGGCATCACCATTGTAGACCGAACTACTCCAGTACCAAAAGTTGATGAACGCAGCGCAACCAGCGCTTTGGAGGGCTGAGCTATTTTCATGCATTCCTTTTAACTCTATTATTGTAGGAACACGCCAACCTGTACCTAATCCTTTACAATAGTCAATAGCAGCCTGATAATTAGAAATAACACTGCCACGTTCTGTTTTCTCGACTTCGAAAGAATAAGGCATATTTACAGTAGCGGTAGAAGAAACGCCCATATAATCGGAACCAAGAGTACCCGTAACTGTACCACCATCGTAATTAAAAGGTGGATAATTCGTAAGGGTATACTCCTGGGCATCCAGTCTAGCCTTGTAAGTCGTAGCCAACGCTTGATTAACCGGTACCCACACAGAAGCCACGCTGTGCCATATCCGGGGATCATCATTCTTATAATATAGATTGCCACTACTATTTGTTACATAGCTTCTAATAAATTCAAGTGAATTGTTGATGTTTACCGTCAACGTGTAGTTGGTGTGTCGGCGTAGTGAGAAGTCTCCCACACTGCCGCTTTTGCCCATAAAGACGTCGAAGTGGCATGTGTAGGCATCGTCTGTTGCCAGGGTTTTGCTTCCCGTCAGCGTTACCCTTGCAGCATCGGGTGCTTTCAGCCTGTTTCTTTCGGTGGCGGTAGTGGCCGAGTAGCCGGATTGTACGTTTTCTCCTACATACCAGGTTACGGTGTTAGCATTTACGGAGGTGGAGTTCTCCACTCCTGCGGTGTTTGTGTTGTTTCCTGTTCCGTCGTAGTTGTTTTTTGTTCCGAAGCACTTTTTGCCTGCGTTTACGAGTTGGATTCCTGTGCGCGGTATGGTTCCTCCGCCTTGTGAGGTATAGGGTATGGAGAAGGTTTGATTCACTACCGTTACTTTCGCCAGTGTGCGGTAGAGCTGTACGGATGTTGTTGCGTTTACTCCACCGGCAAATAAATTCACCGTTGCTGTTCCCGCGTAGGGTACGTCCGCGTCTGCGGCTATATTGTTCGTCATCACCAGTGTTTGAAAGTTTGCATAGTTTCCTGTGAAGTTCGCAAAGCTTCCTGTTCCTCCCGTGCTGGCGTAGTTGTTTGTTGCCGCATTGTCGTTTGCTACAATCACCAGTCGGCAACTTGTTGCTGCCGGATCAGCTACGTTTGTAAAGGTTACTATTTTGTTTGTGTTTGCCGTCATGGTTCCGATGTTGGCTCTGCCGTTGAACGTTCCGTCGCTCTTAAAGAGGAGGGCGTAGACGTTTTTCAGCGTTGTTGGCGCTTTGGTCATCGGACTGGAAACAGCAACGCTGTCCGCATCACTCGATACCAGTTCGTAGCTGAAGCCTGCTTGGGCGGCTTCGCTTCCCGGGGCTGCTTCGCGGATCAGCGCTCTCGTCTCCGGTATGGCTTCTACGTCGGTTTTGAGCGTAAGCGTCAGGGTGTGCCCTGTGGTTTTGTCTTTTTCTAGTCCGTCGTCGTCGTTGCAGGCGGTCAATGCAGGCAGCATTGCCAGCATTATCAGGAAACCGGCCGCGAGGTAGCGGGTTTTGATCGCTTTTGTTTGTTCCATAACTTTGAATTTAGAGAGTTAATATTAGGTTGAAAATTGAGAAATCCGTTCTGTAGAGCCTCTGTAGGCCTACGGAGGTATCACCGGAGCTCCGGCAAGGGTTTTGTAGGGGTACAAAATGGCTGCCGGTGCGTCTGTAATGGTTTTGTAGGCCTACAAAATGGCCGCAGCTACTCCGGTAATGGTTTTGTAGGTGTACGGAGGTTTCGCCGGTGCGTCGGTAATACTTTTGTAGGTGTACGAAGGTTTTCCGTGCGGTACGGACACACGTTTTCGGCAGGCTGCAAGGGCAGCCTGCTATGTTTTGATTGAGTTTTACCGGGAAAAAGGAGGAGGAAAGGTTACGTTTTTTTTGCAAAATTTCCTTCTTCATGAAGAAGGACTGCGGAACATACATGTTCCGCAGATATATGTCTTATACAAGGAATGTATTTCATCTTGTTTATGAGATGTTGCGGGGGCAAAGATAGGGATTTCTTGTGCGGTAAGGAAAAATGAATGGGAAAAAATTGTATTCGGAGGGAGCACGGATGACGCGAACAGACGCAGATTATTATGTATTAAAAAATAAATCTGCGTCTGTTTGTGTCATCTGCGTGCCATAAATATGGGCTTTAGAACTTATTCAATTCTTTTCGGGCTTCTTCAACCATTGCTGTGGGGTCTTTCTGTGTTTCGGCAAGACCTTCCGGAGTAAACTGTGAAACCAGTTTGTTGAGTTTGTCCAGTTTGCTTTTATTATTTTTAGCGGCTAGCTCTTCGCGTAAAATACGGATCTTTTCGTAATCCTGGATGCCTTCGATAAGATGTTCCATACGAATGCTGCTACGTTCGGGATAAACAATGTAGCAATCTCCGGCAGCCCAGGTACGGAAGCGTGAATCGCGTAACGGATCGGCTGTCCAGCTGTTATAAGCCCAGCGAAGGTAACCGTCATAATTGCCTGCCATAGCGTGCCAGCCAATCCAGGTTGCTTCGGCTGGTGCCGAAAACGTAAAGGTGTTGGGGAACGGTTCGGCACAACAGGTATAAACTGTACTGATTTTTCCTGCTTTTTCGCGGGCTGCTTTTATATCGGCGGGGAAATTTTTTTTTTTATCCAGGGCAGTAATCGTCNAGTAATCGTACAGTTCCGGTTCTATTTCTTTATGATAGTTGCCGGCTAAAGATATTTTGAATTCGGGGTCTGCGTTACGAATAACTTTGATGGCTTCCTGCATAGCTTCCAGCCCGCGTTCGTCCATAGCGATAGTTGTTTTATCAAACCAGCCTTTCTGGCGTAGGTGGCGTGAGAAGTCTTTCAGGAAACTGCCCCAGTAATCTTCATAATCGGCCTCGCCAGGTTTGGCCTCTACAAATTGAATACGGTTGGTTGCCTGATCGAAATAGTCGAATTTAAGTGCCCACGGGATCATTGTATAGCAGTTGATCTGCTGGTCGATGCCGATTTCGTTCATCATATATTCCACCCACTTGTCGAATATTGTATAATCGAAAGTCCAGCTGCCGTCCAGGTTTTTCATACGGAAAACCATGCTGTCAAAATGGTCTTCGGTTTGTCCTGCCCATGGCTTGTGCATGATAGAGGTGGTGATGATTTTTTGTCCTGCATCAGCCAGCATCTTCATTACCGGACGCATAGCATCGAAATGCTCTTTGCTCCACAACGGTACATTATAGAAACGGGCTACCGCATAAGGGTTTTGCCACAGGTCGAGATGAAAGGCCCAGTCTTTAGGGGCAGGCAGAGTGCGGTTTAATACGTTAACTTCAATCTGCAGATTTACGGGAGCAATATCTTTCCCGGAAACAGTAAGGGTCCCTTTGTATTTTCCTGCTTTTGCATCCTGAGGCACCCATATATTGACCCAGACAGGCTGTGTAGTGCGGGCTTTTATATCACGTACTTTTATTATATCCAACATATCCGCAACAATGGATGAGTCCCATTCTGCTTTGTTAGCACGTCCGCCGCAAGCTCCTTTACGGTCTTTATTCAATTCATCAGTCATTACATAACGTACAAAATTTGTAGTGATGGCTGATGAAGGAATTACAGTTGAACCGTTTTTCAGATCGCTGACGTTTACTGTTACGTCTTCAATGTTTGTTTTTGTCCACAGAACAGCTTGCGCATTTATTCTTTCACCTTTCCACGCATCTGTTTGCCAACGGGTGCTTTTTGTTACATCGGGGATGCTTAATTTGGGATAACGAACGTTTGTATTCCCCCAGCTAAATTGGAGAGTAGCCGGTAGTTTATTCCAAACAGCTTCGTTGTCATGAGGCTTTGTGTCTGTTAACTCCGTGAAATCGGTAGTAGTAGGAAACTGGTTGTTTTGCGCCGCTATGGAACTGCTGAGCGTCAGCATGGCACAAAGGATCATTAAGTTTTTCATGTGCGGAATGTTTAAATTTATATTATTCTTTTATAGTGACAAACTAATAGCTTTCCGTCGTCATCATGCAGATGCATTCCGTTTCCTTCGCAATAACGAAACATATTGCAGTCTGCGCATTCGCCTTGCTTTGCCCATTTACGGTCTCTGTAAGGCTTGAACTTGTTATTCCATACATCTATAAATTTATCTTTGTAGATATTGCCCTGGTGATAATTGGCTCTTATACTCGGACATCCTGATATGGAACCGTCGGCTAATACAGATGCGGTGTTGATACCTGCCGAACATTGGAATAAATGATCCCGTACTTCGGCTTCATAGTTTCCTAAGAAACCTTCGCATCCGTAGCTTGTATGTATCTTTCCTTCCTGGCGGCAGTAGCGGATAAAGTTAAGTACCCATGAAAATTGTTCGTTGCTTAACTGTAATTCCGGTATATTGGCTGCTCTTCCTACAGGAAAGACTGTAAATATACGCCAATTTTTCACACCGATTTCAACTAAGAAGTCTTTAAATAATTTCAGGTCTTTAAAATTGTGCTGGTTCACGCAGGTCACTACGTCCCAGACAATATCTTTTTCTTCGGCTAACATACATATGGCATTCAGCGCGTTTTCAAAACTTTTCGGATGTTGGCGCAGCCAATTGTGAGCTTCCTCAAAACCGTCCAGGCTGATTGTAATAGAATGGAGGCCGGAAGCCAGTAACGAATTCAACCGTTTACGGGTAAGTAGCAGTCCGTTGGAAACAATTCCCCAGGGGTATCCACGCCGGTATAGTTCCAGTCCGCATTCTTCTATATCTTTGCGGACGAGTGCTTCTCCTCCGGTAAAGATAACAAGTACTTTGTTTGGCTCTACATAGAGGGTGATGTCGTCTATTACTTTTAAAAAATCTTTTACCGGCATATCAGCTTGCTTTGCTGATACATGGCAATCACTTCCGCAGTGCCGGCAAGCTACATTACAACGAAGCGTACACTCCCAAAAAAGTGTACGCAATTCGTGTAGTTTTGCTCGGTTCCGCTTTAAACTTCTGAATAATTCCAGTGCTATACGTTTTCGAAATCCGGGACGTTTATCCATTTTATTATTATTTATAAGCTTTGTCTCTAAGTACAAAATTAAGTTCTTTTTTTCCTTTCCCTATCAGTAAATCTTTACCTCCCGATAATGGAATATCTGCAAAATTGATGGTAACCGAATCACCGTAATGGGCTTCCCAATTCCACCAACCCATATATAAAGATGCATAGATCGTATGTTCTGTAGCAGTTGCTTTGTCGTATGTGAGACTATAATTACCGTTGTAGTCGGTTATGGCAGGGTATGAATACGGATCATCCGGATTATTGAATGTGTATGACGGCAAGCTTGTAATCAATATACCGGCTAGTGGGTATCCGTCCTTGTCTGTTACTCTGCCATAAACTGTATATAAAGTATACGGTGAAGTATGTGTGTCAACATATTTTTTCAGTGTTATTTTTATATCTTTCTCGACATTCCCTTCAAACCAGCGTTCTCCGTCTTTGAAATCTTCGCGGCTGAATGATACCAGTGTTGTATCATTAGCAAGAAGGCGTTCTTTGCCTTCTTCAGCAGAAGTGATAAAACGGTATTTGCTGACCGGAAAATCACTTTTTTTCAGTTCAAACGCACCTTGTTGGTCTGTATAAAGAGTATCACACTGTAGCCATTCATGGTTCGTATCAGGAGATTTTACCAAAATCTGGGCATTAGATACAGGATTATTTTGTTCATCTGTTACTTTTCCTTTGATGTAGAAATGAGCATAAGGGCTTCCGTATTCGCAAATTATAATATTCTGATCATCCTCATTAGAGCAAGAGAATCCGAGTATTGTAAGGAGTCCGATTAATATGCTATTGAACGTCTTTAATATGATATAGGATAGATTTTTCATGTTGTCGTGTTTTTAAGATGTCTATTTCTCTTTCATTGTAATCGTGATGTCTTTTGTAACAGTGCCTTCAAACCAGCCCTTACTGCCTTTGTAGTCATCATTTGTTATTTTCATATCTACGGAATCTTTCTCAAAAGAACCATTGTTTATGCCATCTATATCGGTAGCAATTACAGTAAGGCTGGAGATGGATTCATAACTGAAATTTGTGTCAAATTTTCCCGATTCGTTAGTTAATCCAGTGGCTAATGTATCAGTGTAACTTCCTTCTCCGTAGGGATAGTTGATTGTGCAATCGACTCTTATTCCTGATACCGGTTTACCTTTACTGTCCATGACTTTTCCTTTTATTTGGAAGTGAGCATAGGGTGCTCCATATTCTACTACGTTGTTGTTACAAGAGTTAATCCCCATTAATGTTAACAACAAAGCTAGCAAATTACCGATTTTTACCAGCCATGTGTGTTGGAAATTTTTCATAATTTCTCCTTTCATTATAATTAGTATATAATGATAAATACAAATGTAGATTAAATACTGCATACAAATCTTCTTTTTTTCTGATATTTTTATCCCTTAAAATACGTAACTTGCGCCCTCAATTATCCAGTTTAAATTTTATGAGAGATTTTCTGCGCGTATTAAGGCGTTTTGTGCCTCCTTACAAGAAGTTTATGGTAATGAATATCCTGTTCAACTTCTTATCTGCTATTTTGAATTTGTTTTCTTTTGCTCTGATTATTCCGATCTTGCAGATTCTTTTTAAGATCAACAAAGATACCTATGCATACATGGAATGGACATTTAATCCAGCGTCTCTGGAATCGTGGAAAGCAATGCCGGAAATATTGAAGAATAATTTCTTTTGGTTTGTTTCTGATATTATAGAAGTGCATGGAGGGTCATTTGCGTTGGTTATCCTCGGGCTTTTTCTAATTTTGATGACTTTCTTCAAAGTGGCAACAATGTGTCTGGCGTTCTATACCATGATTCCCATTCGTACGGGGGTAGTTCGTGATATACGTAACCAGATAAACCGGAAAATTACCCAATTGCCTTTAGGTTTCTTTTCGGAAGAACGCAAGGGGGATATTATCTCCCGTGTGTCAGGTGATGTAAACGAGATAGAAGCCTCTATAATGAGTTCGCTTGATATGTTGTTTAAGAATCCGATCCTGATTCTGATATACCTTGTCGGTATGGTTATGATTAGCTGGCAGCTTACTTTATTTGTACTGATATTGCTTCCGTTAGCCGGCTATGTGATGGGGCTGGTAGGTAAAAAGCTGAAACGGAAGTCGTTGGAAGGCCAACAGCAATGGGGATTTTTGATGAGCCAGATAGAGGAAACATTGAGCGGACTTCGTATCATAAAGGCTTTTAATGCTGAAAAGAAAATTCAGGAACGTTTCGAGAAAAGCAATGATATCTTTCGCCGTACTACCAATAAAATATATCGTCGCCAGCAAATGGCACATCCGATGAGTGAGTTTTTGGGTACTGTAACAATTGCTATTGTTTTATGGTATGGAGGTACATTGATATTGAGTGCCAATAGTCCGATAGATGCGCCTACTTTTATTTATTATCTGGTTATATTTTACAGTATTATAAACCCAGCCAAGGATTTGAGCAAATCTGTTTATTCTATACAAAAAGGATTGGCCTCTATGGAACGCGTGGATAAGATCCTCAAAGCTGAGACAGATATCCATGATCCTGAAAATCCGAAACCTATAAAACTGAATGAGCGTATTTCTTATAATGATGTTTGGTTCAAATACCAGAATGAATGGGTACTAAAAGGCATTGATCTGACAATAGCGAAAGGAAAGACGGTTGCCTTAGTTGGGCAGTCCGGTTCGGGTAAAAGCACATTGGTAGATCTGTTGCCTCGCTTTTATGATGTAAACAAAGGAGGTATTGAGATTGACGGTGTAGATATACGTGAAGCCACATTATATGATTTGAGAGCTTTGATGGGAAATGTAAATCAAGAAGCTATTCTTTTTAATGATACTTTCTTCAATAATATTGCTTTTGGTGTTGCCAATGCCACTCTGGCACAGGTGGAAGAGGCTGCCAGGATTGCCAATGCACACGATTTCATTATGGCAAGCGAGAATGGATATGATACGAATATTGGCGACCGGGGAGGCAAATTGTCGGGAGGCCAGCGTCAGCGTATCAGTATTGCCCGTGCCATATTGAAAAATCCTTCTATATTGATCCTGGATGAAGCTACTTCAGCTTTAGACACTGAATCTGAACGTCTGGTGCAGGATGCTTTGGAAAAACTGATGAAAAACCGTACTACTATTGTCATAGCCCACCGTCTCTCGACAATACGCAATGCAGACGAAATTTGTGTGATGCATGAAGGACAGATTGTGGAACGTGGACGACACGAAGAACTTTTGGAACTGGATGGTTATTATAAGCGCCTGTGTGATATGCAAAGCTTCTAACTTAAAATCCAACTTAAAATAAAAACGCATGAAAACAAACTACTTCCTGGCATTGATCACAATCTTTCTGCTTTTGTCTTGCGACCGGCTTCCCGAGGTAAGCAAGAATAAATCTTTGTCTTATCATTTTGATCAACCGGCCTGTATATGGGAAGAAACTTTTCCGTTGGGCAATGGCCGGTTAGGTATGATGCCGGATGGCGGGATAGATAAGGAGAATATTATATTGAATGAGATTTCGATGTGGTCCGGAAGTAAGCAAGATACGGATAACCCGGATGCATATTCGTCTTTGGCCGGTATTCGTAAGGCGTTGTTTGAAGGCCGGAATGATGATGCGCAAGAATTGATGTACAAATCATTTGTTTGTAAAGGTACGGGAAGTAATTATGGTAAAGGTGCTGACTCTCCTTACGGAACTTACCAGTTACTTGGGAATCTTTATTTGAATTATAGCTATGCAAATAATGATACAGTTTCGGTTTATAGGAGAGAATTGAATTTGAACGATGCGATAGCTTCCGTTTCGTTTCAACGGGGCGGTGTCAATTATTTGCGCGAAGCTTTTACTTCTTTTGCCGGAGATATAGGGGTTGTTCATTTGGTTGCAGACGTTGATAAGGCATTGAATTTTACACTGGCTATGTCGCGCCCCGAAGATTATAGTGTTTCAACGGAAGGCAATGATCTGGTTATGCGTGGCCAGTTGCCGGACGGAATAGATACTGCCGTCATGCGTGGAACACAATATGAATCACGCGCCAGAGTTGTTTTACCTAAAGGTGGCCGGATTGTGGCGGGAGATTCTACAGTAACAGTGCAGAATGCGTCGGAAGCGATTATTCTGGTAAGTATGGCAACCGACTATTTTGATAAAGGCTATCGGAACCAGATATCGACTTTGTTGGCAAATGCAGAAAAGAAAGACTATCCGTTATTGAAGAAGGAACATTTGGCTTCTTACCGTAAATTGTTCGAACGTGTGGAGTTGGATTTGGGTAATTCTGTGAATGAGAAACTGCCAATGAACGAACGTTTGCAGGCATTTGCCGCAGATTCGGGCAAGACGAAGGATACGGCACTTGCCGCTTTGTATTTCCAGTTCGGGCGTTATTTGCTGATATCATCTACGCGTCCCGGCTCTTTGCCTCCTAATTTGCAGGGGCTATGGGCTAATACGATAGATACTCCCTGGAACGGCGATTATCATTTAAACATAAACTTTCAGATGAATCACTGGCCGGCTGAAGTGACGAATTTGTCAGAGTTGCACCTTCCCTTGATAGAATGGACAAAACAGCAGGTTGCCAGCGGCGAACGTACGGCAAAGTCTTTTTACAATGCCCGTGGTTGGGTGACACATATTTTAGGCAATCTCTGGGAGTTTACCGCACCGGGCGAACATCCTTCCTGGGGAGCTACGAATACTTCTGCAGCCTGGTTGTGCGAGCATTTATATACACATTATCTCTATACGAAAGATACCGCCTATCTGCGTGAAGTTTATCCTGTAATGAAGGGAGCGGCTCTTTTCTTTGTCGATATGCTGGTGCAAGACCCGCGTTCCAAATATCTGGTAACCGCCCCTACTACTTCTCCGGAGAATGGCTATAAGTTACCGAATGGAAACGTCGTAAGCGTTTGTGCCGGTTCTACAATGGACAATCAGATATTGCGTGAGTTGTTTACCAATACAATGGATGCTGCAACAATCTTGAACATAGATACTGCATTCGTACAGGAACTGGCCGAAAAGCGTGCCCGGCTGATGCCGACGACGATTGGTGCCGACGGTCGTATCATGGAATGGCTCGAACCTTATGAAGAATCGGAACCGCACCACCGTCATGTTTCCCACCTTTACGGGCTATATCCGGCCAATGAGATTTCAGTAACAAAGACTCCGCAACTGGCGGAAGCCGCCCGTAAGAGTTTGGTTGCCCGGGGCGACCAAAGCACCGGCTGGTCGATGGCGTGGAAGATCAATTTCTGGGCGCGGCTGCATGATGGCGATCATGCTTATAAACTGCTGGGCGATTTGCTTCATCCTTGTGTAGACCAGGGAACCAATATGGTGAATGGCGGAGGTACGTATCCTAATTTGTTCTGTGCCCATCCTCCTTTTCAGATCGATGGTAATCTGGGTGGTTGTGCCGGAATTGCAGAAATGCTGGTACAGAGCCAAAACGGCTATATAGAATTGCTCCCGGCTTTGCCGTCTGTCTGGAAGAATGGCAGCTTTAAAGGTCTGAAAGTACTCGGTGGCGGTGAAGTTTCGGCTAGATGGGTTGAGAACCGGTTGGCAGAAGCAAGCCTGAAAGCCGATGTTGCAGGAATATTCCGTATTAAGCTGCCTGCCGATTCGTCAAACCTGAGCATAAAGAAGAATCAAAAAGCGGTTTCGCTTCCTGTTGTCGATGGCATGCTGTCTGTCGATTTGCAGGCAGGTGATAATTTGCTCTTGGCCTTTTAATACAGAGGCAGGCGGTAAATAAAACCTATAGAAAGGCGTGCGGTGTTTTCGGGAGAGGCACTAAGCGCCTTTGCTTTTTCCGTCAGATTGTAAGCCCGTCCTGTTGCGGTAAGGAAAATATGCAGGTTGTCGTCTGCCATCGGATAAAACTCGATTCCTCCCTGATACCCCCATGCGGTACGGTATTTCCCTTTTTCAAGCCCTTCGCTGGATTTGTAGACCGAACCTGTTTCATACATCCCCTTGGCAAATAGCTTCCACTTCGGATGGAGACGGTATTGTACTTCGGCTACCAGTGAGAGATAGTCGCAGTTCTTAGCTCTTATGGGGATTTCATCTTCTTCATCTGTTGGCGTCAGCTCCGTAATTAATCCTAAGGGATCTAGTGCTCCACGTGAATACATTACGTCAAAGTAGGCATAGAAAGGCTCTGCATCTATATTCTGCCCGGCAAAGAAGTTGTACATGTATTTGCCTTGTGCCTGCTGGGCTGCCGAAACGGAATAGCGGAGGTTGATTAGTTCATCCAGATAACTGCTGTTCCAGTTCAATGTATAATACAAGGGGGCTTTCGGTTTCTTTATTCCGTCGGGCAGGCGGCCAAAGTCGTCTTCCATTGATCCCAGGCGGCTATTGGTTACCTGCAGCCTGATTTCTTGCGACCGGCTGGCTTCGTACCCCAGGCTCAAGCCCGTAAAGTAGCAAGGCAGGTATTCGTTTATGTCGCTGTATTCATAAATCAGTAAAGGGTTTTCGTCGTATTCGTAGCCTCCGAAGAATATTTCCTGCTTGCCGGCTATCAACGTGAACTTATCGGATAGCTTGTAACCGATTAATGCATATTCGATAGATTCGCTCAGGTTTTCGAGTGGTTGGTTTTCATATCCGGCGTTTAACTTCTGGCGGTACCAGTAAAAAAGACGGTCGTTTACCTCGCCGCTTATATCCACTTTAATATCTTTCATGCCGAAAGCGGCTTCGTCCGGCTTGCCGGACAAGAAGTCTGCATTGAACCCGGCGTGCATTTCAAGGTCGAGGTTGAATGCGTTGTTGCGTTTTGGTATTTTCGTCGCATACTCGAAAAGGGAAACAGTTGTGGAATCTCTTTCCGGAATTGGAGCTTGTGCCTTTGCCGGCATTACTCCCATGCCTGCTAAAAGGACCGGGAGAAGAAGGGCGGATAGTCGTATCATTGTACCTTTACCTTGTTTTCTTGTTTTGTTTACGGGGGCAAAGGTACTAAATAATGTGGGAACTCTTCCTGCTTATAAGGTGACAGTGTCTCACCTTACCGCGTGGCAGTGTCTCACCTTACCGCGTGGCAGTGTCCCACCTTACCGCGTGACAGTGTCCCACCAAAAATAGTCTTGTTTCTGCTTTGCGGTGCGACTATTTTTCGGTCTCTTTCTCTGTCTTTCCCATGTGTTTCATCACCTTTGCATCCAGATAGAAGATGAGTTCTTCGGCAATGTTTGTACAATGGTCTCCGAAGCGTTCCATTTTGCGGATGACGCCGGCCATATATAGTCCTGCCAATGCACTGCCGGGATGTTGTTCGATATATTTGGCAATGGTTGTAGTGGAATGGTGGTTGATTTCGTCTATCAGGTTATCTTTTATGAAGATGCGTGAAGCGATTTCGGAGCTTTCCTTGTCGAATGCTTCTTGTGCCAGGGAGATCATCTCGAGAAGTTGGTCGAGCATTTCTTGTACGCGTGTCTCTTTGATAAGTTGCGGATCGATAGGCTCACTCTCGGGCAGGTTGCAGGTAAAGCGGGCAATGCTTTCGGCAAAGTCGCCCAGGCGCTCCAGGTTTGTATTGATCTTGTACATGGCAAGCACAAAACGTAGATCTATAGCTACCGGTGCATAAAGGGCAATGATGTCTTCGCAATCGCTGTCTATCTTCAGTTCGAAGGCATTTACGCGGCGTTCGCGGCTGATTACTTTGTAGGCCAGTTCTTTGTCGCCGGTCAGCATGGCTTCGCCTGCATTGTAAATCTGTTGATGCACAAGGCTCCACATTTCGCTGACGCTATTCTTTAATGATACTATTTCATGTTCTATTACTTTCATATCCCATTTAATTATTACTTAACTACTCTCTGACTGCTAAACTCCTCAGACTCCTCAGCCGCCGGTTACCCGAAACGTCCGGTTATATAGTTCTGTGTCGATTCCTTTTCCGGATTGGTGAATATTTTACGCGTATCGCCATACTCGATTAATTCCCCCAGGTAGAAGTAGCCGGTTTTATCGCTCACACGGGCTGCCTGTTGCATGTTGTGGGTAACAATTACGATGGTGTATTGCTCTTTCAATTCATGTATCAGGTCTTCAATCTTGCCGGTCGAAATAGGGTCGAGTGCCGAAGTCGGTTCGTCCATCAGCAGAATGGATGGCGAAATGGCCAGGGCACGCGCAATACAAAGGCGCTGTTGCTGGCCTCCCGAGAGTGCGAATGCCGATTCGCGCAGTTTATCTTTTACTTCATCCCAAAGGGCTACCTGTTTGATGGTCTTCACAACAGTTTCCTCGATGTACGATTCATCATTGATGCCATTTACACGAAGACCGTATGCCACGTTTTCATAAATAGTCTTTGGGAAAGGGTTGGGTTTCTGGAATACCATACCTACGTTTTTTCGCAGTTGGTCTACCTTTTCACTCTTATCGTAGATGTTCCGCCCGTCTATGAAAACATTTCCGGTAAGGTGCGTATCGGGTATCAAATCGTTCATCCGGTTAAACAGGCGGAGGAAGGTAGACTTGCCGCAACCCGACGGGCCGATAAAGGCAACCGATGTGTGTGCTTCAATCTGCATCGAGATATGTTTCAGTGCATGAAAGTCGCCATAATAAAAGTCTACGTTTTGAGCATCAATCTTTATCATAATCTTGTTCTTAATTCATTTTTACTTTCTTGGCAAAATAGTTGCGTAAGGCATTTGCCAGCAGGTTTACAACCAATACAATTGCAATCAGTACCAAAGCCGTTCCGTATGCCATTCCGCGCGAAGCTTCGATATCGGTTCCGCTGGTTGAGATCACATACAAATGGTAGGGCAAAGCCATACACTGGTCGAATATACTCTTGGGAAGATGGGGCAGGAAGTAAGCAGCTACCGTGAAAAGGATAGGAGCCGTTTCGCCCGACACACGTCCGATCGAGAGTATCAGCCCGGTGATGATATTAGGGAAAGCCATAGGAAGAACCACACGGCGGATTGTCTGTAATTTGGTTGCTCCCAGAGCCAGGCTTCCGTGACGGAAGGAATCGTCAATGCTTTTAAGAGCTTCCTCCGTGGTGCGGATAATGAGCGGCAGAGACATCAACGCCAATGTGAATGAACCGGCTATAATGGAGTCACCCCACCCCAGCGTGTTCACAAACAATGCCATGCCAAACAAGCCGAATACTACCGAAGGCACACCGCTCAGGTTATTTGTCATAATGCGGATAAAACGTACGATCTTGCCGTTGGTTGCATATTCGTTCATATAGATACCACTCATAATGCCAATAGGGAAACTGATAAGGCTGCTGCCTAATACCAGATAGAGTGTACCTACAATGGCGGGGTAGATTCCTCCGGCTGTCATGCCTTCTTCCGGTGCGGTAGTGAGGAAATCCCAACTGATAACACTGGCTCCTTTAATAATGATGAAGCCAAGAATCACAAACAAAATCGCAACTACCGAATAACTGAGGAAGGTGAAGAAACCGAAAGCTGTCTTTTGCGACAAACGTTTCTTGCGGTCTATATTTCCCAAATGCTGTATAGGTGTCATATCTTTTATTTGATTTTACGTTTTGATGAGATATATTCTACGGTAACACTTAGTACCAGTGTGATGATAAACAACACGGCTCCCAGTAAGAAAAGGGCTTCGTAATGGGCGCCTCCTGCCGGAGCTTCTCCTAACTCTGCTGCAATTGTAGCGGGAATGGTACGTACCGGCTCAAAGAATGAGGTTGGAATGATAGCCGCATTTCCTGTTACCATCAATACGGCCATTGTTTCGCCTATCGCGCGTCCTATACCTAATACTACGGCCGAAGTAATACCGGATATGGAGTAAGGTATGATTACCTTATAAATAGTCTGCCATTGAGTTGCCCCCAGAGCCAGACTTGCTTCTTTCATAGCCCGTGGAGTGGTACGCATGGCATCTTCTGCTACAGTGATAATGGTAGGTAATGCCATGATTGCTAATACCACGCTACCGGCAAAGGCGGTTTCTCCTACGGGCAGGTCTAATGTTTTTTGTATGAGAGGCACGATGACTACCAGTCCGAAGAAACCATATACAACCGAGGGAATGCCTGCAAGCAATTCAATTACCGGTTTCAGGAAAGAACGTGTCTTGATATTGGCTATCTCGGCCAGGTAAATGGCAACGGCCAGTCCGAAAGGAAGGGCTATTATAATAGCTCCGATACTGACTAATAATGTACCGAGCAAAAGCGGAATCAATCCGAAAATCGGCGCAGGGGTTGAGGTAGGATACCATTCGGTTCCGGCAAAGAAATCGGCAGGTGTAATTTTGTCACCCGAGATTACTGTGCCTTGAAAGTCTTTAGCCAGATATTGTTGGGGGAAGAATGCAATAATGCCGGGTTCTTTATTGACCAGTTCGCTTATTTTATCAGGAACGTATTGGAATTCATCGCCAAGTTCTTCTTCCGGATAGTAGTTGGTAAGGTCGGAGAAGCGGAATACAAGAATATCTTCATCTTTACCGCCCAATTCTTTCCAATTGGTTATTTCGGCATCGAAAACGTCCATGATCTTTTCCGGCGATAAATGCTTTACAGGATTGTCTTTATTAAGGGCAAGCACATAACCTTCTTCTACGACCGGGCTATTGAATAATCCCCCGGCTTCTTTGAAAAGGAAGACAATTATAAGTAAAATAGCGAGGCTGCTTATGCTGCCGCTTATCAGTAATCCTCCTTCAACTAGTTTTTCTATAAACTTTCTCACATTCTTTGCTCTTTATTCTAGCGCAAAGGAACGATACGGATGTTAAGACGGTATTAAATGGGTTTGAAAGATGTATTTCAAGAATGTTACATTCAGATTACACAGACGGGCGTAAAACTGCACCCGTCTGTGTTGAGTCCTTATTTATTATATTTACTCCAATCTACATTGTGCATGTCTCCGCTTGCTGCCAGTTCTTCGTGGAAAGCAAAACAGCATTTCAGGTTTTGAGGCGTATGCCCTTTTATTCCCATTGCCAGATACTCTTTCAATAATGGCTTGTAATCCGGATGAACACAATTGTCGATAATACAATTTGCACGTTGGATTGGCGATTTGCCACGCAAGTCGGCTACACCGTATTCTGTGATGATGATCTTTACAGAATGTTCGCTGTGATCGAGGTGGGAAACCATAGGTACAAATGCACTGATCTTGCCTTCTTTTGCTGTAGAAGGTGTTGTGAAAATGGATAACATGGCCGAACGGGTAAAGTCTCCCGAGCCACCGATACCATTCATCATCTTGGTGCCTGATACGTGTGTAGAGTTGATATTTCCGAAAATATCCGCTTCCAGAGCCGTGTTGATAGCAATTAGGCCTAAGCGGCGGGCAACTTCCGGATTGTTTGATATCTCTTGTGGGCGAAGCAATAGTTTGTCTTTGAAGAAATCCAGGTTGGCATAAATTTCGCGGATCACTTCGTTGCTTACAGACAAAGAACAACCGCTGGCAAACTTAACGCGACCTTGTTTCATCAGGCTGATAACAGCATCCTGGATAACTTCGGTATATACGTTGAATGCCGGAATATCTTTGTTTTCCCCCATACAGCCTAATACTGCATTGGCAACATTTCCTACGCCGCTCTGGAGGGGGACAAATTCTTTTGGTAAACGTCCCGCTTTAATTTCACTTACTAAGAAGTTGGCAACATTCTTGCCAATAGCCATTGTAACATCATCCAGCGGAGCGAAAGCGCCGCCTTCGTTCGGTTCGTCTGTTTTAACAACCCCGACAATCTTAGCCGGATCAACCTTTACACAATCACTACCGATACGGTCGGATGGAGTATAAATAGGGATTTCACGACGATAAGG
This sequence comes from Parabacteroides provencensis, assembly GCF_900232875.1. Taxonomy (NCBI): domain Bacteria; kingdom Pseudomonadati; phylum Bacteroidota; class Bacteroidia; order Bacteroidales; family Tannerellaceae; genus Parabacteroides; species Parabacteroides provencensis. Next base: position 1,003,822 of record NZ_LT960488.1, on the reverse strand, counting down.
AGGATCTGCCGGTTCGTAGATGTCGTGCATACCGCGAATTTCTTTTGGATGACGGCTGTTTAATTCTACAATGATGCGGTCGGCCATGCGGCAGATAGTAGGTAAAATACCAACACCACAAGTGGGAACGATTTCGCCGTTTTCTGTTACATCTGCAGCTTCAACAATGGCAACGTTTACTTTTCCCAGGAAGCCATAACGCATGTTTTGTGCCAATTCCGATAAGTGCATATCAAAGTATTGGGCACCGTGTGAGTTTAGAAGGTTGCGCAAGTCTTTGTTTGACTGGTAAGGAGTACGGAATTTGATTGCGTTTGCACGTGCCAGTTGTCCGTCAAGCTTGTCTCCTGTTGAGGCTCCTGTAAACATTCCGATTTGGAAAGGGTTGCCTTTTGCGTGTTCTTCTGCAGCTTTTTTAGCGATAGCACCTGGAACGACTTTCGGGCAGCCGGCTGGTGTAAAACCGCTGAAGCCTACATTATCATCGTGATGAACAAATGCAGCAGCTTCTTCAGCTGTGATAAATTTTAATGCCATGATAATTTGTTTTTATTTTGTAGTGAATCTTTCGGTTTAAAATCCGGACACAAAATTACATATAAAATACGATGTAACTAATATTTACGGTTAAGAATCTCGGAGCAAATAATTGCTTTTCGTAATTCCGCCATATCTGTAAATGTTTGCTCCGGTATAATGCCGTTTTCTTCTTCCTGTTGTAGTATTGAGATTGGTGTAGCCTTAGTAGATTCCGGAATATTTTCTCCGGATAAAAAGGGGGGATGGACTGTGGTTTTTGTCGGTTGAGAGAATTGTTGTTGTTTGTTAGCCCTGTTCTTAATCACTGTTTGGGGTTGATCGGGGGCGGCTGGTTGAGGTTTTTCCTCCTGCATTTCTTGTAATATCTCCCAGAATCCTTTTTCCTGGGACAGTTCTGAGTCTTCCGGTATATCGTTGCCCGGCCGTCCAAGTATATTCTTTGACTGTTTTTTTTTCTTTCCGGAACTAAGTAAACCGCTAACTCCGGCAATGATTAGGAAAACAATATATATCCAATCACCTGCGTTATCCATAACTTTGATTATTTTTTACTTCGTACGCTAAAACACTATGTTTTCGCTAATAGAGTTAGACAAAAATACAACTTTTTTCTGAACTTCAATGCTTTGCAATTTTTTAATATGTTCCTCCGCTTATTTTAAATTATTTATCTTTGCCATAATAAAGAGTGGCTATATCCGGAGTTCCGAAGGTTACGACTTTTGGAAGTGTGATTCGTAGATTCAGTAATCTACCGGTAGATAATATACTGTTTGCCAGTCATGGTTTAGAATAGGCCTTTTATTGTACCAGCTCTATTCTACAAGGAAAGGTTACTTTACCGTTCTGCCTGCTGCAGGTTTCCGTAACTACTCTGATGGTAGTTACGGCGGTCTGTCTACCAGCGGACACTATTGGTCTTCTCCTCTTACAAGGACAGGTAAGTCTTTTCGTCTGCGCTTTGCTAGTAATCTTGCTAGCACGGATGAAGATGGTCTTGCGTATGGTTATTCAGTCCGTTGTGTCCAAGTATTTACGGTCACTCTTTTATTACATTATTTACTGAAGTTGAGTTGTATTAGCATTATAACTTTTCTTTCTTCGCCATCACTAAATTTGACATCTACATACACCTGTTCGTAAGTTCCGGTAATAACGTTTGTAGGAAAATTACGGTCTTTACTGGTCGTTTCCCGGTCTTGTTAATTTTCATGGTCTTAGTTTATAAAGTTGCCGATTGACCGCCCTTCCTGTGACGGTATGGTAGTTTGGTTTTTTGGGGTGTAAATACCCAAAGTTGTTTCATAAAATCCCGTAATGTCTCAATTGATATGTTAATGATAAAAACGTATAATAGTGTTCTTCAATACTATATATCTGTAATTGAAATTCGGCATATTCCTTGTACTATATTTATCAACGAATTGGTATGAATAGATTGTTTAATTAAAAATTTAGGAATCATGAAAAAGGTATTAGTTGCAGTAGCGTTAATGATGAGTGTCGGTAGTCTTAGTGCATTTGCCGTAGAAGCAAGTGTTGATTCAGTAGCGATCGTTTGCGAGGTTAATCAAGATGATTTTATTAAGGCCGAGTTAAAGGATCTTCCGGAAGTTGTTGTGCAAGCCATAGCAAAATCTTATCCGGGTTCAACAATCCAAGAGGTTTATATTGCAGAGAAAACTGATGGAAAATTATTTAAGGTGATTTTGGTTGTTGAAGGTAAAGAGTCCATTGCCATCTTTAATGAAAAAGGCGAAGAAGTAAAGTAGGTTATTGGCGAGAAGCCCGGTTTTATTAGCTGATAGAACCGGGCTTTTTCATAATTAATTATTGAAGATGTAAACTTTATGCTGAGTAATATATGATCTTATGAATAACAAATTGAGATAAGTCGTATGTTTATCCCGTAAAAATATAAATTTTTCATAGTTAAGTTTAGGAGCGTCTGGATAGTAATATCTAGACGCTTTTTATCATATTGCTATTTTACAACAAGTTTTTAATGGAATAGAGAGCTATGTTTTTTTTATTTGTTTATCGTTTTGTGGAATGGAAGTTTGCCAGTATCTTTACCAAAATTTCAGAAGGAAGATATTAGACTGTCAAAAGGTTTGAAGATCACCCGATTAAATAGCATTTATTGTTTTTGCACTTTAGATGTAGGAATAATTATTGAAAAGTAAATCAACAGACTGGTATAAAAGTAAATAAGGGTAACTTCACAGCCACCCTTATTTGATTTAACCAAAACCTTAACTATGAAAAAATTTACGTTTTTCGTATGCAAATATAAGCGTGTAATTTGAATCATGCAAATATTCTCTCGTTTATTTTTTAGAGAAATTATTATTTAAACTTTATTAGTAATTAAGATGATTGAACAAGAAAATGGCGCAGACTTAAAATCTGCTGTCTTAAATGAAGAAAAGAAATTGTTTATTGAGACTTACGGATGTCAGATGAATGTTGCTGACAGTGAGGTTGTAGCTTCTATCATGCAGATGGATGGTTATTCCATGACGGAAAATATTGAAGAAGCAGATGCAATTTTTGTAAATACCTGTTCTGTGCGTGATAATGCCGAACAACGTATTTATGGACGTTTGCAGTATTTTCAATCGTTGAAGCGTAAGAAGAAGTCGCTTATTGTTGGTGTATTGGGTTGTATGGCTGAGAGGGTTAAGGAGGAGTTGATAAATGAACATCGCGTAGATTTGGTTGTTGGCCCGGACTCTTATATGGATTTACCAAATCTGATTGGTGCCGTAGAGCATGGAGAAAAAGCAATTAATGTGGAATTGTCGACACAGGAAACATATAAGGATGTAATTCCTTTAAAGTTGGGTGGTGTGAATATCGGCGGATTTGTTTCCATTATGCGCGGGTGTAATAACTTTTGTTCCTATTGTATCGTTCCTTATACGCGTGGACGTGAAAGAAGCCGTGATGTCGAAAGTATATTGAATGAAATACAGGATATGCGTCAGAAAGGCTTTAAAGAAGTAACATTGCTGGGACAAAACGTGAACTCCTATTTGTTTGAAAAAGACGGGCAGCAGATAACATTTCCTGTTCTGTTGGAGCGCGTAGCCCTGGCTGCTCCTGATATGCGTATTCGTTTTGTCACCTCCCACCCAAAAGATATGAGTGATGATACATTGCGCGTGATAGCTGCTCATACTAATATATGTAGGTATATTCATTTGCCGGCTCAGTCCGGAAGTTCGCGTATGCTGAAGGTTATGAACCGTAAATATACGCGCGAATGGTATTTGGATCGTATTGCGGCTATCCGCCGTATCCTTCCTGATTGTGCAATCTCTACCGATTTGTTTTGTGGTTTCCATTCGGAGACAGAGGAAGATTACCAGGAAACATTGTCTTTAATGCGAGAAGTGGGATATGACAGTGCATTTCTTTTCAAATACTCTGAACGTCCGGGTACTTATGCTTCAAAACATTTGGCTGACGATGTTCCTGAAGAAGAAAAGGTACGCCGCTTGCAAGGTATGATCGATTTGCAAAATAAACTTTCCGAAGAAAGCAATCTGCGTGATATAGGTAAAGAATTCGAAGTTTTGATTGAAGGTTTCTCTAAACGCTCAAGAGAACAGTTGTTTGGCCGTACAAGCCAGAATAAAGTGGTAATCTTTGATAAGAGGAACTATCACGTCGGACAATTCATCAAAGTGAGGATATTACGTGCATCTTCGGCTACTTTATTCGGGGAACCCGTAGATAATTAATCAAAAGTATAGGATGTTTTTTGTTTTTGACCTGGGTGGAATTTGATTTTGACCCAGATCGAAATTAATTTTTAGCTAGGTCAAAATTGATTTTGGGCGGCTCAAAAGAATAATTCTTCCCGTACTTCAGCCTAAAAGTAGAGGATTCCAATATTAAAAAAACGGTATTGATTCTTATGTAAGAAGTAATTCTCTATGGTTAAAGATTTGTAAATACGTATGGCGTTACGCAAATAATTCGTTCTTTTGCAGAAAAATTGGGAGGTGTGTTCTCTTTACGCATCTCCCCAATTTATTTAATTCAATTAAGAGCGTGTCTGATGGCTGAAAATAAAAAGGTTAGTACTGTATCTTTCTTTAATTCTCGTCTTACTTCTGTAATCAGTATAGCATTGGTGCTTTTCTTGTTAGGACTGATTTTCTTGATGGGATTATTAAGTAATAAGCTTTCTGTTTATGTAAAAGAAAATATAGCATTTTCCATATTGTTAAAAGATAACCAGAAGGAAGCCGATATTAAGCGAATGCAAAAAAGTCTGGATGCATTGCCTTTTATTAAATCAACAGAATATATTTCGAAAGAACAAGCTGCAAAAGAACTGGAGGAAGAACTTGGCGAAAATCCCGAGACTTTTCTTGGTTTTAACCCGCTGCAAGCATCTATGGAGGTAAAGCTGCATTCGGAATATGCTAATCCTGATAGCCTCAAACTGATAGAGAAACAAATAAGAACCTATACTTCTGTTACAGATTTGCTTTATCGTAAGGATATGATGGAAATGGTTCATAATAATATGAAGCGGGTTGGAATAATATTGCTGACATTGGCGGTTGTACTGATGTGCATATCTTTTGTCCTTATCAGTAATACGATTCGTTTACTTATTTATTCGAAGCGTTTCCTTATCCATACAATGAAGTTGGTTGGTGCTACGCCCGGCTTTATTTGCAGACCTTTTGTAAGGTATAATGTGGTAAGTGGTATTTTTGCATCTATACTTGCAATATTGATGTTGACCGGTGCGTTATACTATCTACAGAATGAATTGAAAGGTTTCATTCAGATATTGGATGTTCAATCGTTGCTTATTGTATATGCTGCCGTGTTGGGATTAGGGATTTTATTATCTGTCGTAGCAACAATATTTGCGGTGAACAAATATCTCAGAATGGGCGTTGATAAATTGTATTATATATAATATTAGAGAGATAGAAAGATGGCAAAGAGAGATTTTGCATTTGGCAAAGAAAATTTTATACTGATTGCAATTGCAATCGTATTTATTGTTGTGGGCTTTATGTTGATGAGTGGTGGTGGCTCTGTAGACGGAGTTTCTTTTAACCCGGAAATATTTAGTACCCGCCGTATTGTTGTCGCTCCGGTTGTGACTGTATTGGGCTTTGTAATTATGATTTTCGGCATACTGAAGAAAAGTAAAGAAGTAGCCGAATGAACTGGTTTGAAGCATTAATCCTGGGTGTAATACAGGGACTTACTGAGTTTTTGCCGGTTAGCAGTAGCGGACATCTGGCCATAGGTAGCGCTCTGTTTGGTATTCAGGGAGAAGAGAATCTGACATTTGCTGTAGCGGTGCATGCTGCTACAGTGTTGAGCACCATTGTGGTTTTATGGAGCGAAGTTTCTTTCTTATTCAAATCCTTTTTCTCCTTTAAATGGAATGAAGGAACAAAGACAGTCTGTAAAATATTATTGTCTATGATTCCAGTTGGAATTGTGGGCGTTTTCTTTAAAGATTATGTGGAAGAAATATTTGGTAGCGGATTGTTGATAGTAGGCTGCATGCTTCTTGTTACGGCTGCGTTGCTGGCATTTTCTTATTATGCAAAACCGCGCCAGAAAGAAGAAATATCTTTTAAAGATGCATTTATTATCGGTATAGCACAGGCTTGTGCAGTATTGCCGGGCTTATCGCGTTCGGGTTCAACAATTGCGACCGGACTTTTGTTAGGCGATAAGAAAGAGCAGGTTGCTAAGTTTTCTTTTCTGATGGTGATTATTCCGATTTTAGGAGAAGCCTTTCTGGATCTGATGAAAGGTGGTTTTTCTCCTGAAGAGTCAGGAATATCGTCAGTTGCTTTGATCACTGGTTTTATAGCAGCTTTCGTATCGGGAGCGATCGCTTGTAGATGGATGATTAATCTGGTGAAGAATGGAAAGCTTATTTATTTTGCTTATTACTGTGTGGTTGCCGGATTATTTACGATTATATATTCGCTTGTTTAATGGATTTTATTGCAGGAGAGGTTCTTTGTTTTAATAAGCCACTGCGGTGGACTTCTTTTGATTTGGTAAATAAGTTTCGCTATAAATTATCGCGTAAACTTAAGGTGAAGAAAATAAAGGTGGGACATGCCGGTACGCTTGATCCGTTGGCTACAGGTGTGATGATCGTGTGTACGGGTAGGGCTACTAAAAGAATTGATGAACTTCAATATCAGACGAAAGAGTATGTGGCAACCCTGAAATTGGGTGAAACCACTCCTTCTTTTGATCTGGAAAAAGAGGTAGACGGGGTTTATCCGACAGAGCATATTACTTGTAAGATGGTGGAAGATGTTTTGCAATCGTTTGTGGGAACGATACAACAGATACCGCCGGTCTTTTCTGCTTGCAAGGTTGAGGGAAAGCGAGCGTATGAGCTAGCCCGTAAAGGGGAAGAGGTAAAGTTGAAAGCAAAAACATTGGTGATAGATGAAATGGAATTGCTGGAATGTAATTTGCCGATAGTAAAAATACGGGTTGTGTGTAGTAAAGGCACATATATTCGTGCTTTAGCCCGTGATATCGGGGTCGCATTACACTCGGGTGCCCATCTGGTTGCATTAGAGCGCACGCGAATTGGTGATGTTACTTTGGATATGTGCATGTCGCCGGAAGATATAGATGATTTTCTGGAAAAGAATGTAGAGATAGAAATAAAAGAAAATAAATAGAATAGCATTATGAAGCTGTCGAAATTCAAATTTAATTTGCCGTCGGAACAGATAGCATTGCATCCGACAAATAACAGAGATGAATCGAGAATGATGGTCGTAAACCGTAAGACCGGAGAGATTGAACATCATGTTTTCAAAGATATACTGAATTATTTCGGAGAAAAAGATGTATTTATCTTCAATAATACAAAAGTATTTCCCGCACGTTTATATGGGAACAAGGAAAAGACGGGGGCACGTATTGAAGTCTTTTTATTACGTGAACTGAATGAAGAATTACGTTTGTGGGATGTGCTGGTGGATCCGGCCCGTAAGATTCGTATCGGTAATAAATTGTATTTCGGTGAAGACGATTCTATGGTGGCAGAGGTGATAGATAATACTACTTCACGCGGCCGTACGCTTCGTTTCTTATATGATGGTAATCATGACGAATTCAAGAAAGCTTTATATGCTTTAGGCGAAACTCCGCTTCCAAAGTATATAGACCGTCCGGTAGAAGCAGATGATGAAGATCGTTATCAGAATATTTTTGCAACAGAAGAAGGCGCTGTTGTTGCTCCGGCAGCCGCTTTGCATTTTAGCCGTGAGTTAATGAAACGCCTGGAGATAAAAGATTGCCGTTTTGCTTTTCTTACATTGCATTCGGGTTTGGGTAACTTCCGTGAAATAGACGTAGAAGACCTGACTAAACATAAGATGGATTCGGAACAAATGGTTGTTGATACGGATGTTGTGAATATTGTGAATACGGCAAAAGACGACGGACATCAGATTTGTGCGGTAGGGACATCGGTTATGCGTGCTGTTGAGACAGCTGTAAGTACAGACGGACATTTGAAGGAATTTGAGGGATGGACGAATAAGTTTATCTTCCCGCCTTATGATTTCAGTGTTGCTACAAGTATGGTGACAAACTTGCATATGCCATTGTCTACATTGTTGATGATGACTGCTTCTTTTGGTGGTTACGACCTGATAATGGACGCTTATGAAGTTGCTCTGAAAGAAGGCTATCGCTTTGGAGCCTATGGTGATGCAATGTTAATTCTGTAAATATATTACAAATGGCAACAGCATACCTTAGTTTAGGTACGAATATAGGAAACAAACGAAGAAATTTAATAACAGCGGCAGCGTTGTTAGCCGAAAGGGTGGGAGATATTCTCGCCCTTTCTGATATATATGAAACAGAACCTTGGGGCTTTGAATCGGAAAATACATTTTTGAATGCGGCTTTAGCGCTTCGTACTTTGCTTTCACCATTAGAGTTGCTTGATGCAACCCGCTTGATAGAGGTTGAAATGGGACGTGTGGAAAAAAGTAATGGTACATATCAGGATCGTATTATCGATATAGATATATTAATGTACGACGACATTGTGATGCAGACTTTGCAACTTACTATTCCTCATCCTCTAATGCACAAACGTTCTTTTGTGATGGAACCGTTGGCAGAGATAGCTCCGGATGTGGTTCATTCGGTTTTTCATAAAACAATTGCCGAACTTGCCGGTTTTAAGTATAAATAATTTTACCCGTAAATACAGATAAATATGGATATAAATAAAATACTGACAGAAGGTATGGTCTTTAAAAAGGCCAAACAAGAACCATCAAAAGATGGTAAGAAGATTAAGTTTTCGGACTTCCTGAAGGGTACACATGGCTCAGACTCTGCAAAAAAGAAGGCAGAATATAAGTACAAAAGAGCTATGCGTAATAAAAAGAACAGAGGATAGGCTGAAAGTAAATGAGTGTTTGCCAAAACATTTACTTATATAAATAGTGTTCTTAATAATAGAAGTGAATGTTTAATTATTGAATCGAGTATGAAAAAGATTGTTGTTTTGTTATGTTCTTGTTTTCTTATGACGGCTTGTGTAAACAGCTCAAAGACAAATAAGGAAGAAAAGAAAAGTGAAACGGTTGCAGATATGCATAATGCCGAGAATTCGTTGGATGTTGATGGTGTTTATACCGGTACGTTTCCTGCTGCGGATTGTCCGGGTATAGAGACGACTCTGACGCTGAATAAGGATAACACCTTTACTTTGCATTCTGTATATATTGACCGGAAAGATGGGACTTTTGATGATAAAGGAACATATACACTTGATAAAAACCTGCTTACCCTTAAAGTAGATGGTGATAGTGATCAATATTATAAAGTTGGTGAAAATAAACTGTTCCGTTTAGACAGTGATAAGAAAGAAATTACAGGTCCGTTGGCCGAACATTATATTTTAACAAAAGAATAAAACTTAAAATATCCGGGTTTGACAAATTTTGTATATATTTGCAACCGAATTGATGTGGATAGATTTGTATTGCTTGCAACCACAGGAAAAAATGCTAAAAACAAACCTCTTTTCTAAGCCGTTCGGCAAACAATTCCTCCTAAATCAATTCATTACTAATATACATATTTAATCATTGAAGTAATGAGTTATTTATTCACCTCCGAATCGGTGTCTGAAGGACACCCCGATAAAGTAGCCGATCAAATATCGGATGCTTTGCTTGATGAGTTTCTGGCTTATGACAAAAACTCGAAAGTTGCTTGCGAAACCCTTGTTACAACCGGACAGGTTGTCTTGGCTGGAGAAGTTAAATCAAGTGCATATGTAGATGTGCAGGAAGTAGCGCGTGGCGTGATTGAAAAGATCGGCTATACGAAAAGCGAATACCAGTTTGAAGCTAAATCATGCGGTGTATTTTCTTCTATCCATGAACAAAGCGGTGATATTAACCGTGGCGTGGAACGTGAAGATCCGTATAATCAGGGCGCCGGAGACCAAGGTATGATGTTTGGTTATGCCACAAACGAAACCGAAAACTATATGCCTCTTGCATTAGACCTTTCTCACAGCCTGTTGTGGGAATTAGCTTCTATTCGTAAAAATGAACCGGATCTGATGCCTTACCTTCGTCCGGATGCAAAGAGCCAGGTTACAATTGAATATGACGACAATGGCAAACCTTTGCGTATTGATACAATTGTAGTTTCTACGCAACATGATGAGTTCATCAGCCCTAAAGGTATTTCACAGGAAGAAGCCGATATTGCTATGCAAAAAAAGATTGCTGTCGATGTGAAAAATATTCTTGTACCACGTGTTAAAGCTCAATATCCGGCTCATGTTCAGGCTTTGTTTAGTGATGAAATTATCTACCACGTAAATCCAACCGGAAAGTTTGTGATTGGTGGTCCTCATGGCGATACTGGTTTAACCGGCCGTAAGATTATTGTAGATACTTATGGTGGAAAAGGTGCTCACGGTGGTGGTGCTTTCTCTGGAAAAGACCCTTCGAAGGTAGACCGTTCGGCTGCTTATGCAGCACGTCATATTGCAAAGAATATGGTTGCAGCTGGTGTTGCCGATGAAATGCTGGTGCAGGTATCTTATGCTATCGGTGTTGCAAAACCTATGAATATCTTTGTAAATACATTTGGCCGTGCCAAAGTGAATATGACTGATGGCGAGATCGCTGCTAAGATATGGGATTTATTTGATATGCGTCCGAAGGCAATTGAGGAACGTTTGAAATTACGTAATCCGATTTATTTGGAAACTGCATCTTATGGACACATGGGACGTAAGCCTGAAGTTGTAAAGAAAACATTTGTGTCTCGTTACAACACGAAGCCTACTACTTGTGAAGTTGAGCTTTTTACTTGGGAAAAGCTAGACTATGTTGACAAAGTAAAGAAAGCATTTAGCTTGAAATAAGAATATTTTCTGTTTAATTCATGAAAAGCCGTTTTCGTATGCTTTATGTATGCGATAACGGCTTTTCTTTTGAAAAAGAGGGGAATAAATGCTTGTGATAAATTAACTTGTATTATAAGACTTGGTATGTGCCTAATAATATGGCAATCTGTTTGTCATCCTTCTTCGTGCTGCATTTCTATTTCCTTTACTTTCCGGAATAAATCGGATGCGAAAATAAAATCATTCAGCGCTTTATTGCTGGACGTGATTACTTGTTCTTTCGTTCCCTGCCATTCTTTTACTCCTTCTTTTATGAAAATAATATTTTCTCCAATATTCATTACGGAGTTCATATCATGAGTATTAATGATAGTTGTCATCTTATATTCAACTGTAATGTCGTGAATCAGATCATCAATAATCAATGATGTCTTTGGGTCCAGACCGGAGTTGGGTTCATCACAAAACAAATATTTAGGGTTCAGGGCTATGGCACGTGCTATGGCGGCACGTTTCATCATACCTCCACTAATTTCGGATGGGAACAGATGCCCGGCTTCCGACAGATTTACGCGATCCAAACAAAATTGAGCTCGTTTTTGGCGCTCTTTTGCAGAATCATTGGAAAACATATCGAGTGGAAACATAACATTTTCCAGGACGGTCATGCTGTCAAACAATGCGGAACCCTGAAAGAGCATACCCATTTCGCGGCGGAGCATATTCAGTTCGTGCTTATTCATTGTAAGCAGGTTGCGTCCGTCATACAATATTTCTCCCTTATCCGGTTTCATCAGTCCGATGATGTTTTTGATAAGAACAGTCTTTCCCGAGCCGCTTCGACCTATAATCAGGTTCGTTTTGCCGTCTTCAAAGATCGTATTAATATCATGGAGTACAACACGCCCGTCAAAAGACTTTGTTATATTTTTTACTTCAATCATCTTATGTTAGCATTAAATGGGTTAATATTACGTCGGCAAGCAGGATCATAATACTACTCATTACCACTGCATTTGTACTGGCTTTACCGACTTCCAGTGCTCCGCCTTTCACATAATAACCGAAGTAAGCAGCTATGGATGAAATGATGAAAGCGTAAACTACGGATTTGATAATAGAATACCAAATATAAAATTCGTTGAAATAAAATTGCAATCCATATTCGAAAGATGCGGGAGTCATCCCTGTCCCTGTTGAGTAGCTGGCTGCAATACCTCCCAGGATACCAGTAAACATACTGAAGATAACTAATACGGGGATGAAGATCATTAGACCTATCATTTTAGGAAGAATCAGGAAGTTAGCAGAGTTAACCCCCATAATTTCCATTGCATCAATTTGTTCGGTGACGCGCATTGTCCCTATTTCCGATGCGATATTACTACCTACTTTACCTGCCAGAATCAAACACATGATGGAGGAAGAAAACTCCAGTAATATGATTTCACGGGTTGTATAACCAATAGTGAATTTAGGAATTAATGGCGAGCTGATATTTAATGATATCTGAATGGCTATAACGGTGCCGATAAAAATGGATATAATAATTACAATCCATAGCGAATCAACTCCCAGCTTGTAAACCTCTTTTATCAACTGTTTGAAAAACATACTCCACCTGTCAGGTATGGTAATGCTTTTCATCATTAATTGGGTGTATTCACCCACTCTATGTAATGCTTTATTCATTATCTGATTGCTATTCAATTACAGTCTGCAAATATAACGCAAATATGGCAACAACGGTTCATTTGTTACTTGATACTTCTGGTTTGAATTAAATATTAAATCGGAACTAAGCTTTTTGCAGAATATGAATTGTCTGTCTCTTTCTTGCTTGTAACTGATTTATTCTGTTTCTTTGTGCCAAAGATTTAATGTATGTCAGAAGAAGAACAAATGATTCTCCGGACGGAGGATTTGGTGAAAAAATATAGGACACGTACGGTAGTAAACCATGTTTCCATTAATGTGAAACAGGGAGAGATTGTTGGTCTGTTAGGGCCTAATGGGGCAGGCAAGACAACTACGTTTTATATGACAGTAGGATTGGTTACTCCTAATGAAGGTAAAATCTTTTTGAATGATATGGAGATAACGAAATTTCCGGTTTATAAGCGTGCTCGCAATGGGATTGGCTATTTAGCCCAGGAAGCCTCTATCTTCCGGAAAATGACGGTTGAAGATAATATTCGTTCCGTACTCGAGATGACAGACACGACTGCCGAATACCAGAAAGAAAAACTTGAAAGTTTGATTGCCGAATTTGGTCTGAATAAGGTGCGGAAGAATTTGGGAGACCAACTTTCGGGAGGAGAACGCCGCCGTGCAGAGATAGCGCGCTGTCTTGCCATTAATCCGAAGTTTATTATGTTGGATGAACCTTTTGCAGGTGTAGACCCTATTGCTGTACAGGATATTCAAACTATTGTAGCAAAATTAAAGCATAAGAATATCGGTATTTTGATTACAGACCATAATGTATATGAAACACTGAGTATTTGTGACCGGGCTTATTTGTTGTTTGAGGGTAAGGTGTTGTTCCAGGGTAGTGCGGAACAGTTGGCCGAAAACGAAATTGTTCGTGAAAAATATCTGGGTAAAGATTTTGTTTTGCGGAAAAAGGACTTATAAGTAGTAGGAAAATTTGATCCTGATCATTTTGCAAAAACATCCCGATGATTTAATCAAATCATCGGGATGTTTTTGTATTGAATCAATTGTCTTTTATTAATTCTTTCCGGATATATTTATTTAATATGATAAAGGATATCAGCGTGACAAAAGCCATGCTTGCGAAAGATAATAAATGAGCATCTGAAATATCACCGGAAACCAATTCCAGATTTTTCCACCGGCTGTTCGACATGCCTATAACTGCTGTTGCATTGTTTACAAAATGGGCAAAAACAGGTATCCAGATACATTTGCTCCAATAAAGCAAGTAACCGAAGTAGGCACCTAATAGCAAACGTGGTATAAATCCGAAAAACTGCATGTGGAATGCGCTGAAAATAAATGCGGCACTCCATATTATTATGTGGTGGTTTGGACTCCATTTGCCGATTATTCTCTGTATGGTTCCGCGAAAAAGGAACTCTTCTGTTATGGCCGCTGTTACTGCTATAACAATCAGATTGGAAAGCAAAGTAAGTATTCTTCCTTCTGATAATAATAACTCTGTCATGCGTTCGGCTGCATTCTCTTGTGTTCTCATCCAATTTTCTATAGGAGCCAAAATAGAAGGCAACTCCATTTGTTTGTTTAATACGCCTGTGAGCGTAATCGTGGGTGAAAACAGATACATGCTGATAAGTATCAATAGCATGATTCTAACGTTCGGTGTCTTTTTTATTGACAAATACCCGGAAGGTTTGTTACTGCACGTCCAGGCTACGGCAATTGCCGGAAAAAGGAACATTCCGATGGAAGAAAGAAATTGCAATGTTCGCATTATACCGGGATACTGATATATATCAGCCTTTACTCCATGGGTAAGGAATAAGACTCCCATACCTAAAACAGAAGATATAAATCCTCCGGCCAGCATAAAAAGCAATAGTAAGAAAATTTGGAACAAGGCCGGTTTGCCGGCATAAAAACCTTTTAAATTCATATTTTCGGGCATAAAAAAAAACTTCTGCCCAAAGATAGACAGAAGTTTTTATTTTTTTAGGAAGAACTGATTACATTCTGGGTCTGGCTTCTTTAACAACCATCTGGCGACCTTCGAATTCAGCTTCGTTTAATTCTTCGATAGCTTTTTTTGCTGCAGAATCATCCGGCATTTCAACAAAAGCAAAACCTTTAGACTTGCCAGTTTCACGGTCCTTGATAATCTTTACAGAATCAACTGCACCGTATTCTTCCATTACTTGTTTCAAATCATCTTCCCGAACACGATAGTTCAGGTTTCCAATGTAAATGTTCATAAAAATAGAAAATTAAAAAAATAAAATTGTTACTTAAATGAAAGTGTTATTAAACCGGAATTTCGTAACAATGAGATAATTTATTCAACAAGTAAATGCGGAAAAATCAACAAGTAGATGCAGAAATAAAAAACAATGTTATGTACGTTCAAGGTAAATTTCCTTTCACGCTACAAAGGAATACAAATATTTTAGATAAACAACTATTTATTTGAAAATAAAATGTGGAAATGGATACTTTTTTAATTGTGCTGAAACAAATTAGGTTAACTATTTGCGATATTGAAAGAATAAATCTAATTTTGCACCCTAAATTTTTGATACAGTATATTAATTAAATAAATAATCCAGAATGAACATTTCGCTGAAAAACAATGATGCCCTGAGTGGTATTATAAAATTAGAAATAGTGAAAGCTGACTATGAAAGTCAGGTTGAAGGAAATTTGCGT
Organism: Parabacteroides provencensis; assembly: GCF_900232875.1. Classification (NCBI taxonomy): domain Bacteria; kingdom Pseudomonadati; phylum Bacteroidota; class Bacteroidia; order Bacteroidales; family Tannerellaceae; genus Parabacteroides; species Parabacteroides provencensis. The sequence goes on along the minus strand of NZ_LT960488.1, from coordinate 988,473 downwards.
AAGCTCCGTCAGAAAGCTAATGTACCAGGATTCCGCAAAGGTATGGTTCCGGTCGGTATGGTAAAAAAAATGTATGGTAAACACGTTTTAATAGAAGAGATTAACAAAATTGTATCTGAGAATCTTTTCAAATATATCCGTGACAATAATTTGGCTGTTCTGGGAGAACCATTATCAAGCATGACGGAACAAAAAGATATTGATTTTGATAAGGATGAAGATTTTGAGTTCTGCTTTGATGTTGCTTTTGCTCCTGCATTTAATATTGAATTAGACAAAAATGATAAATTAGCATACTATCAGGTTGCTATTGATGATGATATGCTGAATAAGCAGGTAGAATCTTATACTTCTCATTTCGGTTCTTATGACCAGGCCGAAGAAGTTGAAGAAAGAGACTTGGTGAAGGGTACTGTTGCGGAACTGGAAAACGGGGCTCCGAAAGAAGGCGGTATCGTTGTGGAAGATGCAGTTTTGATGCCATCATATATGAAAGATGAAGCAGAAAAGGCTAAGTTTATTGGTGCAAAAGTTAATTCGGTAGTTGTATTTAACCCTAATAAGGCTTATGAAGGTGCGGAAGCTGAAATCTCTTCGTTCCTGAAGATTGGAAAAGAAGATGTTGCTAACCATACCGGTGATTTCAGCTTTGAAATTAAGGAAGTGACACGTCATAAAAATGCAGAACTGAATCAGGAGTTATTCGATAAAGTCTTCGGTGAAGGTGCTGTCACTAGCGAAGAAGAGTTTAAAAATAAAATTAAAGAAGCCTTGGCCGAACAGTTTGGGCCTCAGAGCGACTTTAAATTCCTGACAGATGCCCGCGAATTGTTGTCTGCAAAAGCGGGTGAAATGGAAATTGCGGATGATTTGGTAAAACGTTGGTTGCTTGTTGCAAACGAAAAGAATACACCGGAAGCTATTGAAGAAGATTATCCGAAAATTAAAGAGGATTTGAAATATCACTTTATCAAAGATGCTTTAGTGAAAAAGTATAACCTGAATGTAGAGCGTGAGGATATTGAAAACTTTGCTAAACGTGTGGCGAAAGCCCAGTTCGCTCAATATGGCATGCTTTCTGTTCCTGAAGAAATGCTGGACAATTATGCGAAGGATATGTTGAAAAATCAGCAGACTATGCAGAATATTGCAGAACGTGCTATGGAAGAAAAGCTGGCTGCATGCTTGAAAGAACAGGTCGATCTGGAAATTAAAGAAATTTCGGTTGACGAATTCAATAAACTTTTTGAATAAAAAAGGAAAAATAAGGGCTTTTGCAAATTAGCCTGTTTCTTGAAAAAAGGGGATTTCTCTCTAAAAATATCTTAGCGGACAACAAATAAGTTGTTTCTTTCAGAAATTTATTTATAACTTTGTTTTCCGTTAAGTCTTGAGAGGAATCCCCTTTTTATGTCTTCTCGGAAATAATTATACAATAGAGAAATATGGAAGATTTTAGAAAATATGCTACGAAGCATTTGGGAATGAGCGGTACGGCTCTTGATAGCTATATGAATATCTCCAGTAGTTATATTTCGCCGACAATTATTGAAGAACGTCAGCTAAATGTTGCTCAGATGGATGTTTTTTCACGTTTGATGATGGATCGTATTATCTTTTTAGGTACACAGGTCGACGATTATACAGCTAATGTGATTCAGGCACAATTATTGTATCTTGATTCCAGTGATCCGGGAAAAGATATATCTATTTATATTAATTCTCCTGGTGGTTCTGTTTATGCGGGATACGGAATTTATGATACAATGCAGTTTATCAGTTCAGATGTTTCTACTATCTGTACGGGAATAGCAGCATCTATGGCCTCTGTGTTGCTGGTTGCGGGAAAGAAAGGAAAACGTTTTGGTTTGAAACATTCTCGTGTGATGATCCATCAACCGTTAGGAGGTGTTCAGGGACAGGCATCTGATATAGAAATAACGGCTCGCGAAATATTGAAAGTGAAGAATGAATTGTATACAATCATTTCTGAGCATTCGGGCAAGTCATTCGAAGAAGTTGAACGCGATGGTGATCGCGACTTTTGGATGACTGCTGCCGAGGCAAAGGAATATGGTATGATTGATGAAATTCTTGCTCGTAAATAATAAACTAAAAAGACAAGGCTTGGAAGCAGGCCTTGTCTTCATATTATAAGAAAGGAATATATATGGCCAAAACAACAGGCGATACTTGTACGTTTTGCGGGCGTAGTTCCCGGGAAGTAGATTTGTTAATAAATGGTATATCGGGTGCTATATGCGATAATTGCGTAAAACAAGCTTATGAAATTGTGAAAGAACAGATGCCGGCTAGTAAAACCTCTTTTGGATTGAACCAGAAAGATTTGCCGAAACCGGAAGATATAAAGACTTTTCTTGACCAATATGTAATAGGCCAGGATGAAGCTAAACGCTATTTGTCAGTATCTGTATATAATCATTATAAGCGTTTGTTGCAGAAAATAAATCCGGACGATGTAGAGATTGAAAAATCTAATATAATAATGGTGGGTGCAACGGGTACTGGGAAAACACTGTTGGCACGCACTATTGCCAAATTACTTCACGTTCCGTTTTCTATAGTAGATGCAACGGTGCTTACCGAAGCGGGTTATGTTGGAGAAGATATAGAAAGTATTTTAACCCGTCTTTTGCAAGCTGCCGATTATGACGTAGAAGCTGCTCAGAGAGGAATTGTATTTATTGATGAAATAGATAAAATTGCCCGTAAAGGGGACAATCCTTCAATTACGCGCGATGTTAGCGGGGAAGGAGTGCAGCAAGGTTTATTGAAATTATTGGAAGGTTCTATTGTAAATGTTCCTCCTCAGGGCGGGCGTAAACACCCGGAACAGAAGATGATTGCTGTTGATACAAAAAATATTTTATTTATTTGTGGCGGAGCCTTTGATGGCATAGAAAAGAAGATCGCACAGCGTTTAAATACTCGTGTGGTTGGTTATGCTGCAAGTAAAGATACTGCAGCAGTAGATAAGAATAATCTGCTGAAATACATTACTCCTACAGATTTGAAGTCATTTGGCTTAATACCCGAAATAATCGGGCGTTTGCCTATTTTGACTTATTTGAATCCTTTGGACCGAAATACGCTACGGAATATTCTTACAGAGCCTAAAAATTCTATAATAAAACAATATATTAAATTGTTTGAAATGGATGATATAAAGCTTACCTTTGATGAGTCTGTTTATGAGTATATCGTGGATAAAGCTTTAGAGTTTAAATTGGGAGCTCGTGGATTACGTTCAATTGTAGAGGCCGTCATGATGGATGCCATGTACAGTATGCCATCTGAAAATAAAAAAGAATTGCATGTAACTCTTGAGTATGCAAAAGAAAAATTTGAGAAATCGGATGTAAACCGTTTACAGGTTGCATGATTTAGAACGGTCTGTTTAAAATATTACAAGGTATGGCGAAGAAGGATAATTTAACTGAAGAACTGAAAAAATACTTTGGGTTTGATACCTTTAAAGGGAACCAGAAAGCTATTATTGAAAATGTACTGGCGGGAAATGATACGTTTGTATTAATGCCGACCGGAGGTGGAAAATCTTTATGTTACCAATTGCCTTCTTTATTAATGGATGGAACGGCAATCGTAATTTCACCTTTGATAGCACTGATGAAAAATCAGGTAGATGCTATGCGTAACTTTAGCGAAGAAGACGGGGTTGCGCATTTCATCAATTCCTCTTTAAATAAATCTTCGATTGACCAGGTTAAAAATGATATTTTGTCGGGACGTACAAAGCTGTTGTATGTTGCCCCGGAATCTTTGACAAAAGATGAAAATGTAGAATTTTTACGGCAGGTTAAAATATCATTTTATGCAGTAGACGAGGCACACTGTATTTCTGAATGGGGGCACGATTTCCGTCCGGAATACAGGCGGATACGTCCTATCATAAATGAAATTGGTAAACGTCCGCTTATAGCTCTTACTGCTACAGCTACGCCAAAAGTGCAACATGATATTCAGAAAAATCTGGGTATGATTGATGCTACAGTATTTAAATCATCATTTAATCGTCCTAACTTGTATTATGAAATTCGTCCTAAAGGTACGAATATAGACCGTGACATTATTAAATATATAAAATCCAACGAAGGTAAATCCGGTATTGTATATTGTTTAAGCCGTAAGAAAGTAGAAGAATTTGCCGATATATTGAAAGCAAATGGAGTTAAGGCTCTTCCTTATCATGCCGGAATGGATTCGCAATTGCGTTCTACTAACCAGGATGCATTCCTGATGGAAAAAGTAGATGTTATTGTGGCAACCATAGCCTTTGGTATGGGAATAGATAAGCCGGATGTACGTTATGTAATTCATTACGACATACCTAAAAGTCTTGAAGGTTATTATCAGGAAACCGGGCGTGCAGGCCGTGATGGCGGTGAAGGCCATTGTATAGCTTTTTATGCATATAAAGATTTGCAAAAACTTGAAAAGTTTATGCAGGGTAAGCCTGTTGCCGAACAAGAAATAGGACGCCAGCTATTACTTGAAACTGCAGCTTATGCGGAAACATCGGTATGTCGTAGAAAAGTATTATTACATTATTTCGGGGAAGAGTTTTTGGAAGAAAATTGTGGTAGTTGTGATAATTGTTTGAATCCTAAGAAACAAGTGGAAGCGAAGGAATTGTTGAGTGCTGTGCTGGAAGTAGTTAGTACATTAAAAGAAAAGTTTAAGACAGAATATATTGTAAACATGTTGGTTGGAAACGAGACGTCTGAAATTCAGTCGTATAAACATAATGAATTGGATGTTTTCGGCTCCGGTCAGGATGAAGATGAAAAAACGTGGAATGCTGTAATACGCCAGGCATTAATAGCTGGTTATCTGATAAAAGATATTGAAAACTACGGTCTGTTGAAAATATCCGATAAGGGGAAGGGATTTGTAGAAAAACCGGTTTCGTTTAAGATTACAAAAGATAATGAATTTGAAGAAGAAGAGGAAGAAGTTCCCGTGCGTGGCGGTGCATCTTGTGCTGTAGACCCTGTTCTTTATTCGATGATGAAAGATTTGCGAAAAAAACTTTCTAAAAAACTGGAAGTTCCTCCTTTTGTTATTTTTCAGGACCCGTCGTTGGAAGCAATGGCTACGACCTATCCGGTTACGTTGGATGAGTTGCAGAATATCCCGGGTGTAGGAGCTGGCAAGGCAAAACGTTATGGTAAAGAGTTTGTCGAATTAATTAAGAAACATGTAGAGGAAAATGAAATAGAAAGACCTGAAGATTTACGTGTACGTACGGTGGCCAATAAGTCCAAATTAAAGGTTTCTATTATTCAACGTATAGACCGTAAAGTTGCCCTGGATGAAATTGCAATGACTAATGGTTTGGAATTTAGTGAATTGCTGGATGAAATAGAAGCTATTGTCTATTCGGGGACACGTATTAATATAGATTATTTCCTGAATGACGTTATGGACGAAGATCATATTGAAGATATTTATGAATACTTCAAAGACTCGGAAACTGATGCCCTGGAAGATGCTATAGAAGAATTGGGCGGTGATTATACGGAAGAAGAAATACGCTTGGTTCGTATTAAATTCCTTTCGGAGATGGCAAATTAAATACCTGTTTGAAAAGATAGTTTGGAATTCCTTTCGGATGGATTTTTGATTTCTTCCGAAAGGAATGTTTTTTTGATCCGCCAAAAGTTTGTATATTTGCACGCAATAATTTTTTAAAGCATAAATTCTATGTCATTTATTGCAGACAGGGTTGTTATGGATGGATTAACGTTTGACGATGTGTTGTTAATCCCTGCTTATTCGGAAGTTCTTCCACGGAATGTCGATCTCACGACAAAGTTTTCACGTAATATTGTATTGAATATACCAATGGTTTCGGCGGCGATGGATACGGTAACCGAAGCTAAGATGGCTATTGCTATAGCCCGCGAGGGAGGTATTGGTGTGATTCATAAGAATATGACTATTGCAGAGCAGGCAAAGCAGATTCAGAGTGTGAAACGCGCAGAGAATGGTATGATTTATGATCCTGTTACCATAACCAAAGGAAAGCATGTTGCCGATGCATTGGCAATAATGGCAGAATATAAGATTGGAGGAATACCTGTTGTTGACGAAAGCGGTTATTTGGTAGGTATTGTAACAAACCGTGATTTGCGTTTTGAAAAAGACATGGATCGTTCGATTGAAGAGGTGATGACTAAAGATAATTTAGTGGTGGCTGATCAATCGACTAATTTGGAAACGGCAGCTCAGATACTTCAGCAACATAAGATTGAAAAACTACCGGTTGTTGACAATCATAATAAATTGATAGGTCTGATTACGTATAAAGATATTACACGTGCAAAAAACAAACCGCAAGCTTGTAAAGATGCTAAAGGCCGTCTTCGTGTTGCTGCCGGGGTTGGAGTTACTTTCAATACATTTGAACGTGTGGAAGCATTGGTTGAAGCTGGTGCTGATGCTTTAGTAATTGATACGGCGCATGGACATTCAAAAGGCGTGGTAGATGTTTTGAGGCAGATAAAGGCGCGTTATTCCAATATTGATTGTGTGGTTGGTAATATCGCAACAGGCGAAGCTGCCAAGTATTTGGTAGATGCGGGAGCTGATGCGGTGAAAGTTGGTATCGGCCCTGGTTCTATTTGTACGACACGTGTGATAGCGGGAGTGGGTGTGCCGCAATTATCCGCTATTTATGATGTGGCTAAAGTGTTGCAAGGAACAGGCGTACCCTTGATTGCAGATGGTGGCTTGCGTTATTCCGGAGATATTGTGAAGGCAATTGCAGCCGGAGGATCTTCTGTAATGATGGGATCTTTGTTGGCTGGCGTAGAAGAGTCTCCGGGAGAAACTATTTTGTTTAACGGGCGTAAGTTTAAATCTTATCGTGGAATGGGATCGTTGGAAGCTATGCAAAAAGGTTCGAAAGATCGTTATTTCCAGGATGTGGAAGATGATGTAAAGAAATTAGTGCCCGAAGGTATTGCTGCCCGTGTCCCTTATAAGGGATTGCTTTATGAAGTTATCTATCAGATGGTAGGTGGTTTGCGTGCCGGAATGGGATATTGCGGAGCTCATAATATAGAAGAATTGCATCATGCAAAATTCACCCGTATTACAAATGCGGGAGTGTTGGAAAGTCATCCGCACGATGTTGCGATTACCCGGGAAGCTCCGAATTATAGTCGCGGAGAATAGTAAATTCATGCCTTGTATTTTATAAAAAACACTAATTTAATGGTATAGCATACTTTTCTTAGCCGGCAACCGTTAGATTAGTGTTATTTTTGTAATGTATAATAGCAGTATGGTAAAAGAGTTTTTGATGAAAAAGTTACTTGTATTATCTTTGATATTTGCTTGCTACACGGGAAAAGCACAGACTCTTCCAGATTCTGTGGTAATGACCATAGCCGGCAAACAAATACCTTTATCGGAATTTGTTTTTATAGCGGAGAAGAATAAGGAGGTCGATTTATCAGACAGCAAATCTGTAAAGGCGTACGTTGAATTATTTAAAAACTTCAAATTAAAAGTAGCAGAAGCGGAAGATTTGGAGTTAGATAAAACAGATGCTTTTAAAGAAGAGCTTGATGGTTATCGTACACAGCTTATTACAAGTTATTTATCAGACAAAGATGCAGAAGAAGCTGCTGCCCGTGAAGTCTATAATCGCGGAAATGAAGAGCTTGAGTTGAGCCATATACTATTTCGTTTGAAAGGTAATATTGTTTCTAAAGATACGGTTGATGTTTATAATAAAGCCTTGCAGGTATATAACCGGATTAGTAAAGGAGAAGATTTTGATGTTGTCGGCAAAGAAATAAATGGACAGGAGAACGATAATATTCATTATGAATATGTGCATTGTTTATTGCCGATGCAAACATTGAAAGCGTTTGAAAATGTAGCTTATTCAATGCCGGTTGGTGCAATTTCCAGACCTGTCCGTACGAATATGGGATTTCATTTGATTAAAATACATAACCGTAGGGCAAACCGGGGAAGAATTCATATAGCACACATATTGATCGCTTTTCCAAAAGACACGGTTGCTAATAGTCAATCTGAGGTATTGGCAAGGGCACAGGAGGTTTATCAAAAAGCAAAGAACGGAGCAGACTTTGCAGAGCTTGCAAAACAGTATTCGGATGATACTGCTTCTGCGCAGAAAGGAGGAGAATTACCAATAACCGGGCCCGGTGAGATGGTTGATTCTTTCGAGGATGCTGCATTTGCCTTAACCACCCCGGGGCAATTGTCTGGTTTGGTGAAAACGCCTTTTGGTTATCATATAATAAAACTGATAGAAAAGCTAGACAGATCTCCGTTTGAAGCCGAAAAGAAAAAGTTGGTGCGTGCTATGGGACAAGGAGAGCGTAATTTTGAATTATATAAGGTTTTTGATGACCGTATGAAAAAAGAATATGGTTATGTTTTTTACCCTGAAGCTTATGCAGAGTTGCAGGCATTATGTAATGATCATTTCCCTACAGATGCCTCCTTTTATGAAAAGGCGAAGCAGATGAATAAGACCTTGTTCCACGTAAACGGTATTGATTTTCCGCAAAGTGAATTTGCTTATTATATCCAACGTTGTCCTTTTTCTACAAAAATCTATGCCGGCGACTTTATGCAAGATGTTTATAATCTTTTTGTTCGTGATATTGTGACAACGGCAGAGCGCGGGAATTTGTCGCTAAAACATCCTGAGTTTGATCATTTGATGCAGGAATATAGAGATGGTATATTATTATTTGATGTAAGTAACCGGGAGATTTGGACAAAGCCTGTTAACGAACAGAAAATCTTGGAAAAACAGTGGATAAAAAGCCTGAATGAGAAATATCCGGTTGTAATTAACTGGAAATTGATAAATAAGGTCAAGAAATAAAATATAAATCGATGAAATATAGCTTCATTTTTATAGCGTTTGTATCTTTGCTGTGTGCATGTAAGGGAACACAGCCTATGGATGATACGGATGTATTGGTAAGAGTGAAGGATCGTACGCTGAAACGTTCGGAAGTAACGAGTCTTATTCCCAAAAGTGCAACATCGGAAGATAGTTTGTTGCTGGCGGAGAGTTATATAAAAAAATGGGTAAAAGATGCCTTGGTTTATGATGTGGCTCTACGTAATTTGGGTGATGATAAAGATGCTGTAGATAAGTTGGTGGATGAGTATCGTAGTTCTTTGGTTCGTTATCGTTATTTGGAACAGTTGGTGAATGAACGCTTATCTGCAAATATTCCCGAAACCGATAAGTTAAGTTATTACGAGGAGAACCAACAGAAATTTATTTTGGATAAGAGCCTTATTAAAGGTCTGTTCCTGAAAATACCACAAGATGCGCCGGGAATATCCGATGTGAAAAGCTGGTATAAATCAACTTCTGAGGCTTCATTGGAAAAAATAGAGAAGTATAGTGTGCAGAATGCTGTAATTTATGATTACTTTTACGACAAATGGGTCGACTTTGATGAAGTGATGGACAATATACCTGTTCATGTGGCTAACTCGGCTGATTATTTGAAAGTAAATAAGTTCGTGGAAGTTTCTGATAGTAGCTATTGTTATCTGTTGAATATTAAGGAATACCTTTCAGTGGGAAGTGTGGCTCCTTATGATTATGCAACCCCTCAGATTACCGAGATGTTGATTAATCGACGAAAAGTAGATTTTTTGAAAAAATTTGAAGACGAATTATATAACGATGCTATCAGAGGCGGCGATGTCAAATTTTATGACGGCTCTGATAAATGATTATAAAACGGTAGACATGATGAAAAAGTTTTTAGTAGTATTTTTTCTTGCCTGTTGGACTTGTGCAGCGATGGCGCAAGACAATGTTATTGATGAAATTGTGTGGGTGGTAGGAGATGATGCGATTTTACGTTCTGACGTCGAAGCCCAGCGTTTGTATTTGGCAAATGAAGGACAGCGCCTGGACGGTGATCCCTATTGTGTGATTCCGGAAAGGATGGCTATTGATAAACTATACTTGAATCAGGCAAAAATAGATAGTATAGAAGTTAGCGAATCACAAATTATTCAGCAAGTAGACCAATGGATGAATTTTGCTGTAAATCAGATTGGATCAAGGGAAAAACTGGAAGAATATTTTAATAAAAAATATTCGCAGATTAAAGACGAACGTAAAGAAATGGTTCGTGAGCAGCAGATCGTGCAGCAGATGCAACATCAATTAGTTGGTGAAATTAAGTTGACACCCTCTGAAGTTCGTAAGTATTATAGCCAGTTGTCGAAAGATAGCCTGCCAAATATTCCTACGACGGTAGAAGTACAGATAATTACAATGGAACCTAAAATTCCTTTTGAAGAGACGGATGCTATCAAAGCCCGTTTGCGTGATTTTACAGAACAGGTAACAAGCGGAAAAATGGAGTTTTCTACATTAGCACGTTTATATTCCGAAGATCTGGAATCGGCAAAACGTGGTGGTGAATTAGGTTTTATGGGTAAAGGTATGTTAGCCCCAGAATTTGCAAATGTAGCATTTAACCTGACAGATCCGAAACGTGTATCCCAGATTGTGCAGACAGAATATGGTTATCATATTATCCAGTTGATTGAAAAACGCGGAGACCGTATTAATTGCCGCCATATTTTGTTAAAACCAAAAGTGTCGGATAAAGAATTGAATGAAACAATGGCTCGTATGGATTCTTTATATAATGATTTACAGGATAATAAATTCTCGTTTGAAGATGCTGCAACGTTTGTATCCTATGATAAGGATACCCGGAATAATAAGGGATTGATGGTAAATCAGAATTATGAAAGTGATCATGTCGGTACGCCTAAATTTGAGATGCAGGAATTGCCGCAGGAAATAGGTAAGATTGTATATAATATGAAGGTGGGTGATATATCAAAACCGTTTACGATGATTACAAATAAGCAAAAAGATGTTGTTGCTATTGTAAAACTGAAAGCCCGTGTGGAAGGCCATAAAGCAAACTTGTCGGATGACTACCAGGCATTAAAAGCAATCGTAGAAGGACGGAAACGTGAAGAACTTTTGAATGACTGGATTGCGAAGAAACAAAAAACAACTTATATCCGTATTAGCGACGGATGGAGGAATTGCGATTTCCGCTATCCGGGATGGATTAAAGAATGAAACTACTTACTAAGTTATTATTAATACATTTGCTATGTATGTTCACTGTCTGTGTTTTTGCACAGGCAAGTGATAGTATTCCTCCTAAAACGACCAAGGTTTTTTTGGAGCATACTAATACTTTATCGTATGATAAAGAGGTGAATGCCGATGCTCAGGTGTTGGTTGGTGATGTATGTTTCCGCCATGATAGTTCGTATATGTATTGCGATAGTGCTTACTTCTTTGAATCAACTAATTCGCTGGAAGCATTTAGCAACGTTAGAATGGAACAGGGAGATACCCTGTTTGTCTATGGAGATTATCTGTTCTATAATGGAAATACGGAAATTGCTTATCTGCGCGATAATGTCCGTATGGAAAACGGGCAGGTCACGTTGTTTACCGACAGCCTTAATTATGAACGTATTCCGGATATAGGCTATTACTTTGAAGGAGGGATGATTGTAGATTCCCTGAATCAATTATCCTCTTTTTACGGACAATATTCACCGGCTACGAAACTTGCCGTTTTTAATGATAGTGTACGTCTGGAAAACCCTCAGTTTACACTTTATTCAGATACACTGCATTATAATACAATGTCTAAAATTGCTACAATATTAGGCCCGTCTGTTATAGTATCGGATAGTGGTACTATTTATTCTTCCCGTGGTTGGTATGATACGGTAAATAACACCTCTTTGCTGTTGGATAATTCCCAGGTTGTTTCAGGTGACCGGATTTTAACGGGAGACTCAATTGCTTATAATCGCGAAATCGGCTTTGGTGAAGTTTTCGGAAATATGAGTTTGCAGGATACGATAAAGAAGATTACCCTGGAAGGCCAATATGGTTATTATAATGAAACGACCGGATATGCTTTCGCCACAGATAGTGCCCGGATGCTGGAATATTCGCAGGGTGATACATTATATTTACATGCCGATACGTTGCAAATGGCAACAATAGATTCCGTCTACCGTGAGATTAAAGCATATTACGGTGTTCGTTTTTACCGTACCGATATGCAGGGCGTCTGTGATTCCATGCAGTTTAATACGCGTGATTCTGTATTGTATATGTATAATGATCCGATTTTGTGGAATGAGCAGTACCAGATATACGGAGATACGATTCTGATTTATATGAACGACAGTACAATTGACTATGCACACGTGAGGCAATTTGCGTTTGCGGTTCAATATGTTGATTCTTCTTATTATAACCAATTGAAAGGAAATGACCTGAAAGCTTATTTTGAAGGGCAGGCTGTCCGGCAAATAGATGTTGCAGGGAATGCGGAATCGATTTTCTATCCTCTGGAGAATGATGGGGCTATGGTGGGAATGAACCAGACCCAAAGCGGCTTTATAACTATATGGGTAAAAGATAATAAATTGGAAAGGTTGAAATTAACACCGGCATCTCAGGGTACGCTTACCCCGATTCCGGACCTGAAACCTGATCAAAAAACATTAAAAGATTTCTATTGGTTTGATTATATCCGCCCTAAAAACAAGGATGATATTTATCAGGTGGTGAAAAGAAAAGTTAATGAAGCACCCAGAAGAAATAATAAATTTGTACATTAGCGAAGTTTTCACAATGTAATTCAATTAAACATGGCACTTTTCTCATTTTATAATGTGCGTAAACCGCGTCAGTTTGAACATAAGCCGATCTATTGGGATCCTCACAGAGAGGCTATGCAAGAACGTGTGAGTAAAATCAAACGTGAAATGGGAATGGAAGAACCTCTTGAGGAATATAAGCCGCAGATAAAGGGCAGTTTTGTTGAAGGCACTTCCCATTTGAAAAAGAGCATGGACAAAGGAGTCGATTCTCGGAGTTTGAAATATAGGAATGTAAAACTGCTGGTAGCCTTAGCTGTATTGGCTGCCTTGTTTTGGTTTTTGTTTTGGCAATGAGTGATATAATACATTTGCTCCCCGATAGCATTGCAAATCAGATAGCAGCCGGCGAAGTTATCCAACGTCCGGCTTCTGTTGTTAAAGAATTGGTTGAAAATGCGATAGATGCCGGAGCTGCTAATGTCCAGGTAAACATAAAGGATGCAGGTAGAACCCTGATACAAGTTGTAGATGATGGGAAAGGGATGTCGGAAACAGATGCCAGAATGGCTTTTGAGCGGCATGCCACTTCCAAGATAACTACGGCAGATGATCTTTTTTCGCTCCATACTATGGGATTCCGCGGTGAGGCTCTTGCCTCTATAGCAGCTGTTGCCCATGTAGAATTACGGACAAGAATGCGTGGCTCTGAATTAGGTACACGTTTGGTTTTAGCCGGGTCTGTAGTGCAGGAATCCGAGGCCGACGCTTGTAATGAAGGTTGTATCTTTTCTGTAAAAAACCTGTTCTTTAATGTCCCGGCGCGCAGGAAGTTCTTAAAGTCCAATGAAACGGAATTTCGTAATATCATTACGGAATTTGAACGTATAGCATTGGTTAATCCGCAAGTGTCTTTATCATTGCATCATAATGATACCGAAATATATAATTTACCAGTCTCGGGTCTTCGTCAACGTATTATTAATATATACGGAAAAGCGTTGAACCAGAAGTTGCTTACCCTGGAAGCAGATAGTTCATTGGTTACAATTTCAGGTTTTGTGGGACGGCCGGATTCAGCCAAAAAACGAGGCGCGCTTCAATATTTCTTTGTGAACGGGCGCTTTATGAAACATCCTTATTTTCATAAAGCGATAATGCAAGCTTATGACCAGTTGATTCCGGTAGGAGAAATGCCGAATTATTTTGTTTATTTCACTTTAGATCCGGCTACTATAGACGTAAATATACATCCTACTAAAACAGAAATAAAATTTGAGAATGAGCAGCCTATTTGGCAAATCCTGATGGCAGCTACACGTGAGTCTTTGGCTAAATCGAGTGCTATTCCTTCAATTGATTTTGATGTGGAAGATGCAATAGATATTCCCGTATATAATCCGGTACAGGAAAACACAAATTTTAAAGCTCCTCAAATTCAGGTAAACTCCGGTTATAATCCTTTTGAAACATCTTCGTCCTCATATAAGAGGCCGGAATTTGATTGGGCTAAATTGTATAAAGGTTTTGAAGAAGACCGGGCTTCAGTACAACTCGAACAGACCTCTCTTAATGAATTTCCACAAGAGGAGTTAATTGAAACAAACGTTTCGGATAAGATGTTTGCCGAAACATCCAATCCTTGTTACCAATACAAGGGAAGGTATATTATAACTTCTTTGAAATCTGGCTTAGCATTAATTGACCAGCATAGGGCGCATGTACGTATTCTGTTTGACCGGTATTTGGATAATTTACGTCAACAAAAAGGGGCGTCTCAGCAGGTGCTATTTCCGGAAATTATTGAATTTTCAGTAGCCGAGGCTGCAATATTGCCTACTTTATTAGATGATCTTCATTCGATAGGGTTTGATCTGAGTAATTTGGGAAACGATAGTTATGCCATCAATGGGCTTCCTTCCGGATTGGAGAATGTAGACCCATTGGCTCTTTTACGGGATATTGTAGACCGGGCTATAGAAGTCGGTTCGGAGATAAAAGAAGAGATCCGTAAGACAATAGCATTGTCTTTGGCTAAAGCAGCTGCTATCCGTCCGGGTAAGTCGCTTTCAAATGAAGAAATGGATCATTTGATTGCCACACTTTTTTCTTCTCCGGAGTCTAATCTTACACCAGATGGTAAGACGATCATATCTATGCTTACAGATGATGAATTAGAGAAACGTTTTAAATAAGTTTGTTTTGCTCTATTGTAGCTGGTATAGGTTTTTGTTTTGTGCATGTTTGCCGACTCCACTTTGTCACCTTCTGTCACTTTCTTCGGGGGGTATTCCTAAATTGCAAAATGATCTGATATCGGCTGTATGTTGTTGATTTGTATATTATTGCACCGTTGTTTCGAAATCATGCCTGTAACGCTTTAGTGCTTCCGGCGAACACTTTTTTATTACTTTTGGCTTGACCCAAAAGTAACCAAAAGGTCAAGGCTACACCGTCCGGGCTACTTCGGCAAAAGACTTCGCTTAACCAGCGGAACTCGCTTCGCTCAAAATCGTTTCTGTCACTTTTGGCTTGACCCAAAAGTAACCAAAAGGTCAAGGCTGCACCGTCCGGGCTACTTCGGCAAAAGACTTCGCTTAACCAGCGGAACTCGCTTCGCTCAGACAGCCGCTGGTTTCGTCGCTACGTCTTTTACCTGCGTTAACGCCCAGCCGCTGATGCCGGAGATGAGAAAGCTATGCTTTCTTTTGGGATGGCCGATAGAGCCTGCTCTTGTGCTTGTGCTTACTCTTGACAAGCTTGTTTTCAATACGTCTGTTTTCGATTACCTTTCTTCGATATGGCTTTAGCCTGGTTTCAATTGCCGTCTGCTTCAGCTGACGGACTAAAGGGGATATATCTGTATTGGCTTTAGCCAAATTTCTTCTCGGAAAGCTCTTTTTGATTATCTCATTCTTATTGGGCTGAAGCCCTTGAAAGAGGAAGACTCTACTATCCGTCGGTTTCAACCGACGGCAACTAAACTTAAGCTGAAGACATTGGGGAAAAGTGTTCGCGGAAGTGTTAAAATGAAATCCGCATTGACCGTTTTTAGGAGTTTGAAAAACGTGTTGGTACGTTGTAATATTCTATATATTAGTAAATTGTGTACTTGCGTGGAATGCCTGTAGATAATTTTTCACATTTTGGAATACCCCCCGAAGAAAGTGACAGAAGGTGACAAAGTGAACCCTTAAATGTCCCTTTATTGAGACTATGATTCCGTACTTTTTAGGTAAGCAACTAAATTGAATAAGGTAGACAATTAAACGACAAAGGGTAGGCGATTAAAAAAGGCCGGTGCAAATAAAATTGCTGCTATAATGTTCTGTAATACTGAATAAATTCTGTTTTAATTGTTAATTATGTATAAATACTTAAAGGCCTTAACTTGTAGAACGGGAACAAATACGTAACTTTGCACCGTTTTTAGCGCAGATTATATGCAAAAAGTGCGGCAACTAATTGATAGTCCGAATTAAAATGTATATCTTTGCAGCTCAAAATTTGAAAAAAGAGATAATTAAATAATAACACATTCAAAGTTTAAAAAAGAAAAGAAATGCCTACAATTCAGCAATTAGTTAGAAAAGGAAGGGAAACTTTGGTGGTTAAAGGTAAATCACCCGCATTGGATTCATGTCCTCAGAGACGTGGCGTATGTGTACGTGTGTATACTACAACCCCTAAAAAACCTAACTCTGCAATGCGTAAAGTAGCGAGAGTACGTTTGACAAATGGTAAAGAAGTAAACTCTTACATTCCGGGAGAAGGACATAACTTGCAGGAACACTCAATCGTGTTGGTTCGCGGCGGTCGTGTAAAAGACCTTCCTGGTGTACGTTACCATATTGTTCGTGGTACTTTGGATACAGCTGGCGTGAATGGCCGTACTCAGCGTCGTTCTAAATACGGAGCTAAACGTCCTAAACCAGGTCAGGCAGCAGCAAAAGGGAAGAAGTAATTAATAACCTTCCAGACTGAGAAATTAAATTAAGTATTAAAGCTGGTTTTAGTTATTTGGATAGGCTAGGTTGAGTAAATGGTTCAGCGGAACCGTTGAAGACGATAAAAGAGGCAACCAAAAACAAGATCGAAATTTTTGAAACAAAATGAGAAAAGCAAAACCAAAGAAAAGACAGATCCTGCCGGATCCTGTTTTCGGTGATGTAAAGGTTACGAGATTCGTAAACCATTTGATGTATGATGGCAAGAAGAATACTGCCTTCGAAATTTTTTATTCTGCGTTGGAAAACGTAAAGGCCAAATTGCCTAACGAAGAAAAATCCTCTCTCGAGATTTGGAAAGCTGCGCTCGATAATATTACTCCCCAGGTAGAGGTTAAATCTCGCCGTGTCGGTGGTGCAACATTCCAGGTGCCTACAGAAATCCGCCCGGATCGTAAAGAATCCATTTCAATGAAAAATCTTATCCTGTTCGCTCGTAAGCGTGGTGGTAAGACGATGTCTGATAAGTTGTCTGCAGAGATTGTAGATGCTTTCAACAACCAGGGTGGCGCATTCAAAAGAAAAGAAGATATGCACCGTATGGCTGAAGCTAACCGTGCATTCGCTCACTTCAGATTTTAATTAGCAATTTAAGGAGACAATAAAAAAGATGGCAACAAAAGCTGACGAACAATTAAAATATACCAGAAACATCGGTATCATGGCGCACATCGATGCGGGAAAGACTACGACTTCAGAGCGTATCCTTTTCTACACAGGTCTGACTCACAAAATTGGTGAGGTTCATGACGGTGCTGCTACTATGGACTGGATGGAGCAGGAGCAGGAACGTGGTATTACCATTACTTCTGCTGCTACTACTACTTTCTGGAATTACAATAATGACAAGTATAAAATTAACTTGATTGACACTCCGGGGCACGTGGACTTTACTGTTGAAGTAGAGCGTTCATTGCGTATTCTGGATGGTGCCGTTGCTGCTTTCTGTGCTGTAGGTGGTGTTGAACCTCAGTCTGAAACTGTATGGCGTCAAGCTGATAAATATAATGTACCTAGAATTGGTTACGTTAATAAAATGGACCGTTCCGGCGCAAACTTCTTTGAAGTTGTTCGTCAGGTAAAAGATGTATTAGGTGCAAATCCTTGTCCTATTCAGATTCCTATCGGATCAGAAGAAAAATTCCAGGGTGTTGTGGATCTTATCACAATGAAGGCTATTTTCTGGCACGATGAAACTATGGGTGCTGAATATACAACAGAAGAAATACCTGCAAATTTAATGGCAGAAGCGGAGGAGTGGAGAGAAAAAATGCTTGAAACTTTGGCGGAATGCGATGATGCTTTGATGGAAAAATATTTTGATGATCCTTCTACAATTACTGAAGAGGAAATTAAAAAAGCTATCCGTAAAGGTACAATCGCTATGCAGATCAATCCGATGATTTGTGGTTCTTCATTTAAGAATAAGGGTGTTCAGACGTTGCTGAATGCTGTTTGTGCATACTTGCCTAGCCCTGCAGATACAGAAGCTATTGAAGGTACAGATCCTAGAGATCCTGAGAAAGTGATCGTTCGCAAACCTCTGTTTGAAGAACCGATGACAGCTCTTGCATTTAAGATCGCAACAGACCCGTATGTAGGTCGTTTGTGTTTCTTCCGTGTTTACTCAGGTTCTTTGCAGGCTGGTTCTTATGTTTACAACTCTCGTTCAGATAAGAAGGAACGTATTTCCCGCTTGTTCCAGATGCATTCAAATAAACAGAATCCGATGGAAGCTATCGGTTGTGGTGATATAGGTGCAGGTGTTGGTTTCAAAGATATCCGTACTGGTGATACGCTGTGTGATGAAGCACATCCGATTACACTGGAATCTATGGAATTCCCGGATCCGGTTATCGGTGTTGCTGTAGAGCCTAAAACTCAGAAAGACTTAGATAAGTTGGGCATAGGCTTAGGTAAGTTGGCTGAAGAGGATCCTACATTCCGCGTTCAGACTAACGAAGAAACAGGCCAAACTGTAATTAGTGGTATGGGTGAGCTTCACTTGGATATCATTATCGACCGTTTGCGTCGTGAATTTAAAGTTGAATGTAATCAAGGTAAACCTCAGGTAACTTATAAAGAAGCTATCACAAAATCTGTTGAACTTCGTGAAGTTTACAAGAAGCAATCCGGTGGTCGTGGTAAGTTCGCTGATATTATTGTTCGTGTTGAACCGGCTCCTGCCGACTTTGAAGGAACTTTGCAGTTTGTTGATGAAGTAAAAGGTGGTAACATTCCTAAAGAGTTTATCCCTTCTGTTCAGAAAGGTTTCGAAAAGGCTATGAAGAACGGTATTCTTGCTGGTTATCCGCTGGATAAATTGAAGGTTACTTTGATTGATGGTTCTTTCCACCCGGTTGACTCTGATCAGTTGTCATTTGAAATTGCAGCTATTCAGGCATTCAAGAATGCTTCAGAAAAGGCAGGTCCTGCTTTGATGGAACCGATTATGCAGATGGAAGTTGTGACTCCGGAAGAAAGCATGGGTGATGTGATTGGCGACTTGAATAAACGTCGTGGCCAGGTAGAAGGTATGGAGTCTAGCCGTACAGGTGCCCGTATTGTAAAAGCTAAAGTTCCATTGGCTGAAACATTTGGTTATGTAACAGCTTTGCGTACTATTACTTCGGGTCGTGCAACTTCTTCTATGCAGTTCTCACATTATGCTCAGGTATCTTCTTCTATCGCTAAACAAGTGTTGACAGAAGTTCAAGGTCGTGCTGATTTGATCAAATAATTTAGAAACATATATAATAATATGAGCCAAAAGATCAGAATTAAATTAAAGTCTTATGATTATTCTCTGGTAGACAAGTCTGCAGAGAAGATCGTAAAGACTGTAAAGGCTACCGGTGCTGTAGTAAGCGGTCCTATACCTCTGCCTACACACAAACGTATCTTTACTGTGAACCGCTCAACTTTCGTTAACAAGAAATCTCGTGAGCAGTTCGAACTCTCTTCATATAAGAGATTAATCGATATCTACAGCTCAACTGCTAAAACAGTTGACGCATTGATGAAGCTGGAATTACCCAGTGGTGTTGAAGTAGAAATTAAAGTGTAAGTTAATTAACAATTAGTGAAATGCCAGGATTATTAGGAAAAAAAATCGGAATGACATCCGTTTTCAGTGCCGAGGGAAAAAATCTTCCATGCACTGTTATCGAAGTGGGTCCTTGTGTAGTTACACAGGTTAAGACTTTGGAAAAAGATGGCTATCAGGCAGTACAGTTAGGTTTCGAAGACAAAAAAGAGAAACACACAACTAAGCCGGAAATGGGTCACTTTCAAAAAGCAGGTGTAGCTCCCAAGAGATACTTGGCCGAGTTCAAGAATTTTGAAACTGAATACAAGTTGGGTGATGTAATCACTGTAGATTACTTGGATAATGCAGGTTTCGTAGATGTAATTGGTACATCTAAAGGTAAGGGATTCCAGGGTGTAGTAAAACGCCATGGTTTTGGTGGTGTAGGTCAGACTACTCACGGTCAGCATAATCGTGCTCGTAAACCGGGTTCTATTGGTGCTTGTTCTTACCCTGCGAAAGTATTCAAAGGTATGCGAATGGGCGGCCAGATGGGTAACGAACGTGTAACAGTTCAGAACCTGCAGGTGATCAAGGTAATGCCGGAACATAATCTTTTATTGGTAAAAGGGTCTGTTCCAGGAGCAAAAGGTTCAATCTTATTAATTGAAAAGTAATGGAACTGAGCGTATTTAATATTAAAGGTGAAGATACCGGAAGAAAGGTAACTTTGAACGATGCAATTTTCGGCATTGAACCCAATGATCATGCTATCTATTTGGATGTAAAGCAGTATTTGGCTAATCAACGTCAGGGAACGCATAAGTCAAAAGAGAGAAGCGAAGTATCAGGTAGTACACGTAAGCTGATCCGCCAGAAAGGTGGAGGTGGTGCACGTCGTGGTGATATAAACTCTCCGGTATTAGTAGGTGGTGGTCGTGTATTCGGTCCTAGACCTCGTGATTATGAGTTTAAGTTGAACAAGAAAGTGAAATCTTTGGCTCGTAAGTCTGCATTGGCTTATAAAGTAAAGAATAACGCAATTGTAGTTGTTGAAGACTTCGTAATGGAAGCTCCTAAAACTAAAGAATTTGTAACAATTGCTAAAAACCTAAAAGTGGCTGGTAAAAAGTTGCTTATGGTTTTACCGGAGAAGAATAATTTTGTATATTTGTCGGCTCGTAATTTAGAAAAGGCAAATGTTATAACAGCTTCTGAGCTAAACACATACGGAGTATTGAATGCTGCGAATATGGTTGTTACCGAGAGTTCAGTTGCTGCTATAGAAAAACTTTTTAACGCATAAGGAGTGAAGAGATGGGAATTATTATTAAACCTATAGTAACAGAGAAGCAAACAGCGATTACAGAAAAGATGGCTAATCGCTATGGTTTTCGTGTTTCTCCTGATGCCAACAAGTTAGAGATTAAGAAAGCTGTAGAAGATATGTATAATGTTACCGTAGTTGATGTTAACACCATCAACTACTCAGGTAAATTAAAAAGTCGTTATACAAAGTCTGGCGTGATTAATGGCAAGCAGGCTGCTTTCAAAAAAGCGATCGTAACGTTGAAAGAAGGAGAAACAATTGATTTCTTTAGTAATATCTAAAAAAAGAAATGGGAATACGTAAATTAAAGCCCACAACACCGGGGCAGAGACACAAAGTTATTGGTGCATTTGATAAAATCACTGCAAGTACACCAGAGAAGTCTCTTGTAACAGGTAAGAAGAGTTCAGGTGGTCGTAACAACACAGGTAAGATGACAATGCGTTATCTTGGTGGTGGCCACAAACAGAAGTACAGATTTATCGATTTCAAGAGAAACAAAGATGGCATTCCTGCAACAGTAAAGTCTATCGAGTACGATCCAAACCGTACTTCACGTATTGCTTTATTGTATTATGCTGACGGAGCAAAGAGCTATATTATCGCTCCGAACGGCTTGGAAGTTGGCCAAACAGTGGTTTCAGGTAGCGATGCCGCTCCTGAGGTAGGTAATACTTTGCCTATGGCAAATATTCCCGTTGGTACTATTATTCACAACATTGAGCTTCGTCCTGGACAGGGTGCCAAAATGGTACGTTCTGCAGGTGCATTTGCTCAGCTGACATCTAAAGAAGGTGCTTATGCAATCATAAAGATGCCTTCTGGTGAAACAAGAAAGATTCTTGCAGCTTGTAAAGCTACAATTGGTGCGGTAGGCAATTCAGACCATGGTCTTGAAAAATCAGGTAAAGCCGGTCGTTCTAGATGGTTAGGTCGTCGTCCTCGTAACCGTGGTGTTGTTATGAACCCGGTTGATCACCCAATGGGAGGTGGAGAAGGTCGTGCTTCCGGAGGTCATCCTAGATCTCGTAATGGCTTATATGCTAAGGGCTTGAAGACAAGAGCTCCGAAGAAACATTCTTCAAAATATATTATTGAAAGAAGAAAGAAATAATCTGATTAATTAAGTAAACTATGAGTCGTTCGCTAAAAAAAGGCCCGTATATTAATGTAAAGCTTGAAAAGAAAGTGCTGGCTATGAATGAGTCCGGTAAGAAAGCTGTCGTTAAGACGTGGGCAAGAGCTTCAATGATTTCGCCTGATTTTGTAGGCCATACTATTGCAGTTCACAATGGAAATAAATTTATTCCTGTTTTTGTAACCGAGAATATGGTAGGTCATAAGTTGGGAGAATTTTCTCCTACGCGTACTTTCCGTGGTCACGCCGGTAACAAGAAGAAATAATATCGGTAGTAACAGGAATTCAGGAATCTGAAAATAAAAAGAATCGAATAAAATGGGTGCTAGAAAAAGAATATCAGCTGAAGCAAGAAAAGAAGCCCAGAAGACCATGTACTTCGCAAAATTGCGTAATGTGCCGACTTCTCCCCGCAAGATGCGTCTCGTTGTAGACATGATCCGCGGTATGGAAGTATTCCGTGCACTTGGTGTTTTGAAGTTTTCTAATAAGGAAGCTGCAGCAAGAGTAGAAAAATTGCTTCGTTCAGCTATTGCCAATTGGGAACAGAAGAATGAACGTAAAGCAGAAACTGGAGAGTTGTGTGTTTCTTCTATTAGCGTAGATTGCGCTACTACATTGAAGAGAATGCGTCCTGCTCCTCAGGGAAGAGGTTATAGAATTCGTAAACGTTCGAATCATGTAACTCTGTTTGTTGATACACTTAGTAAAAACGATAGTCAAAATTAATTGTAGATGGGACAAAAAGTTAATCCGGTTAGTAATCGTTTAGGAATCATCCGTGGTTGGGATTCCAATTGGTATGGCGGCAAAAATTACGGAGATACTTTGTTAGAAGATAGCAAGATCCGTAAGTATTTGAATGCCCGTCTTGCAAAAGCTAGTGTATCTCGTATCGTTATTGAACGTACGCTTAAGTTGATTACAATTACAGTTTGCACATCACGTCCTGGTATTATCATCGGTAAAGGTGGTCAGGAAGTTGATAAGTTGAAAGAAGAGTTGAAGAAGATCACAGACAAAGAGGTTCAAATAAACATCTTTGAGGTGAAAAGACCTGAATTGGACGCTGTTATTGTTGCAAACAATATTGCTCGTCAGCTTGAAGGAAAAATTGCTTACCGTCGTGCTATTAAGATGGCAATAGCCTCTACCATGAGAATGGGTGCCGAAGGTATTAAAGTGCAAGTCTCTGGTCGTTTGAACGGTGCTGAAATGGCACGTTCTGAAATGTATAAAGAAGGAAGAACTCCGTTGCACACATTCAGAGCTGATATTGATTATGCTTTGGCTGAAGCGTTGACAAAAGTAGGGTTGATCGGTGTTAAGGTTTGGATCTGTCGTGGTGAAGTTTATGGAAAGAGAGATTTGGCTCCTTCATTCACTGCATCAAAAGACTCAGGTCGCAGAAACGAAAATGCCGGAGGCAGCAGAGAGAAAAACTTCAAGAGAAAGAAAGCTAATCGTTAAACGTTAGAATTTAATAGAGATGTTACAACCGAAAAAGACAAAGTTCAGAAGACAGCAGAAAGGCCGCATGAAGGGCGAAGCTCAGCGCGGTAATCAGTTGGCTTTTGGTTCTTTTGGTATAAAGTCATTAGAAAATAAATGGATTACCGGTCGTCAGATCGAAGCTGCCCGTATTGCTGTAACTCGTTATATGCAACGTCAGGGTCAGGTTTGGGTTCGTATCTTCCCGGATAAACCGATCACTAAGAAGCCTGCCGAAGTACGTATGGGTAAAGGTAAAGGTAATCCTGAAGGGTTCGTTGCGCCTGTTACTCCAGGTCGTTTGATTTTCGAGATCGAAGGTGTTCCTTTTGATATCGCTAAAGAAGCTTTGCGCTTAGCTGCACAAAAGCTTCCGGTGACAACGAAGTTTGTTGTGAGACGTGATTATGACATGCAAAATCAAAATGCGTAATTGTTATGAAGATTGCAGAAATTAGAGAATTAAGCACAAAAGAATTGCTTGAAAGAGTAGATGCCGAGGTTGCAGCCTATGATCAAAAGGTAATTAACCATAGCATTTCTCCTATGGATAACCCTGCTCAGATTAAACAGCAACGCAGGATGATTGCGCGCATGAAAACAGAATTGCGCCAGAGAGAACTTAACAACAAATAATTGAGCCTGATGGAAACTAGAAATTTAAGAAAAGAAAGAACGGGCGTGGTTACTAGCAACAAAATGGATAAGAGTATCACTGTTGCTATTAAATGGAAGGAAAAACACCCCATTTATGGTAAGT
Organism: Parabacteroides provencensis; assembly: GCF_900232875.1. Classification (NCBI taxonomy): domain Bacteria; kingdom Pseudomonadati; phylum Bacteroidota; class Bacteroidia; order Bacteroidales; family Tannerellaceae; genus Parabacteroides; species Parabacteroides provencensis. The sequence continues at coordinate 963,996 of NZ_LT960488.1, read as the reverse complement.
TCGTTAACAAAACGAAGAAATATCATGCTCACGACGAAAAGAATGAATGCAACATTGGCGATACCGTAAAAATTATGGAAACTCGTCCTTTGAGCAAAACAAAAAGATGGAGATTAGTTCAAATAATCGAAAGGGCTAAGTAACATGATACAACAAGAATCTAGATTAGTAGTAGCTGACAATAGTGGTGCAAAAGAAGCTTTATGTATCCGCGTTTTAGGTGGAACAAGAAAGCGTTATGCCACTGTAGGTGATGTGATTGTAGTAGCAATTAAGAGCGTAATACCTGCTTCTGATGTTAAGAAGGGTGCTGTTTCTAAAGCTATTATTGTTCGCACTAAAAAAGAAATCCGCCGTCCGGATGGATCTTACATCCGTTTTGATGATAATGCATGTGTATTGCTGAATGCCGGTGGGGATATCCGTGGAAGCCGTATTTTTGGTCCGGTTGCCAGAGAACTTCGTGCAACTAACATGAAAATTGTATCACTTGCACCTGAAGTGCTTTAATATTGTAAAGTTTAAAGTAATGAGTAAATTACATATCAAAAAAGGCGATATAGTATTTGTTAATACCGGCGAGGACAAAGGTAAAACAGGACGTGTTTTACAAGTGCTTGTAAAGGACAATCGTGCAATTGTTGAAGGTATTAATATGGTATCAAAGCATACCAAGCCTAATGCAAAGAATCCTCAGGGAGGAATCGAAAAGAAAGAAGCTCCTGTTCATATTTCTAACCTTAATGTAGTTGACCCTAAGTCAGGTAAGCCAACTCGTATTGGTCGTAAGTTGAATGCTGAAGGTGCTTTAGTGCGTTATTCAAAAAAATCAGGGGAGGAAATTAAGTAATGAGCAATACTGCCAGTCTTAAGAAAGAATATCAGGACAGAATTGTTCCTGCTTTGACAAAAGAGTTTGGATACAAAACAGTGATGCAGGTTCCTGTATTAAAGAAAATAGTTATTAATCAGGGCTTAGGTCTCGCTGCTGCTGATAAAAAAATCATTGACATCGCAATTAGCGAATTGAGTGCTATTACTGGTCAGAAAGCCGTAGCAACGGTTTCTAAGAAGGATATCTCAAACTTTAAGTTGCGTAAGAAAATGCCAATTGGTGTAATGGTGACATTACGTCGTGAGCAGATGTATGAATTCTTGGAAAGACTCGTTCGCGTGGCTCTTCCACGTATTCGTGACTTTAAGGGGATTGAAAGTAAATTGGACGGAAGAGGCAATTATACTCTCGGAATTGAAGAACAAATCATTTTCCCTGAAATAAATATTGACAATATTACTAAAATATTGGGAATGAATATTACCTTTGTGACCTCTGCGAAAACAGACGAAGAAGGTTATGCTCTCTTGAGAGAATTTGGATTGCCTTTTAAAAATGCAAAAAAAGACTAAGTAGTTATGGCAAAGGAATCAATGAAAGCCCGCGAGGTGAAAAGAGCAAAGCTTGTAGCTAAATATGCTGCTAAAAGAGCAGAATTGAAAGCAGCTGGAGACTATGAAGCTTTACAGGCTTTACCAAAGAATGCTTCTCCTGTACGTTTGCACAATCGTTGCAAAATTACAGGTCGTCCGAAAGGTTATGTACGCCAGTTCGGAATTTCTCGTATTCAACTGCGTGAAATGGCATCTCATGGTTTAATCCCGGGGGTAAAGAAAGCAAGTTGGTAAGAGTTTTTTAGTTTAAATATTGTCCGGGTGGCCGGATCAATTTAATTATTTTATATATGACAGATCCTATAGCAGATTATTTGACAAGATTGCGTAATGCAATTAAAGCGAAGCACAGAGTTGTTGAAGTGCCGGCGTCAAATTTAAAGAAAGAGATCACTAAGATCCTTTTCGACAAGGGTTACATTCTTAATTTTAAGTTTGTAGAAGATGGTCCTCAAGGAACAATTAAAATTGCCTTGAAGTATGACCTCGTAAACAAAGTAAATGCAATCAAGAAACTTGAGAGAGTTTCTACTCCAGGTTTGCGTAAGTACACTGGTTACAAAGAAATGCCGAGAGTATTGAATGGTCTAGGTATTGCTGTTCTTTCTACTTCTAAAGGTGTGATGACAGACAAAGAAGCCCGCGATTTAAAGATCGGCGGTGAAGTATTATGTTATGTTTATTAATTAGGAGGAAAGAAGAATGTCAAGAATAGGAAAATTACCAATTCAGGTACCAGCCGGTGTTACGGTTACAATCAAGGGTAATGTAGTAACAGTAAAAGGTCCAAAGGGAGAACTTGTACAGGAAGTAAATCCTGATATTAAAGTTTCTTTGGAAGATGGTGTAATCCACTTAACCCGACCGACAGATGAGAAAAACCATCGTGCACTTCACGGTTTATACCGTTCTTTAGTTCACAATATGGTTGTTGGTGTATCAGAAGGTTACAAGAAAGAACTTGAATTAGTCGGTGTTGGTTATCGTGTTGCAAATACAGGTCAGTTACTGGACCTTTCTTTAGGTTATACACATAATATTTATTTGTTGTTGCCGAAAGAAGTAAAAGTTGAGACTAAATCAGAGAGAAATAAGAACCCTCTTATTATCCTTGAATCAGCTGACAAACAATTGATAGGTCAGATTTGTGCTAAGATTCGCTCATTCAGAATGCCAGAACCTTATAAAGGTAAGGGTATTAAATTCGTGGGTGAAGAAATTCGCAGAAAGTCTGGTAAGTCAGCAGGTAAGTAATCTACGTAAACTGAAATTATCATGACAACGAAGGAAGAAAGAAGACTAAAGATAAAAAAAGGCGTACGCGGTAAGATTTCAGGTACTACTGAACGTCCACGCTTGACTGTGTTTAGAAGCAATAAGCAAATCTACGCACAGGTTATAGATGATACTACAGGTAAAACAATTGTGGCAGCTTCATCTTTGAAAATGGATTTAAAGGCTCCGAAAAAAGAAGTGGCAGCAAAAGTTGGTGAAATGATAGCAAAGAGTGCTTTGGAAGCTGGTGTTCAGACTGTCGTTTTTGACCGTAACGGTTACCTGTATCATGGGAGAATTAAAGAATTAGCAGATGCTGCACGTAACGGCGGCCTTAAATTTTAATGAAGATGGCAGGAGTTAATAATAGAGTTAAATCAACCAACGACTTAGAGTTGAAGGACAGATTGGTTGCAATCAACCGTGTAACTAAAGTTACCAAAGGTGGACGTACCTTTAGTTTTGCTGCTATTGTTGTAGTAGGAAACGAAGACGGTATTGTTGGTTGGGGCTTAGGTAAGGCCGGTGAAGTAACAACAGCTATCGCTAAAGGTGTTGAAGCTGCTAAAAAGAACTTGATTAAGGTTCCGGTTCATAAAGGTACCATACCTCATGAACAATTAGCAAAGTTTGGTGGTGCTCAGGTTCTTATCAAGCCAGCTTCACATGGTACTGGAGTTAAAGCTGGTGGTGCTATGCGTGCTGTATTGGAGAGTGTAGGTATAACTGACGTTTTAGCAAAGTCTAAAGGTTCTTCAAATCCTCATAACTTGGTGAAAGCAACAATTGCTGCCTTGAATGAGTTGAGAAGTCCGTTGGCTGTTGCACAGAACAGAGGTATTTCAGTAGAAAAAGTGTTTAGAGGTTAATTAGGGAGGATACAAGTTATGGCAACTATTAAAGTTAAACAGACAAAGAGTAGAATTAAATGCCCTAAAGACCAAAAGAGAACACTAGATGCTCTTGGTTTAAGAAAGATGAATCAGGTAGTAGAACATGAAGCTACTCCATCTATTCTGGGTATGGTTGAAAAAGTGAAACACTTGGTTTCAGTAGAAAAGTAATAATTGATTGAAAAAATAAATTATACGATATGAATTTATCAAATTTAAAACCTGCTGAAGGATCTACTAAGACCAGAAAAAGAATCGGCCGTGGTCCGGGTTCAGGATTAGGAGGAACTTCTACAAGAGGTCATAAAGGAGCAAAGTCTAGATCTGGTTATAAAAAGAAGATCGGTTTTGAAGGAGGTCAGATGCCTATTCAAAGACGTTTGCCTAAATTCGGTTTCAAGAATATTAATCGTGTAGAATATAAAGCTATCAATATTTCAACACTGCAACAGATGGCTGAAACTCAGCAGTTGACTAAGATTGGTGTTAATGAATTGATCGAAGCTGGTTTTATTTCTACATCTCAATTAGTTAAAATTCTTGGTAATGGAAGCTTAACTGCAAAATTGGAAGTTGAAGCTCATGCTTTTTCTAAGAATGCTGAAGCTGCTATTCAAGCCGCAGGTGGAACTGTTGTTAAACTCTAAGTCATGAGAGCAGTTGAAACAATAAAAAATATCTGGAAGATTGAGGATCTGAGAAATCGGATCCTCACCACTCTTTTATTAGTAGCTATATATCGCTTCGGAACATATGTGGTGCTTCCCGGTATTGATCCTAAAGCATTGACTGCTTTACAAGAGCAGACACAGGGTGGATTGCTTGCACTGTTGGATATGTTTTCAGGAGGTGCTTTTTCTAATGCATCTATCTTTGCATTGGGAATTATGCCGTATATTTCCGCATCAATTGTTATGCAGTTGTTAGCTATTGCAGTTCCTTCTTTCCAGAAATTACAGAGAGAAGGTGAGAGTGGTCGTAGAAAAATTAATCAGTGGACTCGTTATTTGACAGTTGCTATTTTATTATTCCAAGGTCCTACGTATCTTGTGAATTTAAGTGTGCAATTAAGAGCTGCAGGTGCAGCTTTGCCTCCGGGTATCTGGTTTACACTTTCTTCTACGGTTATTTTAGCTGCAGGCAGTATGTTTATCTTATGGCTAGGTGAAAGAATTACGGATAAAGGTGTTGGAAATGGTATTTCATTTATCATCTTGGTTGGTATTATAGCTCGTCTACCACATTCTTTGTTCCAGGAATTTATTTCAAGAACAAGTGAAAAAACAGGTGGTTTGGTTATGTTCTTGTTTGAAATGTTGTTCTTATTACTTGTTATTGCTGGAGCTATTTTGTTAGTACAAGGTACTCGTAAAGTTCCGGTTCAATATGCAAAAAGAATAATTGGAAATAAACAGTATGGCGGTGCAAGACAGTATATCCCTCTAAAGGTTAATGCTGCTAATGTTATGCCTATCATTTTTGCTCAGGCAATTATGTTTATTCCTATTTCAATCGTTGGTTTTTCTCATACTGGCGAAAGTAGTGGTTTTTGGGCTGCCTTTATGGATAATTCAGGATTTTGGTACAATTTTGTATTTGCAGTACTAATTATCTTGTTTACTTATTTCTATACGGCAATTACAATCAATCCGACTCAGATGTCTGATGACTTGAAGAGAAACAATGGATTTATTCCGGGTGTTAAGCCTGGCAAACATACCAAAGATTATTTGGATACTATAATGGATCGTATTACTTTACCAGGCGCATTTTTCTTAGCATTAGTGGCTATTATGCCAGCTTTTGCCAGAATTGCCGGTGTAAGTATGGCGTTCTCCCAATTCTTTGGTGGTACATCTTTGTTAATTTTGGTTGGTGTAGTGTTAGATACATTACAACAAGTAGAAAGTCATTTGTTGATGCGTCATTACGACGGTTTGTTGAAATCAGGAAGAATTAAAGGACGTTCAGGCTCTGTAGCCGCGTATTAATAGAATGATCTATTTAAAAACAGATGAAGAGATAGAGTTGATGCGTGCTGCAAATCAACTGGTGGGTAAGACGCTTGGCGAATTGGCCAAACATATAGCTCCTGGTGTAAGTACGCTTCATCTTGATAAAGTTGCTGAAGAGTTCATTAGAGATAATGGTGCAGTTCCGGCATTTTTAGGATATGGAGGATTTCCTGCTTCTATATGTGCTTCTGTAAACGAACAGGTGGTGCATGGAATCCCTTCTGCAAAAGCAATTTTAAAAGAAGGTGATGTGATTTCTGTAGATTGTGGAACTTTTTTGAACGGGTTTGTTGGTGATTCTGCATATACTTTTTGTGTAGGAGAAGTTGCTCCCGAGGTAAAAGCTCTGTTGAAAGCAACTAAAGAATCACTGTATTTAGGTATTCAACATGCTATTGAAGGTCGGCGTTTAGGTGATATAAGCCATGCGGTACAATCTTATTGTGAGTCGAAGGGTTACTCTGTTGTCAGAGAGCTTGTAGGTCATGGTTGTGGACGTAAGATGCATGAAGAACCTGAAGTTCCTAATTATGGTCGTCCGGGTTGCGGCCCATTGTTACGTAGTGGAATGTGTATTTGCATTGAACCTATGATCAATATGGGAAGCAAAAATGTCGTTTTTGAAAAAGATGGCTGGACAGTACGGACAAAGGATCGCAAGTGTTCTGCTCATTTTGAACATTGTATTGCAATTCGTCCTGATGGACCTCAGATTTTATCCTCATTTGAGTTTTTAGAAGAAGTTTTAGGTAATAACGCAATTTAATTTGAATTGATTTTATATGGCTAAACAGTCAGCAATTGAACAAGATGGAGTTATTGTAGAAGCATTGTCAAATGCAATGTTTCGTGTAGAATTAGAGAACGGACATGAAATTACTGCTCATATCTCGGGGAAGATGCGTATGCATTATATCAAAATTCTTCCTGGAGATAAAGTAAGAGTTGAGATGTCTCCGTATGATCTATCGAAAGGTAGAATTGCTTTTAGATATAAATAAAAAATAATAAGATATGAAAGTAAGAGCATCTTTAAAAAAGCGTACTCCTGAATGTAAAATAGTAAGAAGGAAGGGACGCTTGTACGTAATTAACAAGAAAAATCCTAAGTATAAACAACGTCAAGGATAATTTATTATTTTTGCAAAGTAAATATTAGTAAGTAATATGGCTATAAGAATAGTTGGTGTAGACTTGCCACAAAATAAAAGAGGAGAAATTGCCTTGACTTATATCTATGGTATTGGTCGTAGTGCAGCAAACTCAATTTTGACAAAAGCAGAAATTGATCGTGATATCAAAGTTAAAGACTGGACAGATGATCAGGCTGCAAAAGTACGTGAAATCATTGGCGCTGAATATAAGGTGGAAGGTGATCTTCGTTCTGAAGTTCAATTGAACATTAAGCGTTTAATGGATATAGGTTGCTACAGAGGTGTACGTCATCGTATTGGTTTGCCTTTGAGAGGACAGAGTACAAAGAATAATGCTCGTACTCGTAAGGGTAAGAAGAAAACTGTTGCAAATAAGAAAAAAGCTACTAAATAATAAGAGTTAATATGGCAAAAAAAACAGTCGCAGCAAAGAAGAGAAACGTAAAAGTTGACGCTTACGGTCAAGCTCATATTCATTCTTCTTTTAATAACATTATTGTGTCTCTTGCCAATAGCGAAGGTCAGGTTATCAGCTGGTCTTCTGCAGGTAAGATGGGATTCAGAAGTTCTAAAAAGAATACCCCTTATGCCGCTCAGATGGCAGCACAAGATTGTGCTAAAGTAGCTTATGATCTTGGTTTGAGAAAGGTGAAAGTATTCGTGAAAGGACCGGGTAACGGACGTGAGTCTGCTATCAGAACTATTCATGGTGCAGGTATTGAAGTAACTGAAATTGTTGATGTTACTCCGCTTCCTCACAATGGTTGTCGTCCTCCTAAAAAGAGAAGAGTATAATTAATTAGTTTCTTGAACATTGAATCCGGAATTGTGAATAGATTGCATATTGACCTTATCCTCTCTGTAATCGCGGCTGCACGGTTCCAGATTCACACAGAACATTTAAAACAATAAAAAAATGGCAAGATATACTGGACCAAAAACAAGAATTGCCCGTAAATTTGGTGAGGCTATATTCGGACCGGATAAAGTTCTTTCTAAGAAGAATTATCCTCCGGGACAGCACGGAAATTTGAGAAAAAGAAAAACTTCTGAGTACGGCATTCAGCTTCGTGAGAAACAAAAAGCAAAATACACTTATGGTGTATTGGAAAAACAATTTAGAAACCTGTTTGATAAGGCTTCTCGTTCAAAGGGTATTACCGGTGAAGTGTTACTTCAATTACTGGAAGCTCGTTTGGATAATGTTGTTTATCGTTTGGGTATTGCACCGACAAGAGCTGCTGCACGCCAGTTAGTTTCTCACCGCCACATAACAGTGGATGGTAAGGTTGTAAATATCCCTTCTTATACTCTTAAAGCCGGTCAGGTTATTGGTGTTAGAGAAAAATCTAAATCTATGGAAGTTGTAGTTGATGCTTTATCTGGTTTCAATCACAGCAAATACCCATGGATTGAGTGGGATCAGTCATCTTTAAGCGGAAAATTACTGCATCTGCCTGAAAGAACTGATATTCCTGAAAACATTAAAGAGCAGTTGATCGTAGAATTGTATTCTAAATAATAATTGATTCCATGGCGATATTAGCATTTCAAAAACCCGATAAAGTATTAATGTTGGAAGCGGACAATTTCTTCGGAAAGTTTGAATTTCGTCCGTTGGAACCCGGCTATGGTATTACTATTGGTAATGCCTTGCGCCGCATTCTCCTATCGTCACTTGAAGGTTTTGCTATTACATCCATAAAAATCGACGGTGTTGATCATGAATTTGCGACGATACCGGGTGTAATAGAGGATGTAACTAACATTATCTTGAATCTGAAGCAAGTTCGATTCAAGCATATCGTAGACGATATTGAGAGTGAGAAAGTAAGTATTACTGTTTCGGGTTCGGAAGTGTTCAAAGCTGGTGATATAAGTAAGCAACTGACAGGATTTGAAGTTTTGAATCCGGATTTGGTTATTTGCCACTTAGATCCGAACGCAAGTTTTCAAATTGAACTGACGATCAATAAAGGTCGTGGCTACGTTCCGGCTGATGAAAACAGAGATCCGAATGCCGACATTCATGTTATAGCAATCGACTCTATTTATACACCTATCCGTAACGTTAAGTATTCAATTGAGAACTTCCGTGTTGAGCAAAAGACGGACTACGAAAAATTGGTTCTTGAAATAGCCACAGATGGTTCTATTCATCCGAAAGAAGCATTGAAAGAAGCTGCTAAGATTCTGATTCATCATTTTATGTTGTTCTCAGATGAAAAGATTGCAATTGAGACAGTAGATACTGATGGTAATGAAGAATTCGATGAAGAAGTACTTCATATGCGTCAGTTGTTGAAGAGCAAATTGGCAGATATGGATCTTTCTGTTCGTGCATTGAATTGCTTAAAAGCTGCAGATGTTGAAACATTAGGTGAGTTAGTGAAATTCAATAAGAATGATTTACTGAAGTTCCGTAACTTTGGAAAGAAGTCACTCACTGAACTTGATGAACTGCTTGAGAGCTTGAACCTTTCATTCGGTATGGATATCACAAAATATAAATTAGATAAAGAGTAAGTAAAGCGATGAGACATAATAAAAAAATAAATCATTTAGGTCGTACAAACACTCACCGTGACGCGATGCTTTCGAATATGGCTTCTTCTTTGATTAAGCATAAGAGAATCTTTACGACAACAGCAAAAGCAAAAGCGCTTCGTAAGTTTGTAGAACCACTTATTACCAAGTCTAAGGAGGATACAACTCACTCAAGACGTATGGTATTTAGTACTTTGCAGGATAAATATGCTGTAACGGAATTGTTCAAAGAAATTGCACAGAAGATCGGAGATCGCCCAGGTGGTTACACCAGAATTATCAAGACAGGTAATCGTTTAGGTGATAATGCGGCTATGTGCTTCATTGAATTTGTAGATTATAACGAAAACATGTTGAAGGATTCTGCTGCTAAGAAAGCGCCTAAAACAAGACGTTCTCGTAAAAAGTCAACTGCTGCTGTTGAAACAGAAGTGGCTGCTCCTACAGCTGAAACAGAAGAAAAAGCTGCAGAATAAGAAGATTCATTCTTTTGAAGTAAAATACGAAAAGGGACTGTCTAACAATAAAAGGTTAGATAGTCTCTTTTTTTTGTAAATTAGGCAGATATAACTTGTAAAAATACTACGCTTAGATTATGAGTAAGCACCTTAATTCAAACTCTCACCGGCTCTTTTTAGTTGCTTACTCTTTGTTTACAGGTTGCCTATCTTATTCAATTTAGTTGCTTACCTAAAAAGTACAGAATCAGAGTCTCAAGAAAAGGTCATTTAAGGGTTCACTTTGTCACCTTCTGTCACCATATTCGGGGCTTCCCAAAAATCCGAAAAATTGTCTTCGATCATTCCACACAATCATACAACCTGCTATTATAGATAATATTACATCATACTGCCGCGTTTTTCAAACTCATAAAAACGATCAATACGGATTTCATTTTAACACTTCCGCGACCACTTTTCCCCAATGTCTTCAGCTTAAGTTTAGTTGCCGTCGGTTTTAACCGACGGATAGTAGAGCCTTCTTCTTTCAAGGGCTTCAGCCCAATAAGAATGAGATAATCAAAAAGAGCTTTCCGATAAGAAATTTGGCTAAAGCCAATACAGATAGATATTCCTTTAATCCGTCAGCTGAAGCAGACGGCAATTGAAACCAGGCTAAAGCCATATCGAAGAAAGGTAACCGAAAACAGATGTATTGAAAACAAGCTCGTCAAGAGCAGGCTCTATCGGTCATCCATAGAGGGAGCGTTGCTCCCTTGTTAGCGGCATCAGCGGCCGGGCTGTTAAACGCAGGTAAAAGATGCAGCGACGAAACCAGCGGCTGTCTGATCGAAGCGAGTTCCGCTGGTTCAGCGAAGTCTTTTGCCGGAGTAGTCCAGACCGTATAGCCTTGACCTTTTGGTTACTTTTGGGTCAAGCCAAAAGTAATAAAAAAGTGTTCGCCGGAAGCACTGAAGCGTCACAAGTATGATTTCGGGATAATGGTGTAATGATATGTAAAACAATAATATATAACCAGATTTAGATCATTTTGCAATTTAGGAATAAGCCCCGGAGATGGTGACAGAAGGTGACAAAGTGTGGCTCTATTTAAAGTCCCTATTTGTGGAACGCCGCACTCTATGACCTTTACAAATAAGCAGCGTTAATATTTTATTTTATATTTTTGAGTGCTTCTTGTGCTACTGTGTTGGTAGGATCCAATTCTAGAATTTTGTTCCAGTAAGGTTTAGAATTAGTTGCATCCTTTTGCAAGAAATAGTAATAGCCTAAGTAACGGTAACATTCGATTAACTCATCGGGATATTTTTGTTTATTCTTTTCCAGCTTTAAGAGGCAGGATTCATAATATGGCTTCGCTAGTCCTTGTTCTGTTTCAGGGTCGCGTAAAGAATTAGTACGAGCTTGCCAAAAGTTACCGAGATAACTATCCGGTGCCTTTTGAGTAACTATGTTGAACAAACTATCGGCTTTTTGAATGTAAGCCATTCGGTTAATGCTGTCATTTGTTGCTGCAGTGTAATAATATCTGCCGAGTTGGAAATAATCAGCCACATCAACTGTTGCGTTTGGAGCCATCATATAATCAGTGTATAGTTCTATTGCTTGTGGAGCATTGCCAAGGCTATTATAAATATCAGCAATCTCTTTATAAATTTCTACGTGTGAAGTGCTTTGCTCAATGGCTTTTTGCATGGCTTCTAAAGCCTTATCGTATTGGCCAGATGCTTTTAGCAGTTTGCCATAGTAAAGGTAATCTTGCCAGATAAACTTTCCATTGGGTATGGCAAAAAAAGATTGAGCAAGCTCAAGGCCTTTATCGTAAGCCTTAGTTTCATAACTATTGTAGATGTTGAGACGTTTTGCCAGAAAATTATCAGGATCAGAGACAAGGCTTTTCTCAACAATTTTGCCAGCATCCGCAAATTTGCCACTAAAGAACAGGGCAGAAGCGTAATGAATCAAGTCGTCAACAGAATAGATATTACCTGATATGTATTTTTGATATGCTTCTATCGCTTTTGTGTAAGAACCCTGAGATGCATAGATGTTTCCCAGATTCCGATATGCCAATAGATTGTCCGGCCGTTTCTCAATTAATTTTTGCAGCATGCCGATTGATAAAGCAGGATTGACAAATTGATATACGTCTGCGTATTTCAGATAAGCTTCTATACATTCCGGATCAAAATAAATGGCCTGTTCATACTTACCTGCCGCATCACCAAATTTTTTGTTTGCAAATAAAATATCTCCTTCATATAGATAGATACCGGGTTCTTTTGCATTATATTTCATCACATTTTCTATTGCCTTATCAGCATCCGGTTTCATATTATTGACCAGGTATGAAGAAGCAATTGCCACATAGACAGCCGCATCCTTCTTATTTATCTTCAAAGCTGTGTCAAATGCTTTTTCTGCAGCGTTTTTGTCGGAAGACAGAAGGATTTTCCCTTCACCTACTTTATTGTATGGATATATTTGCGAGCATTCCCAGCCTTTTTGGTAATCGGCCAGAGCCTCTTGCTTTCGTTTCATGTTGTAAGCAATTTCTCCAAGATAATAGTAAGCTTCAGCCTGTTCTTGCGGACTATCGCTTTTAAGGGTTTTCTCAAACATTTGTTTAGCAGTGGATACCCCAGCCTTGTAATACTCGATTGCCTGTTTATTATCGGCATACGCTACGGATGTCAACAGGCAGATAACGATGATACATATATTTTTCTTTTTCATTTTATTTGATATTAAATGTTTATAATTCATCTCTAACATTTACCATTCGTACAGGTTGAGTTGCCGGAAGCAGTCCGGATTTAAGAATGATACGCTGCCCTTTATCACTTGTGAGGAAAGAAGTAAACCCTGAAGCCAATCCATTTCGTGGTTCCGATAAAATGATATAGACAGGTCTTGTCATTGGATAGTCGTTCAATGCCATATATGCCTGATAAGGCTTGAAACTATTGGCGTTTGTTGCCTTCCGGTAACGACTGACAGACATGACTGTAATATCTTCTTTGAAGCTTAATCCGGTGCTGTCTGCAGGATTACCTATCCAATTTACGCCAATGATACCTAATGCTCCCGGATGGTCGGCCACATAGCGAATGACGGTTTTGTTGCTGTTCGCTGCATGTAGTTTTCCGCTTAATTGTTTTCCCTGACAAATAGAATCTATGGCATACCTTACTGTACTTGAATTAGGATTGTCAAAAACGACTTCAATATGCCCGGTTTTATTTCCTGTTCCTATTTCATTCCAATTACTTATTTTCCCGGTAAATATATCCTTCAGAACAGGTAACCCTATCAAAGAGTCCGGGTTCTGACGGTTTACAATTAGTGCTATGGCATCATAGGCAACTGTTATTGTGCGAGGAAAAAGTTTCTTGTTGTTCATATAATTTGTTTCCTGGTCTGTTAGCGGACGAGAGGTGATAGCCATCCATACACTGTCGTTTAACAGGAGATTGATTGCTTCAGTTTCCCCTGAATAATGTGGTATAATTCCAGCTTCTTTATAAAGGCTTTCAAAAACGGCAATTTCTTCGTCTATGATTGGAGAAAAGCATTCGTCTGCCGCAATTTCTACAGTGCCGCTTGTCGGCGTATTCTCTGCTTCATCGTTTCTTTTATTGCTGCACGATACCAGCAATAAAGTACATAACATATAATAGACTATGACCTGTTTCATTGTTTTATGTTTTTGGGGGTTGCCAATCTATTTACGGTACTTTATTAATCTGTAACTTCAGAAAAGGGCATAGCAGAAAAATAAGATACCACACACTATGCGCATGGTAAATGACATCGTGTCGTTAAACAGATTTGTGAATATTAGTAAGAACGACATGCCGAGGTATATCAGTATCATTAATATACCCCAGATTATTCGTCCGTTTAATTTTTGCGTCTTCATATCTTATTCCAGTTTAAATCGTACGGGAACTGTATAATATACGGGAACTGTTTTCCCGTTTTGCTTGCCGGGTACCCAATCGGGCATTGAAGATATTACCCGTAAAGCCTCTTTGTCGCATGAAGGGTCAAGAGGTCTCAGTATAGTTACCTGGCTCACTTTTCCCGTTGCACTTACAACAAAACGAATGACAACTGTTCCTTGAATACCATTTTCGGCAGCTACTACCGGAAAATGCAGGTTTGAACTGATATACTTTAGTAATTCGGTATTACCTCCCGGATATTGCGGCATCTGTTCTACCACAGTATACGGTGTTGATACTTCTTCAATAACTTCTTTATTGTCTTTTAAATCTGCAATATCGATAGCATCTTTACTGTCGGAACCTTGTACATCAGCAACAGAGATAGACAGTTTTGACTGGGTTAGCTCTTGTTGTGTTTTCAGTTCTTCGTTATCATTTACTTCTTTATCGGCCTTAATGACCGGAGGTGTAAATTTGATGGTGCTTTTCAAAACCGGAGGCGGAGGTGTTTCCTGCGGATGAACAATGTTTTCTTCCGGCACTTTTGTTTCCATATTCAGATTGGAAAGTGTTGTAACCTCCACTACCTGTTCTCTGGTTTTCTGTGGAATCACCGATTTTATAATGGCAGGAAGAACCATTAACAGCAAGGCTCCGGCAGCGATGATGAGCAAGGCCCGGATATGCCTGAGGGAGGAGTTTTTTCGCAACTCGTAGGCTCCGAACTCCTTATTCTTCCCTTCAAAGATAAATTCGCACCATTCCGGTGAGTTTAAATTTATATTTTTGATCATAATGAATCGTTTTATGTGTCCATACGTATTATCTCTTTTTGTCAGGGGCAAGTTTTTTGCTTAACTCTCCTCCGCTTTTAAGATTGTTTACCAGGAATTTATCTCCTTCCGTAATGTCTACAATTGCGTATTTCCCAATGTTACAGATTTGCATTTCGTCTAGCGCATCTACCAGGTTTTTGTATGACGCATCATCTGTTGCTTTTATCAATACAACAGGAGAATCTTTGGAACCTTTGATCTCGGCAGCTTGTTTTTTAAATTCATCTTCTGTAACTTCTTTATTCAGCTTCTTTACTTTGAGCTCTTTTATTTTTCGGATAATGTCTGCATTACGTTCCAGTAATAGATCGCGCAATCCAACGGGCGAATAATCTGTTTTCTGTAATGATTCCGCATGCTTGTAATCCGGTTCGCCGAAATAGTAATAAACCAGATCATCTTCTCCCAGAATCAATGTAATAGCTTTAGAGGCCTTAACCTTGGTTTGTTCGGCTTCCGTTACTTTATCTTTGGATGGCATGCTGATCTCCATCGTCTGCGGTTTGCTTAGCGATGTACAAAGCATAAAAAAGGTGATGAGCAACATATTCATGTCCACCATCGGAGTGAAGTCTACGCGGACATTAATCTTTTTCTGTTTCCCTTTTTTATTTTCGTTTTTTCCTTTATCTGTATTTACTTCTGCCATAACCTGAATGAATTAAGCATTGTCGGGTATCTGTTTGAGGGTCGTTATCAGATTATAACGGTTCTCGCGCAGGTCTTGCAATGTGTTCATAATATTTTTAATTTTAGGATATGGGGTATTCTGGTCGGCTTTAATAGCAATAACCAGGTCGGGATTGACTTCGCGGGCGTGCCGTACCCATTGTTTAAACTGGTTATTGATACTATCTGTAGGAATGCCGTAGTCTTTTAATACCCTGTCTTGATCGTCAGGAGCCAGATTCAGGAATTGTTGCATTGTTTCCACAGGAACGCCGAAAGACGGCAGCAAACTGAAACTGTACATCTCTTTATCTGTGAACCTGATTCCGTAATCTTCTCCCAGTAATTTCAACACGTTGGCTTTATCTTCTTGCTTATCCAGGCTCATGAATACTTTACCGTCCGGATCTACCAGGATAGAGAGGATATTTGTTTCCGGTATTTTAATTTCAGATACAGATCCCGGTGTCGAGACCATTACCGGTTCCTTCTTGATAAAAGTAGACGTAAGCATAAAAAAGGTAAGCAGCAGAACAGTGACATCGCTCATCGCCGTCATGTCGATAAACGTGCTTTTTCGTTTTATTTGTAGCTTAGCCATAGTACGTTAATGTTTGGCGGCGAATGTTTGTACGATAGAAAAACCTATTTCATCTATAGCATAAGTGATATTGTCGATTTTGCTGGTGAAGTAGTTGTATGAGATGATAGCCAATGCACCAGTAGCTATACCAAGTGCCGTATTGACCAGAGCTTCGGAAATACCGGTGGATAATGCTACTGAGTCAGGTGCTCCTGCGTTTGCTAATGCGGCAAAAGACCGTATCATTCCCAGAACTGTTCCGAGTAGTCCGAATAGCGTACCTAAAGTAGAAATCGTTGCAATTACCGGTAAATTCTGCTCCATGGAGGGTAGTTCCAATGCTGTACTTTCTTCTATCTCCTTTTGTATAATTACCATTTTTTGCTCTTTGGTTTGTTCCGGATTTTTCTCTACGTCTGCATAACGAAGTAGGGCTGCATTTACAACATTGGCTATAGAACCTTTTTGAGCATTACACAGTAGGCGTGCTTCTTCGATATTGCCTGCTTCCAATTGCTTTTTTATAGTCTGGACGAAACCAAACAGGTTACCTTTCCCTTTGGATTTACTTATAGCAAAGAGTCGTTCGACACTTAACGTAAGGACAGTAAGGAATAAGGTAATAACTATAGGAACAACAAATCCGCCTTTATAGATTGTTCCGAAATAGTTGCCCGGCAATGGATGGTTGGCCGGGTTATTGTCCATGAAGTTAGCCGGATTACCTAATACAAATTTATAAAAGCAGATGGCTATGATTAAACAGGATAATATGACGATACTTGCCGAAACTCCGTTGGCGGTTTTTTTTATTAATTTATTATTTGTATCCATGATGATGTTTATTTGATTGATTATTAAATAGATGAAAGCGTTATGTGTGCCAAAGGCATACATAGTCCTATCCCTTCTCTCCGTGATGTACGGTAAGGGTTCATTCTATTTATTTTCAATCAAATAAGGAGTTTTCGTAAAGCGTACACCAAATAACCTGCACGATAACGAAGCGAATGGTAGTTTAAAAGATGGGAAGCGGTTACATTTTCGGAAATATGTTGAAGTGTATTGCTTTCTTTTAACAGGCATAGCTCAAGTAATCTGCTTGCCATCTTGACAAAACGCTCATTACCGTCATTTGAATTCTGGCTGTTACGTAGGGTAATGAGAATACTGGTATTTGTTGTAGATATTGATGTATAATCAACAGGGGTTAGGGAATAAATGTCATTGGAAGTGTTTATTGCGCATTGCATTTCTTCCGAAGATATATCGGATACCTTGTTCTGCAATATTCCTCCACTTAACAGGTACAGACAAAGCAGGCTTACTATGGCGAGTAATTTCTTCATCATGGTACGCAATTTTATTTATTAAACAATTCCATCTGTTAAATTGTTTTGGTAAATGTAGTAAATAGAATGATTCGGTGGCTCAATCTTTTTATTTTTAATATCTTCTAACAGATCAATAAACGTATATCTATTAAAAGATAAAGAAACTCGATGAGGATTTGCCAACAATCTGCACCTTCCTTTTGTTATATTTATACAGGACATGAAAAATAGAACTATTAATAATTAGTAAATATGGAAATTGTAAAAGTAGTAGGTAGAGAGATTTTGGATTCCCGTGGTAACCCAACTGTAGAGGTAGATGTACATTTGGCTTCCGGCGCTTTTGGCCGTGCGGCTGTTCCTTCCGGCGCTTCTACGGGTGAAAACGAGGCGATTGAATTGCGTGATGGTGATAAAAAACGTTATGGTGGCAAAGGTGTATTGCGTGCCGTAGAGAACGTAAACAAAGTGATTGCTCCTGCTATTCTCGGCATGAGCGCTTTAAACCAAAGAGAAATAGATAAGAAATTGTTAGAGCTTGATGGCACGAAAACCAAATCCAATTTGGGTGCTAATGCAATGCTTGGTGTTTCGCTTGCTGTAGCTAAAGCTGCTGCAAATTATCTGGATTTACCGCTTTATCGATATATAGGGGGTACAAATGCTTATGTGATGCCTGTTCCGATGATGAATATCATTAATGGAGGTTCACATTCTGATGCTCCTATCGCTTTCCAGGAATTTATGATACGCCCGGTAGGTGCAAGCAGTTTCCGCGAAGGCTTGCGTATGGGGGCTGAAGTCTTTCACGCTCTGAAGAAAGTGCTGCATGATCGTGGATTAAGTACTGCCGTAGGTGATGAAGGTGGTTTTGCTCCCGCATTGGAAGGAACGGAAGACGCCTTAAATTCTATTATGGCTGCTATCAAAGCTGCAGGTTATGAACCGGGCAAGGATGTCACTATTGCAATGGACTGTGCATCGTCTGAATTTTATCATGACGGTGTTTACGACTATACTAAATTTGAAGGAACTAAAGGTGCAAAGCGTACCGCTCAGCAGCAGGTTACTTACCTTGCTGAATTAGTGAGCAAATACCCGATTGATTCTATTGAAGATGGTATGGATGAAAATGACTGGAACGGTTGGCAGATGCTTACTTCTACACTGGGCTCAAGATGCCAGTTGGTAGGAGACGATCTGTTTGTTACGAATGTGGAATTCCTGAAGAAAGGTATTGAAAATGGTTGTGCTAATTCCATCTTGATTAAAGTAAACCAGATTGGTACTCTGACTGAAACGCTGGATGCTATCGAGATGGCTCACCGTAATGGTTATACATCTGTTACATCTCATCGTTCAGGTGAAACGGAAGATGCTACAATTGCTGATATTTCAGTAGCTACCAATGCCGGACAGATTAAGACCGGTTCTTTAAGCCGTTCTGACCGTATGGCTAAGTATAATCAGTTGCTTCGCATTGAAGAAGAATTGGGCAGCCTTGCCACCTATGGATATAAAACATATAAGAAGTGCAAGAACTGCTGATTTTGTAATTACGATAACTATTGTTAAAGAAAAGGCCGGCTATCACTAGTCGGCCTTTTTCATGAGTGTGTTTTACCTATATTAATGTTTATGAGAGAGCGCTTTTATATCTCCTTTTGTAATTGAAAAGTCCCGGTTGGCATTAAGCCTTTCTAAAACAATCGAACCGATTGCGTGTGCGCTGGCCTGATCGGGAAAAGGCATCAATGTATCAATTGCAGGGATGGTGGGTTGGTATATCAACATCTTCCGGTTCATCATAATCCGGTAACCCCATCCATCCCTCAATTGAAAAGTTTGCAACTCCAGTTGCCGTTTGTCCGGAGACCCCATTTCTCCGGAACGGAAATAATAAAGAGTGAACAGTATCGGCAAAAGCAACATACAGGCTGTAAGCAGCCGTGTTTTCCTACTTCTAATAATCTTCATCATCATATTCATAAGGGTGAAGTTCCCAAATATCATCAAATTGAAGAGTGCTGCTTTTGCCCGATACTATGAATCCCCGTTCACCTGACGAGAAAGAAGCTGTTGCTGTCCGGGGTGTTCCTTTAAACTTGGCAACGTTTTCCCACAAGTCGGTCTGAGGATTATATTTCCACGTGTCGCTACGTAAACTTCCGCTTTCTCCACAGCTTATATAGGCAGAGCCATCTATTACGAAAGAAACTCCGTTGGTGCGTACAATGTTATAGTCGTCATCATAATCATCATCCGAGGTGTCGGCAATGTCGCGTAACTGCGACCATGTACCGCTGGATGGATTGAACTTCCAGAAATCTTTTACATAGTCTCCATTATTTTGCCCACAGCAAACATAGGCTTCATCATTAATAACGAAGCAGGTTGCGCCGGTACGCTTGCTTCCTCCGATACTGATTATCTGCTCCCAACTGTTAGACAAGGGATTGAAGCTGTAGAAGTCTTTCAGGTAGTTGCCGTCAAAGCCGCTACCAATATATCCTTTACCGCCTAAACCAAAACTTATGGCTCCACGGCGGGCCGATCCGGGAAAAGGAGCTTTCTGTTCCCACGTATTGTTTGTAGAATCATATTCCCAGAAGTCGTTGTAGTAGCTTTCGTTGTCGAAACCGGTTCCCAGGTAACCTTTGTTGCCAATATTAAAAGCTGTGGCGAGGTAGCGGGCAGTTCCGGGAAAGCTGGCTTTTTGTGTCCAACTATCTGTTTCCATATCGTAGGCCCATAAGTCGGAGAGACATTTCTTTCCCGTCCACCCGCAAACCAGATAGCCTTTATTACCTATAGTAAAAGACGAGGCATCGCTGCGTGCTAATCCGTCAAAGTCGGAGACACGATACCATTTACCTATTAAATCATCATCATCGTCGCTTGAGCAAGCCGTAAAAATGGCTGGCAGCATAATGAGTAAGAGTGTGAATAATCTTTTGTGTGTCATTCTATAAACATGTTACGATTTCTTTTACAGACGCAAATGAACGAGGCTTTTGCGGGTTATACAACTAAAATCGACCAATAGCCATATCCGTTCGGTGAACGGGCAAGGAAAGGAGATAAACCATTTGACAGAATAATAGAGCATGTTCGTCGATTATTCTTGTTTGGGAGATGCATTAACATGTCCTTTGCAGAAAAATCAGGTACAATAATCCGAAGGCAAATTAATAAGTATAATTCTATGTATAGACAATCGCTGTTTTTTATCCCTTTGCTCTTTCTGCTGGGAGTCTCGTCATGCTATGATGATGCAAATACATTTGGGAGCGGATTGGTAGAATCTTCTTTCAGGAATGTGGTAATAGATACTTGCACGGTAAATATAACTTCCGTGTTGATCGACTCTTTGGAGACTTCCGGCAAAGAGGTTGCGTTGATAGGACAGTATACGCATCCGTTTTGGGGAACTGTCTCTTCTTCTTCTTTTATTGCATACAAGCATCCAAGCTATGAGACGGATATAGCAGAGTCTGTAGTCTTGGATTCTTTGATGCTGTCTTTGTCATACAATGGCCACTTTATAGGCGATACCGCACTGGTACAACGATTCAGTATTCATAAGCTGACAGAGAAAATCGTACTGAACGATAACGATTACCTGTATAATAACTCCTCGGTGCAGTATGATACCGATCCGCTGGCTGTCGTTGCTTTCAAGCCAAAGCCGGGCAGTGGCGACCGGTTGGAAGTGCGTCTTTCGGATGCTATCGGACAAGACTTGCTCACCCGGCTGCATAATCGGGACGATTTGGTATCGGACGACCGTTTTGAAGATTATTTCAAGGGGATCGTTATTATTCCTGAGAAAACGGAAAGCCAATCTCTCCTTTCGTTCAATGTCTCCGATTCTTCGGCTTTACTGAACCTGCATTATCATGTTATAGGAGAGGTAGGAACGGAAAGGACGCTGTCTATACAACCTAATACAGACACTCAGTTTAACCATATAGACCATGACCGTACAGGAACTTTGCTGGAGGGTTATCCGTCTAAGCAAGTAGAGATATCTTCGTCGTTACTCGATGATAAGGGATTCCTTTTCTGTGGACTGGGTTGGTACACACGTCTGGAATTCCCTTTTCTGAATAACATTATGCAGCATGGCGAGCAGGTGCATATAGATCAGGCTTTGCTGAAGATCTATCCAGATCCGTCAACCTATTCCGACTTTAATCCGCTGCCGGACAGTATCTATCTTTATATTGCGGACGAGAATAATGTGGTGACCGATGCAGTAAAAGACTATCTTGGCTCTGAGGTGCAAAGCGGTGTGCTGGAACGGAATGATGCGGATAAGGGGAATACGTATTACTATTTCGATGTAAGCGATTTTATGCAGGAAGAACTGGGTACAATAGGCATGTATAAACACAATCTGCAATTTGTATTCAGTTCCGACGATTATACTGGCACTTTCCGAAATCTTACTTTCAGCGACCAGAATGGCCGTTCTCCTATTGTATTACAACTAACCTATAAGATTTATGAAAGCTATTAAGCGAAGCACTGCATTTGTTTTCCTGATGATGGCAACTTCGGCCGTTGCCCAGAATGTAATGACTTCATCGCCATATTCTATGTTTGGAGTGGGCGAGATTGCCTCCGGATTGTACGGACAGAATGTGGGTATGGGAAATGTAGCGTATGGCATGCGTGGTTCTTTTCTTATTAACAGTGATAATCCGGCGGGTTTGACCGCTCTGGATAGTTGTTCCTTGATGGCCGAAGCATCTGTATTCCTGAAAAGTGAATCTTATAAATCGGGCGGCAATTCTAACCATGCCGTATCGGGCAATATGTCGGCCTTCTCGCTGGGTGGACGGATTATGCCGCGATGGTATATGGCTGCAGGAGTTACTCCATATAGTTTTGTGGGGTATTATTTCCAGAGTTCGCAACCGCTGGAAGGTTCTGCCAATACGTATTACCAGAGTACTTTTGAGGGTGATGGAGGGCTTTCTAAAGCGCATCTTACGCAGGCTTTTATGCTGACGCGGAATTTGTCGGTTGGCGTAAACCTGAACTATTTATTCGGCAATATTACGCAGACGGAAAAACAGAGTACGATGTCGATAGACCAAACCTCGTTTGCACAGGCTTTCCTGGCCGATTTCGGACTTCAGTATCATCGTTCCATAGGGAAGGAAAGTGCCCTGACGCTGGGTGCTGTTTACGGGTACCGTCAGCGAATCAGTATGAGTAACTCTATTACCATTACAAATGGCGAAGCTGTAACCGAACAGAAGCAGAAGAAGCAAAAACAATATCTTCCTCAGTTTATCGGTTTGGGCGGCGCATGGCAATATAAAAAGATGACGTATGCGCTCGATTATACGTTTCGGGAATATAGTTCTCTGGTGTCGGACGATAATTTGGTGAAATTTAAGGATACACACGAATTGCGTGCCGGAGTCTGTTATTCTCCGAATGGCTTTCTGTCCGAAAGCGTATGGAGGCGTTTCTCTTATAAAGCCGGAATAAATCTTTCTACTCCGTATATGCGGATTCGCGGAAAATCGGGAAATGCTTACCGTGTAAGTGCCGGTTTGGGAATGCCGGTACTGGGCGGACAGGTAAATGCAGCGGTCTTCTATGAACGGTCTTTGTGGAAGGGTAATGTGCTGGATAGAAGGATTATAGGTGCTACGGTGACCTACACATTAGGCGAGCGTTTGTATAAAGTGAAGCTCTGAAAGAAAGACTGTTTTTCGTGATAGTGTATCACCCTATAAGGTGACAGACTCCCACGGCATAAGGTGACAGACTCTCACGGCATAAGGTGACAGACTTCCACCATTAGCAGGTTAGCAGAGCCAGCCTGTTCATCAGTTCCGGCAGGTAAGAATCGCTGATCGGGATCAGCTCTTGTCCGATACGGATCCGTTTCCGTTCGATATAGTTTATTTGGGCAAGGGCAATGATATAGGAACGGTGTACGCGGCAGAAACTTTGCGTGTCGAGATATTCTTCAAAACGTTTCAGGCTGACTTGCGAGAGCAGAGGCTTGCCTGTTGTGCGGTGAACCTTGACGTAGTCGCCATATCCTTCCAGAAAAAGAATCTCGTCACGGTGCAGACGAATGATCCGGCTGCCTTCGCGCACAAAGATTGGTTGCTCGGTTTGCTCTTTGTTCAGTACTTCGTGTACATCGGCCAGAGCTTTGTCCAACTTCTCGAAATAGCCCATCAGGGTGTTTAATGTGGAGGCATCTCCATCAAAGGTTATACATTTCAACATAGCGTTTCTTCCTTTCTTGTTTTATCACCGGCAAATTAACCTGAAACTTCGGTGAACAAAGGTTAAGGCCGGATAAGTGGTATAACTTTGGCGGTGAAACGCCCGCCCTGGAGGGGTGAAAAGACTTCCGCTTCTATCCTTCTTCCAGAAGAATCCATTTCTTAAATACCGGCGTTTTGGTTTTGCTGATGATAATACGTTCCGGTACGGGAAGGGTCAGGTTGACAGACAAACGGCTGCCAAACCATAGATCGATGTCTTTTATTGCTTTACGCGAGATGATGAACTGGCGGTTGGCCCGGAAGAATATCTTTTCGTCCAGTTGTTCATTCAAGGTATCCAGGGTGCGGTCTACAGGATGAGTCTTTCCGTCGGAAGTATAAGCCGTTACTTTTTCATTGGAAGTGTAGAAATAAAGAATGTCTTCCACCGGTAACGGATAGAATTTATCGGCCAGCATAATGAGAAGGCTTTTTACCGTATGGCGGTTCTGGATTGTACTGTTTGTGTTTTGTATGTGGGCTTTCCGCTCTTCGGGATCAAAAAGGCGGAGTTTGTTCAATGCACGCTCCAAAGATGTTTGCGTAACGGGTTTCAGTAGATAGTCGATACTGCTTACCTGGAAGGCTTGCAGTGCATATTCGTCGTATGCCGTAGTAAATACAACCGGCGAACCTATTTCCACCTGCTCGAATATCTTAAAAGCTGATCCGTCCGCCAGGTGTATGTCCATGAAGATGATGTCCGGATGAGGGTGCGACTTGAACCAACTGACGCTTTCTTCGATACTTTCGAGCTCTGCTATAACGCTAATATCGATCACGTTGTTGTGTTCCAGTATGGCTTTCAGACTGCTTACGGCAGCCGTTTCGTCTTCTATGATAATTGCATTCATGATCGTACGGGTGAGTTAAGTAAAGGAAGTGATACTTTGAAATATTCTTTCCGGTTCGAGATTTGGATGTCTTTGCCTGTCAGCATGCGATAACGCCCCCACAGGTTTTTAAGCCCGATGCCGCTGCCCGAGCTTTCTTCGGCTTTGGGTTGTATCTTGTTGGAGATAACTAATAAATTATCAGACGTTGTGTATATATCTATCTGCAACGGATATTGCTTGCTTATTACGTTGTGCTTTACAGCATTCTCTATTAAAGGCAGAATGCTCAGTATAGGCAGATACCATAGTAGAAGAGGCGTATCGGTCTGGAAAGAGAAAAAGAGCTTCCCTTCGTACCGCACACTAAGCAGATAAGTATAAGCCTTGACAAATTGGAGTTCTTCCGCCAGGGTAACCAGCCCTTTCTTGTTGCTTTGCAGAATATAACGGAATACATTCGATAATTCACCAAGATAGGTTAGGGTCTTCTCTTTCTCTTCGCTTTGGATGAGGGAATTTAACCCATTCAGGGAATTGAAAAAGAAGTGCGGGTTGATTTGTCCCATTAAGGCATTATAGGTATTCTGTAGCTTTTCGGTTTTAAGTTTCTCATATTCCAGCATCATCTCTTGCCGGCTGTTTAGTAGCCGGAATAGCAATGCTGTCAGCATAATGGTAAGCAATACAAACAGGTGTTCTGTCACCAACGGGTGTGGAAATGGTTTTATAGGAGTTATGTCCGGTGCCTCTGTTTTGAACTCATAGTGGGTGCCTAATATGTCATCTATGCTGAAAGAATGTATGGTAGTTTGTGTGGCTTGTACGGTAGTTGCATTGAAGAAGGCGCTTTTTTTATCCAGTATGTCTACCATTATGAAATCGTTGATGATAGGGTATAGATTGAATATAACGAAAGCCGTGACGAAACTAACAGCTATTACCAGCAGTATTGTCTTATATTCGGTCTTTTTGAACAGTTTGTCACCTAACTGGTATAACTGATCGTTTACAATGAATAACAGGAAGGCGTAGCTGAAAAACCAGATCAGGGAGAAGTATAAAAAATAATTATCCTGTGGAGGTATGGGGAATATGTTAGGCATATTTGCCAATTCATTCTCTTTGTTGTAGCTACGCATTAACATCGAGAAATTTACAAATAGCGAGATCAAAACAGAAACAGTAAATCCGATAAGCAGATCATTCTTTTTGGATTGTTGCATGGCAGTCTCTTTGTTTACGGGAAACAAAGATAAATAATCTGTTTGCTTGCAGGAAGGAGAATCGATGAAATGGCAAAAAGTGTCGGTGAATCGCCTGTTATATAACAAAAAGGCCGTTCGATTTTATTCGGACGGCCTTTTGTATGCAATAGAACCGGAGGGTATTAAACTCTCTTTTCTTTGATTCTTGCTTTCTTACCGGTAAGAGCACGCAGATAATACAATTTAGCGCGACGAACTTTACCAACTTTGTTAACGGTGATGTTTTCGATGAACGGTGATTCGATCGGGAAGATTCTTTCTACACCTACATTTTCTGACATCTTACGAACAGTGAAACGTTTTTTGTCTCCGTGTCCTGAGATACGGATTACAACGCCTCTGTACTGCTGAATACGTTCTTTGTTACCTTCTTTGATACGGTAAGCTACTGTAATAGTGTCGCCACTTTTGAATGAAGGAAGCTCCTTCTTGGTAGCAAACGCTTCTTCTGCAATTTTAATTAAATCCATTGTTTTATAGCTTTTTAATTGTAATTTATGAATGAAACGCAATATAACGGGCTACTATGTCCCGACAGAGATTACGCAAAGCGGATGCAAAGTAACGAAAGATTTATTTGATACGCAATAAATTATTGATGTTTTTTAGAAAAGACATCCGGATAGGGCTATCACTATACGTTTTAAAATCATCGGGATGTTTTTGAAAAATGATCCCGATGGTTTTAGAAAAACATCCCGATGATTTTTTTATGGCATTTGAACCGGTTTGGCTGCTTACCTTTTCAGGTTTGATAGCCTACCCTGTTCTGTTTAGTTGCTGACCCAAATACCGCTAAATGTAGGATGCGTAATCGAAAAGTCGAATTTATTTTGTATGTTTGAAGGGTTAATGTGTATCGAAGAGTGATGAGGAAAGTTATATATACAGCCTGTTTGTGTTGGTTTGCAATAAGTTGTTTTGCGCAGGCAGAGCCTGATTTGATGGCGAAAGTTGATAAAGTGAAAATGAACCAATGGGTGGATTCTGTTTTTGATGCAATGAGTTATGAAGAGCGCATCGGGCAGTTGTTCATGGTTGTGGTGGATCCCAAGTCTGATGCGAGGAATATACAGAAGATGATGCGCTACATAAATGAAATACATATTGGCGGTATTTTATTTCAAAAAGGTAATCCGGTTACACAGGCGGAAGTTTGCAATCGTGCACAAAAAGCGTCTCGCGTACCTTTGTTTATCTCTTTGGATGGAGAATGGGGCTTGTCTATGCGCCTGAACGGTACTACCCGTTTCCCGAAAAATATGATGCTGGGAGCAATAGAAGACAATAATCTGATTACAGAGTATGGGAAGGAAGTTGCCCGTCAATGTAAAGAACTGGGTATTCAGATTAACTTTGCACCCGATGTGGATGTAAATAGTAATGTGGAAAACCCGGTAATAGGGCTCCGTTCTTTCGGCGAAGATCCAAATGCGGTAGCAGACAAGGGCATTGCTTATGCTAAAGGACTGGAGGGAATGGGAGTGATTTCTGTTTCGAAACATTTTCCCGGGCACGGAGATACGTCGGATGATTCACATAAAACATTACCTTCTGTTTTTCATTCGCAAGCCCGCTTGGACAGTGTGGAACTGTTGCCTTTTAAAAGATATGTCGATAATGGATTTGCGGGCGTAATGACCGGGCATTTATATGTACCTTCGCTTGATAATACTCCGAATCTGCCGGCGTCGTTATCATATAAGATAATAACGGGGTTACTGAAGGATAAGTGGGGATTTAAGGGATTGTGCTTTACCGACGCATTAGCTATGAAAGGCGCTACGACTAAAAAGACCGATAATCCTTCCGTAAAAGCGCTTCTGGCTGGTAATGACGTCTTGCTGGCACCGGCAACTCCTATAAATGATTTTTCGGCTGTAAAAGAAGCTATAGACGAAGGTATTCTGTCTCTTGAAGAAGTAGAAGCCAAATGTCTTAAGATATTACGGTATAAATATATTACGGGATTGAATCGATATAGTCCGGTAAAAGTACAGGGGCTATCCAAACGGCTTAATTCTCCGCATGCTGCCTGGCTGGCGGCTAAACTTAATGCCGAGGCAATTACGGTATTGAAAAATGAATCGGACGTTCTTCCTCTGAAACAGCTGGGAAAGAAGAAGATTGCTGCTTTGGCTATTGGCGGAGACGTTGGAAATGAGTTCCAAGCGATGTTGAACCGTTATGATACTGTGGCTTGTTTTAGCATCGGACGCAATTCTACGGCTGCATATATACAAAACGTATATAACCGGCTTGCCGGTTATGATATAATTATCTGTAGTGTACATACGGTTCGTATTCCGGAAAGCCTTGCTTTAAAGCAATTAGCTGCAAAGAAAGAACTGATCTATGCGTTCTTTACGCTTCCTTATTTTTGTAAAGATTATAAAAACTCTGCGACGAAGGCCAAAGCGTTGGTAATAGGATATGAAAATACACCTTTGGCACAGGAATATGCCGCCCAAGTTATATTTGGAGGTATAGGAGCTAAAGGTAAGCTGCCGGTTTCCATTCCGGGTTTGTATTATTCGGGGACAGGTATATTTACGGAAAAGACACGTCTTGGCTACCATGAACCGGAAGAAGTGGGAGCGGATGCCGGTCGTTTGGATGAGATAGACCTGATAGTATCGGAAGGATTGTCGAAAAAGGCTTTTCCCGGTTGTCAGGTATTGGTTGCTAAGGATGGTATGGTGATTTATGATAAATCGTTTGGCCGTTATGAGTTTAGCGGGACCCAGGATGTGGTTGATAACTCGGTTTATGATTTGGCTTCTGCATCGAAGGCCGCCGGTACATTGTTGGCCGTGATGAAAGCTTATGATGAAAAAAAGTTTACATTAAATAGCAAGATAGGCGATTTTGTCCCGGAGTTGAAAGGTTCCAATAAACAGAATTTGCCGGTTAAAGATTTACTTTATCACCAATCGGGACTAACTCCTTCCATCAATTTTTATCTTGACGCAATCGATAGGAATAGCTATAAAGGAAGTCTGTACAGTAACACAAAGAATACAAGCCATCCTGTACGGTTTGATTCCAATACGTATGTACGCAATGACTTTAGATATTATCCGGATTTGGTTTCGGATAAGAAAAAGCCGGGATTTACAACCGAAGTTGCCCGTAATTTCTATATCAGCGATTCGTTTAAAGACTCTATAATTCAGGATATAAAGAGTTCCCGTTTAGGAACGCGTGGCAAATATGTCTATAGTTGTATTAACTTTATTTTGCTGAAGATGATGGTTGAAAACCAGATGAAGAAACCGATGGATCGTTTGCTTCATGATGATTTTTATGCAGGGTTAGGAGCATGGCATACAACTTATAATCCGTTAAGGGTGATGGATACGTTGCAAATAGTTCCAACGGAAAACGATCTGTTTGTGCGCCGGCAGTTACTGAGAGGTTATGTACATGATGAGGCGGCGGCATTTCAAGGTGGTGTTTCCGGTAATGCAGGCTTGTTTTCTAATGCGAACGACCTGGCCAAAGTGATGCAACTATTTTTGAACCAGGGTGTATACGGAGGCGAACGGTATTTGTCGGAAGAGACATGCCGTTTGTTTACGCAAAGCAAAAGCCCTACATGCCGCAGAGGATTAGGATTTGATAAACCGGTGGTTGGTAATGTGAAAGCATCTCCCTGCTCTCCTCAAACGCCGGTTTCGGTATATGGACATACCGGATTTACAGGAACTTGTTTTTGGGTGGATCCTGATAATCAGATGATTTATATATTTCTGAGTAATAGGGTGAATCCTTCGCGGGCAAATAATAAATTGAGTTCATTAGATATTCGCACAAGAATACAGGACGCTATATATAAAGCGATAAAGTAAAGTGTCTGTTTGTTTAACGTAGAGTAAACACGAAATAATTAGTATATTTGCGAATCTTTAAATGAATGATTAATTACTATAAAAACTACTGGAGTATGCTATTCGGACACGGTGATGATTTCTACAATTCTCAGAGTGAAATAAAGATAAATTTTAGTTCAAATGTATGGCACGGAGCTAATTTGGACAAACTGAAAGTAAACCTGATTGAGCAATTCGATAAGTTGACACGCTATCCGGAACCGGATGCAGCCCAACTGAAGCGTCTTCTGGCCCGCCGATATGAAATAAAAGAAAATAACTTGGTAGTAACGAATGGTTCCATTACTGCATTTTATTTGCTGGCTCAGGCATGGAAAGGGGCTAAGTCGATGATCGCGGTTCCTTCTTTTGCTGAATATGAAGATGCCTGCCGTTTGCATGGGCATGAGGTAAGTTTCTTTTCTACTTCTGATGACTTGGCCGAATTATCGTTGGAAGGACAGGATTTCTGTTGGATATGTAATCCGAATAATCCGGATGGCAGACTGATTCACCGTACTGAATTATTGTCTCTGATTGCTGCAAACCGTCAGACTAAGTTTATTGTGGATCAGGCTTATGTTGCGTTTACAACGGAAGACATGTTGAAGCCGACGGATGTCTATAATCATGAAAATCTGATTATTGTTCAGTCTATATCCAAAGCTTATAATATACCGGGATTGCGTATTGGCTATCTGATTGCATCTCCTGCTATTATTGAAGAGGTTAATAAGTATATTATCCCCTGGTCGGTTAATGCGGTGGCTATAGAGGCCAGCAAGTATATCCTGATACATCCGGCTCAGTTTACTTTGCCTATTCGTAAATGGCAGCGTGAAACGGCCGAATTCATTTATCAGCTCAGTAAATTGGATGGCCTGGAAGTCATACCTACTGCTACGACTTTCTTTTTGGTACGCTTGAAGAAAGGTACGGCAGCCGATCTGAAACAGTATTTGCTGAGTAAATATGGAATATTAATCCGGGATGCTTCAAACTTCCGCGGGCTGGATGAAACTTACATTCGTCTGTCTACGCAGAAATCCGACGAAAACCAGGAACTTGTAAATGCCATGAAAGAATGGCTGGAACAACAATAAATAAAAAAGGACGATCCTATATAAGGATCGTCCTTTTTTATTTTTAATCTCTCGGAGTTTGTGTGTCTTAATCAACTCTTTTGTTGATAACGATATGACCGACGTAGCCCAGAATAATAACTCCAAGGCCTGTAAGAAGAATACTGTTTGAAATACCTCCGGTTAATGCAGGTACAGCCAGAATGATCACACCGATTAGGAGTACGATAACCCCAAGATTTTTAATTAACTCGTTCATGGTTATAGATGTTTTATAATTATTTTCTTTTCTACCGCAAATAAAGTAATAATAACCCGATTGCAAAAATATTTTGGAATAAAAATAACAATTCCTTTCAATTTAGCTTTTATATTTGTAGAATAATAAGTATGCGTATGGTACGGATTCTTTACATGATTTATTTATGGTTGTTTTTTGTACCTGTATTTTTGGTACTGACAATACTTACAGCTTTGACGGTAATTATAGGGTGCCTGCTCGGAGGCGAGAAAATCTTTGCTTATTATCCCGGCATGATTTGGTCCAGGCTTACCTGTTATCTGGCTCTTTGTCCGGTAAAAGTGAGAGGGCGTGAAAATATTAACCACAAACAATCTTATGTGTTTGTTTCTAATCACCAGGGGGCTTTTGATATATTCTTGATTTATGGTTTTCTGGGAGTTCCTGTCAAATGGGTAATGAAAGCCGGTATAGCTAAAATTCCGTTTGTGGGCGCAGCTTGCCGTGCTGCAGGTTTTATTTTTGTAGATAACTCTACACCTAAAGCGGCTGCACGTAGTGTTTTAGAAGCTGAACGATGTTTAAAGAACGGGGCTTCTGTAGTTGTCTTTCCAGAAGGTTCCCGTACTTATACCGGAAAGATGATACGTTTTAAAAAAGGTGCTTACCAAATGGCGGCCGATCAGCATTTGCCTATTGTCCCTATTACATTGAATGGGCCGTTTGACGTGTTGCCGATCGGATCAATTAATGTTTGTCGGCACCGGATGGAGATGGTTATTCATCCGGCACTATTTACTGATGGGATGGATATTTCCCATAAAGGATTACAGGAAATGGCTGATAAGACGCAAGCTATTATAGCTTCTTCTCTTTGGGATAAATATAAATAAAGCATGGATTTTATTTCCATGCTTTTATTATTCCTCTTTTGGCTACACGTAGGCTGAAACCGGCATTTTTGCCGACCATTGTTCCTGTATCGGCTGCAACAGATCCGGTAAATGTCCATCCGTTCAGACGGGGATGGGTGTAAGTTATGTCGATAAGGCTGGATGTCCCTTCTTTCTTGTTGCGGAAAGGATGATAGGATGTTCCCCAACCATTCATCCATGTAAAAAGAACCCGGTAAGATATTTGTGGAGAAATATCACCTTCTGCCCCTATGTGCCAGTCTTTGATGCGATTATTTGTAAACCCCAGTTTCCCGTTCTGATTATATTCGGGTGAAATGATTAATGGAGAACCTAATCCTCTGTTGAAGTAGGAGAGTCCGGTCTTATATTCCAAGTTGTTGTAATAGTCGTCATTACCACCTCCTATTCCCGGATGTTTGTCGTGATCGAAATCAATAAAGTGCATTGGACCTGTTTGATTACGGGTCAGAACATATTCGGTAACAACTTTGCGTAGCCAGGGAAGTTTAGGGAGATCTACTTGTATGCCATATAATCCGTCTGTGCCGTTATTGAATATCATGCCGGATTTGTCGTTGAAATAATGCTGGTGATAGGCATGTACGGCCCAATCCTTTTTGGTGAAGCTAAGCTTGAAGTTGTAAGAACCGTAATGGCTGCCCAGTACATTTATCTGATCCGAAACAGTGGCGTTATCCCCACCTTTACTGCCACATACAACACGGATAAAATCTTTGAAAGAATGAGGTTGGGCGCCTATTTTAGGATCGGTGGATGTTCCGCCCCATTGTGCATAATCCTGTACGCCGATTGTTCCAGATAGGGGAAAATCATTCCGGGTATCTTTTATTTGTACATAAAATGATTTATGATGCCATAATACATTCTTGATGTATACTTGCTTTTTTGTTGTGCCTGTTTCTTGCTGTTTATTTGTGAAATTTGCTAGATAATCCGTGTCAAAGGAACGGCCAGCGGCAAAATCTCCTTTTACCTGCATCCATCCTTTTGTTCCCGGAACAACGGTGAATTGAGGCATGCTTAATTTTATTTCCGGTATAGGGCGCGCATTGGAAGAATGTACCAAATCACCGGAACTTAAATTTTTGTCCCATAAAGATGAATAATCCTCTTTACTTCCAATGCTTAATAACAGGCTTTTGTATCCTATTTCGGCGAAAGCTTGCTGTATGAATATGTTATGATAACGCGGAGCGGTTGCCACTACCTCCAGTCCGGCGCCCCAGCGAAATCCTTTACCGAATCGTTGGTTGTGATAAACACCTGCATTTAGAAAGCCATTGTTCGCATCCAGAGGTACTATTCCATATCGGTTGCTAAGCATCCAGAAAGGCGTGTTGTCTCCACTGCCAACAGATCCGAAGGCTTCGGCTTTATATGTAGTAGCATCTTCTGTATTGTTCTCGCTTTGGGCGAAAGTGGCGGTTGTTAATCTGGAAAAAGCAAAACCTATGAATATCAATCGCATTAATTTCATTGTCTTCATTTTATTGTTTTGCAAAGATACGTATTTATCTATTTTCGCTGTCATGCGTTTTAAAAAAGAGTATTAACCTTTATAAAAATACAAAATATTAGTTGTATCTTTGTCTTAAAGGCTTGATTTAAAATAGAGTATAGTATGCTTGATAAGTACACTTTTGAGGAATTTGTGAAAGTTGAAAGGTATAGATTATCATTGGGTTTGGGCGATTGTGTATTAGAGCCGATGCCTCTTGGACGTGGTGAGAACGGCATTGTTTATAAAGCCCGGATTAATGATACGGTGGTTGCTTTAAAGTTTTTTATTGGCGATGATGAGGCAAATCGGAAAGCTTATCTGAATGATTTTAGAAAAGAATATATCAATATATCATTATTAGAAACGCGCCGGAATATTGTTCAGTACATTGATTTTGACTTACTGCCTGTAAATAGTGAAGAAATTCCGGTATTGGTGATGAAATTGTATAAATGTTCTTTGAAAGAATACCGTTCGTCGTTGTCTCCTGAAATATTTGTGAAATTGTTTCATTTCCTGACTGATACGGTTCAGTTTTTGCATAGTATGGGAGTGGAGCACCGGAATATAAAACCTCAGAATATATTAATAGATAACCATAATGAGTTTGTGCTGACAGATATCGCTTTTGGCGATAGCAGAACACAAACCAACAATGATATTTACACTATCGGGTCTGTTTTGAAATGGTATGCTTTGGGAGAAGTGAACGTGGACGCATCGGTTAGCAGTGTTTTTCCCGGATTGAAAATGTATGACGAGGTAGTCAGACGTTGTTTGTCGTCCGATTTAAAAGACTGTTTTCATACTGTGGATGAAATCCTGGCTTATGTGGAAATCCAGAAAGAGCGAAATCCGAAAGAGTTGATGCAGGAATTTAGTTTGATTTGCAGAAAAAACTTTCCGAAGGAACTGCCTGAATTTGTACATTGCACGGATCATAAAAAAATAAGTAAACTGATGTCGGATTTCATATCGAAGATGGATTTCTTCGGGAATCACATTGTTTATTTTACCGATGTGGAACGTAATGTGTTTTCTCCGCATGTGGGAAAGAATGGCTTCTATAAATTTGATAACTCCACAGAGTTTAAGGTGCTGGATATTTGGATCCATTGCGATGACACGATGCAGAATGATTATATTTTAGTACATCATTCCAATACATTGCCGGAAAAAGTGAACGGCAAAGATTCTTATAAATGGGCTGTTTATGATAAAAAAATGTTGATTTCATGGCCGGAAGCCATGAATGGTTATGCTGAGATAGAGGGCGATATTATACCTCTGGATAAGACTAAGATAGAATTGTTTAACCGTGCACCGCGTGAAGGATATATTTTCATAGCATTGAACCAGTTGCACAGTTTGACATTCCCAGCTAATATCGGAACTTTGAGAGATTACTTTTTCCGGTTTAGTTTTAGTTATGTTAATCGTCTTATCCTTGAAGACATGAATAATCTGGCGCGTCAGCATTTGGCTGCAGTGAGAGGGTAACAGGAAAAGATTATTTTATAATCCTTTTATCCAGTTGAATACAATATGGTAAACATGATCTCTGTATGGCTTTTCCGAAAGAATTAAATCGTGAATGCCGTTTTGGATCGTGTCGCGTGTGACATAGTTCCCGAGTTTACTTCCATATTGTTGTATGTCGTGTACATTCAATACTATATCGGATGTCATATATTCGTTATGCCATTCTTTGCTTTCCGGAAAAGATTTATTGGAAGACATTACCAGAATTGGGCAATCCAGTTTCAGCCCTTTTTGTACTGTTTGTTGTGCTTCTTGGATCGCGTGGATCCATCCGGCCTTTTTAGGATGTCCGAAAATCATCTTCCAATTTGTGTCATATTCCCATTCTCCTTTATACTGCTTCAATAAACTATATGAATAATTAGGATCGCCGTATCCCTGCACTGTCAGATTTGGAAAAAACTTTCCGATAAATGAAACAGCAGGGATGACAATCTTCTCCATAAACCAACCAAAATTCCAGTCCAAAAAAGGACTGTTCAGTATTAACCCGTCTACTGCCAAGTTCCCTTTTTTGCTATTTAGATAATAAGGGGTGATAAGCCCTCCTGTGGAATGCGCCATTAACAAAATCCGATTGTTTCCTTCGGCGCGGATGGTTGCTAATGCTGTGTCGATATCAGCAAAATATTCTTTCAGGCTTTTGCAGAAAAAAGGATTCTGGTTGGGGAGGATAGAGCGCCCGTACTTTCTAAGATCCATTGCATAGAAATTATAACCATGTGCATTTACGCTGTCTCCCAGTTGTTTCTGAAAAAAGTAGTCGTTGTAACCGTGTATATATAATACGGCTTGCTTTACGTCGGATAGTTGCGGCTTTTTTACTAATGTGCATACAACTTTTCCTTCGTAATCGTCCGGCATTTGGAAAGTACGGCGCAAGTAATCGTCTCCCAATACGTCAGGAACGTATTGAGCATGTATGTTTATAATGAATAAGGTAAACAAAAGAGTAAAGAATAAACGTTGCTTCATCTTATTTATATTTTGATTAACGGATGATCTTATCTTTATGAAAAACAAAAGTGGTTGATAAATGTTGGTTGCAAAAGTAGATCATTTTCTTTAAGCAGCTGTTTTCTTCTTGTATGAATTAATGGATCATTCTGTGCCTGAAAAAATATAATTGTCGAAATGTTTGCGGTTTAAGATATTATCGTTACCTTTGCCCCGCAAAATTTTATTAATCATATAACGTAAATTTTATGAACAATTACGAAACCGTTTTCATTTTGACTCCCGTTTTGTCTGATGCACAGATGAAGGAAGCGGTAGAGAAATTCACATCTCTTCTGAAAGCAGAAGGCGCTGAAATTGTGAATGAAGAAAATTGGGGCTTGCGCAAGTTGGCTTATCCTATTGACAAGAAGACAACAGGCTTCTACCAGTTGGTTGAATTCAAAGCAAATCCGGAAACAATCGCAACTTTGGAAGTAAACTTCCGTCGTGACGAACGTATTATCCGTTTCTTGACTTTCCGTCAGGATAAATATGCAGCAGAATATGCAGCTAAGAGAAGAAATTTGAAATCATCTAAAGAAACAGTAAAGGAGAATTAATC
Source organism: Parabacteroides provencensis (assembly GCF_900232875.1). Classification (NCBI taxonomy): domain Bacteria; kingdom Pseudomonadati; phylum Bacteroidota; class Bacteroidia; order Bacteroidales; family Tannerellaceae; genus Parabacteroides; species Parabacteroides provencensis. Next base: position 927,690 of record NZ_LT960488.1, on the reverse strand, counting down.
ATGGCAGCAACTCAATCAGAAATCAGATATTTGACTCCGCCTTCAGTAGACGTTAAAAAGAAAAAGTATTGCCGTTTCAAAAAGAACGGTATTAAGTATATCGATTACAAAGATCCAGAATTCTTGAAGAAATTCCTGAATGAACAAGGAAAGATTCTTCCACGCCGTATCACAGGTACTTCGTTGAAGTTTCAGCGTCGTGTGGCTCAGGCTGTAAAGCGTGCTCGTCATTTGGCTTTGCTTCCTTACGTAACCGATTTAATGAAATAATAAAAAAAGAGGAGACAGAATATGCAAGTTATTTTGAAAGAAGATGTAATCAATTTAGGTTACAAAGACGATATCGTAACAGTAAAAGACGGTTACGGACGTAACTTTCTAATCCCCCAGGGTAAGGCAGTGATTGCTTCTGAATCTGCCAGGAAAGTATTGGCTGAAAATATGAGACAGCGCGCTCATAAATTAGCTAAAATTAAAGACGATGCTCTGGCTTTGGCAGCTAAGTTGGAGGGTGTATCTTTGACTATCGGTGCTAAGACCAGTTCAACAGGTACTATCTTTGGTTCTGTAACAAATATTCAGGTTGCAGAAGCTTTGGCAAAGGCTGGTTACGATGTAGATCGTAAAATTATCTATATCAAGGAAGCCGTTAAGGAAGTTGGACAATACAAAGCTATTGCTAAACTTCACAAGGAAGTTTCTGTAGAAATTCCTTTCGAAGTAGTTTCTGAATAATATAAGAATATCTTATATAAGGAAGAGGACAGTTTTAAAAGGCTGTCCTTTTTTTTATGTGTATAGCAGGGAAAATAACCACTTTATGGTTAAAACGGACTAACTTAATTATCGTAAAAGGCTCCTGTTAATCGGTAAAAAATATTACATTTGTCACCAATTTGTAAGAGCTTTTTTGGTGTGGATAGGAAATATCTTCTATATATAAATTTACTGATCGTTTTGTTTTGTTTTTTGCCTTCATTGCAAGCAAAAGAGAAAACATTTACTCTTGTTATAGACGCCGGTCATGGAGGAAAAGATCCGGGTGCGAGAGGGGCTGTTATAAATGAAAAGGAAATCAATCTGGCAGTAGCCCTTAAGTTGGGACAGCTGGTTGAGGATAATAATGATGATGTTCGTGTTGTTTATACAAGAAAGACCGATCGTTTCATTGAACTGGATGAGCGTGCTAACATAGCCAATCGAAATAAAGCCGATTTGTTTATTTCTATTCATACGAATTCTGTTAAAAAGGGCAGTTCTGCAGCCGGAACCGAAACTTATACTTTGGGATTAGCCCGGAGTGATGAAAATCTTGAAGTTGCAATGCGCGAAAATTCGGCTATTCTTTTGGAAGATAATTATCTGCAAAAGTATGAAGGTTTTGATCCCAATTCTTCTGAGTCATATATTATTTTTGAGTTTATGCAAAATAAACATATGGAGCAGAGCATTAGTTTGGCATCGGAAATACAAAAAGCCTTTGTGACTGCCAAGCGTACAAATAGAGGAGTCAGGCAAGCAGGCTTTCTGGTACTTCGCAAGACGAGTATGCCTAGTGTGCTCATTGAATTAGGGTATATATCTAATCGGGAAGAAGAACGCTTTTTGAAGTCAGCTGATGGACAGAATAAATTGGCGATGGCAATTTATATTGCATTTAATCAGTATAAACGTGATTATGATAAAAGAAGAGGAGCGTTAGCCGGAAGAAGTGTGGCGATGTCAACAACGGGTTCTTCTTCTGAACCGCAAGCTGTTATTGAATCACAAACAAATCAGTTGCCTCCGCCGGGGAGTGAAGAGGATATTCGTCGTAAACACAGGCAGGAATCTCAGTCTCAAAAAACTTCTCAGTCAAATAAATCAACAAAACAGGCACAGGCTGCATCTGTATCTTCAACAGGCCGTGTGAACTCTGATACCTCCGGGAAGGTTATATATAAAATTCAAATCTTCACCTCAGATAAAAAGTTACCCGGAAATTCAAAACAGTTTAAAGGGTATAAAAATGTGGATTTTTATAAAGAGAAGGGTATATATAAATATACTTATGGGGAGACGACAGACTTTAATGCAATACGGAAGATGCGCAGAAATGTGGCTAAAGATTTTAAGGATGCTTTCATTGTTGCATTTAAAGATGGCATAAAGGTAGATTATTGATAATGTAGTAAAGAAACAAGATTATATATTTTATAAATTAAAAAAATGAAAAGTGTATTCACTAAAGAGGCTAAAATCGGATTGGTAACAATAGTAAGTCTGGCATTGCTGTATTTCGGGATTAATTATCTGAAAGGGATAAATTTATTTCAACCGGTTAATCATTATTTTGTGACATTCAATAATGTAAAAGATGTTACAATTTCGAGCCCGGTCTTTGTGGATGGATTTAAAGTTGGTTTGGTTAGAGACATCATATATGATTATAATACTACCGGAAAGATAACCGTAGAAATTAATCTGGAAGAAAATATGAAAATTAATAAAGGTAGTTATATCGTAATAACCAAGAGCTTTTTGGGTGGTGCGGAGTTGCAGATTCATCTGAATACATATGTTGATGATTATCTGAAACCGGGATCAACGATAGAAGGACGCATGGGAGAAGATATGATGCAAGCGGTACAGGAAAATATTCTTCCCCAGATAGAACAAATTCTTCCAAAGGTGGATTCTATTTTAGCCGGTTTACAGACGCTTGTTAATCATCCGGCTCTTTCGCAATCATTTGATCATATTGAGAGAACAACGGGAAATTTGGAGGTCTCTACGCGTAAATTGAATTCGTTATTGGACAAAGACGTTCCTGTCATTGTTGGTAATTTGAAAACAATGACCGACAATTTCTCTCAGGTAAGTGCAAATTTGAAAGAACTGGACTTGGCAACTACTGTTAATTCTATTAATGCGACATTGAATAACTTGAAACTGACTACGGAGAAACTGAATTCGAGTGATAATACTATGGGACTATTGCTTAATGATAAAGCTTTGTACGAAAATTTAAATGGCGCGACGGAGAATGCTTCTAAGCTGTTATTGGATTTGCGTCAGAACCCGAAACGCTATGTTCATTTCTCAGTATTTTAAGAAGTATTGAAAATCTTATATATTGAAGAATTATTTAGAATCATTCTAATTAATAAGAGACAATAAATTTACTTCTTAAAATTGGCTGTAAGGCCTTCAAATAAACACATATAATTGTTTTTGAAGGTCTTTTTTTATCGAAATCGGAGGTGTTCTGATTATTCGGTAAACATGCTAGAATAAAGGCTTTTTGAAAAGGGTGTGGTTTTAATGGTCTAATTGTCAGATAGATATTACTAACTACCTGAGATTAAATGTAATATTAAACAATCAAAATAAGCAAGTAAATTAATACTTTTTTTTTCAGAATTAATTTCTAAACTTTGTAGTCATAAAGAATAAAAGTTATAGTTGGGAGATAAAATAAAAATGCAGACTGATTATCAAACATTGTGGAATAAATGCCTCACAGTTATTAGAGATATTGTGCCTGAGGCCGCTTTTAACACATGGTTTATGCCTATTGTTCCTTTATCGTATGAGGATAACAAGTTTACTATTCAGGTTCCTAGTCAGTTCTTCTATGAATATTTGGAAGAAAAATATGTGAATGTTCTGAAAGTAACGTTGTATCGTGTTTTTGGACAAGGAACAATTCTTAACTACCGTATTATGGTGGATAAGACGACTGGAGGTACGGTTGATTATCCTGCCGAAAACGGATCGATTGCCGTAAAAAAGATAACTCCCAAAGATGCAAATAAGGCTCCGAATCCATTTATTCAGGCTGCACCTCAGGATTTGGATTCACAATTAAATCCTAAATATAGCTTTGATAATTATTTTGAAGGAACCAGTAATCGTTTGGTGCGTGCTGCAGGTGAAGCTATTGCCCAGAATCCTGGTAAAACCACTTATAATCCATTGTTTATTTTTGGTCCTTCCGGTGTAGGCAAAACCCATTTATGTCATGCTATAGGAGCCCGTATACGTGAATTGCATCCAGAAAAGAAAGTGCTTTATGTATCTTCACATCTTTTCCGTGTCCAGTTTACAGATGCTATTCGTAAAAACACGACAAATGACTTTTTGAATTTCTATCAAAATATAGATGTCCTTTTGTTGGATGATATACAGGAATTGATAGGAATGGATAAAACGCAAAATACATTCTTCCATATATTTAACCATTTACACCAATTGGGTAAGCAATTAATCCTGACTTCGGATAAAGCTCCTGTTGATTTGCAGGGTATGGAAGAGCGTTTGATTACGCGTTTGAAATGGGGATTGACTGCAGAACTGTTCCGCCCGGATCTTGATTTACGCAAGAAGATATTGAAGAATAAAATTAATCACGACGGTATTGTTATTCCTGATGAAGTATTTAATTTCATCGCAAATAATGTTACGGAAAATGTTCGTGATCTTGAGGGAATTCTTGTTTCATTAATGGCGAATGCTGTTATTAATAATAAAGAAATAGATTTGTCGTTGACGAAGCGAGTGGTAAGTCAGGCGGTTCGTTTGGAAAAGAAACAAATGTCCGTACAATCTATTCAGGAAATTGTTTGTAAATATTTTAATCTGGATCAGTCAACAATCCAAACTAATTCCAGAAAACGTGAAATTGTACAGGCCAGACAAATTACAATGTATCTGGCTAAGAAATATACCGATTGCTCTTTTTCTCATATTGGTAAAATAGTGGGTAAAAAAGACCATGCGACTGTATTGCATGCTTGCAAAACAATTAAAGACCAAATAGAGACAAATAAGTCTTTTTGTTCGTCGGTGGAGGAGATTGAGGTGCTCTTGAAGAATTAATAAGAATTTTATATATGGTGGAAAGGATACTTCCGAAAGGAAGTGTCCTTTTTTTTCTTTTGGGAAAACATGGAATATTTTGAGTTTTCTTTTTGGGAAAACTTTTGGATGCATATAAAAATATAACATGTTGATTTTATGTGTATATTTTTGTGGTTTTGGAAAACTTTTCAACATATTTGTTTTTTAATATATAATAATTTGGATAGTAGCTAAAGTATTTATAAACTTGCAATCTTTAATAATTAAAACACCGTGGATCAGAAAATTTATACATTTGATGAAGCATTTAAAGCTTCGCTAGCCTATTTTACCGGTGATGAGTTGGCCGCTAAAGTATGGGTGAACAAGTATGCCTTAAAGGATGCTTTTGGTAATATTTATGAGCAGTCTCCGGTAGACATGCATCATCGTTTGGCACGGGAAATTGCCCGTGTGGAAAAAAAATATCCGAATCCATTGTCTGAAAAGGAACTATTCGATCTTTTTGACCATTTTCGTTATATTGTTCCGCAAGGGAGCCCGATGACAGGAATTGGAAATGACTATCAAATAGCTTCTCTCTCTAATTGTTTCGTGATTGGACTGGATGGTCAGGCGGATTCTTATGGGGCAATTATCCGCATTGATGAAGAGCAAGTACAGTTAATGAAACGCCGTGGAGGTGTAGGGCATGATTTATCTCATGTTCGCCCAAAAGGTTCTCCTGTGAAAAACTCGGCTTTAACATCTACCGGCCTTGTTCCGTTTATGGAACGATATTCCAATTCTACGCGTGAAGTTGCCCAGGATGGACGTCGTGGCGCATTGATGCTGAGTGTTTCAATTAAGCATCCGGACTCGGAATCTTTCATAGATGCAAAAATGGTAGAGGGGAAGGTGACAGGTGCAAATGTTTCTGTAAAAATCGATGATGATTTTATGAATGCTGTCGTAAACGGTTCTGTTTACAAACAGCAATACCCGGTCGATTCTCCAAACCCTGTTACAGTTAAGGAGATAGATGCTTCTGCTTTATGGCAGAAAATTATACATAATGCATGGAAATCTGCAGAACCGGGTGTTTTGTTTTGGGATACTATTTTAAAAGAATCTGTTCCGGATTCGTATGCTGATCTCGGGTTCCGCACTGTTTCAACCAATCCTTGTGGTGAAATACCTTTGTGTCCTTATGACAGCTGCCGATTGCTGGCTATTAATTTGTACTCATATGTTGTGAATCCGTTTACTAAAGATGCTTATTTTGATTATGATTTGTTTAATAAGCATGTAGGATTGGCACAACGGATTATGGATGATATTATCGATTTGGAATCGGAAAAGATCGAAAAAATATTAGAAAAGATAGATTCTGATCCGGAATTATTGGAGGTAAAACAATCGGAACGCCATCTGTGGGAAAAGATCCAAAGAAAAACTTTGATGGGACGTCGTACAGGTGTCGGTATTACAGCAGAAGGAGATATGATAGCTGCTCTTGGATTGCGTTATGGAACTGAAGAAGCTACCGAATGTGCTGAGAATATCCAGAAAATGTTGGCATTGGCTGCTTACCGTTCTTCTGTAATGCTCGCAAAAGAACGTGGCGCATTTGAAATATATGATGCAAAACGTGAAGAAAAGAATCCGTTTATCAATCGTTTGCGCGAAGCTGATCCCTCACTGTATGAGGATATGGTTAAATACGGCCGTAGAAATATAGCATGTTTAACGATTGCTCCAACCGGAACAACTAGTTTAATGACACAAACAACTTCTGGTATAGAACCTGTATTCTTACCGGTATATAAACGTCGCCGTAAAGTGAATCCGAACGATACAGACGCACGCGTCGATTTTGTTGATGAAACGGGTGATGCTTTTGAAGAGTATATTGTATTCCATCATAAATTTGTTACTTGGATGCAGGCAAATGGTTATTCCGTAACGAAAAAATATACACAGGAGGAAGTGGATGAGCTGGTGGCTAAATCTCCTTATTACAAGGCTACTTCCAATGATGTGGATTGGTTGCAGAAAGTTCGTATGCAGGGACGTATTCAGAAATGGGTAGATCATTCTATTAGTGTAACGATTAACCTGCCGGCTGATGTGTCTGAAGATCTTGTTAATAGTTTGTACGTCGAGGCTTGGAAGTGTGGCTGTAAAGGATGTACGGTTTATAGAGACGGTTCCCGTTCTGGTGTTTTGTTGGCGACGGACAGTAAAAAGAAGAAGGATGATTGTAATTGTATGCAACCTCCGGTTATTGTGTCTACCCGTCCCCGGGAGTTGGAAGCAGATGTCGTGAAATTCCAGAATAATAGAGAAAAATGGATCGCATTTGTGGGGTTGCTGAATGGACGTCCTTATGAAATCTTTACCGGTCTTGCTGATGATGATGAAGGTATTATGTTGCCTAAAAATGTATCGAAAGGTACCATTATAAAAAGCTATGATGAAGACGGTGATAAACATTATGACTTCCAGTTCAAAAATAAACGTGGATATAAAATGACAATTGAAGGGTTGGATGGTAAGTTTGATCCTGAATATTGGAACTATGCAAAACTGATTTCCGGCGTATTGCGTTATGGTATGCCTATAGACCAGGTTATTAAATTGGTACAAGGGATGGAACTTAACAATGAATCTATTAATACCTGGAAAAATGGTGTTGAGCGTGCATTGAAGAAGTATCTTCCGAATGGAACTGAAGCAAAGGGGCAGACATGTCCTAATTGTGGATTAGAAACATTGATCTATCAGGAAGGCTGTTTGATTTGTACCAATTGCGGTGCATCCAAATGCGGATAAGCGGCATGTTTAAATATATTGGAAATGCGGAGAGGTAATCTCCGCATTTTTTATATCTTCGTGTCCAAACTAAATTTAGATTTACCATGAAAATTACCTTTAATATTAACTTCCATACCGTTTGGGGACAGAAGTTATGTGTGGTAGGCTCAATTCCGGAGTTAGGCTCTTGGGAGCCGGCATTGGCTAAAGAAATGAATTATACGGGGGAAGGAAACTGGCAGCTTGAACTGGAGCTTTCTTCAGACCTGCAAATGATAGAATACCGATATATCTTAAGTGTAAACGACCGGCAAATATTTGAAGAATGGGAGAAAAACCATCAACTTATTTTTGACGGTTATACAGATAAATATACGCTTTATGATTATTGGCAGGTTCGTCCGGATGATCTGGCATTTTACTCTTCGGCTTTCACAAAAAGCTTGTTTGCCCATCCTTGTGATAAATACGAGAGAACCGTTAGAAGTGGACGGAAGTTGGTAATTAAAATTTCTGCACCTAGGGTTGAGAAGAACCAGAGTATTGCGATTACCGGGAATCAGGCGTGTTTGGGTAATTGGCATCCTGATAAAGCGTTGATCCTTGGTTGTGATACTTTTCCCGAATGGCATATTGATTTGGATGCAAATGAAATAAGTTATCCATTGGAATATAAGTTTTTGGTTTGGGATAATGATAAGCACCAGCCTTTATACTGGGAAACAGATGAAAATAGACAATTAAACCTTCTGGAACAAGAGAAAGGAGAAACTGTAACTGTTTCAGGATTATATTTTCGTGACAATCAGGAATTCTGGCGTTGTGCAGGCTCTGTTATTCCTGTATTTTCTTTACGCTCGGACAGTAGTTTCGGGGTTGGAGATTTAGGGGATTTGCATAAGTTGGTGGAATGGGTGAAGAAGACGCATCAGCGTATTATTCAGGTATTACCAATGAATGACACAACCATGTCGCATACGTGGGCAGATTCTTATCCATATAGTGCGATTTCCATATATGCTTTACATCCTATGTATATCAGTTTACCTTGGTTGGGAAAATTGAATGATACGGCAAAAGCCGCTTTTTTTGCAGATAAACAGAAAGAATTGAATGCGAAAGACTCTGTGGACTATGAGAATGTCGTAAAGTATAAAGTGGAGTTTTGCCGTGCTTATTTTGAACAGGAACGGGAGAATATTCTTAAAAGTATTGAGTTTAAAGAATTTGTATTTCGGAATGAATCGTGGCTGATGCCTTATGCCGCCTATTGCTATTTTCGTGATTTATATAATACATCCGATTTTACAAAATGGGGGACAAATGCAACTTATAACGAATCGGTTATAAAGCACTTATGTGCTAAAAACAGTGACGCGTATTCCGAAATATCGTTTACTTATTTCTTACAGTATATATTGGATGCTCAATTTAAAGCTGTATCCGATTATGCCCGGAAGAATGGTATTGTGTTGAAGGGGGATTTGCCTATAGGTGTGAATCGTACGAGCGTAGAGGCTTGGACGGAGCCTAAGTATTTTAACATGAATGGCCAGGCTGGTGCACCTCCTGACGATTTTTCCGCTAATGGCCAAAACTGGTCCTTCCCAACGTATAATTGGGATATAATGGAAAAAGATAATTTCTCTTGGTGGAAGAAGCGCTTTCATAAGTTGAGCGATTATTTTGGCTGTTTCCGCATAGATCATATATTAGGTTTTTTCCGAATTTGGGAAATTCCTCTAAGCTATGTGCAAGGATTGTGTGGACATTTTAATCCGGCTTTGCCTTTTACTAAAATAGAAATAGAACAGTTCGGACTTCATTTTAATGAAGCTCGTTTTACTACACCGCATATCAATGAAGAGTTTTTGCCGGAATTATTCGGACAGTTGGCGGAAGAGATGAAAAGCACATACTTAGCTCAGTCATCATCTCATCATTTTGTATTGAAACCTTTCTGTAATACTCAGAGAAAAATAGAGCAATTATTTGACGGAAAGAATGACGAAGTGTCATTGTGTATAAAAAACGGTTTGTTTGCTATAGCTAATGAAGTGTTGTTTCTAGAAGATCCTCGTGAGAAAGGTAAATTTCATCCCCGCATATCTGCTGGCCAATCTTATATTTACAAAGAGTTGAGTGTAGAAGACCGGTATGCTTTCGACCAACTCTATTGGAACTTCTATTATCATCGCCATAATGATTTTTGGAAAGCCCAGGCATTTAAACGTCTTACCCCACTAGTGAATAGTACTGAAATGCTCGTTTGTGGTGAGGATCTGGGAATGATTCCTGAATCTGTTCCCGACGTGATGAATAAATTGCAAATATTAAGTCTGGAGATAGAACGTATGCCGAAGTCTCCACAAAGAGAATTTACGGATATGTATAATCTTCCGTATCACTCGGTATGCACTACTTCAACTCATGATATGTCGCCGCTTCGTAGTTGGTGGAAAGAAGATCGGAAAAAGACACAGCGCTATTATAATAATGTATTGTTGCGCGAAGGGAATGCTCCTGAAGAACTGACTTCTGAGTTAGCGTCTCAAATTGTGGCAAACCATTTAGGGACGCGTTCTATGTTGGCTATTATCCCGTTGCAAGATTGGTTTGCGATGGATGACGCAGTCAAACGTCTGGATTATGAAGCTGAGCGGATAAATATACCAGCAAATCCATTCCATTATTGGCGTTATCGTATGCATATTTCTTTAGAAAAACTTATGCAGGCGGACGGACTAAATCAGAAAATAATTTCTTTGATAAAAAACTCCGGTAGGAAATGATAAGTTTTCGAAGGTCGGATTTTTGAGGATAATAACAATAAAAGGATATGCTATTCTAATTTTAGCATATCCTTTTATTGTTATTACTTCTTTGATATATTTTCTTTGTTTTCTCCGGACATGGAACAAGCTCCGTTGAATCTGGCATTTGGTTCAATTTCTAATACCTGAGCATAAATGTCTCCTTTTATAATGGCAGACCCTTTTAGTATCAATTTGGCATTAACTTTTATTGAGCCTTCTACTTCACCAAGTATTTCCGCATTGACGGAATTAATATTTCCGGTTACGCTTCCTTTTGGACCTACCACTATTTTTCCACTACAATTAACATCTCCTTCCACTTTCCCGTCAAGCCGGAAGTCTGTTTCTGTTATAATATTGCCTTTTACGGTCGTTCCTGCAGCCAGAGTGTTGTGTAAGCCGCTACCGGAACTTTCCTCTTTTTGTTTAATTCCCATCATATGTACTTTATTGCTTCACGCAAATATAAACTATTTTTTTTGCAGATAGGCTCTATTTTATATACATTTACATATAAATTGATATAATATGGTATCTCAAATAGAGCTGAAAGATATGAAATTTTATGCCTATCATGGTGTTTCCCCCCAGGAAACAAAGGTAGGTAATACATTCGTTGTGAACCTGATTTTGACGGCTCCTTTGGAGAAAGCTGTTATAAGCGACGATTTGCATGATACAATTAATTATGCAGAGATATTTGGAGCTGTTAAGCAGGAAATGGATATTCCTTCAAAGTTATTAGAGCATGTGGCGGGGCGTATAATGAATGCCTTGAAAGTAAAATTTCCTCAATTGCAGGAAATTAAATTAAAATTGTCGAAATTAAATCCTCCGTTCGGCGGAAACTTGCATAGTGCATCTATCATTCTGAAAGAAACTTTCTGATTGCATAATCTACTTTACTTTTCCTATATAATGTTACGTGTCGGGTTCTGAATGGACTCATAATTATGATTTTCCGGGTTCATAGTAATGATTTCGAAAAGTCATAACTATAAGTTCGTTTTTTGTTCGGCAGAATTTAGGTAAGTCTGGGCAGTTAACATTATCTTTGCATTTCAAAAGCACAAATGATATAGATTATGGCATTTACCAACAATGTAATGATTGTTCGCCACGGGTTATTGGCGAAGTTAGTGAAGCTCTGGAAAGAAAACCGTCTATTGGACGAAATAGATCGTTTACCTATTGAATTATCTCCCCGTAAGTCAAAGATTATGGGGCGTTGCTGTGTACATAAAGAGCGGGCGGTTTGGAAATACAAGACGCTTCCTCTCCTTGGTTTTGACATGAAGGATGAAGTGGACGAACTGACTCCTCTTTCCGAGTATGCGAAGCGGGCTTTACTACGTTCGGAGAACCTGAAAGAAAATATCATGTGTGTGGTAGACGAAGCATGCTCATCCTGTGTCTCTGTTAATTACGAGATAACGAATCTTTGCCGTGGATGTGTGGCCCGTAGTTGTTATATGAATTGCCCTAAAGATGCAATTCGTTTTAAGAAAAACGGGCAGGCCGAGATTGATCATGATACTTGTATAAGTTGTGGCAAATGTCATCAAAGTTGTCCTTATCATGCCATTGTTTACATTCCTATTCCATGCGAAGAAGTTTGTCCGGTGAAGGCCATAAACAAAGACGAATATGGAGTGGAGCATATAGATGAAACCAAGTGTGTCTATTGTGGGAAATGTGTGAATGCGTGCCCGTTTGGTGCTATATTTGAGATATCCCAGGTATTCGATATATTACAACGCTTGCGGAACAAAGAAGAAATGATTGCTATAGTAGCACCTTCTATTCTTGCTCAGTTTAGTGCTCCTATAGAAAACGTATATGGTGCAATTAAGGCATTAGGTTTTGCCGAAGTTGTAGAAGTTGCGCAAGGGGCCATGGAGACAACCAGCCATGAGGCGGAAGAGTTGGTTGAGAAGTTAAAAGAAGGGCAACCTTTTATGACCACCAGTTGTTGTCCTTCATACGTCCAGTTGGCTGAAAAACATATCCCCGATTTGAAGAAATATATTTCTTCTACAGGTTCGCCTATGTATTATACGGCGCGTCTTGTGAAAAAGAAATATCCGAACGCAAAGATTGTTTTTATCGGTCCTTGTGTAGCTAAACGCAAAGAGGTCAAGATGGACGCGTGTGTGGATTTTATAATGACCTTCGAAGAAGTCGGTTCTGTACTGACGGGGCTGGATATTAAGATAGAGGAGGCTAAGCCTTTTTCCGTTTTATACAATTCAGTTCGCGAAGCACATGGGTTTGCCCAGAGTGGCGGAGTTATTAATGCAGTCAAAGTATATTTGCAAGGCGGAAATGTAAACGCCGTACAAGTTTCGGATCTGAATAAGAAAAACGTCGCTCTTTTGCGTGCTTATGCTAAAACGGGTAAAGCTCCGGCACAATTTATAGAGGTAATGGCTTGTGAAGGAGGTTGTGTAACGGGACCTTGTACGCATGCCGATAAAAGTATAGGCCAAAAGCAATTAATAAAAGAGCTTACTAAATTCTAAACATAATAATGATAATTAAGAAAATTGCCTTTGCTATTTCTTTAACGGGGCTTCTGTTGTTGGCATCATCATGCGGACGAAAAGAATTGCCTGCCATGGGAAATTATACAGTCAGGATATTCAACGATACTCCTGTTTGTTTTGATCCGAACAAGTATCCGGGTGCTTATAACGCTCCGGGTGCGGATAGTGTTTACCATCTGGTTAACGGACGTATTATTTTGAGAAAAATTTCATTGCCCGACTATAAGCGGAATGTTGATATTACTCTCCGTGTTACGGTTGCTTCTAATGGTGATCGCTGGGATAAGTCCGGTTCATGTTTTGTGTTGCCCAATGCTTCAGGTATAAACTTATTGAACATAGCCAGGGGAGAAAAGCATTTCCCTGAAGTAGATAGCACAAAGCTTGAAAATATGATTGGTATTGTTCGGGGTAATGATTATTTGCCGACTGTAGAATTAATGCGTTTTATGACACCCTTTGGTGTGGGACATTTCAGTAGCCCGGACGATAGTCTGACAAAGCACCGGAAGCCTGTCTATATAGATCATTGGGCAGATAGTGTGAGTTGGGAACAAAACATTACTGATCTTTATCCCTTATTGCAGGGGGGAGCTTATGTTGGTATATTTATTGATAGCTGGACTCCGGAGGGATATGTTGCCAGCATGACGATAGAGGTACATGAGTCTGCTGTTGCCGAAGATGTTTTACCGCGCAAACATGTAGAACCTCTTATGAATACGGTATATTATATGGGGCAGGCTTACCTTGATATTTTTGCCCGTAAAGATGTTTCCACAGAGTTTGAAATCCCATCCAATGCCAGAAATGTGCGTTTGAAATATATTGTTACCGGTCATGGAGGACATTCGGGCGGTGACGAGTTTGTACAGAAACAGAATATTGTCTCTGTAAACGGGAAACCGGTGCTTGACTTTATTCCCTGGCGTACGGACTGTGCTTCTTTTAGGCGTTTTAATCCGGCAACAGGTGTTTGGTTAAAAAAACGTTTGGCTTCTTATATTACAGATAAAGGATATGCAGAGAAAGAGGTGGAAGAGCCGGTCGGTTCGTCTGATTTTTCCCGTTCAAATTGGTGTCCGGGTTCGGATGTGATGCCCGAAGAGGTTGAGTTGGTAAATATTCAACCCGGAAAGCATACGTTTACAGTAAGCATACCGGATGCACAACCTGTCGAGAATAACAAACTAAACCATTGGTTGGTATCTGCTTATCTTGTTTGGGACGAATAATCCGATTATATAATTAATGACGCAATATATCTACCGATAAATATGTATGTTTGTAAAGCGTTTGTATATTGCGTCATTGATGCTTTGTTTATTAACATTATTGAAATGTAATTTATTATGGAAACTTTGTTGCCTTTTGCTTTATTGTGCTTTACTTCCTTTTTTACATTGACGAATCCATTGGGCACTATGCCTGTTTTTCTGACAATGACGCATGGCATGAATAATCAGGAACGCCAGGACATTGTGAGAAGGGCAACTATCGTTTCTTTTATTACTTTGCTGGTATTTACTTTTTCCGGCCAGTTTCTTTTTAAGTTCTTCGGTATCTCTACAAATGGTTTTCGTATAGCCGGAGGGTTTATTATTTTTAAAATCGGCTATGATATGCTGCAGGCACGTTATTCCAATGCCAAGTTGAAGGAAGAGGAAGTCAGGACGTATGCAAATGATATTTCCATTACTCCTTTGGCTATTCCGATGCTTTGTGGCCCGGGAGCTATAGCAAACGGAATTATGCTGATGGATGATGCCAATACATATATGTTGAAGGGTATATTAATAGGCGTTATAGCTCTGGTGTACTTTATAACTTTTCTTATTCTTAGAGCTTCTACCCGTTTAGTGAAGATGATAGGGGAAACAGGCAATAACGTGATGATGCGTCTTATGGGACTTATACTGATGGTTATTGCAGTAGAATGTTTCGTTAGTGGTATTCGTCCTATCCTTGTAGATATAATGAAAGAGTCGTTTGCTTAAAAGTGCTTTTTTAACGCTGATATAGCTTTAAGTCACTATAGGCCTTTTTACCTTTTAGGTAGAATTGCACGATCAGGCTTTTACGCATCAGTTCCGGAATTTCCTTCAATGTCGTTTTAGCCAGGTTCTCATTGCGAACTGGCAAGTAGGATGCTTTTAACTGATAAAATTCTTTTCGTGCTTTGTATACTGCATGTGCATTTTTCGGATGTCCGCTTAACAGGAACTTGGTTGCTGCAATGTAATCTAACCAGAAACGAATACGCATAACGTGCCTTAATTTATTTTCCGGCAGATTTTTATATAACATCAGTAGGTTGTTACGGAAATTGAGAAATGTTTTTCTGGGACTTTCTACACTGAGAGTAGCTCCTCCTACATGGTATACAACAGATTGGGGATTACATACAAGACGATAGCCACGGCAACGGAGTCTCCAGCACATATCGACCTCTTCTTGATGAGCAAAGAATTTTGCATCCAGCCCGCCTTCCTCCTTGTATATGCTGGTTCTTATAAATAAGCATGCTCCGGTAGCCCAAAGTATATCGGCCGGTGTATCATATTGCCCGGAATCCTCTTCTACCAAGTGTAGCATGCGTCCTCTGCAAAATGGATAACCGTATATATCGAGATAGCCTCCGGCTGCACCGGCATATTCAAAATATTCTTTATTAAGTTGGGCTTTGATCTTTGGCTGCACACAAGCTATATTCTTGTCGGAATCGAGGGTGGAAACAGGTGCATCCAGCCAATTTGGGGTTACTTCTACATCACTGTTCAGTAGCACGGCATATTCGCTGTCAATATATCTGAGAGCCTGGTTGTAACCTTCTGCAAATCCGTGATTTGTAGTAAATGGGATAACTCTGACTGATGGAAACCGGTCTGCCAGCATCTCTAACGAATTATCGGTGGATCCATTGTCGGCAACTACGATTTCTGCTATTTCCGGTGGAGTATGGGTGATAACGGATGGCAGGAATTTTTCCATTAACTTTGCTCCATTCCAATTCAGTATTACGACAGAAACTTTTTTAACGTGCGGATTATTTTTCATTGTTCTGTTGCTTGTTTGCCATTCTCGTTTATTTGTTGTTCTGTATGTCGTTTGTATTTCCAACGTTTATGTGTCCATAACCAATAAGCCGGATTTCTTAAGATTGATTTTTCCATTAGGCGGGCATATTCTTCGGTAATCCAGAATTCGGGAGTCTTTTTGGGTATTTTTGTCAGAAGTGTGAAATTTACTGTGTAGTAGCCTCGTTTTACCTGTTCCACATCTAAGAACACAACAGGAAGATTCAATTTTTGCGCAATTCGTTCGGGACCGGTTAGCATAGGAGTATCCTGGTTCAGGAAGTTTGTCCAATAATGAAGATTTGCTTCGCTAGGAGTTTGGTCTGCAATGAAAATGACCAGACTGCGGGTCATATCTTGTTTCAATTTAATAATGTCGCGTACGGCATCTCTCTTTTTTATGCCGAAAGAACCGAAACGCGTACGTAATTTAATAAATAACCGGTCTACCGCAACATTATTCAACGGGCGGTATATTTGATAAAGAGACACACTGTCGAAGCGGGAGGTTGATCCTGAAAACCATTCCCAGTTTCCGTAATGTCCCATAAGCATAATGACACATGTGAATCCTTCTTTCATTAACTGGTCGATTAGTTCCGGATTTTTAATATATGCGCGACGTTGTAATTCTTCCAGAGGAATATCTGCAAGTTTGATAGTTTCCACGATGTAATCTGCGAAATGGTGGTAGAATTTCTTTTCCAGTTGAAGGAGTTCTTCTTCAGATTTCTCAGGAAAAGAGGCTTTCATGTTTCCTCGTACGATTTTGAGCCTGTATTTTATAACTTTATAGATAAAGAAATACAGGATATCTGATAATAGATAAAGCAAGCACATCGGAAAAATGGCCAATAGCTTTACCAGTATGTATATAATAGTGTATAGTAGTTTAGTTAACATAACTATTTGTTGTTTGTTGCTTATATTAACCGGCAAGTCAGAGCTGTCTTTTCTTTATTCCAATTGTCCAGTATGACTTGGTTTGTTTTGTTTACTAGAGATATGTTGTATGGTATCTCTATTTTAATGTAGTTTTCTGTAAATCCGTGCATCATACCTCCTTTTCGGGTATGTTCGAATAAAACATTAGCTTCTTTTCCTATATGTTTTTCATAAAAGGAGTGGAGTTTATTCTCTGATATATCCAGAAGCTTTTGGCTACGCGCATGCTTGGTTTTCGGATCTACTACATAGTCTATTTTGAGAGCTTGTGTACCTGGTCGTTCCGAGTAGCTGAATACATGCAACTGAGATATATCCAGACTTTCTATGAACATACGGGCTTCTTCAAAATACTCGTCAGTTTCTCCTCTGGTTCCAACAATTACGTCTACACCAATGAATGCATGCGGCATAATTTCTTTTATCTTTTCTATTTTATGACGGAAAAGCGCCGTGTCGTATCGCCGCCGCATTAACTGTAAAACATTATCGCTGCCACTTTGCAAAGGTATATGAAAATGTGGGGCGAAACGTTTACTGGAAGCTACAAATTCGATAGCCTCGTCTGTGATCAGATTAGGCTCGATTGAAGAAATCCGGTATCTGGCAATACCGTCTATATCATCTAATGCTTTAATTAGGTCGATAAATGTTTCTCCTGTACTTTTTCCGAAATCTCCGATGTTTACACCGGTAAGTACAATTTCCTTTCCTCCTTTTTGCGCAACTTCTTTAGCTTGTGCAACCATGCTTTCAATAGTTCCGTTACGGCTTCGTCCCCGTGCAAACGGT
Organism: Parabacteroides provencensis; assembly: GCF_900232875.1. Lineage (NCBI taxonomy): Bacteria > Pseudomonadati > Bacteroidota > Bacteroidia > Bacteroidales > Tannerellaceae > Parabacteroides > Parabacteroides provencensis. The sequence continues at coordinate 909,876 of NZ_LT960488.1, read as the reverse complement.
ATTGTGCAGTAAGAACAATAGTAGTCGCATCCGTCCTGAACTTTTAGAAAATGACGGGTACGGTCATCGGCAGAGCATGATGGAGAAAATACTCGTATGTCTTTGGATTGGGAAGCGATAATGGCTCCTTCTTCTTTTTTCTTCAGGTTATCTAAATATTGGAGGATGTCCAGTTTTTGTTCTGCACCCAGAACAAGGTCTACTCCTTCAATATGTGCTACCTCTTCCGGCTTTAGCTGGGCATAACATCCTGTTACGACAATGAAAGCTCCGGGATGTTGTTTACTGATCTTACGGATAGCCTGACGGCATTTTTTATCTGCCAATTCGGTTACGGAGCAAGTATTAACAACACAAATGTCAGCTTTCTCTCCTGAGCGTACTTTTCGTACTCCTTGTTCAGCCAGCATTTTGCCGATCGTGGAGGTTTCTGCAAAATTAAGTTTACATCCTAAAGTGTAATAAGCTGCTATTTTATTTTCGAAAACACTTTTGTCTATCATTCTTGTGGAATTATTCGGCAAATATAATGAAAATATTAGGAAAACAGACGCTTTGCATGCTATCGTTCTATCGGGATGATGACCGGTTTTTGTCATTTTCTTGTGTTTCATAGTCTATCGGATATTTTCTTTTTCATTTGTGTATTTCTTTGATTGTCTTTATTTTTGCACAAAATTCACGAGTGTGTGCTATGATAAAAGAAAATTTCATCAAGATTTACGAAGAGAGTTTTAGAGAGAACTGGGCGTTGCCGGCATTAACCGATTATGGTAAAGGAACTAGTTTTACGTTTGGTGATGTGGCTACGGAAATAGCTAAAATACATCTTCTGTTTGAAAATTGCCAGGTACGCCGTGGTGATAAAATTGCTTTGATAGGTAAAGACAGTGCACGCTGGTGTATAGTCTATATGGCAGCTGTTACGTATGGAGCTATTATTGTTCCTATTTTGCAGGACTTCAATCCGAATGACGTACATCATATAATAAATCATTCCGAATCAATATTTCTGTTTGTAAGTGACCGTATTTGGGACACATTGGAAGAGGAAAAAATAGAAGAGATTCGGGGAGTATTTTCATTATCAGATTTCCGTTGTTTGCATCAGCGTGACGGGGAATCTATTCAGAAGTTACTGAAATGTATAGATGAAAAAATGGCTGAAAAATATCCGGAAGGTTTTAAAAAGGAAGATATTAAATATGCCGAACTGGATAATGATAAGGTAGTGTTGCTGAATTATACTTCCGGTACAACCGGCTTTAGCAAGGGGGTCATGCTAACAGGAAACAATCTGGCCGGAAATGTAACTTATGCTAAAACGTTGGATTTATTGTTCCGCGGCGATCGCGAATTATGTTTTCTTCCACTGGCACACGCTTATAGTTGTGCCTTTAACTTTTTGGTACCGATGGCGGTAGGTGCGCATGTTTATCTATTAGGAAAAGTTCCCTCACCTAAAATTTTACTGAAAGCTTTCGAAGAGGTAAAGCCGAACTTAATTTTGACAGTCCCGCTCATATTGGAAAAGATTTATAAAAAGATGATTCTTCCGCAATTGAGTAAAACAACAATGAAGGTTGCTTTGAGTATTCCTTTGTTGGATGGAAGGATTTATGCTCAGATTCGTAAACATTTGGTGGATGCCATGGGAGGACGTTTCCGGGAAGTTATTGTTGGCGGGGCAGCCATGAATCAGGAAGTAACGGAATTTTTATATAAAATCAAATTTCCGTTTACGATTGGCTATGGGATGACCGAATGCGCTCCGCTTATCAGCTATGATCATAATAACGAGTATGTGCCGGGTTCATGTGGGCAGGTACTGAAGGGAATTATGGAAGTGCGTATTGACTCAGATGATCCCTATAATAAGGTAGGAGAGATACAGGTGCGTGGTGAAAATGTGATGAAAGGATATTATAAAAACGAGGAAGCAACAGATCAGATATTTACCGAAGACGGCTGGTTGAAAACCGGAGACTTGGGAACAATCGACCATGATAACCGTATATATATACGTGGGCGTTGCAAAACGATGATTCTAGGTTCCAGTGGTCAGAATATATATCCGGAAGAGATAGAGTCTAAATTGAATAACCTTCCGTTTGTAATGGAAAGTATTGTGATCGAGAAAAACGGAAAATTGGTGGGCTTGGTTTATCCTGATTATGATACGGTTGACAGTACTGGTATTTCACATGAAGACCTGCCTGTTATTATGGAACAAAACAGGATAGAGTTAAACAAGCTGCTAGCCCCTTATGAAGCGGTATCCGAGCTACAGCTTTATCCTATGGAATTTGAAAAAACTCCGAAGAAAAGTATTAAAAGATATCTGTATAGTAACTATTAATAAATTAGCTAATATTGATTATCAATAGTTTATAAGTGTGGCTGAAAATATTTTGAAAAAAAGTGACTTATGTTGTACAACATGTATGATTAATACATACATTTGCATCGTTTTACAACAAAGAGATATTATAGACCGTTTAAATTAAAGACAAAATGAAAAAGTTAGTTGCATTTGCTGCTGTTATTGCAGCTGTATCATTCACATCTTGTGGTAACAAATCTGCAGAAACTACAGAAGAAACTGTAGCAGAAACTGAAACAGTTGAAGCTGCTCCTGTTGTAGAAGAATCAGTTGAAGCTGAAGAAGTTGCTCCTGCAGATTCTACTGCTGCTGTTGAAGCTGCTCCTGCTGAATAATTTCAGTATCAGTTTAAGAAAGGACAGTCTGTATGTTTTGCATACAGACTTTTTTTGTTTATATACCTATCGGAATAAAGAATATGAAAAAAGAATTACTACTTCCGGCTATGATCTTATTAGGCCAACAATTGTTTTCCCAGACACTCATAGATACAACATTGTTTATACAAAACATTGACGTACAAGGCAAACGTTTTGCCGGTATTAGTGGTGGAGAAATAAAAAAGTTGCAGGTTGAGGATAATTTGACTAGCATGACGGGCACTACTGCTGAAGCATTTCGACAAATACCCTCATTAATAACGGATATGGAAGGAGGAGTAACCTTTCGTGGGGCGGATAAACCGGGAATGTTAATAGATGGTATACCTTATGGATTGTTGGAAGAATATAGCGGTGATGCCTTAATTCAATTACCGGCTCTGTTTTTTAACAAGATATCGCTGGGTCAGTTTCCTCCTGTAAATTTGGTACCTGATGGTGATGCGGGAGTCCTGAATTTGTCATCTGCCATGTTTGGAAAGAACGATTCTCCCTTGATTGTGACATTAGGCGCAGGTTGGAATGAAAGATATAATGCCGGAGCCATATTAAATCTCCATCCGGCCAAATTTCATATAACGGCGAAATATAATTACCGCAAGGAGTATCGCGAACGTACATTTAGTAAATCTACAGCAACTTTAAAGAATCGTACGGAAATGAATAACAATGCAGTTGCACGTCCGGATGTTCATTTAGCTGATTTAAAAGTTGGTTATGATCTTTCATCCAAAGACCAAATCACTATTCACGGTTTATATTATTTAATGGATTATAGCCGTTACGGACGTATCAATAATCGCGTATTCAATCCACAGGGAGAGCAATTGAAATATGTAATACGTAATCGTTATAATGATCAAAAACAGGAAGCTTATGCTGCCGAGGCTTACTGGAACCACCGCTTTTCTAATAACAGTAATCTTTATACTGTATTCAATTATAATAACTTTATATATAATGAAGATAATGATTTCAAGAATGAAAACCCCGAAAGCGGGAAAATAGTAGCCGAAGATAATCAGTTTTTTAACAGGAAGAAGCATAACTATTACTGGAGTGCCGGATATAGCCTTCCGTTTTCTGAAAACTGGATATTCAACGTTGGATATATAGGCCGGTCTAAAGTGGAAAATTATGATACGGATGCAAATAAAAAAATTAATGGTAATTGGGTTTCAAACGATCAGAAAATATATAATTACCGGTTTCACCGTTCCTTAAATCTGCTATATGCCTCTCTGGAGAGAAAGTGGAATGATTTTGAAGCTGAGGTTGGATTGCATGTCGAAGTAAATAAACAAACTATGGAAGAGTTTAGCCCGTTTTGGGTAAATTCCTCAAATTCTGTGAATGTAGGTCTGAAAACGGACAATACTTATTTTCATTTATATCCGCGCGCTCGTTTTTCTTATCAGATGGGAAAGAACAATCAATTGATTTTTAGTTATCAGCAACGTGTGATTCGTCCTGATGGTTCGGATTTAAGTTCATTCCTGGATAATAGTGATGTGACACATATATCACAAGGAAATCCTGATTTGAAGGATGAGTTTATTCATACACTGGAGCTGGGTTATCAGTTGACTGTGTTAAATTTTCGTCTGTCTCCGGCTCTTTATTATCGAAACAGGACGAACCGTATAATGGAGGCTGCCTCTCAGGTAAACGACGAGACTATCTGGATGAAAGATAATGTCGGTAACAGCCAGACTGTTGGGTTTGATATTTCGATGAATTGGAGTCCGTTTAAAAATGTATCTGTAGGCCTGTCCGGTGATGTTTATCGCGATGAAATAGATGGTCGGATGATAGGGTATGACAATGTAAAGAAGTCTCTTACTTGTTGGGATATAAAAGGGAATGTAAATGTAAATATTACGCGGAATACGGAATTTCAGGTTGATGGCTTTTTTATATCAGACCAGCTTACTCCGCAAGGTAAAATTAAAAGCCATTATAGTGTAAATGCAGGATTGTCGCATTATTTTATACATCGTAAATTACGTGCAAACTTAAGTATCAATAATATTTTTGATACGTTGGAAGAGATTACGGTTATTGATACAGAAAATCTGCAGATGACGCAAAAGCGTAACCGCGATGCCCGGGTTGCATGGCTTACCTTGACTTATAATTTATAGATTTACTGATAGTTTATGCTATTCATCCTGTTTTCGTTTGCCTATAAACAGGATGAAGCGCATAGACCGGTCGTATGTGAAATAATTCCATATCCAATCAATTAGTATCACCAGTTTGTTTTTAATTCCGAGGATTGAGCGGAGGTGTACAAACATCCATACCAGCCAGGCCGTGAATCCTTGCAGTTTTATTTTATTCAAGTCGGCAACAGCTTTGTTTCTTCCTATTGTTGCCAGTGTTCCTAAATTCTTGTAATGAAATTGTACCGGTTCCTTCCCGGCTTCCATCCGTTGGATATTGGTTGCCAGTAAAGCTCCTTGCTGAATAGCCACTTGGGCCACCTGGGGGTGTCCGTTCGGATATTGTTCTTCTGTCTGGTAACAGATATCTCCGATTGCAAACACATTAGGGATACCTTTTACCTGATTAAATTCATTTACTATAATACGTCCTCCTCTGCTCAGCAGGTTTTCGTTTATATTTTGAAAATGTACGGCTTTTACTCCGCTGACCCAAAGAAGAGTTTTGGTTGCAATTGTTTCTCCGTCATCCAATATAACCTTGCCCTCCTTGTAGTCGACAACTTTTTTGTTTAATAGTATATTGACGCCCATGTCTTCCAAAAAACGTTTGGAGTTGGAAGATGCTTTAGTTGACATTACTCCCAGTAACTTGGGAGAAGCTTCTATGAGATAGATATTCATATTGAATTTTCCCAGATCGGGATAGTCTTTAGGCAATACGAAACGTTTCATTTCAGATAAAGCACCGGCTACTTCCACCCCTGTTGCTCCCCCTCCCACAATAACTACGTTCAGAAAGGCTTGTTTTTCTTCTGGATCCGTGCAAATAGCAGCTTTTTCGAGATGAAGTAAAAGGGTATCCCGTAGAAGCAAAGCTTCCTCTATTGTCTTCATAGGGAGAGAATTTGCCTGAATTGCTTTGTTGCCGAAAAAGTTGGTTGTAGTTCCTGCTGCCAATATTAAGTAGTCGTATGTGAGTTCTCCTATAGAGGTTATAATCAGATTTTTTTCCGCAATAACACTATTTACTTCAGCCAGGCGGAAATAGAAATTTTTTCTGTTATAAAAGATTTTCCGGAAAGGAAAAGAGATCGAGTTGTATTCTAATCCGGATGACGCTACCTGATATAATAGAGGAGGAAATTGGTGATAGTTGTTTTTATCGATAAGTACAATCTGGAAATTCGTATTTTTTAATTTATTTGCTAGTTGCAATCCGCCAAATCCTCCGCCAATAATTACAATACGTTTTTTATCTGTTTGAGGGATGTTGAAACTCATATTCTGGATATTTTATTTATAAAACAATAACCGGGGAAAATAAGTTTCTTTTTTCTGTTTTAATTTCCGGGCTTATCTCCTGTCCGGGAATGTTTAAGTTATATCTTTGCGACGAAAAATGAATTATTATGGGAGAGGTCAGAGGAATGTGGTTCTATCATTTGATAGCTATTGTTACGGTAATTGTTTGGGGAACCACTTTCGTTTCTACTAAAATATTGCTTTCTTATGGATTATCACCAATGGAAATATTGTTATATCGTTTTGCATTGGCCTATGTGGCTATGTGGTTTGTTGCTCCGCGTAAAATTTTGGCAAGAAACTATAAGGATGAATTGTTGTTTGTGATGGCTGGATTGTGTGGCGGTTCTTTATATTTCGTATCAGAAAATACGGCATTGGGGATTACGTTGGCCTCGAATGTATCATTAATATTATGTACAGCTCCCATTCTTACGGCATTGCTTACTTTTCTTTTTACGAAAGGAGAGAAGCTGGATCGTAAATTGATATGGGGATCACTGATCGCCTTTGTGGGGGTAGCCTTGGTGGTCTTTAATGGAAGTTTTATTCTGAAAATCAATCCTGTAGGAGATGTTCTGACTTTGATTGCTGCACTGATGTGGGCTTTCTATGGCTTGATCCTGAAGAGAATGGGTTCCCGGTATCCTGTGTTGTTTGTTACGCGCAAAGTTTTCTTTTATGGAATTATCACCCTGCTTCCGATGTTTTTGTTTAAACCTATTCAGACGGATTGGCACGTTTTAGTGCAACCAGTGATTTGTTTGAATTTGTTGTTTTTAGGCCTGGTAGCATCTATGCTTTGTTATATTATGTGGAATACGGCAGTTAAGCAATTAGGGGTAGTTCGTACGACGAATTATATTTATATAGTACCTTTGGTTACATTGATAACATCTGCTATTGTGATAGACGAGATAATTACGATAGTCGGTTTATTTGGGTCTGTATTTATTTTAAGTGGGGTTTATGTCGCAGAAAGAGGGTTGAAATGCTGTCGGTTGTTACGGAGTTAATGCAATAGGCTGTTTATTCCAATCATCCCGATGAAATAATAAAATCATCCCGATCTTTTTTTTAAATCATCGGGATGATTTATTTTCTGATTTTTTGAATGTATTAAGCTTATTAGGTAATCCCGTACATTATATATATAAATAAATCGTATAGATTTAGTGATAACGAATCCTATAATTTTTTTTCATGATGTAACTTCCGTTTGTTATGATAATTAGGTTGTGCGCTTTGTTCAGTTTAGGAAAATAGTTGTCATAAAGTTTGGAATATATGTTTAAGAGCATTACTTTTGCATCCGCATTCGAGAGAGAATGAATGGAGAATAGATATAGAACAATATTTTTATCAAAAAAGTTCCGAAAACATTTGGAGCTAATAAATAAAAAGTTTTATCTTTGCATCCACGTTCGCTAAAAAGCGGGTGTATAACGAGTTCTTTGAAAGATTTACATACAACAAGTAGTACAAGTATTATACAGACATTGATGTTTGTTTAAAGAATAATAATACCGTCAATTACTTAATAGATTTAGAGATTCTGAGCAAAGGTATAAAAAACAAATTAACAACGAAGAGTTTGATCCTGGCTCAGGATGAACGCTAGCGACAGGCTTAACACATGCAAGTCGAGGGGTAGCAGGGGATAGCAATATCCCGCTGACGACCGGCGCACGGGTGAGTAACGCGTATGCAACTTACCTATCAGAGTGGGATAACCCGGCGAAAGTCGGACTAATACCGCATAAAACAGGGGTCCCGCATGGGAATATTTGTTAAAGATTTATTGCTGATAGATAGGCATGCGTTCCATTAGATAGTTGGTGAGGTAACGGCTCACCAAGTCGGCGATGGATAGGGGTTCTGAGAGGAAGGTCCCCCACATTGGTACTGAGACACGGACCAAACTCCTACGGGAGGCAGCAGTGAGGAATATTGGTCAATGGGCGAGAGCCTGAACCAGCCAAGTCGCGTGAAGGATGAAGGTTCTATGGATTGTAAACTTCTTTTAGAGGGGAATAAAGTGCGGGACGTGTCCTGTTTTGTATGTACCCTCTGAATAAGCATCGGCTAACTCCGTGCCAGCAGCCGCGGTAATACGGAGGATGCGAGCGTTATCCGGATTTATTGGGTTTAAAGGGTGCGTAGGTGGATGTTTAAGTCAGCGGTGAAAGTTTGTGGCTCAACCATAAAATTGCCGTTGAAACTGGGCGTCTTGAGTATGTTTGAGGTAGGCGGAATGCGTGGTGTAGCGGTGAAATGCATAGATATCACGCAGAACTCCAATTGCGAAGGCAGCTTACTAAACCATAACTGACACTGAAGCACGAAAGCGTGGGTATCAAACAGGATTAGATACCCTGGTAGTCCACGCAGTAAACGATGATTACTAGGAGTTTGCGATATATTGTAAGCTCTACAGCGAAAGCGTTAAGTAATCCACCTGGGGAGTACGCCGGCAACGGTGAAACTCAAAGGAATTGACGGGGGCCCGCACAAGCGGAGGAACATGTGGTTTAATTCGATGATACGCGAGGAACCTTACCCGGGTTTGAACGTAAGAAGACCGACCAGGAAACTGGTTTTCTAGTAATAGCTTTTTACGAGGTGCTGCATGGTTGTCGTCAGCTCGTGCCGTGAGGTGTCGGCTTAAGTGCCATAACGAGCGCAACCCTTATCACTAGTTACTAACAGGTCAAGCTGAGGACTCTAGTGAGACTGCCAGCGTAAGCTGTGAGGAAGGTGGGGATGACGTCAAATCAGCACGGCCCTTACATCCGGGGCGACACACGTGTTACAATGGCATGGACAAAGAGCTGCTACACAGCGATGTGATGCAAATCTCCAAACCATGTCTCAGTTCGGATCGGAGTCTGCAACTCGACTCCGTGAAGCTGGATTCGCTAGTAATCGCGCATCAGCCATGGCGCGGTGAATACGTTCCCGGGCCTTGTACACACCGCCCGTCAAGCCATGGGAGCCGGGGGTACCTGAAGTCCGTAACCGTTGAGGATCGGCCTAGGGTAAAACTGGTGACTGGGGCTAAGTCGTAACAAGGTAGCCGTACCGGAAGGTGCGGCTGGAACACCTCCTTTCTGGAGCGACGGATCTCTGAAGAAGTAAAGACTCAGGTATTAAGTTCTTTACTTGTACTACGGTTGCTATGTATTAAAATATATGATCTTACTCACAAGAGGGTATAAGTATGGATATAGTGTCCATGTTTGTCCTTTAGGTAGAGAAAGAGAGAAAAATGATGCTGAGAGTAATCGAGGCAAAGTTGACAGTCCTATAGCTCAGTTGGTTAGAGCGCTACACTGATAATGTAGAGGTCGGCAGTTCAACTCTGCCTGGGACTACAAAAAAAATCTCAAGAAAAAAAGGGGGGATTAGCTCAGCTGGCTAGAGCATCTGCCTTGCACGCAGAGGGTCAACGGTTCGAATCCGTTATTCTCCACCAAAAAGTTCGACACACCGCAAGAGTATAGTTGATTAAACTGTCAACTGTCCCTTGTCACCTGTCAACTGAAAAAAGATCTTTGACATGATGGACAAAAGAATAAAGTAAAGTAGAGCAAAGCTGAAGATATATCAGCCCGACGCGGTACTAATTATAGTACAGTGTCAA
>NZ_LT960488.1:645000-895000 GCF_900232875.1 Parabacteroides provencensis | reverse complement strand
GTAAGGAAGTACTTCCGGATGGAGGCGGGAAGCTGCCAGTACGCAGTTGGTCATAATGAAACCATCTATCAGTATTACCATTTTCAGTTCGGCAGCACGCAACATGCCGCCTACGGCCATTACCATCTCGTAACCGCCGAAGTGACGCATGATGTCTGATGTACTTCCATCTCCCTTGTAATTGTCGAGGGCTTCTTTCAGTACATTATATTTATGTTTTATCCCTTCTGTATTAAGCCCGCTTCCGGCACCTACGCAATCTATCAAAGGAATCCGGGTCAGGCAAGTCATCCACATACTTGAAGCGGAAGTGTTGCCAATGCCCATTTCTCCGAAACTTATTACGTTGCATCCTTCCTTGTAACAATCGGTCACAACGTCTGCTCCGTATTGCAGTGCCAGTTCCATTTCTTCTGTTGTCATGGCTGCCTCGTGCAAGAAGTTGCGCGTACCGTTTGCTCTGATTTTCTTATTGGTAAGTTTGGGATTGGGGCTAAACTCGTGGTCTACTCCCGCATCTATAATCTTAATATTGAAACCATGCTGGCGTGCAAGGAAGCATACGCCTGCGCCGTCGTTCAGGAAATTGTATACTACCTGGTGGGTAATCTCTTTGGGAGACTGGCTCACACCTTCATCGGCAATGCCATGATCGGCTGCATATATAACGTTAACCGGGTTGGACAGAACCGGGCTTAATGTTTGCTGGATAAGTCCGATCTGTAAAGCGATCTCTTCCAGACGTCCTAAAGAACCTTTGGGTTTTGCCAGGTTGTTTATTTTATCTTCCAGTTCCGGAACTAACTTTTCATCAGGCTTTTCAATATGGAATGTAATCATTGCTGTATATGTTTATTTGTTTTCTTTTATCTTTACCGGAATACCGCTAACCATTAATATAACTTCATCTGCTCTGGATGCTATATATTGGTTAAACCAGCCTTGCATGTCTGTGAATTTCCGTTGAACTTCGTCCGCCGCTACCCCGCCCATGCCTAATTCGTTTGTTACAAAGATGAAACGGGCTTCCTGGTTTGTGAATTTGTTAAATTCTTCTTTCAGTTCGGAAAGCGAAAGTTCTACATTACTGTTATTATCGAAGAAGAAGTTGGTACCCCATAAAGTAACACAGTCTATAACGACGACACGACCTGCCAGAGAGTGCCGGCTCAAATGCTTTTCTTCTTCTATATTGGTCCATTCCGGTCCGCGGTCTTTCTGATGGCGCAATACACGCTGCCTGAATTCTTCATCCCAGACGCGTGAAGTAGCCAGATAAACAGGGTTTTCGGACAATGACAACGCCAACCGTTGTGCATATCCGCTTTTTCCGGAACGTTGTCCTCCTGTAACTAATGTAATATGTTTCATTATCAGATGAATAATAAAATGGTTATGACAATAATTCCCATTACCAGTTCTGTGTTGCTGTTTACTTTTATAGCCTGCAACATATCGTCTGTGGTAAACGCACGTTCGTTTGTACCGATATACGGTTTTTCTACTGGCTGTCCGAAGTAGTCGTGTGTTCCTCCGAAACGACAATCCAATATCGCAGCCAAAGCAGCTTCGGGGTAACCGGAGTTGGGACTGGTATGCATCGGTCCGTATTGTTTTACAAAGCTGCGTTTATTCCAGTTGCCGGATACTGCTAGCATCAGATAAGCTGTTAGCCGTGCCGGCAGATAGTTTGCCACATCATCCAAATGAGCCGCCGATTTACCGAATGCCAGATAGCGTTCGTTTTTATATCCTATCATAGAGTCGAGCGTGTTGACCATCTTATATGCCATCATACCCGGCAGACCAAGGAGGGCAAACCAAAACATGGGAGCAATCACTCCGTCGCTCAGGTTCTCCGCCAACGTTTCCAGCGCAGCCGCCCGTATTTCCTGCGGGGAAAGGCGGCTTGTGTCCCGTCCTACGATGCGGCTTACCTGCCGGCGTCCTTCTTCTGTGCTCCGGTCGGTTGCCTCAAATACGGCTTTTACCTCTTTTATCAATGTCTTGCCTGCCAGGCAATAGAATACGCCAATGGCTATAAGTATTGACTGAATCGACGGATTTATACGGTTTGCCAGGTCTAGTATTCCATAACAAATAAAGTAAACGCCCAAAATAAAACCTATCGCCATTAATGAACCTTTCAACTCGCGGTTATTTCCATTGTTTAACTTTTTCTCTCCGGTGGAAATCAGTTTGCCGAAAAACACAACCGGATGAAACCAGCCTTCCGGATCGCCCAGTATACGGTCTGCCAGCCAGCCTCCGAGGAAAGGCATTACTTTTATTGCATGTAGGGTTTGAGATGTCAGGTACATATTGTATGTTATTAACAGATTACAAACTTACATAAACATATCCGATCTCCAATTAACGCTACATCTAATTTTGTTTTTATCCGGGTCTTTTCTACTTTTGTAAGGGAAATCTTTAAATCCGGATGACATTATGAAATATCTCTACTCCTTTTTGTTTTTAGTGTTTTGTTGTTTGTGTGTAAATGCAAAAGTACGGAAGGCTGTATATATAATAGTTGACGGTGTTCCTGCCGACCAGATCGAACGCCTTCATACACCAGCCGTGTTTGATATTGCTTCCTGTGGGGCTTATAGCCGTGCCTATACAGGCGGCGAAGTGGGCGGATATTCCGAAACAGCAACCATTTCTGCTATAGGTTATACTAATTTGTTAACGGGAACCTGGTTTAACAAGCATAATGTGGGAGGAAATGATAATTTGAAACCAAACTATAACTATTGGACAATTTTCCGTATTGCCAAAGAGCAACCGAAAGACTATAAAACGGCAATCTATTCCAGTTGGACAGACAACCGTACTGTTTTGATAGGTGAAGGAAAGCCGGAAACCAATTACCTGAAGATTGATTATGTGGCCGACGGCTACGAACTGGATACTGCCCGTTTTCCGAAAGCTCCGAAGGATATGCATATATTCGACATTGATGAAGTTGTTTCTCGTGAAGCGGCCAAAGGAATACGTGAGAATGCACCGGATTTGAGCTGGGTTTATCTGTGGTATACGGATGATGTCGGCCATATTATGGGAAATGGTCCGTTCTTTGATGAATATGTTCGTAAAGCGGATGAACAGATTGCCCGTGTGTGGGAAGCTGTGAAATATCGCGAAGCCAATTTTGATGAAGAATGGATGGTAGTGGTTACTACAGATCATGGGCGAGAGGAAAACGGGCATGGTCATGGAGGCCAATCCTGGCGTGAACGGACTACCTGGATTTCTACCAATGTGCCCGTCAATGCACATTTCAAAGCTCCTTATCTTTCTATAACAGATATTGCCCCTTCCATCTGCCGTTTTATGGGGTTTGACATCCCTCGGCATGTGAAATGGGAACAAGACGGTATGCCTTTTGTCGGTGATGTGGATATTTATGATTTGCGCTCGCTACCCTATGATAATTCGGTATCGTTGACATGGAATTGCTATTCGGAGAAAGCACCTGTTACGATTTATGGAACTGCAACCAACAACTATAAGGAAGGCAAAGAAGACCAGTGGGTTGAGATTACAACCGTTCCTGCTGGACAGAAGCAGTATACGGTAGATTTAACTAAACTGCCGGATTCGCAGTTCTATAAATTTGTATTGGCTACCCCAAATAATATTTTGAATCGTTGGGTAAAACCTGTGAATTAATTTATATCTTTGTACTATGCTAAGAATAGTAACACATATAGAACGCACGCTGCTGGTACATGATTGTGTCATTGTGCCAAAGTTCGGAGGTTTTGTGCTTCAGACGATACCTGCTAAGTATCAGGCAGAAAGCCATTCGTTCAATCCTTCCCGTAAAGAGATCGTTTTTAATACGACTTTACAGCATAACGATGGCTTATTGTCAGAGTCGTATATGCAAATGTATGGTGTGGACTATCGGAAAGCTGTTTTGATGCTTGAAGAAGATGTGAAGAGCCTGAAAGAAACTTTGCAACAGCATAAAAGTTTGTCTTTTGGAAATATAGGTTCTTTTTCTTTGGGAGAAGAAGGCCAAACGGTGTTTTTTCCGGCAGATACGGCACTTTTTAACCTGACATCGTACGGTCTGTCTTCGTTTAGTTTTCCTACGTTGGAATCTTATCTGGCAGAGAAGAGACTTCTTGAGGTAGGTCAGAAACATAAGAAAGACACATTGTATATTCCTGTTAGTCGCAAGTGGATGCGTGTGGTGGCGGCATCGGTTGCTGCGGTGGCGTTATTCTTTTTAGTGTCTACTCCTGTAAAGGACGTAAACCAGTCGGCTTATACGGCTAGTTTTGTACCGGCAGAAATTGTATCTTATAAAGCGCCCGAACTTAATTTGTCTTCATCAACAATAGCTGATGCAGACAAGAAAGAGGCTGATGCTGCTTTAGTTGCTTCACCACGTCAGTCTTCGGTTGCTAAAGAGGTAAAGACAAAACCGGCTGCTTCTGTTGAACCTAAAGTGAAAGAGGTTTCAAAACCTGTTGCTGTAGCCGGGCCAAAGAAAATGTATCACATCGTGATAGCCAGTTTTCCTTCCGAGAGCCAGGCTAATGAGTATATAGCCAGTGTACAAAGCGAATGCAAGAACGTAAGTAAAGTTGTACGTGATGGCAAATACCGTATTTATGCCGATAAGTATGATAATCGCGAACAGGCCGAGAATTATATGGCTGATCTTCGTAAAAACGATAAGTTTAGAGATGCCTGGTTGTTTATCAGCCGGTAAATAAGATTTTCTCTATTACTTCCCTCTTGACATAAAAGTAGTAAAAAACGTCTGCCGGAAGCACTAAAGTGTTGCAGGCACAATCCCATAATAATAAAACAACAATATATGTGTCAATGATATATAGCCAATATCTGATTGTTTGACAAATTGGGGATAAGTCCCGAAGATGCTGATAGAAGGTGACAAAGTGAACTCTTAAACGCCTCTTTGTTGAGACTATAGTCTGGTACTTTTTAGGTAGGCAACTAAATTGAATAGGGTAGGCTATCAACCGGCGAAAGGTAGGCAACTGAGAAAACGCAGGTTGTCGACTGTTGATAGAATTAAGGAGGGCGTTATTTTTCTTGCTTGGACTCCTTTCTCTTTTTTAACCGACCTGATTTTCGTAATGCCTGATCCAGAATATACTGAATCTGGCCATTGGTACTGCGGAATTCATCCGCAGCCCAGGCTTCGATAGCATCCATCATTTCTGCATCAATGCGCAGAACAAAGTTTTTGGTTGCATTCTCTTTTTTGGCCATCACTTCTTATTAATATTAAAAAATTAAATTATTGATATAATGTACCCGTGTTGATAATTGGTTGGGCGGATTCGTCGGCACAAAGTACTACAAGCAGATTGCTGACCATACTTGCTTTCTTTTCTTCGTCCAGCTCAACAACGCCATCTTTTTCAAGTTTGTCTAATGCTAAATGAACCATACTTACTGCACCTTCCACAATGCGTTCACGGGCAGCGATAATTGCTTCTGCCTGCTGACGGCGGAGCATTACGCCTGCAATTTCTGAGGCATAAGCCAAATAGTTAATGCGTGCTTCTACGATCTCTATTCCTGCAAGAGTGAGCCTGCTGTTTAGTTCGTCCTCAAGCCGCCGGGTTACTTCGCCTTCGTTATCTGATCGCAAAGTTACTTTGTCGCTTGTTTCGTTCGTGTCGTAAGCATACATGCCTGCAACTTGCCGCAAAGCTGCATCACTTTGAATTTGTACAAACATCTTTACATCTCCCGAAATATCAAAAGTTGCTTTGTAAGTATCTTTTATTCTCCAGACAACAACAGCGCCAATCATCACCGGATTCCCTACTTTGTCGTTTACCTTGATCGGCTCAAGGTTCAAGTTGAAAATACGTAAAGTTACTTTTGTTTTTAGTAAAAGCGGATTCACCCAGAAAAAACCATTTTCGATTATAGTGCCGGTGTATTTCCCGAAAAAAGTCATAACCCGGGAGTTATTCGGTTGAATAACCATGAAACCATAGCACATGAAAATTGCGCAGAAAATACCAATAATGGCAGGGATCAGGCTCCATGGTTTGTTTAAGGCAAACATGAGAATAGAAACTCCCAGTATGATAAGGATGAATAATATCGCTACGAAACCGGAAAGTTTAATGCCGTTAAAAGCTTTTTCTTGTGTCTTCATAATAATTTGTATTTGATATTGTTTTGATATCACAAATAAATGCAATCCTTTGCGTATTACCAAATAAAATGTATTCTTTTTAGAGGGATATTTAAAATATTCTTTAGCTTTGTCTACTTAAAAATTAATTCGATTGAAATTTCAGTTAGACACTAACAATAAGGAGTTTCAGGATGCATTGCAGTTGATAACTCATACACGCCAATCCGTTTTTCTTACAGGAAAAGCCGGGACTGGCAAATCTACATTTCTGAAACATATCTGTGCACATACGAAAAAGAAGTTTGTTGTATTAGCTCCTACAGGTATAGCTGCAATCAATGCCGGCGGAGTAACTATGCACTCTTTCTTTAAGTTACCTTTCAGGCCGATGTTACCGGATGATCCGGATTTGAGCTTGAAGGATGGGCGTATTTTCGAGTTCTTTAAATACAGGAAAGAGCATCGTAAAATTATTTCGGAAGTGGAGTTGATAATTATCGATGAAATCTCGATGGTGAGGGCGGATATTATAGATTGTGTAGACCGCATATTGCGTGTTTTTTCCGGCAATATGCGTTTGCCGTTCGGAGGAAAACAACTGTTGTTTGTAGGAGATGTTTTTCAACTGGAACCGGTAGTGCCGTCCGACCAAAAAGAAATTCTGAGTCTGTTTTATGCTACTCCTTATTTCTTTTCAGCACGTGTTTTTAACTCAATCAATCTGGTTCCTATCGAACTGCAGAAAGTGTACAGGCAAACAGATCCGGTTTTTATCAATGTGCTTGACCGTATCCGTAATAATATAGCCCGGAAGGAAGAACTTGATACCTTAAATGCCCGTTGCTTTCCGTCTTTTATACCAAAAGACGAAGATATGTATATTACACTTGCCACACGCCGGGATCAGGTAGATTATATCAATGAGAAGAAGTTGGCGGAACTTCCCGGAGAAGAGTTTATCTCCGAAGGGAAGATCGATGGAGACTTTCCCGAGTCGTCATTGCCAACGCAATTGAATTTGTCGTTGAAAGAACAGGCGCAGATCATCTTTATCGATAATGATCATGAGCGTCGTTGGGTAAATGGAACTATCGGTATTATTTCAGGCCTGGACGAAAACGGTAATGTGTACGTCATGTTAGAAAACGGTGTGGAATATCTTGTGGAGCCTACTACCTGGAGAAATTATAAGTATCAGTATAACGAAAAAGAAAAACGCATTGAAGAAGAGATTGTAGGTACTTTCGAGCAATTACCGATTCGCCTGGCATGGGCAATTACGGTACACAAAAGCCAGGGGCTTACCTTCTCGAGGGTTGTTGTAGATTTAACAGGAGGCGTTTTTGCAGGGGGACAAACCTACGTTGCTTTAAGCCGCTGCACATCGTTGGAAGGTTTGGTACTGAGAAGTAAAATCTCACCCCGTGATATTTTTGTTAAAAAAGAGATCGTTGAATTTAGCCAGATATTTAATGACCAACGTCTGATCGAAAAGAGTTTGCGCGAGAGCGAAGCCGAATTGTTGTATGCACAGGCTGTCCACAGTTTTAATGCAGGCGATATGAAAGAGTCTGTCGAATCTTTTTGTGCTGCTGTAAAGAAGCGGAATGAGTTGGAAAATCTTTCCGTTCAACGTTTGATGCGCCTGAAATTACAGACCGTAAATTCCCAGCAAGAGCAGATCAAAGCTTTGAAAGCAGAGATACATGCCATGCGTGAGACACAAAAAGAATATGCCCGCGAATACTATCTGATGGGAAACGAATGTATAACCAAGGCTAAAGATGGCAATGCCGCTATCCGCTGTTTTGATAAAGCACTTAAATTAGATCCTTATTATGTAGATGCTTGGGTACGCAAGGGGGTGACATTAATGGATTTAGGCGAAAACTATGATGCACAGGTTTGCTTTAATAAAGCAGTGAAGCTGGATACCAATTCCTTTAAGGCCCGTTATAACCGGGGTAAATGTCTTTTGCATTTAAAATACTATGATGAGGCAATAGCAGACTTGCTGAAAGCTGCCGGATTGAAGCCCAAGCATGCCTATGTACACGATTATCTGGCAGAAGCTTATTCGGCTTTGGGAGATGAGGGACAAGCCCAGAACCATCGGGATATAGCCGATGAATTAAGAAATACACCGTAAGTATCTGAAAATACATTCTTTCTTATAATCAGCATAATCCATAAAAAAAGAAAGGGGCTGCATCTCTATTGAAGATACAACCCCTTGATATTTGTTCTTATAAATATATTTATTAATTGAAAATATATCGTACGCTGAACTGTACGGAAGATGTGGAAGCGAAGCCCTGATAATTCATAAATGTTTCAGTTAGTTTCTGACTGCCATTCTTATTCATGTTGTACATAAAGTCTCCGTTTTCGTCGCGGATGATAGCTCCTTTTTCATTTGTAGCAAACTTCAAAGGAGAGTTACCATTTGTAGAAACTCGTTTGTATATGCCCCATTTATTATTTAATAAGTTTCCTAAGTTCTTGATGTCAATGCCGAACTGAATTGTGTTACGGCTGTTGCCAACTTTTACATAGAAATCCTGCATAAACTTCAGATCGAATTGATGACACCAAGGCATAACAGCACCGTTGCGGTCTGCATATTCGCCTTTGTGCTTGCTTAAATATTTGTCCTGGTTTACATAAGCCCAGAAATCGTTTGCCTGATCTTCTTTAGAATAGGTTACTTTACCTGATTTGTCGACAATGTCTGCAAAGTTTAATTCGTCTTTAGAAGCCGGGATATACATTAACGGAGTCGCACCACCATCATTTAACGGGTTATTGCTGTATGTATAACCAAAACGGGAATATGAATAATTGCCTGCGTATCCTAGCTGGCTTCCTTCATAAATTAAGGTTATAGCAGAAGCAAAGTTCTTTCCGTATTCTTTACGATAACCGGCAGATGCGATGATACGGTTTGGCGCAACATAGCTGGCATAACCAATTTCGTGGGCGTTGGAACCGTTAATGCAGTTCGTGTTGGTTTTCCAAGCGGAAGTAACCTGATCTCCGATACCGTCTCCGTATGATTTTGCATAAGAATATGTATATGCAAATGATAAATCAAGACCGAAATTGAAACGTTTACTCAACTGGGAAGTGATGGAGTAATAGTAAGCCTGGTCTCCTCCGTTTTCGATAACATAAGGAGTAACGCCGCGGCCTTCACTGTTAGTTGCACAATAGCCGTTATTATAGTACAAACGTGTGTCGTTAGCAGAAAGCTTCACTTCGGAAGGATCGTTTAATCCTGCATTTGTAACTACGATAGGGTTGATGTCACGGTTATAAATACCTTCTACTGTGAAACCTATATCACCAGGCAATTTAGCGTCGAAAGCTAATGAAGTTTTGAATGTAGAAGGCATTTTCAGGTCTTCAGTCATGATAGTAGGAGACTGCGGAGCCGGTAATGCTTTTGCTTCATATTTGCCGCCATACATGTTGTTCAGTATACCATTCAAATCAGGAGAGAAATTGGGAGCTTCGTCGGATTTGTAAGTAAACATCTGATACTGTCCTACATTAGAGTTCCCAACAGCAGAAACGATCCAGACAAACGGAATGCGACCGGTATAGAGCCCCATACCGCCGCGGAGAACGTATTTACGTTCTCCGGTTAAGTCCCAGTTGAAACCTACACGCGGAGAAAGATTTACAGTTGTCTTAGGCATCTGATCCGTTGAATAATGTTTGCCATGGAATAACAAACCTGCAAATTCTTCGTTATAATTATTTTTCAGAGCCGGATAAATAGGTACTTCCAAACGCAAACCGGCAGTAAGCTTAAAGTTTTCGGTGAAAGCCATTTCATCTTGATAATAAAGAGAAACTTGCTCGTAGTTGAACGCTGCATTTTCTTGCTTCAGGCTATTGTTGTTAGGATGCGTGATAGCGAAAGCCGAAGGCTTTTGATTGTTAACGAAATCATCCCATGAAGAAAATACATAATAACCGGAACCGGCAGGCATGAAGCCGTTTTCTGAATGGTTAAATTCAAACTGTACACCACCCAGCATGCTGTGGATTCCTGTGGAGTAACTCAGTTCATCTGTTGCAACAAATGTTTTTACTCTGCGAAGGTTACCGTATGTGAATGGGTCCGGGCCGAATGATGCATATACGTCACCGTCCTTTAAGATATCTACCGTCGGGAAGAATCCTCCATCTGTTTCACGAGGCTCGTTCTGGTAAGAATAGGTCAGACGTACCATATTGTTCATTTTTCCATCCATGAAGCGAGAGTTCAACTCGGTAGCCAAACTCATGAAGTCGCGTAACTGGTAGTAACGTGAATTTTCATAAGTCATAGCATATTTGGAACTTCTGCCGCCGTTGTTGCCATGCCCCGGATAAATATTGGCTGCATTCATCGGACTGGTAGAAGAAGATGGTGAGTTTGAATCTTTTGTATGAGTCTTAGAAAAACGGAAGTTGATCTTATTGTTATCATTAATATTCCAGTCTAAACGTGCCATAATACGGTAGGCTGGTGTTTTAATATCATATCCGGAATAACGTCCTGTGTTATATCCGTATTTTTCAGACATGTATTTGCTCATCATATCCATGTCGCTTACGGTCGGGCGGTTTATGTTATTATCACCCCATTGTTCACTATCGCTGGTACGCGGACGAGTGATAGGGCCGGCTGTTACGTTATCTTCGTATTCTCCGTTCACGAAATAGAATAATTTATCTTTTATTATTGCGCCGCCAATACTGGCCCCATACGTATAATATTGGGCTTTACTGCGCTTCAAAGTATAGTCGTCTACGTGTACACCTTTCAGACTTTGGTTATTCAGATACGTATAAGCTGTTGCTTTGAATTTATTATCACCCGAGCGTGTTACAGCATTGATAGAACCACCTGTAAATCCGCTCTGACGGACATCGTAAGGAGTAACAGATACGGTGATCTGTTCCAAAGCATCAAGAGAGATAGGAGAGCCGTTTGCCGGAAGATTCTGGCCGATACCGAAAGCATTATTAAATGCAGCACCATCGACTGTTACGTATGACTGACGGTAGTTTCCGCCACCTACGGCGAAACCGTTGGTTGTTGTTGATGACTGTGGAGACATACGCATGATGTCGTTCATGCTACGGCTGATGGTTGGAATGGCTTCAATGCCTTCTCTTGTAATGCTTGTGATAGCGCCTGCACGGTCGCTTTTCATATTACTGTTGCTGGAACCAATAACAACAACTTCTTCCAAAAGCTCCGAAGATTCTTTTAATGAAGCATTCAAAGCGTAGTTATCACCCAGGTTCAACGAAATATTTGTAAAAGCGATGGGTTGATATCCGACATAAGAAATATCAACCTTGTAAGGTCCGCCGGCACGCATATTAGGGAGGGTGTAACGTCCGTCAATATTCGTAACGGTTCCGTAACGCGTACCTGAAGGTTCATGTATTGCAACGACAGTTGCACCGATAACTGGTTCATCCTCATACACAACTTTCCCACTGATGCTGGCAGTAGTAACCTGTGCCACAGAAGAGACGGTGAACAAGAAACTCAATACCGAAAAAAGGAAAAGAGTCTGTAAATGTTTACGCATAATAGATTTTGTTTAATTAATAAAAACGCCACAAAGTTAAGTTTTGTTTTTTGAATAGCAGACATATAATGAATCCTTTATTATTACAAATCTTTTAATTTTTTGCTTTTAGTTGTTTTTTTATCAATTGTCAAAAGTCGTTGATTTTTGTACATATATTGTTTTTCTTCCGTTTGAAATATCGCAAGTCTTTTTTAATCGTACCTTTGCCACCGTAATAATTAATGTATATATATGAGACAATTTTATTTTTATAGCATTACTTGTTTGTTGATATGTTTTTTGTGTAGTTGTAAGCCGACGGTTTCGTCTTCCGATCGCTATGTTGTAGTGCTTTCTATGGATGGATTTCGATCCGATTATCCTTCACGCGCTAATACCCCTACATTAGATTCTTTAGCTAATGTTGGTGTCCGTTCTACATTTCGCCCCTGTTTTCCAAGTGTTACTTTTCCGAACCATTATGCTATGGCTACTGGTTTGCATCCCGATCATAATGGTTTAATAAATAATTTCTTTTACGCTCCCGATGTGGATAGCATATACCGGATGGGAGATCTGACTTCATTCTTTTATGGTGGGGAACCTATTTGGAATACGGCAGAAAAGCAAGGTGTGCGTGCTGCTTCTTTTTATTGGGTGGGCAGCGAAGTACCGGTTCATGGAATGCAACCCTCTATCTGGAAAAAGTTTGATAAATCCGTATCGTTCTCCGAACGTGCGGATTCTGTTATTTCATGGTTGAGGTTGCCCGAAGCCGACCGGCCCCATTTAATTATGTGGTATATGGAAGAACCGGACGCTATAGGACATTATAGTACACCCGATTCTTCTGCCACGTTAGAGAAAGTTGAAGAATTGGATGGTGTATTAAATCATTTCTTTACGGAAGCCCGCAAACTTGATGTTTTTGATAAAATAGACTTTGTTGTTCTTTCCGATCATGGAATGGCTACCTATTATCCTGAAAATTATGTTAACCTGATAGATTATTTGCCTTTGGATAGTTTCGAATATGTATTTGACGGCGTTCCGACTCTCCTTTATCCTAAGAAAACTTATTTGGATAGCGCGTATGCCATTTTGAAGCAAGTTCCACATATAACGGTTTGGAAAAAAGATGAAATTCCGTCTAAATATATTTACGGATCGAATCCGCGTATTGGAGATTTGGTAGTACTTCCGGATATAGGAAGTTATGTGCATTTCAGAGAAAAGAAGATAACCCCGTATAAAGGAGCCACTCACGGGTATGATAATTTTGCACCCGAGATGGAGGCAATTTTTTATGCAGCCGGTCCTTCGTTTAAGAAACACGTAGAGGTACCTACTATGGCGAATGTCAATTTATATTTGTTGATTACTCGTTTACTGGGAATACAACCTGCCCCTAATGATGGCGATAGTGCTGTGGTAGAACAATTGCTGGTTAAGTAAAAATCCATAGCAAAGGGATATACCTGGTTTTCCCTTTGCTATGGACTGCACATCCTTTTTTAGAAATAAAAGTTAGTACCGGGGCAGAAAATTAACTTACTGCTGGATGTGTCGATTTCGATTTTATTTTCTCTGGCCAACCAACCTATAGCAGACCATAATTCGGCATCCGATAGAAATGTCATTTTCTTCAACGTCTCAAAACTCCAGCGCTCACCATCCGATAGTAAATTCCAGACGGCTCCAGCATTCAAACCGATAGATCCTTTTGTCATGATAATATTATGTTTTATGTTTATGGTATGTGTTATTTATACAACATAAATAGACTGTGAATTGATATAATCCGGGCGCATTTTTAGTGTGTTTTAAAAGAACTATTCCAATTGTTAACCCTTATTGCCATTAAAGGGCTGGAACATAAGATTTTTTGAGAATTAATCTTTTGTCCGTTATAGATTCCGGTTGTTGTTTATGCCTTTTTTATTCCATTCCTTCGAAAATTGATTCGTCATATATGTTATGTTCATCCTTATCATGGGAGGCATGCCATACCTGGGCAAAGAAGGGATTGCCTTTGGCTATTTCGTCGTAATTCCAGGGCAAGGGCAGGCATTCCGTACACCAGTGGCCTCCCAGTAAAATTAAGTTTGGAGATGCTTTGAACCGATGACCGAATTGGCACTCCCATTCCAGTGGCGAAGCTAAATCTCCTTTAACCATTGTACCGGACAGGCATTTGCCACCTCGAAACAGGGCGGCTTGTTGCATGTCTTCAATGTCTAATTCTTCTTTGGGCTTTGTTTCATCGTACCCATGTTTTAATATAACAGGAATTTCGGAAGGATGTTCTTTATTTATTTTATTCCAGTCTGGAATAGCTTCCCATGCTTCATAAGAGCCGAAATAGGCCGAGATGCGATGCTGGTTTTTTGTTTTTATCCAATTAAGTGTGCCCAGACCCTTTTGGGATGCAATGGCCTTCATCATTTTTTTGATAATGAATGCCGGTGTGATTTTGGATAGGTGGAAGTACCAGGGAACTTGCTTTGCCATCCACCGGAAATAATCATCACAGGATTGGTTGCTACGGAAATGTAGATAATTTTCCAAAATGTCAGAGTCGGTATACCATTGCCCATGGAAGTTTCGTAAGGCAAACCAGTTCGGTTCAAATATCTTTTCCGGAGGTGGACAGGAGATTGCCTTCAGTAGTTTGCATTCGAATTCATAGTTGGTTAGCCGGTAAGACGGACCACTACTGATGTTATAAAAACGGTTCCAGAACTCGTCCGGTACACTGTCTTCGCAAACATTTGCAAGCAAGCGCCCCGAATCTTCGGCTGTTGCCCATTCCAGTACGCCATCTATCGGGACATGAAATGTGATCGGATCGGACCCTTTGTATAACAGCTCAGGACAAAGAATGCCTGTTTGGCGAAGACAAGCCCAGTGTTTGATTCCGGATTCTACAAATATGCGTTCGGCTATTGTTTTGGATATGGCATAGTGGTCGTAGATACTGGCACAAATCGGGTCGCCGGTTCGTCCCCAATGGATTGGAGCGTTGCGGTGTCCGGTTTGTGCAACAGAACCAATGTAAACCACTTTTATCTGATCTGCGTTCGGTTGGGCTTTTACCGCTTTTACAATATATTCGGCTGCTGCGGTATTTACTTTCCGGGTTTTCTTCGGATAGTAATCGGCTGCAGGAGAAACCATTCCTCCTACATGCAATACATAGTCTGCTCCGGTTACTCCGTTCAGTATGTCGTTGTAATTGGTAAGGTCTCCCCAGACGATCCGAATGCCTTTCTTATGTTCGTATGCCGCTAGTTTTTTTTTGTTGGTTTGGCTCGGACGTGCCAGTAATGTGATATTAAAACGATCTAATCTTCCCGATAGTTCTTCCAGTCCTGCCTTTCCCATGGTACCTGTTGCTCCGGTAAGAAAAATTGTCTTTTTAGTTTTCATAATAGCTTATAGTATATTGTTTTTACAAATATGATGATTCTTTTTTATTTAGCCTATTTATTAAATATAAAGTGTGCGAGATTTTGTTTGCTAATAGCTTATCTGTTAAATATTCAGGTATAACTCCAACTTATCAGGAAGAAGATTGTTTTTTAAAGAGAACAACTAAATATATAAATGATATGAGTTTTATATGGTATATACTGATAGGTATAGTGGCCGGCTATCTTGCCGGAAAGATAATGAGAGGTGGCGGCTTCGGGTTGATTATTAATTTGCTGCTGGGTATTATTGGCGGTGTAGTGGGTGGCTGGGTATTCAGTATGTTCGGTATATCTGCAATTGGTTTGATAGGTAGTCTGATCACTGCTACAATTGGCGCAGTTATTGTCTTATGGCTTGCCTCAGTGTTTAGCAGGCCGCGGGGAGATTAGCAGGTCTTAGATTATTGATCTTTTTTGTCTGTAAAAAACATCCCGATCATTTTTGAAAAACATCCCGATGATTTTCAAAAATGATCGGGATGTTTTGTTTTTTTGAAGGGTAGTGCGTCCGGGGGTCGAACCCGAGTTTCCGCCGTGAGAGGGCGGCGTCCTGGACCACTAGACGAATGCACCATTTGTATCGTTTAGCTTGTTGCTGTACGACGATGCAAAATTAGTGATAATTTTAAACCGTCAAATTATTACTCTATTTTTTTGAAGATTATTTTTATACTTTCTGTCATTATGTAAACTAAAGATGGCACATCATCTCTAAAAGGCGTTAAAATCGGGCATGATTTCGTTTATTTTTCGTTGTTCGTCCTGTTTATTTATTCTACCTTTGCCTGCTGTAATTGAACGAAATATTCAACATTACTAATACCAAGTTTTATAAACAACTAATATTATGGCAGAACTAAAAGAAAAACTTTTCTCGGAATTCGCTCCCATATCTACTGAAGAATGGATGGCGAAGATTACGGCCGACCTGAAAGGGGTACCGTTTGAGAAAAAGCTTGTATGGAAAACAGGCGAAGGGTTTAATGTAAATCCTTTCTATCGTGCAGAAGACATCGAAGGTCTGAAAACTACCGAGTCTCTTCCCGGTGAATTTCCGTATGTTCGGGGTACGAAAAAAGACAACGATTGGAAAGTACGCCAGAACATTGAAGTAGAATGTTTTAAAGGTGCAAACGAAAAGGCCCTCGATTTACTGAACAAAGGTGTTAACTCTCTTGGATTTATTATCAAGGGAGATGAAGTAAATGCTGAAAATATTGCTGCATTGCTGGATGGTATTTGCCCGGAATGTGTGGAACTTAATTTCAACACTTGCAACTGCAAAGCTGAGAAGTTGATCGGTATTCTGGCGGATTACTTCAAGGGTAAGGGCGCAGATTTGAGTAAGTGCTTTGGTTCTGTTAATTATGATGCATTCAAGAAACCTTTAGTAAAAGGCAAAGACAATGAAAACTGGGTAGAAGCTGCAGCAGCCGTGCTCAAGGCTGGTAAGGCTCTGCCTCGTTACCGTGTATTGGCTGTAAATTCATTCTATTTCACGAATGCAGGAGCTTATATTGCTCAGGAATTAGGTTTCGCTTTGGCTTGGGGTAACGAATTGATGGCTAAATTGACAGAAGCCGGATTCGAAGCTGACGAAGTAGCGAAGAAGATCAAATTCAATATGGGTATCAGCTCTAACTACTTCATGGAAATTGCTAAGTTCCGTGCAGCACGTTGGTTGTGGGCTGAAATCGTGGCTGCCTACAATCCTGTTTGCCACTGTCCGTCGGAATGTCCTAATAAGGCAGAAAACGGAATGTGCCGCTGCGCTTGTAAGATGGTTGCCCATGCACAGACTTCAGAATGGAATATGACAATTTACGATGCTCACGTAAACTTGTTGCGTTCTCAGACAGAGGCTATGTCTGCTGCTATTGCTGGTGTTGATTCAATTACAGTCCGTCCGTTTGATAAGACTTATCAGACTCCGGACGATTTCTCCGAACGTATTGCCCGCAATCAACAATTACTGTTGAAAGAAGAATGTCATTTCGACAAGGTAGTTGATCCGTCTGCTGGTTCATATTATGTAGAAGTTCTTACAAACTCTATGGCTGATGTAGCCTGGAAGTTGTTCCTGGAAACAGAAGAAAAGGGCGGTTTCGGTGCTGCTGCCAAAGCCGGCGAAATCCAGAAAGCTGTAAATGCTTCTAATGATGCCCGTAAGAAGAATGTTGCTACCCGTCGTGAAATCCTGTTGGGATCTAACCAGTTCCCTAACTTCAACGAAGTAGCTGCCGGAAAGATAAAAGAAGAAGCTTCTTGTTGCTGTGGTGGCGGCCATTGTGGCGAGGCTACAGTTGCTGCATTGGACTTCTCTCGCGGTGCGTCACAGTTTGAAGCTTTGCGTCTGGCTACTGAAAAGAGCGGAAAAGAACCGAAGGTATTTATGCTTACTATCGGTAATCTGGCTATGCGTCTGGCTCGTTCTCAGTTCTCTAGTAACTTCTTTGGTTGTGCCGGATATAAGATAATTGACAACTTAGGTTTCGATACAGTTGAAGCCGGTGTAGATGCAGCTGTTAAGGCAGGTGCTTCTATTGTAGTTCTTTGCTCCAGCGATGATGAATATGCAGAATATGCTCCTGCGGCATTGAAGGCCTTGGCCGGACGTGCTCAGTTTGTTGTAGCTGGTGCTCCTGCTTGCATGGAAGACCTGAAAGCTCAGGGTATCGATCAGTTTATTCATGTTAAGAGTAATGTGCTTGAAACATTGCAGGCTTTCAACGCTAAATTAGGAATCGCTTAAGTAGAAACAATTATGAGACCGAATTTTAAAAATATAGATATAAAGAATGCCGGATTCGCAGCAACCAATGTTGCCGAATGGGCAAAAGCCAATGGCATTGAAGCCAATTGGAAAACACCCGAACACATCGAGGTGAAACCCGTATATACAAAAGAAGACCTCGAAGGCATGGAACACTTGAACTATGCTTCCGGTCTGGCTCCTTATCTGCGTGGCCCGTATAGTGGCATGTACGCTATGCGTCCCTGGACAATCCGCCAGTACGCAGGTTTCTCTACCGCAGAAGAGTCAAATGCTTTTTACCGTCGTAACTTGGCTTCAGGCCAGAAAGGTCTGTCTGTAGCATTCGACCTTCCGACTCACCGTGGTTATGATGCCGACAACGAACGTGTAGTAGGCGACGTTGGTAAGGCCGGTGTATCTATCTGCTCACTGGAAAACATGAAAGTATTGTTTGCCGGCATTCCATTGAACAAGATGTCTGTATCTATGACAATGAACGGTGGCGTACTTCCTGTTCTGGCATTCTACATCAACGCAGGTCTGGAACAAGGCGCTAAGTTGGAAGAAATGGCAGGTACAATCCAGAACGATATCCTGAAAGAATTCATGGTGCGTAATACTTATATTTACCCCCCGGAATTTTCAATGAAGATTATTGCTGATATCTTCGAATATACATCACAGAAGATGCCGAAGTTCAACTCTATCTCTATCTCCGGTTACCACATGCAGGAAGCCGGTGCTACCGCAGATATAGAAATGGCTTATACATTGTGCGACGGTATGGAATACCTCCGTGCCGGTGTAAATGCAGGTATCGATGTGGATGCATTCGCTCCGCGTTTGTCATTCTTCTGGGCTATCGGCGTGAACCACTTCATGGAAATTGCCAAGATGCGTGCTGCACGTATGTTGTGGTCTAAGATTGTGAACAGCTTCGGCGCCAAGAACCCGAAATCATTGGCTTTGCGTACACACTGCCAGACTTCTGGCTGGTCGTTGACCGAGCAAGATCCGTTCAACAACGTAGGCCGTACTTGTATCGAAGCAATGGCTGCAGCTCTGGGACATACCCAGTCTTTGCATACCAACGCCTTGGATGAGGCTATTGCATTACCGACAGACTTCTCTGCCCGTATCGCACGTAATACGCAGATTTATATCCAGGAAGAAACTCAGATATGTAAGGAAATCGACCCTTGGGCCGGTTCTTATTACATCGAGACATTGACAAACGAACTGGTACATAAAGGCTGGGCTTTGATCCAGGAAATCGAAAGCATGGGCGGTATGGCGAAAGCTATCGAAACCGGTCTGCCAAAGATGCGTATCGAAGAAGCTGCTGCACGTACACAGGCTCGTATAGACTCTGGTATCCAGACAATCGTAGGTGTTAATAAATATCGTTTACCGAAGGAAGATCCTATTGATATTCTTGAGATCGATAATACGGCCGTACGTAACGAACAGATAGCTGCTTTGAAGGTGCTGCGTGAAAACCGTGACGAAGCCGCTGTTCAGAAAGCATTGGCCGACATCACTGAATGTGTGAAAACTAAGAAAGGCAACTTGCTGGAACTGGCAGTTAAAGCTGCCGGTTTGCGTGCATCCCTGGGCGAAATCTCGGATGCCTGCGAAGTAGTAGTAGGTCGTTATAAAGCAATCATTAGAACTATATCAGGCGTGTATTCATCAGAATCAAAGAAAGATGCAGACTTCGAAAAGGCTTGTGAACTTACGGCTGAGTTTGCTAAGAAAGAAGGTCGCCAGCCCCGTATCATGATCGCTAAGATGGGTCAGGACGGACACGACCGTGGTGCAAAGGTTGTTGCTACAGGTTATGCAGACTGTGGATTCGACGTAGATATGGGACCCTTGTTCCAGACTCCGGCCGAAGCTGCGCGCCAGGCTGTAGAAAACGACGTCCATGTAATGGGTGTTTCTTCTTTGGCTGCAGGCCATAAGACTTTAGTTCCTCAGGTAATTGAAGAGTTGAAGAAGCTGGGTCGTGAAGACATCATCGTTATAGCCGGTGGTGTTATTCCAGCACAGGATTACGATTTCTTATATAAGGCAGGAGTTGCCGCTATTTTTGGTCCTGGTACTTCTGTAGCTAAGGCCGCTTGCCAGATACTGGAAATCTTGCTTGGCGAATAAGTAATCAGAGCATAAGGCTTTTCTATAAAAACTGCGCAATCTCCGAAAGGAAGTTGCGCAGTTCTTTTTTAGTGGCAACCGAGGGTATATAAATAATGTGTAAATTCGCGGCGGTAACATTAATAACTTAGACTACTATGGGTATTGTTATAGGTATCGATGTGGGGGGCAGCACGACGAAAATCGTTGGTGTTGCTGATGGGAAAATAAAGAATCCGATGTTTGTAAAAGCAACAGATCCGGTGACTTCGCTTTTCGGGGCTTTGGGTAAATATATTTATGATAATGATATTTCGTTGTCTACAATAGAGAAAGTCATTCTAACCGGTGTGGGTAGTGCATATATAGACCAGCCGCTTTATGGTTTGCCAACGGCGAAAGCTGACGAGTTTTTGGCTAATGGTTTAGGAGCTCAGTATATGACAGACCTGAAAGACCTGCTTGTTGTCAGTATGGGTACGGGAACTTCGATTGTCAAGGTGATGAATGATAAGGTTGAACATATCGGAGGTCTGGGGGTTGGCGGCGGAACTATCCTGGGACTGTCCAAATTGTTGTTGAAGACACAAGATTTTCACCATATTGTTTCACTGGCCGAACACGGTTCGCTTGACAATATCGATTTGCAGATAAAGGACATTACCCGCTATCCGTTGCCCGGCTTGCCGCTCGACGTTACGGCTTCGGTTTTCGGAAAAGCCGATGCTAATGCGCCGGCCGAAGATGTGGCATTGGGTATTGTACACATGGTTCTGCAAACCATTGGCCAATGTACGATCTTCGCTTCTTTGAACAGTACGATCAAAGATTTTGTACTGATAGGTAATTTGACGCGTTTGCCACAATGTGCCGACATCTTTCCGCGTCTGGAAGAAATGTGTAACGTGCGTTTCCTGATACCGGCACATGCCGAATATTGCACAGCCATAGGCGCAGCTCTTGCATATATAAATAAAAAGATATGCCGGGAGGTTGGTTGACATAAAACTTTATGTATCTTTGTCGCAAGCTTTGTTTCCGTATTGCAATCGCAAGAAGGAATTAAAAGGGAATCGGGTGTAAATCCCGGACAGTCCCGCTGCTGTAAACTTCGTAAACGGATTGGACAACACCATTGCCACTGTTCTTCGTAAGAATGGGAAGGCGTCCAGACCGGAAGTAAGTCAGAAGACCTGCAAAGCCGGTAAATTTCAGACGGCCTCGAGGAAAGACCGGAAGAGAGAACAAAAAGAACCGTTCGCGGTTTCCTCTTATTCTTTTATCCATTCGTTCGTCAAAGAGGCACGTTGTTATGACGTTGTCTTTAATTATTTTGCCATAATAATTAGGAAAAGAAGCACGGTCTACAGACGGGATGAGCTCCGTTTCGGCCTGTGCTTTCCTTTTTACGGATGTTTGAACACTTGTTGGGGAATATTTGTTTATTAGGTGAAAAGTCTGTTTATTTGCAGCCAGGAATACAATTAATAAGAGAAAAATATGAAGAAAATAGCAGGACTCCTTTTAATAGCTTTGTTCGCTTTGACCGTTGTTCCGGCGAAAGCTCAGGTTAAATTCGGTATTAAAGGTGGTGTGAATATCTCATCCGTACACTTTAATAAAGATATTCTTAACTCCAGTAATGTGACAGGGTTCCAGGTAGGGCCGATGATCGAAGCCATGATGCCGATGTTTGGTATGGGAATTGATGCGGCAGTCTTGTATTCCCAGAAAGGGGTGGATGCTTCCAACTCTATTAATTCGAAGAGCCTGAAGACCGATTATCTTGATATTCCCGTTAATCTGAAGTGGAAATTCGGATTGCCTATCGTTAAGGTTTATCTGGCAGCAGGCCCTTATATCGGCTTCCGCGTAGGAGGAGATAAAATCTGGGATATCCCGGGACAGATTGACGGAGAATTAAAAGCAAAAAACTTTAATGCCGGGTTGAATTTTGGTGCAGGCGTGGAACTGATCAAACATTTGCAGGTAGGCTTCAATTACGGACTGGGCTTGACTGATGATTTTAGCGCTTCCAAGGTAGACCTGAAAGCAAAGAACCGCGGTTGGTCTGTTACAGCGGCCATTTTGTTCTGAACTATATTTATAGATAAAGGAAGGCCGGGCTAACAAGTCCGGTCTTTTTTTGTTACTTTTGGCTTGGCTTTCGCAGGGCGAAATTTCTGCTTACAAGTATTGAACGTTTCTACCGGTAAGTATGACGCATCAATACAAACGCCCGGCAGAGCAGCCCGAGAATAGGATGGTTCAAACAAACGATAAAACGAAAAACAGAAGATGAAGTTTGCAGACGTGATACTCCCATTGCCTCTGGAGAATAGTTACACTTACCGTATTCCTGAGGATATGGAAAAAGCGGTGACGCCCGGTTGCCGTGTTATTGTACACTTCGGAAAGAAACGATATTATACGGCTATCGTAATGGCAGTACATGATAAGGAACCACTGTCTTCATTTGAAACGAAAGATATTTATGCCTTACTGGATGCTTCACCTGTACTTCGTCGTCCGCAGTTGCGTTTCTGGAAATGGATTTCGTCGTATTATCTCTGTAAGTTGGGAGATGTTTATAAGGCAGCTTTGCCCTCAGGATTGAAGCTGGAGAGCGAAACATCTGTGATTTACAATGAAGACTACGAAGCTGATACTCCTTTACGTCCTAATGAGCAGAGCGTTTTGGATGCTTTTGGCGGCGCGTTGAAGCTGACTGTGTCCGAACTTGAAAAGAAAACCGGATTGCGTAATGTTGTTCCTGTTGTGGCTTCTTTGATGTCACGTGGAGCCGTAGAGGTTAGTGAAGAGTTAAAACGAGGCTTTGTGCCGAAGACTCGGACATTTATCCGCCTGGTAGAGACTTTTTATGATGAGGAAAAGCTTCAGGAGGTCTTTCATGAACTGAAAAGGGCAAAGAAGCAGGAATTGTTGCTTGTTAGCTTTCTTGACCTCAGCCATACATTGAACCCGGTACTTCGCAAGGAGCTTTCTAAAAAAGAATTGCTGGAACGTAGCGGATGCACGTCCAATGTGTTGGATGGTCTGCTGAAACGAGGTGTTTTGGAATGTTATGAAAAGGAAGTAGGGCGTTTACAAATATCCGTTTGCCGTTTGCTTCCGTTGCAGCCACTTAGCGCTGCTCAAGAAAAGGCTTACGGTGAGATCCATGATGTATTTAAAACCAAAGAGGTTTGCTTGTTGCATGGCGTTACTTCCAGTGGCAAGACGGAGGTGTATATTCATTTGATTGATGAGGTTCTGAAATTAGGACGCCAGGTTTTGTACTTGTTGCCCGAGATAGCTATTACTACACAAATAACAGAGCGGCTGGCTAAATTGTTTGGCAATCGCTTATTGGTTTATCATTCTAAATTCTCGGATAATGAAAGGGTGGAGGTCTGGAATAAACTTTTGCATGGCAATGAACCGATGCTGGTTCTGGGAGTCCGTTCGTCTTTATTCTTGCCGTTTAAAGATTTAGGGCTGATTATTGTTGATGAAGAACACGAGAATACTTATAAACAGCAAGACCCGGCTCCCCGCTATCATGCCCGTAATGCTGCTATTGTGCTTGCCGGTATGCATGGGGCTAAAACGCTTTTGGGTTCGGCTACTCCATCTATAGATTCTTATTTCAATGCAACTACCGGAAAGTATGGCCTGGTGGAGCTTACCACCCGTTATGGAGACGTATTGATGCCGGAAATAATGCCTGTAGACATAAAGGAATTGAAGCGGAAGAAGATAATGAAAGATACACTTTTTTCGCCTTTGCTGGTGACAAAGATAAACGATGCATTAGCCGTTGGCGAACAAGTTATTTTGTTTCAGAACCGTCGTGGTTTTGCTCCTATGATAGAATGTAAGAGTTGTGGTTGGGTGCCCCATTGCGTAAACTGTGATGTAAGTCTGACGTATCATAAGATACATAATCGGCTAGTCTGTCACTATTGTGGTTATGCGATCCAGTTGCCGCCTGCTTGCCCGGAATGTAAAGAAGCTGATTTGCGGATGATGGGTTTCGGTACGGAGAAGGTGGAAGAAGAGATAGCAACACTTTTCCCTGTGGCTAAGGTGGAGAGATTGGATTTTGATACGGCTCGTACCCGCACCGCTTATGAGCGTATTATTTCGGATTTTGAACAAGGTAAAACGCAAATACTGATTGGTACGCAGATGCTTTCGAAAGGATTGGATTTTGGAAATGTCTCGGTTGTCGGGATTCTGAATGCTGATAGTTTGATGAACTTCCCGGATTTCCGCGCTCACGAACGGGCCTTTCAGTTGATGGTACAGGTCAGTGGCCGTGCAGGCAGACGGGATAAACGCGGAACCGTTATTCTTCAGACTTCACAGCCTGAACATCCGATTATCCGGATGGTACAACATTTTGCCTACAAAGAGATGGTAGGTTTGCAGTTGAGTGAGCGTAGTATGTTCCGGTATCCGCCTTATTATCGGTTGATAGTGCTGGTGCTTCGTAGCCGTAATGAATCCGTATTGTCGGAAATGTCTTCGATGTATGCCGGCAAGCTGCGTTTACATTTGGGAGAACGTGTCTTGGGACCGGTTACTCCACCTGTTACCCGTGTGCAAACATTGCATATAAAGAAAATTATATTGAAGATTGAAATAGCAGCAGCTATAGCTCCGGTACGGGAAATACTGGAGAGAGTTCATGCGGAGATGATGCAATATCCTGCGTTTAAGCAATTGCTGGTGCATTATGATGTGGATCCGGCTTGAAAAATAATTGAAAATATAGATAATTATGGAAAAGAAGAAAATAAAGTTACTATTTGTGTGTCTCGGTAATATTTGCCGCTCTCCGTCAGCAGAAGCAGTGATGAAAAAAATGGTGAAAGATGCTGGGATGGCAGACCGCTTTGAGATTGATTCGGCGGGTTTGATAGGCTACCATCAAGGCGAAAAAGCTGATCCCCGGATGCGTGCTCATGCTGCGCGTCGCGGATATGTGTTGGAATCCATTTCCCGTCCGGTCTGTACATCGGACTTCTTTGACTTTGATCTGATTATTGGTATGGACGATCAAAATATAGACCGTTTGAAACAGAAAGCACCCGACCTGGAATCCGTACAGAAGATACATCAGATGACCGAGTATTCACGTAACAAATTATATGATTATATCCCCGACCCGTATTATAGCGGAGAAGAAGGTTTCGAACTCGTCCTCGATTTGCTGGAAGATGCGTGTGCGGGTTTGTTGGAGCACATCACTTCTTCAAATCCGGGTAGCTGATTCGGGTATGGTACATGATTTTTAGTTTTTCAACAAAGACGTTTTTTATCGTCTCTACATCTTTATATGTAAGAGGTGTGTTTCTTAATAATCCGTCGGCAATCTGGCTATCTATAATTTTGTTTACCAACTGTTGTATGCCTTCTTCCGTATGCTCTTTGAGGCTTCGCGAGGCGGCTTCTACAGAGTCGGCCATCATTAAGACGGCGGTTTCTTTCGAGAACGGATTCGGACCAGGGTATGTAAATGCTTCTTCGTCTATCTCCTTGTCGGGATATTGATTCTTGAAAGAGTTATAGAAGTATTTTGCTTTGCCGCGTCCGTGGTGGGTACGGATAAAGTTGATTACGGCTTTTGGCAATCCTGCTTTCTCTGCAATTTTAACACCTTCGGTGATATGGCTAATGATGATTTGTGCGCTTTCGTCAAAGGCCAGCTTGTCATGGGGATTCACGCTGCTTTGATTTTCGGTAAAGAAAACCGGGTTGCTCATTTTTCCTATATCGTGGTACATAGCTCCGGTACGGACTAACTGCGAATCTGCCCCGATTTTGGCTGCTGCCTCAGAAGCAAGAATAGATACCTGCAGAGAGTGCTGGAATGTACCGGGGCAGGTTTCACTGAGCTTCTTTAATATCGGCGTGTTGATGTTGGATAATTCTACTAATGTGATACTCGATACGTAGCCAAAAGTCTTTTCCAACATATAAACCAATACGTAGGTAAACATTAGGAGGATGAAATTAATACCGAAA
Source organism: Parabacteroides provencensis (assembly GCF_900232875.1). Lineage (NCBI taxonomy): Bacteria > Pseudomonadati > Bacteroidota > Bacteroidia > Bacteroidales > Tannerellaceae > Parabacteroides > Parabacteroides provencensis. Next base: position 868,879 of record NZ_LT960488.1, on the reverse strand, counting down.
TAGAGCATCATCATCCAGTTTATCTTTTTAAAGTTAGCTTCCTGGTAAATCGTGAGGCTGATATATACAATAGTGTATGACATAAAGATGAAGAATGCACAGCGGATTAATTGCGAGCGTTGCGACAATTCTTTCAAGCTGAATGTTACTACCATACCTGCGATAATTTGCAGGATCAGGAATTCGTGAGGGAAAGGTGCCATCAGCGAACAGATCAGAATTGTAACCAGATGTGTGAACAGAGCTGTTCTTGAGTCGAAAAACGTACGGATCACAATTGGCACAATGGCGTACGGAAGGATGTAAATGTTAAACAGTCCGTAAGTGACGCATAATTCTGTCAGGATACAACCGGTGAATATGCAGCTCAACAAGAAAAACGTATTCTTTTTATTGTGAAATATTCTTGGCCTGAAAGACCACAGGTATAACCAAAAACAAAACATGATACCAAAGACAAGTACAAACTGTCCGGCAAGAATGATGCTTTGCCGTTGCGTCCCTCCGGTTTTTGATTCGTGTACGGTTTTGAGGGAACGGAGTACGTTGTATGTATGGTTGTCTATGATTTCTCCGCGGTCTACAATGCGCTCTCCTGCTTGTACCATGCCGTTGGAGATGGAGACGCTTTGAAGTATGTCTGTCCGTACTTTTTCGGAGGTGGCCTGATCGTAAGTGATATTTTCTTCCAGATAGTTATTTATGTCGCACGATTGCAGAACGGCTTTGTCCAGATGTGACGGACAATTATTGATGATGTATTCGTAAGCTGTTTTTACGGTGAAAAAATCGCTTATATAGCAAGGTCTGGCAATGTTGTTCTCGAGTAGATTCACTTTAAAGATATCTTCCTTTTTTAAGTCTTCCAATGCTTGCGGAGAGATGATACCCTTGTTGTAAAGGTATATCAGGCTTTTTTCGATGTATTGCATATAAGCCGGGGTGGCTTTGCTGTGCAGCGTCGCGTTATAGTTGGTACGGAGCTTGGCTATTTCGTTGTTTTCTGTTTTTGTATCTAATCTGTAATAGGGTTCGAAGTTTTTCAGGACGCTGTCTTTTTCTGCTTTTACTTCTTCGTCTGTCTTATAAATAGGGAAGTCACTTGGAGCAGTTAGCAATCCGTAACGCCACGGTTTACCTTCGTAAAACTGATACCGGAACTTTCCTTCGCGCGGAAAAAAATAAGCGATCAGCAAAGCTGATACGATAAAGTAGATAACGGAAGGTATGCTGTAACTCTTTAATTTCATAATTGATGTTTCTTTGTCGGGGCGAAATGTACATAAAAAAGTTTACTATGAGAAATAAAAGATGTACTTTTGCCGCATTATTAAAGGTAAGCACTATGACTCAAAGAAAAGTAAGAGTACGTTTTGCACCCAGTCCTACGGGGGCGTTGCATATTGGTGGTGTTCGTACTGCTTTATACAACTATCTATTTGCAAAACAACAAGGTGGAGATTTGATTCTCCGTATAGAAGATACAGATTCACAACGTTTCGTTCCCGGAGCAGAAGATTACATAATCGAAGCTCTCACTTGGTTAGGCATTAAGTTTGACGAAGGAGTAGGGTTTGGCGGAAACTACGGCCCGTATCGCCAGAGCGAACGTAGAAATATTTATAAGAAATATGTAGACCAGCTTCTGGATGCCGGTCATGCCTACATCGCATTTGATACCCCTCAGGAACTGGAGGCTAAACGCGCTGAAGTATCCAACTTCCAGTATGATGCTTCCACCCGTTTGCAAATGCGCAACTCGCTTACACTTCCGGCAGATGAGGTAAAAGCATTAATCGAAGCAGGAAACCAATACGTGGTGCGTGCCAAGATAGAACCCAACGAAGATATTCATGTAAACGACCTTATCCGTGGCGAAGTCATTATCAACTCTTCTATTCTGGATGACAAGGTACTTTATAAGTCGGCAGACGAGCTTCCCACATATCATTTGGCAAATATTGTAGACGACCATCTGATGGAAGTAACCCATGTTATCCGTGGTGAAGAATGGTTGCCGAGTGCTCCGTTGCACGTATTGCTCTACCGTTTCTTTGGTTGGACCGAAACAATGCCTCAGTTTGCACATCTCTCTTTGCTCCTGAAGCCTGAAGGCAATGGCAAGTTGAGTAAACGTGACGGTGACCGTCTGGGCTTCCCTGTATTTCCGTTGGAATGGCATGATCCAAAAACCGGAGACATCTCGTCAGGATATCGCGAAAGCGGTTACTTGCCCGAAGCTGTTGTGAACTTTCTCGCTCTCTTAGGTTGGAATCCAGGCAATGACCAGGAAGTGATGAGTATGGATGAACTGATACAATCTTTTAATCTGTCTCATTGCAGCCGTAGCGGAGCCAAGTTTGATTATGAGAAAGGAAAATGGTTCAATCACCAGTATATTCAGCAAAAAAGCAATGAAGAAATTGCTAAAATGTTTTTGCCTTTTCTTGAAGAGCACGGCATAAAAGCAGAATTTGCATACGTAGAAAAAGTGGTAGCCATGATGAAAGACCGCGTAAACTTCGTGAAAGAATTATGGGATGTTTGTTCCTTCTTCTTCGTTGCTCCAACGCAGTACGACGAAAAGACTACGAAGAAACGTTGGAAAGACGAATCGGCTGCCCAACTAGCCGAACTGATAGAAGTATTACGCACACGTGAACCATTCGATATAGAAGGTACTGAAGAAGAAGTGAAAGCCTGGATCGAAAGTAAAGGTTATCATCTGGGAAATATAATGAATGCAACCCGCTTGGCTTTGGTAGGCGAAGGCAAAGGACCTCATATCTTTGATATTACCGAAGCATTGGGCAAAGAAGAATCTATTCGCCGTATTCAACGTGCAATAGAAATACTTAAATAACTGCAGATTGAGAACCGGACATGCTATGTACAGTTTATTGATACACTTCTATGCTTTCATTGTAGCGCTGATTTCTCCTTTTCATAAAAAGGCAAGGATGATGCGTTTGGGGCAATGGAAAACCAACTCTATATTAAGGAGCAAAATAGACCGGAATGCCAAGTATATCTGGTTTCACGCCTCATCACTGGGGGAGTTTGAGCAAGGCCGGCCTATGATGGAAAAGATTAAGGCAGAACATCCCGATTATAAAATACTGCTTACCTTTTTCTCACCCTCGGGTTATGAAGTACGCAAGAATTATAATGGAGCAGATGTTATATGCTACTTGCCGTTTGATACGCCATACAGGGTGAAGAAATTTATTAATCTGGCAAATCCGGCTGTTGCCGTATTCATAAAATATGAATTTTGGGGAAACTACCTTAACGAGCTAAAGCGTCGTAATATACCAGTCTATATTATTTCTGCTATCTTTCGTCAGGATCAATTGTTTTTCCAATGGTATGGTTCTCCGTACCGTAAGATGCTGAGTTGCTTTAACCATCTGTTCGTCCAAGACGAGCGTTCGCAAAAATTGCTTGAGGAGTACGGTATAACCAACGTTACAGTAGCAGGCGATACGCGCTTCGACCGTGTGCTGGATGTTCGTAACCAGGCACGCGAAATCCCTTTGGTTGAGAAATTCGTAGCAAATAAAACAGGCGGAAAACAGATAACTCTCATCGCTGGCAGCTCGTGGCCTCAGGACGAAGAAATACTGATACCTTACTTTAACGAACACCCTGAAATGAAATTAATCATCGCTCCGCATGAGATTCATCGTGAGCATTTGATGTATATCGAGTCGCTCTTGAAGCGCCCGTCTATCCGTTTGTCAGAAGCACATGATGACGACTTGACTGATAAATGTTGTCTTATCGTGGATAGCTTCGGGCTTCTTTCGTCTATTTATCGGTATGGTGATGTCGCTTATATAGGCGGCGGGTTTGGTGCTGGCATTCATAATACGCTTGAGGCTGCTGTATACGGGGTTCCCGTACTGTTTGGCCCACGGTATCATAAATTTAAAGAAGCCAGAGACCTGATTGCTGTGAACGGAGGTTTTGCTGTTCAGGATGGAAAGGCTTTTAGGGGTAAGATGGATGAACTTTTGACTTACCACGAAGTGCTGGATGCTTCCGGTCGGGCAGCAGGAGATTTTGTAAAGAATAATATCGGAGCTACGGATAAAATACTGAAAGAATTAAGTAAAGATAAATAAAAAAGAGAGGAACTTTTATAGGTTCCTCTCTTTTTTATTTATTCTGTCTAGTCCTAAAATAGCGTTACACCAAATTAAGTAACGAAATGAAAAAGTCAGAAACCAAGTACATTAGACGTACACAAAAGGATTACAGCATGTCCTTTAAATTATCAGTAGTTCAAGAGTATGAAACAAGCCGGCTAAGTATGGAGACTATTCAGCGTAAATATGGCATACAAGGAAGCCATACATTAAAACGTTGGATTGAAAAATATGGTAACTTTGACGTGTCAAACAAATCTCATTGTCCCGTGGAAAAGAGTAAGGAACAGCAACTGCTTGAATTGGAGCAGAAAATAAAGTTGTTGGAGCGCAAGAACGCCCGCCTGGAGAAGGAACTCGAATTAAAGGATATAAAAGCCGAATTCTTTGATATGATGATAGATATCGCAGAAAAGGAATATCACATCGATATCCGAAAAAACTCCTTTCCCGAACAGTCCTCCAATACAAAGAAGAAAAATCCGTAAGTATCAGCGGGATCTGCCGACTGCTCGGGATAAGCAGGCAAAAATATTACCGTCAGCATTGGAGTATAGACAGGAGTCGCCAAAAAGCTACCGAAGTTGTAGAGATAGTACAGGGTCTCCGTTTGGAGATGCCCCATATAGGTACCCGTAAACTCTATCATATGCTTCAGCCGGTATTGAAAGAGAAGAAAGTTGGCCGTGACAGGCTGTTTGACATACTACGTGCCAACCACATGCTCATAAAGCCTGTCCGTTCCTATCATGTGACGACCAACTCCCACCATCGGTTCCACAGGCACAAGAACCTTGTGGCAAATATGGAATCTATACGTCCGGAAGAAATCTGGGTTTCGGATATAACCTATATAAGAAATAGAAACAGTCACTTGTATCTCTCATTGGTTACAGACGCTTATTCAAAGAAGGTTATGGGATATGACCTTTCCTGTTCTTTGGACACTCAGGGTACCCTTAATGCCGTAACGATGGCCAACGGCAACCGATTGTACAGGGAGGAACCCTTAATACATCACTCAGATCGTGGTATACAATACTGCTCCGATGCATATCAGAGATTATTGAAACGGTATCATATCATACCGAGCATGACTGAATCCTATGATCCTTATGCAAATGCCATAGCAGAAAGGATAAACGGGATACTCAAACATGAGTTTCTGCTTGAAGACCTTAATCTTCCATTGGCACAGATGAAGCGTCTGGTAAAGGATGCTGTTTATAAATATAATAATCTCAGACCACATTACTCGTGCGGATACAAAACACCGGAGTATATGCACCATCAGAGGCAGATTAAAATTAAAAGTTATAAAAACAAACAGTTCAGCAAGGCTAGCCTTGCTGAACTGTGATAAATGTTTTAGTTTTGTCCAATAACTGTAACGGTTATTTAGGACTAGTCATTCTTCCTCGGCAAACATCGGATCCCATGCCGGGAGACGTACAGGTTGCTGTTTCATTACCTCTTTTACCTTGTCTGTAATGTATTTTTTATCTATCACTAAACGGAACATATATTCGTCGAACCATTTGTCTGTCATGATCAGGTGGCCGGCGTTGGCGCCAGGCCCCCAGCTATTTTCCACCATCCACTTTTTCGGTTGGCCGTTTGTGTCCAGATCCACAGCCATCAGCGTCATGGCGTGCGATGATCCGCTAGAGAAGGTCTGTATGCGTTGTTTCTTATCCATACCGAATGTTGTTCCCATCAACGAACCATAATCATAATAATTTACGTCGAGCAAACCACGTTCGCGGTCAAAGAACTTACCTACATCGCAAGAAAAGTACATCATTGTACTGTCTTTGATAGAAGCTATTGCCATCTGTTTGATATCTTCGATGGGCAAATTTACGTACGTCCAGTTCTTTCCATCGTAGGCATGTCGGTCATAATCTATCTCATATAGTTTATAATATTCGCGGCTTGGGTCGTTCATCAGCATAACGTAGTCGTTTTTCAGGTCGTGTCCGATATATTCATTATAGAACGAGAGAGGCGTGTACTCTTTTGTTTCAACCGGATTGCCGGCCGCATCCTTACGTGTCCATGTGAAAGTGGCAGGCGGTTCGCCCAGGCTGATAACAAGCATGCGGTAGACAGTTCCGAGCATTTTGGTTTTCTCTTTTTCCAAAACTTCCGTTGTCGTGCCTTTCACTGTGGCGAGTTCGCGCAATTGAAGGCCAAATTCTTTTAATTTCAATCCGATCAGGTTGCTTATTTTCGAGGTGTTTTCGCTACTGTAAGTTTCGGCCATCACTTCGGCAGGGACTACACCGTATTTAGTAAGAATATCCGAAACGCCGGTAAACTGTCCACCATCGCCAATCGGATTCTTGAACAACCATTCCACCATTTTGTCGTCTATCGGTTTCAACCGCGTGTCTATGATGCCTTGCAGAAAGAGGTTCGCTTTTTCCAGTTGATCCCAAAAGAAGGAATAATTTTGTGAAAACTGGAAATCTCCCATTTCATACTTGTCGATCGCTTCGGCACGTAGTACGTTTAGCCCGGTGAAAAGCCAGCAGCGGCCCGACGATTTCTGATTGGTGATGCCTTTGCTATTCACCTTATGGGAAAAGTATGTGTCGAAGTTGTTACGGTTCTCCCCGTTTACTGCCAGCTTGTTGATGTCATTGTTGCCAATCGCATTGCGTATAGCCTTATCGGCCGGTGTGTTTTGATAAGCCTGCTTGATCTGCTGTAGCATCTGCGGCGTAATACTGCTCGGAGCCTGTTGTCCGTTGGCTGTAAGCGTAAGGCCTACCGCCAGTGCAGCCATCCATAAACTTGTATTTTTCATGTCTGCTGTAGATTATATAATTAAGTAGATTACAAATGTACATGAAAAACTTTGGAAATCTTGATTTTGTCATTTTGTGATGTAAAATAACTGAGTATATTTGTAATATGTGAGTCGTTTAAAGTTTTGTGTAACCTGAGAAGCTATTGGCGAGACATACTTATTGTGTGGTGGTATTTGGCAGTGTATGCTGTGCCAATATCTGAAAAAATACTTTATTGAGACGATATATGGAAGATTTGCCTTTGTTTCTGGTGGGTTTCATTCTTATAGCTGCAGGTTTTCTGGCCGGGAGATTTCCCGGATTACTTATGCGTTATAATTCTTTTCCGAAAAGAAAAGAAGATGATGTAGACTGGGCTGGTGCTGGAAAACTGGCTCGCAAGTATATGGCGATAGGAGGATTATGTCAGCTAGCAGGAACAGTTACGTTTGTTAAATTGGGGTTGAAGGAAGCGGTGATTGTCCTGGATGTACTTATTGTAATGACGGTGGTGATTCTATTTATAGCCAAATCCCGGAAATATAATTTATAGAGAGTATCTTTTTGTCTAAAATAAAAGAATCCGTAGCTTGTCGGTGAAACCGGGGCTACGGATTCTTGTTTGTTATATTACCGTTATTGTACGGAAGGAATAAATTCTACTTTAAAGCATTACGGCTACAGTAGCCAAATATAGTTTTGTAGTTTTCATGATATATAATGTTTATTTCCAGATAAACCCATCCTGACGGATATGCCATACTGTACCATCAGGAGCAGGCATTGAGATTTCGTACATGGACGGGGTGGTGCTTAAGGTAATCTGCCTTGTTTGTTCTGTCGTACAGAATTCTTCCGGTTTCAGATCGGCAATAGTTGAAGCATAGTTTCCAAATGCAGTAGCATATTCATTCTGACGGTAATATAAATTACGCAGAAGCCATTTGGTTCCTTCTGCCGGGTCCTTTACAAATGGAGTTTCTCCCGTTCCGGCAACTTTATCGGACAGTTGTATATAGCCCCAGTATTCGGGTAGGTGGATACTGACAATTCCCATCGGAGCCCAAACCCAATAGCTTTCACCTTTTCCTGTCTTTATGTATTTATTGTCTTTTATTACAGCCGGCCATTGTACACGCATGAAGTTCATGCGTAACAAATCTCCCGCTTCCGGTTTCTCCTTACCCCGTGTCATTTGGTATATGGAACTCCATGGGAAGAATATTTCCAGGCTCCACGATTTATCAATATCTTTCGGATTGTTTAGCGTACCATCTACATGTATGGCCGATTTCATGCCTGCTGTTTCCCAGTTGTTCAGCGTTTGTGCTCCGTCGCGATAGGGTTTGGTGAGGTACAGATCCCATTCGGTACCGAGTGCGTTGACTTCATACTCCAAATAGTTGTGTGTGTTGTTTCCTGGTTCGATAAACAGTTCGAAGGCATTGTCCAGATAGATGATAGAGTCGTGTTTTGTAATAGTAGCCCATACGTGGGGGTCTTCCAGAAATGCCCCGATGTACATACCCTGTTCATCGTAAGCAACCTTTACCTCTGTTTTCAATTTCGGAGCTGGACGGGTGCTTCCTTCTATGTCCACAAATTCGGAAACAGCCGGAATAGCACCCCATTCTCCGGCAGTCAGTTTCCCGTCGATCTGAATGGGGGCAGGTGTTTTGTAACATACATATTCCGGCGGATTATACGCAGGCATAGCTTTGTATTCAATCTCTTTGTCTTTAGAAGCAGGTTGATTACATGAAACCAGCAATAAAAAGCCGGCCAGTAAGTTGTGTTTTATCATGATATCCTAATTTAATAGTTAACAATTATTTTTTATTTCCAAACCAAACCATCCTGACGGATATGCCATATTGTTCCGTCGGGAGCCGGCGCTGATATTTCGTACATAGATGGTGTTGTATGCAATGTCAGTTGCTTGGCCTGTTTGGGAGAACATAGTTCTTCGGGCTTCAGGTCAGAAATGGAAGATGCATAATTGCCGAAAGTGGCTGCATATTCATTCTGACGGTAATATAAATTACGCAGAAGCCATTTGGTTTCTTCCGCCGGCTTCTTTACAAACGGAGTTTCTCCTGTACCGGCAACTTTGTCGGACAGTTGTACATAGCCCCAGTATTCGGGAAGATGGATGTTGATTACACCGGTAGGAGCCCATACCCAGTTGTATTCGCGTATTTTGTCTTCACCTTTGATCGGTACTTTTACGTATTTGCCGTTTTGTACGTCCGTTGTCCATTCCACACGGGAAAAGTTAACGCGTATTTGCTCACCGGCTTCGGGTTTTTCCTTGCCGCGCATTACCTGGTAGATAGTGCTCCAGGGAATGAATATTTCTGCACTCCATGATTTGTCGGTATCATTCGGATTATTCAATGTTCCGTCAACATAGACTGCCGATTTCATTCCGGCAAGTTCCCAGTTGTTTAATACTTGCGGATTGTCACGGTAAGGTTTGGTGAGGTATAGATCCCATTCGGTACCGAGAGCATTTACTTCATATTCCAGGTAGTTATGCGTATCGTTGGATGGGTTGAGGAAAATCTCAAAGTCGTTATCGTTAAAAATTACGGCATCGTGCTCCGTTATGTTTGCCCAAACGTGAGGCTCTTCCATCAATACGGCAAAATACATACCGTTGCCGTCGTATGCCATTTTAGCGCGTGTTAGAAAGAGTGGTTTAGGTTGTTTGTCGCCTTCGATATCTACAAAATCTGTAGTCCAGGGTACGGCGTCCCATTCTTGGGCAGAAAGCTTTCCGTCTACTTTAATAGGTGCTGGCGTTTTATAACACACATAAGTTGGCGGATTGAAAGAGGGTTGAGGTGTATAAGTAATCTCTTTAGTCTTGGATGCCGGCTTCGTACACGAGAGCAGGATAAGAGCGGCCATAGGAGCCGCAATTAGAATTGTTCGTTTCATTTGTGCTTATTTTTATTTGTGTTTTTATTATCAAGCATATCCATAGCAGCACCTAACCAAGTGTCTATATCTGCCGGATAGTGTTGGGATGTATATTTTTTATCACGCTTATGGCCAAGACGTACAATGACGGCATTCTTTTCAGGGATCACAAATACGTATTGCCCCAGAATTCCTCTCATATATGGAATGCGCATTCCGTTGTAGTCAAGATTCCAGAACTGGAAGCCATAGTTCTTGTTTGTTTCTTCCGTTTCATTGAGTAATAAGGTAGAATCGGGAGTAATAGCTTCTTGCAGGTAAGCTGGTGATACAAGTTGTTGCCCGTCGTCCCAGCTTCCTTTGTTTAATACCAGTTGTCCGAAGCGGGCAAAGTCGCGTGCGTTACTGTTGAAGCAGCAATATGCTTTTTCCGTACCATCTTTTTTGTCAAGGCTCCATAGTGCATCTTCTTCGGCATGCATGGGTGTCCATAGCTTGCGGGAAACGTAGGAAGAAAGTTTTTCACCCGTTGCTTTTTCCAGAATGAATGCCAGAAGTTGGGTAACTCCGCTCTGATAATTGAAATACTTTCCGGGTTCTTCAATTTCTTTCATTCCGAAAGCGATCTTTTCCAGATCATTGCCGTAATACAACTGGGTGGTAGGTGAAAAAGGAGAGGTGTAAGCTTCCTGAAAATCGACTCCGGCACTCATCGTTAATAAATGGCGAAGTGTAAGTTGTTTACCGTTAAACCCTTTGAATTGGGGGATAAAGTCGCTTACCGGCTGGTCTACATTCCGAATGAAACCGTCGTCAATAGCACATCCTACCGCCAGTGATACAATGCTTTTTGCCATTGAAAACGAATTGCTGTGTGATTCGGGTGAATAATCCTCCCAGTATTGTTCAAACAATAAAGAGTCGTTTTGGATAATGACAAAAGCTACTGTGCCCAATTCATTGAAGACCGGGAGGTATTTTTCCGGTATGGATTGCGTGTTGTAATTTTCAGAAACCTTCCATGGTTCGGGTGCTCCGGCCTTAACAATGCGATTCTCGAAAATCGGATATTGGTCGATTTTTGGAAAAAGGTGAACGGCTGCGCGCCGCAGGTAGTAGTTGGAGGGCAACGCCAGATAGCCTCCGATACAACAGATAACCAATAGTATTGCCCATCCTGCCTTTTTCATTTACTTTTCCCCCTCTTCTTTATACCAGGATGAATACATGTGATAATTCTTTGCAATTTTCTGGTTGATCTCTTTGGCTTGTTCCGGATCTACCTTTTTCACGAATTTGGCAGGGACACCGGCATAGATACTGCCCGGCTCCACAATCGTTTTGCTAAGTACAACCGAGCCGGCAGCTATTATAGCACCTTCGCCTATTACGGCATGGTCTAGCACAACCGAGCCCATTCCGATAAGAGCGCCGTTGCATATCTTTGCTCCATGAATTGTTACGTTATGGCCTACCGATACATCATCACCAATCTCGATGGTCGATTTTTCGTATAATGTATGCAATACGGAACCGTCTTGTATGTTCACTCCATTGCCGATACGGATGGAATTTACATCGCCACGCAGTATAGCTCCAAACCATATACTGCAACCTTCGCCAATCTCTACATCGCCAACTATTGTGGCGTTGTCTGCAAGAAATGTGTCTTTACCGATTTTTGGGGTAAAGCCACGTACGGATTTAATTAATGCCATTTAGATTTCTGTTGTTTTATTCTTTAACCATTCTTTTTCTGTTTCGTTCAGGTAAGGGCTTAGTTTGTCATATACCATCTGATGATACTTATTCAACCAGGTGCGTTCTCGTACGGAAAGCATTGGGATAAGGATCGGCCGGGTATCGATAGGACAGAGGGTGAGTGTATCGAAGCCGAGGAATGTGCCGAATTCTGTTTCGCTGTCTTCGCGTACGGTAATCAGGTTTTCGATTCGGATGCCATATTCATCGGCACGATAAAGCCCCGGTTCATCACTTATAACCATGCCCGGTTTGAGTGGAACAGGATTTTCTTCCATACGGATGCTTTGCGGGCCTTCGTGTACATTGAGGCAATGCCCGATGCCATGTCCGGTACCATGCAGATAGTTCAGACCGGAGTCCCACAATGCTTTGCGTGCAAGTATGTCCAATTGAGAACCGCGTGTCCCGGCAGGAAATTTTGATTTAGCCAAGCTGATTGTACCTTTCAGCACACGGGTGTAATCTTTTTTCATGGCTTCCGAAGGTTCTCCAAGTGCAATCGTACGGGTAATGTCGGTTGTACCGTCCAGGTACTGAGCACCAGAGTCGATAAGTAAGAGGTTTTCGGGCTTTAGTTCTTTATCTGTATCCGGAGTTGCTTCATAGTGTACGATGGCACCGTGAGCGGCATATCCGCAGATGGTAGCAAAACTGTCCATGATATATTGCGATTGTTCCGACCGAAGGGATGTTAGTTTTTCTGCAGCGCTCATCTCTGTTACTTTGTGCCCCGCCTCCATTTCTTTCTCCAGCCAGATAAAGAAACGGGTTAAGGCTACGCCGTCTTTCTCCATTGCGTTGCGGAATCCTTTTAGCTCCGTTTCGTTTTTGATACTTTTCAGATGATTGGCAGGCGATATGCCTTCTATAATGGTACATTCGGAAGGAATTGCATTGAACAGGGCAACATTAGTCTTGTTCGTGTCCACGAATATACGGCTGTTTTTCGCCAGGTGAATAAGGTATGATTGTATTTTGTTATAGTCAGCTAATATGACACCTTCTTTTTTAAGATGTTCGACTGTTTCGGTTGTCAGTTTTCGTGGGTCAATAAACAGTACGTTTTCTTTGTCGGATACGAATGCATAACTCACAACAACCGGGTTGTATTCTACATCTGTTCCACGAATATTAAATGTCCAGGCTATTTCGTCAAGAGCAGCAAGGATGATACCGTCCGCTCCGTTTGCGTGCAGGCAGTCGCAAATTTCATCTAGTTTCTCGTGGACTGATTTGCCACTAAGTTCCTCGGGCATTTCAAATAATGGATTAGCAGGTATAGCCGGGCGGTCTTTCCATATTTCGTTTATCAGGTCGGACGAAACATCCAATCTGATTTGTTTCCGTTTGAGTTTACTTTCGAGTGTGCGTGCATCGGTGACACTATAGGTTTTACCGTCCAATCCGACAGTTTGCCCTTCGTGCAGTTTGTGTAATAAAAAGTCAGGGATAGAAGGGGTTTCAGGTAAAGCCATTTTATAAAGTTCAATACCGGAACCTTCCAGTTGTTTGGCCGCTTGCAGGAAATACCGCGAATCTGTCCATAAACCGGCTTTATCAGCGGTAATTACTACTGTACCGGCCGAACCATCAAAACCGGAAATCCATTCGCGTGATTTCCAGTGGCTTGCCGGATATTCACTGAGGTGCGGGTCTGAACTGGGGATGATGTAGGCATCCATCCTATGCTGCTTCATTGCTTCGCGCAGGGCGGCAATACGTTCGGGAATATTTGTTTTCATCGTATTGTGTATTTTGTCAACATTACTATTCGCAAAGTTAGTCAAAATAATAATCAAAAGAAAACAGTACTTATTCTCTGTTATACGGGTAATTGATTAAACGTTTCAGTACGGCAGGGTATGTATCGCCTTCGCTTGTCCCGGCACCTTCCATGTAAACGCCGTTTGTAATGGAATCGCCAAAGCAGACAATCTTTTTTATTTTGGATAGATCGAAGGTGGCTAGTAAATGACAATAGATGTAGTTTGCCAGTAGTTCGTTTCCTTTCTTTGTGAAATGAACGCCATCTACGGCGTTACTGTTTTTTAAGTTTATAATAATGTCGTCCGAGTTATGCCGGGGAATATTCAAATATTGAAGAAAACTCAGCAGATCGACAAAAGGAATGTCTTTTTCCTTGCAGACTTGTTTCATGGCATCTCTTCCTTGTTCCAGTTTTTTGATCGGAGAAATACCGAACTTTACCGAGTCGTGCCGTTGGTATAAATAAATAGGGTCTACCGTAGGCGGACTTACTAATACAACAGGGATATGATGTTCTATACATGAATCTGTTAATAGATTGATATTCTGTTTAAATGTTTCAACGGATACAAGTTTTTGCGTATTTAACAGGTCGTTCGTTCCGACGAGGATAATTACCATATCCGGTTGTTCGTTAATAACGTCTTTGTGTATGCGCTCTAACAATTGGCCGGAACTATTGCCGGGTATTCCCCGGTTAATAATTTCGGTAAAGCTCTGACTGTATAAATAATTGAATGGCATCACCAGAAACAGACTAAATAGTATGTTTATAATACAATGCATGGCTTCCGATTGTTTTGTGATTTATATAATTTATAAAGTATTCCATTATGTTCCATGCCGGTGAAACATTCCGGTTTCAACAGCATGGAATTATGAATGATTGTTTTATTTCTATTCGGGCAATACTTAAGCAGGCCAATGAGTTTCCAGCCCTTGCGTACGTATCCATTTCTGGAAATCTTCCAATAACTCTTTGCGTTCTCTGACTGCGCGAGGTGGAACTTTTTTTGCTTTTGCGTATGTAATAAGCATACCCACAGCTTCGCCGATACCCCATTCCGTAGGATGTTCACGATAACAACCGTTTGTGATATGTGTTGTTCCTATATTTTTGTTTGCCGGTAACAGATTGTTCATTCGTTGAGGCAACAATGCTCCTAATGGAATCTGGTAAGGAAGAGATGCAAAGTCTATGTAATTGTCTCCTTCGTTGCTCGGATGCAAGTCTATGTGATAATATCCTAAACCTACGCTATCGTAGAAATCGGCCGATTTCTTGCCTGCTGTTTTTCCGGCAACTAGTACCCGGTTTTCTGCACCTACATGTTCTTCAAGAATTGTAAATTCCGATTTGATACGTCTGGCCTCGCGGATGTACGGATATTTGGCCATACCATCCTCTGTTCCCATAACATCTCCTCTCAAACGCAGACCAGCCCATCCTGTTCCTCCGTCAGGACGGGGTGCTTCTGTTTGTAGCCAGTAGAAGAAACATCTGTTCATTTCCTTTGCGGCGTTGACATGTTTTTCAAATTCATCTTCCGATACATCAATCAGGTTGCCCTGCATGTAGTCTTGCTGAGGCCAGTTTACCATCGTTATATCTCCCTGGTAAGTACCAGGAGTGAAATTATGGCGGTTGATTATTTTACGATAGTTCCATAAATTCAAAACGTCGCCGGTTGGCTCACCTTCGGGTTGGAATCCCAGTGTTTTGGGTTTCAGGGTACGTGGATCCGAATAAGCAAGGCTGAGTAATTTCCCTGACCATGCCGGAGTCAAGTTGGGGACATAGTTGCTCCAATAATCGTAATTTTTTGGCCTATCAATTACCAGATTTGCTCCCGGAACATAATCCATTGCGAAACAAACTGTAAATGCTTGATTATTTCCTGGACGAGCTTTATCGGAAGCGTGAAGTTCATTTGTCTGCGCTTTCGATTCGGTTCCTGTTACATATTCGGTTCCTGTTAAGGGCAACAAATCTCCACATTCGGTAGCATCTACGAAATAAGGGGCAACCAGGGTAAGTGTACGACCTTCTTTTTTATTATAAACTTGTACAGCTTTTACATTGTCGCCGTTGACATCAGCTTTTTTTACTTTATAGTCTGTCAATATAATGAGTTTGCCGTTACTCATGTATGGAGCTAGCATTTCTGTTAAAACGGCAACTGTAACTTTAGGTTCATGGCAAATGCGGGAAACAGAACCATCTCCGGGATTTAAGAATTTCCGGTTGCGGGCTTCATCTGTCAATGGATAATTGCGCTTGTAATAATCCATGACCCTAGTTCTATATTCCCGGTAGGTGGCAGGTGCCCCGTGCGTTTCTATCCACGGGTGTTCATCCGGTGGAACACCTTGCTGTGAAGCTTGCCCCCCGATCCAGTCGGTTTCTTCGGTCATTATTACATTCAATCCGTTACGGCAAGCTGCAAGAGCGGTTGCACATCCTCCCATACCACCACCTAAAATGATGATATCGGCTTCTAATTGGTTGGATAGACTATCTTTTATTCCTGGAATCTGCCCTTTTCCTGTGTTGGCAAAAGCCGAATATGGAAAGAGAAATTTACTGCCTCCGGCGATAGCTGCTAGTGCCAAAAAATTACGTCTTTTCATGTTGTTTAATTTAAGAAATGATTTTTATGAATATGGGATATTTTATAGTATCAGAAATGACAAATATAATGTTTTTTATTTATGAACTAAAATTTGAGAAAATAATTTAATAACTAAACGGATAAATTAGCAGAGAGCTTTTTTTATATTTTGACCGTTTTTGAAATCATCGGGATCTTTTTACAAATTCATCCCGATGATTTTCTAAAAAGATCCCGATGATTATAATGAATGTCTTTTTCTGTTTGTCATTTATTTATAATTGCTTATTTTTGTGTACACTATAAAGTTTTAGTATTATGAAGAATAAGCTTTTCTTTTTTGTTGCAGTCGTATTGTTGTTGAGTTTAAGCGGTTGTTCTTCTTATTACTATTCGATATTGAGTTCAAATGATCGTGTTGGTATAAGAAGCGATCTGGGAGATTTTGTTCAAGAAACGGATACGGTAGTTGTTTCTTATTCTTTTAATGGAGAGAATGCGCCGGTGTCTATCATTATTTATAATAAACTGGATGAACCTTTGTTTGTTGACTGGACACGTTCGGCTTTGATTATAGATGATATAGCTACGGTTTATCAAGATAAAAAGGTGTTGGTAGAAGGAGAGACAGAGTCGGTCTCCCATGGCGAATCATATAGATGGAATAGTAGGATAACAGAAAATGTAGCTACTTCCCGAGGATCTTTTGCGGGATCTGTGTTTTTACCCAAAGGTGTAGACTTTATTCCTCCAAAATCGAAAATTGAAAATATACCTTTGAATCTGCCAGGTATTCCTTTTGATAAAATACTTAAGGAAGAGTATGTTAAAGAAAATATTACGACTAATGATTTAAGCATGGTTTCGGTTCGTACAAAAGAGTTTACGGAAAGTGATTCTCCGTTGTGCTTTAGAAGTTATCTTACGTTATATACTGATGATCATAATGGCAAACAACGTAAGTATATGTTTTTTGAACGTAATTTTTATATTTCAAAATTAATAAAAGCGGGCAATGTCCCTCCGTCGGATTTTAGCGAGCAACAGCAGTTATCCGGAGACTTTTCTTATGCCCGGAAAGTAAAAGGGGCGGGTGTTGGAATAGCTGTTGGGGCGGTGGCTCTGGGAGTTGCAAGTGTAGTGGTCGGAGTAGCATTAGGACCGGGTGATGAAAGTTTTAATATTGAATTTTAAGGAAGATATATATGATAAAAGAGCTTGCCGATTTAAAAACTGTATGTCTGAATGAAACAAAAGATGCCGTTGTAATTTTGGATCAAACCTTGTTGCCTGAAAAAGAAATATATGTCTCGTTGTTTACAGAACAAGATATTTGGGATGCAATATTTAAACTGAAAGTAAGAGGAGCTCCTGCGATAGGTATTGCTGCAGCGTACGGTATTTATATATGTAGTAGTAAAATAAAAACATCTTCTTTTGAGCAATTTTATAATGAATTTTGCAGGATAAAAGTTTTTTTGTCAGGTGCTCGTCCAACTGCCGTAAATTTAGTAGCGGCTTTGGATAGGATGGAACGGCGAATTTTACTGAATAAGGAGAAAAGTGTACCGCAAATTAAACAAGAGTTATTGAAAGAAGCTCTTGCCATTCGTGAAGAAGATGCAGTTGCTTGTCGTCAAATTGGAGAAAACTGTTTGGCTTTACTTCGTCCGGGTATGGGAGTATTGACGCATTGTAATGCCGGGCATTTGGCCGTTTCGGAGTATGGAACGGCTTTAGCCCCTGTTTATTTAGGCCAGGAGAGAGGATTTGGTTTTAAAGTATTTGCAGATGAAACACGTCCGCTGTTACAAGGAGCCCGGTTAACTACTTATGAACTGCAGCGTGCAGGCGTGGATGTTACTCTTATTTGCGATAATATGGTTTCAAGTGTAATGCAAAAAGGGTGGGTGCAGGCAGTGCTTGTGGGATGCGACCGTATAGCGGCCAACGGAGATGTTGCGAATAAGATCGGAACTTCTGGTGTTGCTGTATTAGCTCGTTATTATGGAATTCCTTTTTATGTATTAGGGCCTACATTAACAATTGATATGCAGTGTCCCGACGGAAAATCTATTGTAATAGAAGAACGGCATCCGGAAGAGGTTACCGATATGTGGTATAATAGACGAATGGCACCAGAAAAAGTGAAAGTTTATAATCCTGCATTTGATGTCACACCTCGTGAGTTGATAACGGCTATTATTACGGAAAAGGGGGTATGGTAGAAAATATTTTACGGAAAGTTTTGGTAATAACGAAACTATCTGTAATTTTGCTGCCCAATTTGTGGATATAGTAATAAACAATATAATACATTAAAAATTATGATCGTAGTTCCATTGAAAGAAGGCGAGAACATTGAAAAAGCGTTGAAAAAGTTCAAAAGAAAGTTTGAAAAGACTGGTATTGTAAAAGAATTGAGAAGTCGTCAGGCTTTTGAAAAACCTTCAGTTGCAAAAAGAAAACAAACTATGCGTGCAATATACGTTCAGCATTTGCAGCAAATAGAAGAATAAATATACAGCCAGGCTTGTTTTATTGAATTCTTATTCCTATTTTCGTTGCATAAAAGTTGATGCAACGTGGACGAACTGATAGATGATTTTTTAACTTATCTGCGGTATGAAAGGAATTATTCCGATTATACAGTTGATGCTTACTCGAAAGATTTAAGTCAATTTGAAGAGTATGTAAAGGATCGTCTGGAAGGTGTATTTAGTCCCGGTCTTATTGATTCGGATATAGTGAGAAGTTGGATAGTCTATTTATTGGATGAAAAGATTTCTCCCGTGTCGGTAAATCGCAAATTGAGTTCTTTGAAATCTTTTTTTAAGTTTCTCATGAAACAGAGAATTGTTTCTGTAAATCCGCTTCGGTTAGTAACCGGGCCTAAAACAAAGAAACCATTACCCTATTTTGTAAAGGAAGGAGAAATGGATATACTGTTGGATGGTGATGGGTTTGATGAGGATTTTGAAGGTGTAAGGAATCGTTTGATGCTGGAATTATTTTATGATACCGGAATACGGCGCTCGGAATTGATCGGAATTAAAAATTCGGATGTGGATTTCGATGCGATGCAATTAAAAGTTACCGGTAAGCGTAATAAACAGCGGTTGATCCCTTTTGCAAAAGGTTTGAAAAACTTAATGCTTGCATACACTGAAGTTCGAAATCGTGAAGTTGGCATACAATGTGAATGGTTCTTTGTCAGAAAGAATGGAGCGCAGCTTTCTACGGGTATTGTATACAATATAGTAAAGAAGATGCTGTCGGAAATCCCAACATTGGCAAAATGTAGCCCGCACGTATTGAGACATTCGTTTGCAACCAGTATGTTAAATAATGGAGCGGAGTTAAATGCTGTGAAAGAATTGCTCGGACATAGCAGTTTGGCTTCAACCAGTGTTTATACACATACAACCTTTGAGGAATTAAAAAAAGTGTATCATGCTCATCCCAGAGCAAAAAAAGAAGGAGGTAATTATGGAAATTAGAATTCATGCTATCCATTTTGACGCAACAGTACAACTTGAGGCGTTTATTCAGAAGAAAGTGTCTAAGTTGGAACAATATTTTGACGGCATTATATTAGCTGAAGTTACTCTGAAGGTTGTGAAACCTGAAAGTGCCAATAATAAACAGGTAGGCATTTTGCTGAAAATCAAAAATGGAGATTGCTTTGCGGAAAAAGTAACAGATACTTTTGAAGCATCTGTTGATGAATGTGTTGAAGCATTAGAAAAGCAATTGATTAAATTCAAAGAAAAAATCAGAGCCAAATAAAAAAAACGGTAGATAAATTTGGTATGTAAGAAATAATATCTAAATTTGCAGCCGTTTCGCCATCATGACGGAACGGCTTCTTTTAGAAGTTTCTATCGCCTCTTTAGCTCAGTTGGCCAGAGCACGTGATTTGTAATCTCGGGGTCGTTGGTTCGAATCCGACAAGAGGCTCAAAAGAGTTGACGGTGGAAAGTTGACAGTTGACAGTTTATGTCGCTTTCCTGTTTTTTATCTGTCAACTGTCAACTGCTTGGGCAGTTACCAGAGTGGCCAAATGGGGCTGACTGTAACTCAGCTGGCTTTCGCCTTCGGTGGTTCGAATCCATCACTGCCCACACTCGAGATATAGAACATGCCGCCAGGCCGGTTGGTTTAATGTTGAGAGTAAATTGCGGAAGTAGCTCAGTTGATAGAGCATTAGCCTTCCAAGCTGAGGGTCGCGGGTTTGAGTCCCGTCTTCCGCTCTTATTGCCTGTGTAGCTCAGCGGTAGAGCACTTCCTTGGTAAGGAAGAGGTCCCGAGTTCAAGTCTCGGCACCGGCTCATTGGTATTTTTTTAGAACATGATCATTAATCAAATAAAGAACAATTAAGTTATGGCAAAAGAGAAATTTGACAGATCGAAACCACATGTGAACATTGGTACGATTGGTCACGTTGACCACGGTAAAACAACTTTGACAGCTGCAATTACAACAGTATTGGCAAAGAGAGGTCTTTCAGAATTGCGTTCATTCGATTCTATCGATAACGCTCCTGAAGAAAAAGAAAGAGGTATCACTATCAACACTTCTCACGTAGAGTATCAGACTGCAAACCGTCACTATGCTCACGTAGACTGTCCGGGTCACGCCGACTACGTAAAGAACATGGTAACTGGTGCTGCTCAGATGGACGGTGCTATCATTGTAGTTGCTGCTACTGATGGTCCTATGCCTCAGACTCGTGAACACATCTTGTTGGCTCGTCAGGTAAACGTACCGAGATTGGTTGTGTTTATGAACAAATGCGACATGGTTGACGACGAAGAAATGTTGGAATTGGTTGAAATGGAAATGAGAGAATTGCTTTCTTTCTACCAGTTTGATGGTGATAACACTCCGTTTATCCGTGGTTCTGCTCTTGGTGCATTGAATGGTGAACCGAAATGGGAAGACAAGGTTATGGAATTGATGGATGCAGTAGATACTTGGATTCCTCTGCCTCCGCGTGATGTCGATAAACCTTTCTTGATGCCGGTTGAAGACGTGTTCTCTATTACTGGTCGTGGTACAGTTGCAACAGGTCGTATCGAAGCAGGTATTGTAAAAGTTGGTGAAGAAGTTCAGATCATTGGTCTGGGTGCTGACGGAAAGAAATCTGTTGTTACAGGTGTTGAAATGTTCCGTAAGTTGTTGGATCAGGGTGAAGCCGGTGACAATGTAGGTTTGTTGCTTCGTGGTATTGACAAAAACGAAATCAAACGTGGTATGGTAATCTGCCATCCGGGTAAGGTTAAAGAACATTCTAGATTCAAGGCTGAAGTTTATATCTTGAAGAAAGAAGAAGGTGGCCGTCATACTCCGTTCCACAACAAATACCGTCCTCAGTTCTATATCCGTACATTGGACGTAACAGGTGAAATCACTCTTCCTGAAGGAACAGAAATGGTAATGCCTGGTGATAACGTAACAATTGACGTTGAACTGATTTACCCGGTAGCTTGTAATGTAGGTCTTCGTTTCGCTATTCGTGAAGGTGGACGTACAGTAGGTGCAGGTCAGATCACAGAATTAGAAAACTAATTCAATATACATAAATATGTAGCCAACCTTGTTGAGAGGTTGGCTATTTTACGGAAGTAGCTCAGTTGGTAGAGCACTGGTCTCCAAAACCAGGTGTCGGGAGTTCGAGCCTCTCCTTCCGTGCTAAAATCTATAGATTCGATGAAAAAGATAATTACTTATATTAAGGAATCTTATAACGAACTTGTTTATAAAGTTTCTTGGCCTACTAGAACAGAGCTTTCCAATAGTGCTGTGGTTGTTATGTTTGCTTCCCTTATAATTGCAGCAGTAATCTTTGTTGTAGACTTAGGTTTTGAAAGCGTGATGCGTTTCTTCTACGAGAAAATTTTTTAATCGGTTTTTGATATGTCTGATATCCAAAAGAAATTTTATGTTCTTCGCGCCATAAGTGGTAAAGAGAATAAGGTTAGAGAATATCTAGAAGCTGAGTTGAAGAATACAGACTTAGGAGAGTATGTTTCACAAGTTTTGATTCCTACCGAAAAAACGTTTACTGTGCGTAATGGTAAAAAGGTTATGAAAGAAAGAGCCTATTTGCCGGGTTATGTACTTGTAGAGGCAGCTTTGGTGGGTGAAGTAGCTCATCGATTGCGAAACATTCCCAATGTGATTGGATTTTTAGGAGGTTCGGATAATCCCGTGCCTTTGCGTCCGGTAGAAGTAAATCGTATTTTAGGTACGGTTGATGAATTGCAGGAACAGCAGGAAGAACTGGATATTCAATTTTTTGTTGGAGAGAATGTGAAAATCACCTTTGGACCATTTAATGGTTTTACGGGTGTGATCGAAGAGGTAAATGCTGAGAAAAAGAAACTCAAAGTAATGGTTAAGGTCTTCGGACGTAAAACACCGCTTGAGTTGGGTTATATGCAAGTTGAGAAAGAGTAAGTGCTTTTGTTACGAAAAGTACGGGGCTTTCTGTTTTTGATGTTATATATCTAAATTTTAGAAAAATGGCTAAAGAAGTTGCTGGACAAATCAAATTGCAGATTAAAGGAGGAGCAGCAAACCCTTCTCCCCCAGTAGGACCTGCTTTGGGTTCTAAGGGTATTAATATTATGGAGTTTTGCAAGCAATTTAATGCCAAGACCCAAGACAAGGCTGGTAAGATATTACCTGTTATAATTACTTATTATGCCGATAAGTCTTTCGACTTTATTGTCAAAACCCCTCCTGTAGCTATTCAATTGCTTGAAGCTACTAAGGCAAAAAGTGGTTCTGCAGAACCTAATCGTAAGAAAATTGCAGAAATTACTTGGGATCAGGTTAAAGCTATCGCTGAAGACAAGTTGGTCGATTTAAACTGCTTTACTGTTGACTCAGCCATGAAAATGGTTGCAGGTACTGCCAGAAGTATGGGTATAACTGTTAAAGGGACATTCCCGGGTAATAATTAATAAACTTCAATTGAGATGAGTAAACTTACAAAAAATCAAAAGTTGGCTTTGGGCAAGATTGAAGCTGGGAAAGCATATACATTAAAAGAAGCTTCAGCTTTAGTAAAAGAAATTACTACGACTAAGTTTGATGCATCTGTAGATGTTGATGTTCGTTTAGGTGTTGACCCTCGTAAGGCAAATCAAATGGTAAGAGGTGTGGTTTCATTACCTCACGGAACTGGAAAGCAGGTTAGGGTTCTCGCATTATGTACACCGGACAAAGAAGCTGAGGCTACTGCTGCAGGAGCTGACTTTGTTGGATTAGATGAATATATTGAAAAGATTAAAGGCGGTTGGACTGATATTGACGTTATCATTACTATGCCTTCTATCATGGGTAAAATCGGTGCTTTGGGTAGAGTTTTAGGCCCTCGTGGTTTGATGCCAAATCCAAAAAGTGGTACTGTTACCAATGAAGTAGGTAATGCAGTGAAAGAAGTTAAACAAGGTAAGATCGACTTTAAGGTAGACAAAGCCGGAATCGTTCACACATCAATTGGTAAGGTATCTTTCAATGCTGACCAGATTCGTGATAACGCTAAGGAATTTATTTCAACTTTGCTTAAGTTGAAACCGTCTGCAGCTAAAGGTACGTATATAAAGAGCATTTATCTTTCAAGTACAATGAGCGCGGGTATTAAAATTGACCCGAAATCAGTTGAAGAAAACTAATTAAAATTATTGCACAATGAAAAAGGAAGATAAAGGCATAGTAATAAGCCAGCTTACAGAAACTGTAAAGGAATATCCTAACTTTTATTTGACTGATATCGAAGCACTGGATGCTGAGAAAACCAGCAAATTGAGAAGAGAATGTTTCAAGCAAGATGTAAAGTTGGTTGTTGTTAAGAACAACTTGCTTAAGAAAGCACTTGAAAATGTTGGCGGTGATTTTTCTCCGTTGCAGGTTGCTTTAAAAGGCAATACAGCTGTAATGTTTTCACAGACAGCTAATGCTCCTGCTCGTCTGATTAAAGAATTTACTAAAGGTGCTAAAAAAGGTGAAACAACAAAACCGGAATTGAAGGCTGCCTATGTTCAGGAAAGCTTCTATATTGGTGGCGAAAATCTTGAAGCATTAGTAAATATCAAGAGTAAAAATGAACTTATTGCAGATGTTATTGCATTGTTGGAATCACCTGCAAAGAATGTTATTTCCGCTCTACAGTCATCAGGGCAAACTATCCATGGTCTGTTGAAGACTTTGGAAGAAAGATAATAAATTAATTTTATACAGATAATAATCATTTAAATCATACAAAAATGGCAGATTTGAAAGCTTTTGCAGAACAATTAGTGAACTTGACCGTTAAAGAAGTAAGTGAACTGGCAACTATCCTTAAAGAAGAATACGGTATCGAACCTGCTGCTGCAGCTGTTGCTGTTGCAGGTCCTGCTGCTGGTGGTGCTGCTGCCGCTGCAGAAGAAAAAACTTCTTTCGATGTTGTATTGAAAGCCGCTGGTGCTAATAAGCTGGCTATCGTTAAGTTAGTAAAAGAATTAACTGGTCTGGGCTTGAAGGAAGCTAAAGATTTAGTTGATGGCGCTCCTAGCAACGTTAAAGAAGGTGTAGCTAAGGCTGATGCTGAAGCATTGAAAAAGAGCTTAGAAGAAGCTGGAGCTGAAGTTGAGCTTAAATAGTATTTATAACCTGGTAATCAGGTGATTTGGTTAAGAGTCTCCGACTAGGGAAGACTCTTAACCTTTTTGTGTCTATAATTTCAATAAGTTCAATAAATTCCTTACTAGATGTCTTCAACAGCTGAAAACCAAAGAGTTAATTTTGCTTCGATTAAGAATCAGTTCCCATATCCTGACTTCCTCGAAGTTCAATTGAAGTCATTCCAAGACTTTCTTCAACTTGACACACCTCCTGAAAAGAGAAAAAAGGAGGGGTTGTATAAGGTATTTGCAGAAAACTTTCCGATTGCAGATACTCGTAACAACTTCGTGTTGGAGTTCTTAGATTACTATATAGATCCGCCCCGTTATACTATTGACGAATGTATTGCCCGCGGACTAACCTATAGTGTACCTTTAAAAGCAAAGTTAAAACTATATTGTACTGACCCTGATCATGAGGATTTTGATACTGTGATCCAGGATGTATATTTAGGCCCGATTCCTTATATGACGGAAAGAGGTACTTTTGTGATAAATGGTGCAGAGCGTGTTGTTGTGTCTCAGTTACACCGTTCGCCTGGTGTATTTTTCGGACAGAGTATTCATGCGAATGGTACAAAATTGTACTCTGCGCGTATTATCCCGTTTAAGGGTTCATGGATCGAATTTGCAACAGACATAAATAATGTGATGTATGCATATATTGATCGTAAAAAGAAATTGCCTGTAACTACCCTTTTAAGAGCTATTGGTTTTGAAAGTGATAGAGATATTCTTGAAATTTTTAATCTGGCGGAAGAGGTAAAAGTTTCAAAAGCAAATCTGAAGAAATTAATCGGCCGTAAACTGGCGGCTCGTGTTCTGAAGACTTGGGTGGAAGATTTCGTAGATGAAGATACTGGAGAAGTTGTATCTATTGAACGTAATGATGTTATCATAGATCGTGAATCTATTCTTGATAACGAAAATATTGAGGCTATTCTGGAATCTGGTACGCAAAACATTTTGTTACACCGCGAAGACCAGAATTTGTCAGATTATGCTATAATCTATAATACTCTTCAAAAAGACCCGAGTAACTCAGAGAAGGAGGCTGTTCTGTATATTTATCGCCAGTTAAGAAATGCAGAACCTGCTGATGAAGCTAGTGCACGTGAAGTTATTACGAACTTGTTCTTCTCTGAAAAACGTTATGACCTGGGTGAAGTCGGCCGTTATAGAATTAATAAAAAATTAGGTCTTACAACAAGTGAGGATGTTAAAGTCCTGACTAAAGAAGATATAATCGAAATCATTAAATATTTGATAGAGTTGATTAACTCTAAAGCAATTGTTGATGATATCGACCACTTAAGTAACCGTCGTGTACGTACAGTTGGTGAACAGCTGTATAATCAATTTGGTATTGGTTTGGCCCGTATGTCGCGTACAGTACGTGAACGTATGAATGTGCGTGATAATGAAGTGTTTACTCCGATTGATTTGATTAATGCAAAGACAATTTCTTCTGTTGTTAATTCTTTCTTTGGAACGAATGCTTTGTCACAGTTTATGGACCAGACAAACCCATTGGCTGAAATTACGCATAAACGTCGTTTGTCTGCACTAGGCCCTGGTGGTTTGTCCAGAGAACGTGCAGGTTTCGAAGTTCGTGACGTACACTATACACATTATGGCCGTCTTTGTCCGATTGAAACCCCTGAAGGTCCGAACATCGGTTTGATTTCTTCTTTGTGTGTCTATGCAAAAATTAATGAATTAGGCTTTATTTCAACTCCATACCGCAAGGTAAACAGTGGTGTGGTTGATATGTCTAATGAAAATATGCAATATTACACAGCGGAAGAAGAAGAAGAATTGACTATCGCACAGGGTAATGCATTGCTTGATGAAAACGGTAAATTCGTACGTGACCGAATAAAAGCGCGTTTTGAAGCTGATTTCCCTGTTGTTCCGCCTGCTGAAATTGATTTGATGGACGTGGCTCCTCAACAGATTGCTTCTATAGCGGCATCTTTAATTCCTTTCTTGGAACATGATGATGCTAACCGTGCATTGATGGGATCTAACATGATGCGCCAGGCTGTGCCTTTGTTGCGTACGGATGCTCCTATTGTTGGTACTGGTATTGAAGCCCAGGTTGCAAGAGATTCCCGTACTCAGATTATGGCTGAGCGCGATGGGGAGATTGTATTCGTAGATGCAACTTGTATTAAGATTAAATATGACCGCACGGAAGACGAAGAATTTGTAAGTTTCGAAGATGCGGTTAAGACATATAATATTCCGAAATGGCGTAAAACCAATCAGAGTACAACTGTTGACTTACGACCGATCTGTCATCGTGGCCAACGTGTGAAATCCGGTGATATCCTGACAGAAGGCTATTCAACTCAGGAAGGCGAACTTGCTTTAGGACGTAATGTGAAAGTTGCGTACATGCCTTGGAAGGGATATAACTATGAGGATGCTATTGTGCTGAACGAACGTATGGTTCGTGAAGATTTCTTTACCTCTGTTCACGTAGACGAATATATTCTTGAAGTACGTGAAACCAAACGTGGTATGGAAGAACTTACTTCCGATATTCCAAATGTTAGCGAAGAAGCTACGAAAGATTTGGATGAAAGAGGTATTGTTCGTGTTGGTGCTCGTATTGAACCGGGAGATATTCTGATTGGTAAGATTACTCCAAAAGGAGAATCCGATCCTTCTCCGGAAGAAAAATTGTTGCGTGCTATTTTTGGTGATAAAGCCGGAGATGTGAAAGATGCTTCATTAAAAGCTACCCCGTCTTTGCGAGGTGTGGTTATCGAAACATCATTGTTCTCAAAGGCTGTCAAGAAACGTAAATCCAGACTGACAGATAAAGCTATTCTTCCGAAACTGGATGAAGAATACGAACAGAAAATGATAGACTTGAAGAACTTATTAGTTGAGAAACTATTAGTTCTTACAAATGGCAAAACTTCTCAGGGTGTGAAAGATTATATGAATACCGAAGTGATTGCCAAAGGTGCTAAATTCTCTCGTAAAGCTTTAGAAGAATTAGACTATAATGCTGTTCAGGTTAGTAAGTGGACGGCAGATGCTGATAAGAATGAGTTGATCAAACAAGTTATTCTGAATTATCTGAAGAAATATAAAGAACTGGATGCTGAACTGAGACGTCGGAAATTCGATCTCACAATCGGTGATGAATTGCCAACAGGTATTGTTCAGATGGCTAAAGTTTATATTGCTAAGAAACGTAAGATTCAGGTAGGTGATAAGATGGCTGGTCGCCATGGTAATAAAGGTATCGTGTCTAAGATCGTTCGTCAGGAAGACATGCCATTCTTGGAAGATGGAACTCCTGTTGATATTTGTTTGAACCCTCTGGGTGTGCCTTCTCGTATGAACCTTGGACAGATTTTTGAAGCTGTATTAGGTTGGGCTGGCCGTACATTGGATGTTAAGTTTGCAACTCCGATCTTTGACGGTGCTACACTGGATAATATGAATGAATGGACTGATAAAGCAGGCCTTCCGCGTTATGGTAAGACCTATCTGTATGACGGTGGAACAGGCGAACGTTTTGACCAACCGGCAACAGTCGGTGTGACTTATTTCTTGAAATTAGGCCACATGGTTGATGATAAGATGCATGCTCGTTCTATTGGCCCGTATTCATTGATTACTCAGCAGCCATTAGGTGGTAAAGCTCAGTTTGGTGGTCAGCGTTTTGGAGAAATGGAAGTTTGGGCTCTGGAAGCGTTCGGTGCGGCACATATTCTTCAGGAAATACTAACAATCAAGTCTGATGACGTTGTCGGACGTTCTAAGGCTTATGAAGCAATTGTTAAGGGTGATGCGATGCCGCAACCAGGTATCCCGGAATCTCTGAATGTATTGTTGCATGAGTTGAGAGGTCTTGGTTTAAGTTTCACTTTGGATTAATTCAAAAACAATAAGAGTAGGTGAGCTTTGGCTCATCTGCTTTATCTATTGATAACTCTTTATAAATAAAAAATATGGCCTTTAGAAAAGAAAACAAGATAAAGAGTAACTTTTCAAAAATAACCATCGGTCTGGCATCACCTGAAGAGATTCTTGAAAACTCCAGTGGTGAAGTATTAAAACCCGAAACGATTAATTATCGTACATACAAGCCTGAACGTGACGGTTTGTTCTGCGAGCGCATTTTTGGTCCTATTAAGGATTATGAATGTCATTGCGGAAAATACAAACGTATTCGTTATAAGGGTATTGTCTGTGACCGTTGTGGTGTGGAAGTTACAGAGAAAAAAGTTCGTCGTGAACGTATGGGACACATCCATCTGGTTGTTCCTGTAGCTCATATCTGGTACTTCCGTTCATTGCCTAACAAAATAGGTTATTTGTTGGGACTTCCGACAAAAAAACTGGATTCCATTATTTATTATGAACGATATGTTGTTATTCAGCCTGGTTGTGTAGATACAGTTGCTGAATTAGACTTATTGTCAGAAGAAGAATATTTGCAGATTTTGGATAGTCTGCCAAAAGAAAATCAATTACTTGAAGATACTGATCCTAACAAATTTATTGCGAAGATCGGTGCTGAAGCCGTATATGATTTATTGGCTCGTCTGGATCTGGATTCTTTGTCTTATGAATTGCGTCACCGTGCAAGCACGGATGGTTCGCAGCAGAGAAAGAATGAAGCATTGAAACGTTTGCAGGTTGTTGAATCTTTCCGTGCATCCAGAGGTCGTAATAAACCGGAATGGATGATCGTCAAGGTTGTTCCTGTTATTCCTCCGGAATTGCGTCCGTTGGTTCCACTGGATGGTGGCCGTTTCGCTACTTCAGATTTGAATGATTTATATCGTCGGGTTATTATCCGTAATAACCGTTTGAAACGATTAATCGATATTAAGGCTCCCGAGGTGATTTTGCGTAATGAAAAACGTATGCTTCAGGAAGCTGTGGACTCTTTATTTGACAATTCTCGTAAATCGAGTGCTGTAAAGACTGATGCTAACCGTCCGTTAAAGTCATTGTCTGATAGTTTGAAAGGTAAACAAGGCCGTTTCCGTCAGAACTTGTTGGGTAAACGTGTCGACTATTCAGCTCGTTCGGTTATTGTCGTTGGTCCTGAATTAAAAATGCATGAATGCGGTTTGCCAAAAGGTATGGCTGCCGAACTTTATAAACCTTTTGTTATTCGTAAATTGATCGAACGTGGTATCGTTAAGACCGTTAAATCTGCTAAGAAGATTGTGGATCGCAAAGAACCGGTTGTTTGGGATATTTTAGAATATGTAATGAAAGGTCATCCTGTGTTGCTGAACCGTGCTCCTACATTGCACCGTTTAGGTAT
The DNA here is from genome assembly GCF_900232875.1 of Parabacteroides provencensis. Classification (NCBI taxonomy): domain Bacteria; kingdom Pseudomonadati; phylum Bacteroidota; class Bacteroidia; order Bacteroidales; family Tannerellaceae; genus Parabacteroides; species Parabacteroides provencensis. The sequence continues at coordinate 838,884 of NZ_LT960488.1, read as the reverse complement.
ACAGGCGTTTCAGCCAAAATTGATTGAAGGTAAGGCTATTCAGTTGCACCCGTTGGCTTGTACGGCTTTCAATGCCGACTTCGACGGTGACCAGATGGCTGTTCACTTGCCATTAGGTAATGAGGCTATTTTGGAAGCTCAGATGTTGATGCTTGCATCACATAACATTTTGAATCCGGCAAATGGTGCTCCTATTACCGTTCCTTCACAGGATATGGTGCTTGGTTTGTATTATATCACAAAATTGCGTAAAGGTACTTTAGGCGAAGGTTTGATGTTTTACGGTCCGGAAGAAGCAACAATCGCATACAATGAAAAGAAGGTTGATATCCATGCTCCGATCAAAGTCTATGTAGATAATGTAGAAGAAGATGGTAAGTTGGTGAAGAAAATTATCGAAACTTCTGTCGGTCGTTTGATGGTGAATGAATTTGTACCTACTGAAGTTGGTTATATCAATGAGGTGTTAGGAAAGAAGGCTCTTCGTGATATTATCGGTAAAGTTATCAAAGTTTGTGGTGTTGCACGTACAGCCCAGTTCCTTGATGATATTAAGAATCTGGGATATTATATGGCATTCAAGGGTGGTTTGTCATTTAACCTGGCCGACGTTCTTATTCCTGCTGAAAAGGATGAATTGGTGAAGGAAGGTTATGATGAGGTAGAACAAATCCTTGCAAACTATAACATGGGTTTCATCACAAACAATGAACGTTATAATCAGATTATTGATACGTGGACTCACGTTAACAGTAAGTTGTCAAATATTTTGATCAAGCAACTTACTGCAGATAACGACGGTTTCAATTCTATTTATATGATGATGGATTCCGGTGCCCGTGGTTCTAAAGAACAGATTCGTCAGTTGTCTGGTATGCGTGGTTTGATGGCAAAACCGCAGAAGAGCGGTGCTGAGGGTGGACAGATTATTGAAAACCCAATCCTTTCAAACTTTAAAGAAGGTTTGTCAGTGTTGGAGTACTTTATCTCTACTCACGGTGCTCGTAAAGGTTTGGCCGATACGGCTTTGAAGACTGCTGATGCTGGTTACCTGACTCGTCGTTTGGTTGACGTATCACATGATGTGATCATTAATGAAGAGGATTGTGGTACTTTACGTGGTTTGATCTGTACGGAGCTAAAGAATAACGAAGAAGTTATTGCTTCTTTGTATGAACGTATCCTAGGACGTGTTTCGGTTCATGATATTATTCATCCGATAACAGGTGAAGTGATTGTACATACAGGTGAAGAAATTCGCGAAGATGCAGCTCTGAAAATTCAGGAATCTCCGATTGAAAGCGTAGAAATCCGTTCTGTACTGACTTGTGAATCTAAAAAAGGTGTTTGTGCTAAATGTTATGGACGTAACTTAGCTACAGGGCGTATGGTTCAGAAGGGCGAGGTTGTCGGTGTAATTGCAGCGCAGTCTATCGGTGAACCGGGTACTCAGTTGACATTGCGTACGTTCCACGTGGGTGGTATCGCTTCCAATATTGCAACAGAAAATAGCATTACTTCTAAATATGATGGTATTATTGAAATTGACGAATTACGCTCTGTAGAAGCTGCGGATGAAAGCAATGGAAAGAAATACCAGGTTGTAGTAAGCCGTTTGGCTGAAATGCGTATTGTCGATCCGAATACAAAAATTGTCTTACTTACTCATAATATACCTTACGGTTCTAAGTTATTCTTCAATAATGGTGATACTATTAAGAAGGGTGATGTAATTATTGAATGGGACCCGTTCAATGCCGTTATTGTATCGGAAGTATCAGGTAAGATTGAATTTGAAAGTGTAGTTGAAAACGTTACCTACAAAGTAGAAAGTGATGAAACTACAGGTTTGAAGGAAAAGATTATTATTGAATCTAAGGATAAAACCAAGGCTCCGGCTGCTCATATCGTAGACGAAAATGGAAATTATTTGAAGAACTATTCATTGCCTTTGGGTGCACACGTTGTGAAAGATAACGGTGATCCGATTAAGGCTGGTGAAGTTCTTGTTAAAATCCCTCGTGCTGTTGGTAAAGCAGGTGACATCACCGGTGGTCTTCCACGTGTTACAGAGTTGTTTGAAGCCCGTAACCCGTCTAATCCTGCAGTTGTTTCTGAAATTGATGGTGAAATTGGCTTTGGTAAGATCAAACGTGGTAACCGTGAAATTACAGTAACTTCCAAGTTGGGTGAAGTTAAGAAGTATATGGTGCCTTTGTCAAAACAACTTTTGGTTCAGGAGAATGACTATATACGTGCAGGTATGCCTTTGTCTGACGGTGCAATTACACCTTCTGATATTCTGGCTATCCAGGGACCTACGGCTGTACAAGAATATATTGTTAATGAAGTTCAGGATGTTTACCGTTTACAGGGTGTGAAGATCAATGACAAACACTTTGAAGTAATCGTTCGTCAGATGATGCGTAAGGTGGAAGTGGTTGATCCGGGAGATACTCGCTTCCTGGAACAACAGGTGGTGGATAAACTGGAAGTAATGGATGAAAACGACCGTATCTGGGGCAAGAAAGTTGTTATAGAGCCGGGAGATTCTCAGACATTGCAAGCCGGTCAGATCGTAACTGCCCGTAAGTTAAGAGACGAGAACAGTATGTTGAAACGTCGTGACCTTAAATTGGTTGAAGTACGTGATGCCGTTCCTGCTACAGCAAACCAGATTCTTCAGGGTATTACCCGTGCAGCTTTGCAGACGAATAGCTTTATGTCTGCTGCATCTTTCCAGGAAACGACAAAGGTGTTGAACGAGGCTGCTATCAACGGAAAAGTAGACCGCCTGGAAGGTCTGAAAGAAAATGTTATCTGCGGACACTTAATTCCTGCAGGTACAGGCCAGAGAGATTTCGATAAACTTGTGGTTGGTGCTAAAGATGAATTCGAACGCATCTTTGCAAATCGTAAGAATGTTGTTGATTTTAATGGTATGGACAGAGATGATGAATAAAATCAGATAAGTCTTAAAAAGAAAGGTCTCCGATAACTCGGAGGCCTTTTTTTATATCTTCTAATTTGGTTAATAAATGGAGAACTTTTATTTTTGTAAGTATATGCATATTTATGCATAATAATACACTAAAAACAGAGACTATCATGAAAAGAATTGTGCTATGCCTAGCCGCATTTTTACTGTCTGTAAGTTGCTTATTCGCCAAAGACTCAGATGCCAAATTGAATGTAATGTCTTATAATATCCGGTATGACAATCCGGAAGATGGAAATAACCAATGGAAATTTCGCCGGGACTTTGCGGGAAATCTCGTTAAATTCCACGATGTGGATATTTTTGGCGCACAGGAAGTTTTGCATAATCAGCTAATGGATTTGACAGAACGTTTACCGGGGTTTGCGTATGTTGGTGTCGGACGTGAAGATGGAAAGACAAAAGGGGAATACGCCCCGATATTTTATCGTAAAGATCGTTTTTCTGTTATCAAAAGCGGTAATTTCTGGTTGGCAGAAGATATAAATGCCATTGGAAAGAAAGGTTGGGATGCTGCGTGTGAGCGTGTTGCTACCTGGGCTATCTTGGCAGATAAAGAGACCGGAAAGAAATTCTTTTTTCTGAATACGCATCTGGATCATATGGGAAAAGTTGCACGGCATGAAGGGGCTTCTTTGGTATTGGAGCAAGCCGCAAAATTGTCGGAAAATTTGCCGATTATAGTAACCGGCGATTTTAATGCTGTTCCCTCAGATGAGCCTGTACGGGTATTGACGAATGTGGGTGATCCCCGGCACCTGACACATACACGTGCAGTTGCAGAATTTAAGTATGGTCCGGAATGGACTTTCCATAACTTTGGTAAGATTCCTTATGATAAACGGGAATGGATCGATTATATTTTTGTAAAAGGTAATATCAAGGTATTGCGCCATGGGGTACTTACCGAGACATTAAACCAACTATTTCCTTCGGATCATTGCCCTATAATTAGCGTGTTGGAAATTCAATAAGTCTGTTATGAATAAAGAGAGCGATGTGTTACGAGAAATAACCCCACTTTCAACCGAAGATTGTTTTTTAATAATGCAACGGTTGAAACAAGGATTCAAGTATCCGCTTCATGTACATCCGGAGTTTGAACTTAACTATCTGGAGAATGCTTCAGGAGCTATCCGGATAGTGGGTGACTCTATTGAAGAAATGGACGACCTTGACTTGGTTTTGATTGCAGGTAATACAAAGCATGCTTATTCAAATCATAATTGTTTTTGTAAGGATATTTTCGAGATAACTATCCAGTTCCATCACTCTTTATTTGATAGCCTGATTAATAAGAGGCATTTTAAAACAATAAAAGATATGTTTGAAAAAGCTTCTCAAGGTCTGATTTTTAGTAAGAAAATGATACAGCTTATTCAGCCGGAGTTGAAAATGTTGTCGAATGACGAACGCCCTGATTCTTTTCATAATCTACTAAAATTAATAGATATTTTAAAGACGCTTTCTCTGGATTCTGAGGCTCGCCGATTGAATGCTGTGAATAAAGTTAAAAATTATAATAAGAACGACAATGACAGGCTGGAAGGGTTGATGCTTTATTTGCACGAAAATTACTACCGGCAAATTCTATTATCAGATGCTGCTTCGTTAATAAATATGAGTGAGGCTTCTCTTAACCGATTCTTGAAAAAGTGGACAGGAAAGACTTTTATAGATAACTTAAATGATATTCGCATAGCCGAGGCTGCCTGTCGTTTAATAGATACAAGTGATTCTATTTCTGAGATATGCTATAAGTCTGGCTTTAATAATCTGTCTAACTTTAATAGAATATTTAAAAGCCGTAAGGGGAATACTCCCACAGAATACAGAGAGAAATATGCACGCACACGTTTCAGGATTTGAAACAGGATTTTATAGAAATTAGCATTGATATATGTCAAGAGTTGACAAAATAGTATCATTTATTGTTTGAATAGTATTTGGTAGGTTCCTATAAACCCACTACTTTTGTAAAGTTCAAGTGAGAGAGATTAGCACTTAAACTCAAACCTTGACCTAAACGCCAAAACCTATTATAATGAACACAAAAGGTATTTTTACATTGGTCTAAAGAATTGAGAATTAAAAACACAACTAGAAAAGGGCTACCTGTGAAGGGCGCCCTTTTCGCTTTTTGTACGGTTCAATGTTTATAAACTTAAGATTGATATCTTATTCTTTTTGCCAGATTTGTGTTTGAATATACGACAATAAAAGATATTTGTTTACATTTGCTATGAATATTAATCAATAAAAGAGTAATAATTATGGAAAATAGTAAACAAACCAACGAAATACAGGTTGAGCTTTCTGAAGAAATGGCTCAGGGAACATACGCCAATCTTGCTATTATATCCCATTCGTCATCAGAGTTTATATTGGACTTTATCCGTGTTGTACCGGGTGCTCCGAAGGCGCAGGTAAAAAGTCGCGTGATTCTGACTCCCGATAATGCGAAGCGATTGCTTTTTGCATTACAGGATAATCTGGCTAAGTTCGAAGATCAGCAAAAAGGAGATAAGACTGCTCAATTTGATGATTTTGTTCCTCCGATGGGGGGAATGAAAGGCGAAGCTTAATAGCTTAACGTTTTCTTGTGTTGCAGGGTGAACATATTTGAAACTTGTATTTGCCGGAATTTGGGTAGGCAACCAAACTTGAAAGGGTAGGCAACTAAATCTCCCCGGATGCTATTGAAAAATCATATCGATGTTTTTAGAAAATGATCCCGATGTTTTTAAAAAAACATCGGGATCATTTTGAAACGTATAGTAATGGCCCTGTTGCGGAAGAAAATATTAAATTGTGCTGTTGTCAAAAAATATAAGCACCTTCTTTTTATAATCCGGCTAATATTTTCTTTAAAACAGTTTCAGCCGATATTTCGCGGTTGGCTGCTTCAGGTATCACAATGCTTTGAGGACTTTCAATAACGTCGTCAGTTACAATCATATTTCGGCGAACAGGCAGGCAATGCATAAAATAGGCATTGTTTGTAAGTGCCATTTTCTCTGCGTCTACTGTCCAGCTACGATCCATATTGATAACTTTTCCGTAGTTCGGATCATTGTAAGCAGACCAATTCTTTGCATAAATGAAATCCGCACCTTCAAATGCTTTTCTTTGGTCATATTCTACGCGGGCATTGCCTACAAACTTGGAATTTAATTCGTAGCCTTCCGGGTGAGTTATTACAAACTCGTAGTCGGTTGCATTCATCCATTCTGCAAAACTGTTGGGTACGGCTTGCGGTAATGGTTTTGGATGAGGTGCCCATGTCATTACTACTTTCGGACGGGCTGTCTTTTTATATTCTTCTATTGTAATCAGATCAGCGAAACTTTGTAGCGGATGGCGTGTCGCAGCTTCCATACTGAATACAGGACGGCCGGAGTATTGGACGAACTGATTCAATATCTTTTCATTGTAGTCGTCTTCTTTACTTTCGAAACGGGCAAAAGAACGAACTCCTATGATGTCGCAATAGCATCCCATTACAGGTATAGCTTCTAATAGATGTTCCGGCTTGTCTCCGTCCATTATGACTCCGCGCTCGGTCTCTAATTTCCAGGCTCCCTGGTTTACATCCAGCACCATAGTGTTCATTCCCAAATTCATGGCAGCCTTTTGAGTACTCAATCGGGTACGTAAACTGGAGTTAAAGAATATCATTAACAGAGTTTTATTCTTTCCTAATTCTGTAAATTGGAAACGGTCTTTCTTTATTTCGAAAGCTTCGTTAAGCGCCTGCTCCAGATCGCCTAAATCCTGTACGCAAGTAAAGTTTCTCATTCTTTCTTATTTTATTGTAAGCCACAAATGTAACGATTTTTACCTAAACCAAAATAGATGGGAACCATCAGAATAAAATATCCACTTCCATATTGCTGATCCACTCTACCGGCCGGCCTGCAACTTTATTGCAGCTAACTGCAAATTTCAGAGGCAAAATAATTCCTAATGGAATACGTAACCAGGCCGGCATATTGAAATTATGCATTCCTATCAGTGACCCTAACTGAATGCCTAAAGACGGAGCAACAAGAAAACGTGTTTCCGCATTCCTGCGGTCCACACCCATTTCCATATAACCGTAAAGGCCAAGGAAACGTTTGGGAGAAACAAAAATATCCATATCATAATTCAGACCGGCTTTTACGTTCCAGTTTTTGATAGTGTAAGAATCAGACGGCGCATGCATATAATAGCCGGATATTGTAGGTGATAGCCATTGAGCAATATCGCCGGCTTTCATTTGCATACTTTTACCATCTCCGAACTTATGCCAGTTAATCATACTGACATTTAAGCGTCCTCCGTAAGTCATTACGCCGCTGCTATTACTGTGAATAGGTTTGCCTATTAAAAACATAAAGGAGTTTGCCACTCGCGAACGGATGAAATTGCGCGTGAAAGGTTCCTGCACAATAAGCTGTAGTTCTTCTTTATGCGTAGCGGCTTCTGCTTCAAGCGGTACATCGTCCAGGTTTGTACCGAATGGAATGGGAAATTCTTTAACTACAGGGAAACGGGCATATATAAATTGAGGCAGATCATCATGGTGTTCGGGTAATTCGTTGATAATGTCGTTTTCATTTCCATTCAGCGCATTATAATATCCTTTCCATACTTCTGTGATAGATTCGCATGTGGCAGTTACTGCTTGATAAAATACACGGGTTTCGCGTTCATAGCTATCACCTTTATCCAGTGTATACGGTCGTTTTTGAGTAACGCGGATATTCCGGTAGTCATTAGCGTCTTTATATTCTTCCATGTTTTGGTTAAGGCGTTTGTCTCCGTAGGCAGACCAGCTTTCACCTTTCAGGTTGGCTGTTTGTACGGGAATTGTATTATAAAAGTCGTGCAAACTTTTATTGTTGCAAACAGCGGATGCCGAGAATCCACGCCGTACCATTTGATGTCCCGAAGCAAAAGAATCTTGCAGAAAATGTTCGGCGAATGCTTCATAAAGAGTTGCATAAAACATCAGGTTGCTAGCCATTTCTTTATCTCCTTTGCGCATTTCTTTGCCGGCCTCTTGTGCCATATGGATAGCAAAAATGTGAATGCAGAAATATTTACTCATGGAAGGCAGACTGTTTAGTTTGCCGAATACCTCATTAACCTCTGAAGGATGCAGCAGACGGCGGATCAGGTTTACGTCGATCATTTTCAGGTGATCGTTCAATCCTTTTCCGTAAGCGTAGAAATGGGAAAGGTCCTTGATTGCCAAAATGCCATAAGCCAGGTTGATGTCTAGCAATTCTTTGCTTGATGCTCCGGTCAGGAATTCATTCATAGCTTTACTCTCCAGAGCCAATGTTCGGTTTGTCTTTGAGAAATGAGTTTGTAGCCCTGTTTCCAGTAATAAAGGATTTTCTACATGGTCTCCGGCCAAACCGCATAATGTTCCGTAAGTAACGATATTGGGTAATTGAGTAAGTTCATTCATTGCATAAGCGTTAGACTGGGGCATGTGCGACATATTTAATAATGTTAGCATAGCACTGTCTGCCGTTGCTTCGTCGGGAAATATTCCGTTTTCTACAAGATACCGGGGCATAAGTGACATTGCACGGTCTCCGATTTTGCGGTGTTCTGCATAGTCCCAGGCAAAAGCCGAAAGTGCCAATGCGATATTTCCCAGTATGAGAAATCCGCGACGGAGATGCGATTTCATTTTTTGTTTCATGTCAGTTCATATTTTATGAGTTGTTAATTGTCTGAATAATTCAAGCACAAGTTTTACACTGAGAGCTTGATATTTGAATTTATCGAAACTAAGAAAAAGCGCAAATAAAACGAAATAATATAAATGGACTTTCGTACATCAAATGTCCCTGAATATATTTGTCCGAAGCATTATACCAGTTTCCGTTCAGATTATGAAAAACACCTCCGAAACGGTCTCCCCAAGGCTCCGGAGAATAATTTTTAGCAAAATAACGAAAATCGGCGAAATAAGTGTTGTGTTGGTTAAAAAATAGTTCGCCGCTTAAATTATAACTTAACCGCTCTGATAGTCCTAGCTTTATGCTTTGGTGCAAACCCGCTTCGAATCTCCAGTAATTACCCGAACCTGCTGATGGTATGTTACTCCATTGCTTCCGAATGCCAATTGAAAAGGATTGATACCCTATATATAGAGATAGAACAAATGTATGATTATTTCGTTTGATTTACAATTAGAGTATGACGAAATGGAAGGTATTGGTTTTGGGTCATTCCCGTGACTTGCTTGAATTTCCTTGCTATGTAATGGCTTTAGCCTGGTTTTAGTTACCGTCCGCTTCAGCGGACGGCCTAAAGTATGTTCTCTTTGTTGGCTTTAGCCTAAGTTCAGTTGCCGTCTACTTTAGTGGACGGATTAAGGGATGTACATTCTCTGTTGGCTTTAGCCAAATTTCTTTCTGGGGTTGGGCTAAAGCCCTTGAAAGAGGGGAATCTACTGCCTCCGTCGGTTGAAACCGACGGCAATTGAAACCAGGCTAAAGCCATTTTCTATCTACCAATCAGATATCCCGGACACAGCCTAAAGGATGTTCTCTTTGTTGGCTTTAGCCTAAGTTCAGTTGCCGTCTACTTTAGTGGACGGATTAAGGGATGTACACTCTCTGTTGGCTTTAGCCAAATTTCTTTCCGGTTGGGCTAAAGCCCTTGAAAGGGGAGAATCTACAGCCTCCGTCGGTTGAAACCGACGGCAATTGAAACCAGGCTAAAGCCATATTCCATCTACCAATCAGATATCCCGGACACAGCGAACATAGAAACCGCCGGCCGTGCCGTTGTTACCGAAATAGCCCTTGCTGACGGTCAGACTGCAGCGCATGCCGATATCACCACCGTAGACCGAACTACTCCAGTAGGCGCCGATGTTGAACCCAGCGAAGCCTGATATAGCATCTAACTTAGCTTTATTCTGATATATGGCAAACAATTCTATAATTGTAGGAATACGCCAACCACTACCCTTACCTTTACAATAATCAATAGCAAGCTGATATTTAGAATAACTGCCACGCTCCGTTTTCTCAACCTCTATTGAATAAGGAGTACTTATAGTAGCACTAGAAGATACACCCTTATAATCAGAACCCGTTGTACCGGAAGAAGCACCACCATCGTAATTGAAGGGAGGGTAATCGGTAAAGTTTTTCCCCAGGGCTTCCACTTTAGCCTTGTAAGCATCGGCTACGGACTGGTTGATAGTGACCACAGGCAAGTTATCCCGCACACAGCGGACATAGTTGTTGCCGCCCGTCGTGGTGTAGTTACTGAAATTGCCACTGCCGAAGCCCAGTCTGCAGCGATTGCCGGCAAGACCACTGTGAACTGAACTACTCCAGTACCAAAAGTTGATGAACGCAGCGAAGCCGGATACGGATTCTAATGCCGCCCTATTCTGATACATAGCGAACAACTCGATCTGAGTAGGAACACGCCAACCACTACCCTTACCTTTACAATAATCAATAGCAGGCTGATAAATAGAATTACTACCACGCTCCGTTTTCTCAACCTCGAAAGAATAAGGCGTATTTAAAGTAGCGGTAGAAGAAACGCCCATATAATCGGAACCCGTTGTGCCGGAAGAAGCGCCACCATCGTAATTAAAAGGTGGATAATTCGTAAGGGTATACTCCTGGGCTTCCATTTTAGCCTTGTAAGCCGTGGCCAACGCTTGATTAACCGGTACCCACACAGAAGCCACGCTGTGCCATATCCGGGGATCGTCATTCTTATAATATAGGTTGCCACTACTATTCGTTACGTAGCTTCTAATAAATTCAAGTGAATTGTTGATGTTTACCGTCAGCGTGTAGTTGGTGTGTCGGCGTAGTGAGAAGTCTCCCACACTGCCGCTTTTGCCTATAAAGACGTCGAAGTGGCATGTGTAGGCATCGTCTGTTGCCAGGGTTTTGCTTCCCGTCAGCGTTACCCTTGCAGCATCGGGTGCTTTCAGCCTGTTTCTTTCGGTAGCGTTAGTGGCCGAGTAGCCGGATTGTACGTTTTCTCCTACATACCAGGTTACGGTGTTAGCATTTACGGAGGTGGAGTTCTCCACTCCTGCGGGGTTTGTGTTGCTTCCTGTTCCGTCGTAGTTGTTTTTTGTCCCGAAGCACTTTTTGCCTGCGTTTACGAGTTGGATTCCAGTGCGCGGTATGGTTCCTCCGCCTTGTGAGCTATAGGGTATGGAGAAGGTTTGATTCACCACCGTTACTTTCGCCAGCGTGCGGTATAATGAGACAGAAACAACGCCACCAAAAGCACCCGATGACAAGTTAACCGTTGCCGTTCCGGCGTAGGGTACGTCTGCATCCGAACTGATCGTGTTCGTCATCACCAGTGTTTGAAAGGTTGTATAGTTTCCTGTGAAGTTCGCAAAGTTTCCTGTGCCTCCCGTGCTGGCGTAGCTGTTTGTTGCCGCATTGTCGTTTGCTACAATCACCAGCCGGCAACTTGTTGCTGCCGGATCAGCTACGTTTGTAAAGGTTACTATTTTGTTTGTGTTTGCCGTCATGGTTCCGATGTTGGCTCTGCCGTTGAACGTTCCGTCGCTCTTAAAGAGGAGGGCGTAGACGTTTTTCAGCGTTGTTGGCGCTTTGGTCATCGGACTGGAAACAGCAACGCTGTCCGCATCACTCGATACCAGTTCGTAGCTGAAGCCTGCTTGCGCTGCTTCGCTTCCCGGGGCTGCTTCGCGGATCAGCGCTCTCGTCTCCGGTATGGCTTCTACGTCGGTTTTGAGCGTAAGCGTCAGGGTGTGCCCTGTGGTTTTGTCTTTTTCTAGTCCGTCGTCGTCGTTGCAGGCGGTCAATGCAGGCAGCATTGCCAGCATTATCAGGAAACCGGCCGCGAGGTAGCGGGTTTTGATCGCTTTTGTTTGTTCCATAACTTTGAATTTAGAGAGTTAATATTAGGTTGAAAATTGAGAAATCCGTTCTGTAGAGCCTCTGTAGGCCTACGGAGGTATCACCGGAGCTCCGGCAAGGGTTTTGTAGGGGTACAAAATGGCTGCCGGTGCGTCTGTAATGGTTTTGTAGGCCTACAAAATGGCCGCAGCTGCTCCGGTAATGGTTTTGTAGGTGTACGGAGCCTCCGCCGGTGCGTCGGTAATACTTTTGTAGGTGTACGGAGGTTTTCCGTGCGGTACGGACACACGTTTTCGGCAGGCTGCAAGGGCAGCCTGCTATGTTTTGATTGAGTTTTACCGGGAAAAAGGAGGAGGAAAGGTTACGTTTTTTTTGCAAAATTTCCTTCTTCATGAAGAAGGTCTGCGGAACATACATGTTCCGCAGATATATGTCTTATACAAGGAATGTATTTCATCTTGTTTATGAAATGTTGCGGGGGCAAAGATAGGGATTTCTTGTGCGGTAAGGAAAAATATCTGCGTAAATCTGCGCTTGTTTGCGGAATACAGTCTCGGGCTTTTGCCTGTGATCTCTTTGAACTGCCGGAAGAAGGAGGTGCGTGAATAAAGACGGCTCATCGCGTTCTGTTCATCTGTAGAAACACTCTTTTTTCTATCCTGGGCCTGGCAGGAGATACGAACGATTTGGTATCTATAATGAACGAATTGGAACGTTATTCTCTTACTTGTCCTTCTCCTTCGATTATGTATTTGTATGTAGTGAGTTCGGGCAATGCCATTGGGCCCCGGGCATGCAGTTTTTGTGTGCTGATACCTATTTCGGCACCGAAGCCGAATTGTGCACCGTCGGTAAAGGCTGTAGATACGTTTGCATACACACAGGCGGCGTCTACCATTTGCTGGAATTTGCGGATGGCTTCGCCTGATTCGCTGACAATACTTTCGCTGTGTTTCGAACTGTAGCGTGAGATATGTTGCAGGGCTTCATCAAACGTGTTTACGGTGCGGATGCTCATCTTGTAGTCCAGAAATTCCGTTCCGAAACTGTCGGGGGCGGCAGGCCGGAGTAATTCGGACGGGTATTGGTTGCAGAGTGCGGCATAGGCAGGTTTGTCGGCATAAATTATCACCCGGCTGTTTTGCAGCTTGCTGCAAATGTAGGGGAGGTCGGACAGGCGGTCGTGGTGGATAATGAGGCAGTCTAATGCGTTGCACACACTTACGCGACGTGTCTTTGCATTGTTCACAATGGCCTGGCCTTTCTCTTTATCTCCGTCTTTATCGAAATAAGTATGACAGATTCCTGCACCGGTTTCAATTACCGGAACACGGGCATTATCACGTACAAAGTTGATAAGCGAACTGCTTCCGCGCGGAATGATCAAATCTACCAGCCCGACTGCATTTAACAGTTCGGCTGTCGATTCCCTGCCGGGGGGAAGTAGCGTACAGACTGCCGGATTTATAGTATGGCGCTCAAGTACGCGATGTATAATCCCGACTAAAGCTCTGTTTGAACAGTCTGCATCCGATCCTCCTTTCAGCACACAGGCATTACCGCTTTTGAAGCAGAGCGAAAACACGTCGAAAGTAACATTCGGCCGGGCTTCATAAATTACGCCTATTACGCCGAAAGGCACGGTTATTTTCCGTATCACCATTCCGTTGGGACGGGTTGCTTCATCCAGCGTTTTGCCCAGCGGGGTGGACAGGGTGGCTACGTTACGCATATCTCCGGCAATTCCTTTCAGTCGATCGGGGGTGAGTCTCAGCCGGTCGTATTTCGGATTGGCCGGATCCATTCGCGACAGGTCTTTGGCATTCTCTGCCAATACGTATGACTGGCAGTTTAATAATTCTTGTGCCGTGTCTTGCAGAATCCGGTTGATCTTGTTATCACTTAACGTCAGTAATGAACGCGATCCGTTTACTGCTTGCTCCAATGTCTTTATTATACTCATACTTTTATGCCTGGTCTAAATATAAATAATCGTAATGTATCAGCGGTTTCAAATCGCGGTGCCCGATAAGCCGGGTAGCCTCCCTGCTATCATAGCCGGCACAGCCTACGCCTAATTGTATACCTTCTTCGTTGATTATTTTTACGATGTCGTCTTTTTCAAATTCTCCTTTTATATGTGTTACGCCAACCAACAGGATACTGGTTGCCTTCGGGTCGAGAAGTGCTTCCTCGGCACCTTTGTTGATATGGATTTCTCCTTTGGCAAAGCCTTCGGAATGGGCGATCCATTTCTTTACGCTGCTTACGGGTTTGGGCGAAGGAAGAAAGCGTGTGCAAACCGTATCGCTTCCTTTAGCCAATAATTCCAGCAGGATATTGTCCTTCTTGCCGTTGGCAATGATAACGGTGATGCCTTCGTCGGCTACCTTGCGGGCGATATTGCATTTGGTTAACATACCGCCGCGTCCGAATGAAGATTTGCTTGTTTGTACATATTCGGACAAGTCCTGTTTGCCGTTGTCTATTGTCCGGATTACCTCGGATGCCGGGTCTTGCGGGTTGCCGTTGTATATACCGTCTATATTACTTAATATGATGAGTGCATCCATGCCCATCATGGTGGCGATGAGGCCGGACAGTTCGTCGTTGTCGGTAAACATCAGTTCCGTAACGGAGATGGTATCGTTTTCGTTTACAATGGGAATTACTTTGTTTTCCAACATTACTTCCATGCAGTGCTTCTGGTTGAGATAGTGCGTACGGCTACCAAAGTTCTCCTTGGTGGTCAATACTTGTCCGCAAGCTATTTTGTGTTCGCGGAACAGTTCGAAGTACCGGTTTATTAATTTTGCCTGGCCTACGGCAGAGTAAAGTTGGCGGGCAGATACGTGATCCAGCTTTTTGTTTGGCTTCACTTCGCTTCGTCCCGAAGCTACGGCTCCGGATGATATTAAGATTACTTCTATACCATGCTGATGAAGCTCTGCAACCTGATCTGCTAGTGCAGACATACGGGTGACATCCAGCGAGCCGTCTTTGCGCGTGAGTACGTTGCTTCCGATTTTGATTGCAATTCTTGTAAACTGATATGCCATATTTACGATACTTTAGTTTGCAAATATAGATACTATTTTTTTCTTGTTTGTGTACGACGCTGCATTTCGTGCTTTAGCATACGAAGCTCGCGGCTTGTTTGCCCCGCTACGGATGTGTTTTCTTCTGCCCGTCGTATCAGATAGGGAAGTACATCCCGAACGGGAGCGTACGGAACATATTTGGTAACATTAAATCCCTCGTGTGCAAGGTTGAATGAAATGTTATCACTCATTCCCAGCAATTGGGCAAAGAAGATTCTGGAGTCGTTGTGCGGGATTCCTTTTTCATCCATCAGCTTAGCCAGCTTATAATTGCTTTCTTCGTTGTGGGTTCCCATAAACATTTCGAAACGATCCAGATGATCCATTACGAAAGCTACTCCGGCATCATAGTTTTCATCAGTAGCCTGTTTGTCTTTGCAGATGGGGTCGGGATAACCCAATGCTGCGGCGCGGGCACGTTCTTCTTCCATGTAAGCGCCTCTTACAAATTTGACTCCTGCGATATAGCCTTTTTCTATTGTGTCATCGTATATGCGGCGCAGGTACGGCATGCGGTCATGACGGTACATTTGCAATGTGGCAAAGACGATGGCGCGTTTCTTGTTGAACCGGCGCATGGCATCGTCTGTCAATTCGTCGATGGCGTCCTGAAAGCAATAGTCTTCGGCATCCACAAGAATACGGACATCGTTATCGTAAGCGCGTTGGCAAAGAGCCATGAAACGTTCGCGGAATTCCCTGAATTGTTTTACTTCTTCGATAGTCAGCTCACTGCGTTTCTCGGAAGCTTTGCAAAGTAGTTCGTCGGTTGTTATGGTTGAAGGCTTAAACACGGCGTAAGCCAGATTAGGATTTCCTTTTGCGTAGTCTATAGATTTTAAAGTCTCTTCAAACGTGGCGCGGATGCCTTCAGGGGTTTGTTCGCCTTCGGCGGAGAAGTCGAGCGTCGATTTAACGTTGAACTTCGTTAAATGGTTGATTACCCCGGCACAATCCTGCAAAGTTTCGCCTCCTACGAATTGCTTGTAAAGTGTAGGCTTTACAGCCCATGCCAAAGGAAAATGAATCTTGATGGCAACCGAGCTTCCTATCTTTGCGCACTTTACCAGCCACGGGTGTTTTATGGTGTTAAAAAGAAGGTAAGCATTCTTTAGTTCGCCCTGTGATTTAGCCGAGAAAGCAATCTCGGTGTTATTAAAATCCAACATAGTATTCGATTTGTGAAGTTGATTTATCAGGTTGTCCGGAATTAATTATTTTTCTCCCAAGAATGGATATTTATAGTCTGTTGGTGGAACAAGCGCTTCCTTGATAGTCCGCGGATTTGTCCATCGGATCAGGTTCAACGGACCACCTGCCTTGTCGTTCGTTCCCGAAGCTCTTGAACCTCCGAATGGCTGTTGGGCAATAACAGCACCGGTAGGCTTGTCGTTGATATAGAAGTTTCCGGCGGCATAGCGGAGTTTGTTGAATGCTACGTCTATCGCATAACGGTCGCGGGCAAAGATAGAGCCTGTTAAAGCATATGGAGAAGTGCGGTCGCACAATTCGAGTGTTTCTTCATATTTGGCATCATCGTAAACGTATACCGTAATAACCGGGCCGAATATTTCTTCCACCATTGATTTGAACATAGGGTTGGTGGTTTGGATAACAGTAGGTTCCACAAAGTAACCTTTTGACTTGTCTCCATGTCCGCCGAAGATTACTTCCGCGTCGGGCGATTGCTTGGCGTAGTTGATGTAACTCATAATATTGTCGAATGATGCTTCATCTATCACTGCGTTTATAAAGTTGGAAAAGTCTTGTACGTCTCCCATCTTGATTTCTTTCAGCATTTCGCCTACCTGTTCTTTTATTTCTTTCCAGAGTGAAGCCGGTATATAAGCGCGTGAGCCGGCGGAACATTTTTGTCCCTGATATTCGAATGCGCCGCGTACAATGGCTGTTGCAACATCAGCTGTAGGAGCGGACGGGTGCACGAATATGAAATTCTTCCCACCTGTTTCTCCTACGATTTTCGGATAAGATTTATAGGTGCCAAGGTTTTCTCCCATCTGTCTCCAAAGGGTGTTGAATGTGGAAGTCGAACCTGTAAAATGGAAACCTGCCAGATCACGGCTGGTAGTAACGACCTTGCCGATTACGCTTCCCTGGCCGGGGATAAAGTTGACAACGCCGTCGGGTAAGCCTGCTTCCCGGAATATTTTCATCAACAGGTAATTGGAATGGATAGCGGTGGTAGATGGTTTCCATACGCAAACATTTCCCATCATGGCAGGAGCCAGGTTTAGGTTGGATGCGATAGAGGTGAAGTTGAAAGGCGTAAGCGAGAATACAAAACCTTCGAGGGCGCGATACTCCATCCGGTTCAATATACCGGTCTCGGAATAAGGCTGATCGGCATAAAGCTGGCTTGCATAGAATGTACTGAAACGCAGGAAATCAATTAGTTCGCAAGGGGCATCAATTTCTGCCTGCATCGGATTTTTACTCTGGCCTAACATTACGGATGCATTTACCAGATAACGGTATTTAGTAGAAATCAATTCAGCAACACGAAGCATAACGGATGCGCGTTCCACCCAAGACAATTCCGACCAGTCTTTATGTGCTTTCATGGCGGCGTCAATTGCCATTTGCACTTCTTTTTCGCCGGCTTTGTGGTAAGTTGCCAGTACATGGTGATGATCGTGCGGCATGACCACTTTTCCGGTATTTCCTGTACGGATTTCTTTTCCTCCTATTACTAGGGGAATATCCCATTCTTCGGAACTAAGTTGTGCGAGGGTTTGTTTTAATGCCTTCTTTTCGGCAGAACCGGGAGCATAGGCTTTTACTGGCTCGTTAATTGGCTTCGGAAAGCTGAAAATTGCGTTATCCATTGTAATTCAGATTTTATATAAGGTTAAATACATAATGTTATATGTTTGTAAACTTACGGAATATTATGAGAAAATAGACAGCATTATAGTTAAAATATTTTTAAAGGATGGGTAAGTGTTGACAAAGTGTCGCAACATTCCGGTATACGGGACTGTTATTATTACAAGTTAATCATCTTAAAGGAAAGAATTATGGCAATAAGTAGAGTTTGGATAGAAGACGGCTGTATAGCCTGTGGCAACTGCGAGTCGGTTTGCCCTGAAGTATTTACTGTATCAGATCACTCAGAAGTAAGAGAAGGTGTTGTTTTTGCCGACTTTGAAGCAGGCATCAAGCAAGCTGCCGATGAGTGTCCGGTTGAAGTAATTAAATTCGAATAACAAACCGGAATTTGTTTTTCATCGCTTCCGAATATATTCCTAACGCGGGGCAAACGCAACTTAGTTGTAGTTTGCCCCGGTTCATTTTAGCACTTCTTACATGACCGGGTTCAACTCAACAGTTAATCCCAAAGCTGAGGCGATACGGTAGAAGGTAGATACCTTCGGTTCCGTTCTGCCGGTCTCAACACGGGAAATGTAAGATTTATTAGTCCCGATCCTCTCTGCAAGTTCCGCCTGTGTCATGTTCGCTCATAATATTCTTCCTTTAGTTTTAATGCTTTATCTATTTCTTTATCAGGTGTTTTCTGGGTTTTCTTCTGAAAGCCATTGAACAATATCACTATTTGTCCCTCGTCAAAGCAAAAGAAAATCCGGTAGATTCTTACCTTGATTTAGTTTTGTTCTGCGGACTTTTTAATCGTTTGATACTATGCTTTTATTCTTTTGACCAGGGGCAAAATTGATTATTTATTCCTGTACTTTTTATTAGAAAGTGCTGTATTTCTTCTTACCTTTGGTGCATCTTAATCATAATAAAAACTACATCAGATGAATGAGCAGATACGACAAATTGCAGAACGTCTGGCCGGGTTGCGTGATGCATTGGAGATTACGCCTGAAGAACTTGCCAGAGTATGCAACATCACCACGGATGAATATCTTTTGCTTGAAAGCGGTACGGTGGATATTTCGGTAAGTGTACTCCATCAGATATCTCAGGCTTATGGTGTTGAGCTGACTACACTAATGTTTGGAGACGAACCGAA
This sequence comes from Parabacteroides provencensis, assembly GCF_900232875.1. Lineage (NCBI taxonomy): Bacteria > Pseudomonadati > Bacteroidota > Bacteroidia > Bacteroidales > Tannerellaceae > Parabacteroides > Parabacteroides provencensis. The sequence continues at coordinate 819,906 of NZ_LT960488.1, read as the reverse complement.
GATGAGTGCTTACTTTGTTACCCGTAAAGGAAAAGGTATAGCTGTAGAGCGTACCAAAGCCTATAAATACCAATCACTGGCGGCTGGTTTTGCCGGACGAAAGGCCGATCCTTTTTTGGTGACTGTTCATCCTAAGCCGGATGAAGAGCCTGTTTATCTGAACTCGCATCCGGGACAGGAATATAATCTTGTATTGAGCGGACGTATGCTTTTGCAGATAAATAATAAGGAATTGATACTGGAAGAAGGAGACAGTATCTACTTTAACTCTGAGTTGCCTCATGGAATGAAGGCTCTGGATGGAGAAAAAGTAAGTTTTTTGGCGATCATTTTATAAATTAAGACTTGGAAGCTAAGGAATCGGAATCCTTGTCTTCAATTATCAATTAAGAGAATATGTTAGAAAGATTCATAGACCAAACGACTTTCACGTCGCAAGAGGACTTTAAGAAAAACTTCAGGATAAAAGTGCCTGAGAACTTTAATTTCGGCTATGATGTAGTAGATGCATGGGCTGCCGAAGAACCGGATAAGAAAGCGCTTTGCTGGACGAATGATCACGGAGAGCATATTGATTTTACTTTTGCCGATCTGAAAAAATATACCGATCAGACAGCATCATATTTCCAGTCTTTAGGTATAGGGCACGGAGATATGGTGATGCTTATATTGAAACGCAGATATGAATTTTGGTTCAGTATCATAGCATTGCATAAGTTGGGGGCAGTCGTTATTCCTGCTACTCACTTATTGACGAAGAAAGATATCGTATATCGTGCCAATGCGGCTGATATAAAGATGATAGTTTGTGCCGGAGAAGAGCCTATACTTTCCCATATAAAAGATTCTCTTGCCGATTCACCGTCTATTAAGACTGTTGTTTCTGTAGGCCCTGAACTGGGAAGTTTTGATGACTTTCATGAAGGTATAAGAAATGCTGCTCCATTTGTACGTCCGGCACGTGCGAATAGTAATGACGATATTTCGCTGATGTATTTTACTTCAGGTACAACAGGCAACCCGAAAATGGTGGCTCACGACTTTACTTATCCTTTGGGACATATCGTTACGGGTAGCTTTTGGCACAACCTGCATAAAGACAGTTTGCATCTTACGATCGCCGATACCGGTTGGGGAAAAGCCGTTTGGGGCAAACTATATGGCCAATGGATTGCCGGTGCTACGGTATTTGTGTACGACCATGAAAAGTTTACACCGGCCGATATGTTGCAGATGATTCAGGATTACCGTATTACTTCATTGTGTGCCCCGCCTACTATTTTCCGTTTCCTTATACGTGAAGATATTAGCAAGTATGATCTTTCTTCGCTGCAGTATTGTACGATAGCCGGCGAAGCGTTGAATCCTGCCGTGTACGATACATTTTATAAGCTTACGGGTATTAAGCTGATGGAAGGTTTTGGCCAGACGGAAACGACTCTGACGGTTGCTACATTCCCATGGATGGAACCAAAGCCAGGATCGATGGGCGTTCCAAATCCTCAATATGATGTAGACCTTTTGCGCCCGGACGGGACAAAAGCAGAAGACGGAGAACAGGGACAAATCGTAATCCATACAGTTAATGGTAAGCCTATTGGTTTGTTTAAAGAATATTATCGGGATGCAGAACGTACGCATGAAGCCTGGCATGATGGGTTATATTACACAGGTGATGTTGCCTGGCGTGATGAAGACGGATATCTGTGGTTTGTTGGCCGTGCCGATGATGTGATTAAAAGTTCCGGCTATCGTATCGGCCCGTTTGAAGTGGAAAGTGCGTTGATGACACATCCGGCAGTTGTAGAGTGCGCCATTACCGGTGTGCCCGATGAAATACGCGGACAAGTGGTAAAAGCCACAATTGTATTGGCTAAGGATTATAAGTCGAAAGCCGGCGAAGCTCTGGTAAAGGAACTTCAAGAACACGTTAAAAAGGTTACCGCTCCTTATAAATATCCTCGTGTTGTTGAATTTGTAGACGAACTGCCTAAAACAATCAGCGGTAAGATACGCAGGGTAGAAATCAGAGATAAGGATAATAAGTAGATTGCTATAAAGAATATATAAAGAAAGCCGGAGTTTTTATAAAAAACTCCGGCTTATTAGTTTAAAGCAAAGATCCTATGGAAAAGCGTCTTTACTCTGAAATCATTTTTTCAATTTCTTCCAATGAGCGTCCGGTTGTTTCGGGAACCAGTTTCCACATGATAAACATGTAAGGAATACACATGGCGGCAAACAATAGGAATGTTCCTTCCGGAGTCAAGTTCTTCAGCATCCACGGGGTTAACTGTCCGATCAAGTATGTACCGATCCATAAAGAGAATCCAGCAATAGACATGGCAAGACCACGCACGCGAATCGGGAACATTTCTGATAGAAGAACAAATACTACCGCACAGATTGAGATTGCACAACAGAAAATGTAGAACATGAATGATACCAACAGGAATATACTTGATATGCCCATTGCTTCACCGTTATGGAAGTAGAATGCAATTAGCAATAATGCTAAAATCATACCTGAAACTCCCCAGTATACCAGTTTCTTACGTCCTACTTTGTCGATGATAAACAATGCAATGATAGTAGTAATCATGTTAACCAAACCAACAAGTACTTGGTAGAATAATGAATCGCCGCCTGAAAGCCCGCTTTGTTCAAAGATTGTAGGACCGTAGTATAGCACGGCATTTACACCCATAAACTGACCCAGAATGGCAATGGCAGAACCAACAAGTACCATCTTAAAGATAGCCGGCTTGAAAAGATAAGCCCATTGGCCTGACTTTGAGGAATCCTCGCTTATTACCATCTGGCGGGTACTTTCCAACTGGCTTACCGCTTCCTGGATACTTCCATAGATACGTTGCAGAATATGCTGTGCACTGTCGTCGCGACGTTTTAGAATTAACCAACGCGGGCTTTCCGGTATGAAGAATATCACTATAAAGAATATAACGGAAGGAACGGCACACATTCCTAACATGCCGCGCCACGATTCGGTATAGAATACTTTTTCGAATAGAGAGACGGATGCCGGATCGGTTATTGTTGCCATACCGCTTTCGGCCAGGTTCAGCAAAAGATGGTTTACCAGATAGGCTCCTACCATACCGACTGTTACACCGAACTGGTAAAGTGATACAAGGCTGCCGCGATATTTTGCAACAGCTACTTCTGATATATATAACGGAGATATGATGGAAACAATACCGATACCTACACCTACAAAGATGCGGGAAACAATAAGCATTGTGAAATCCGTACTTACTGCACAGCCTATGGCAGAAAGCGAGAAAAGGATGGCGGAGAATAACATTGTGCGTTTACGCCCGAACATATCACCTAAAATACCGGCAACAGATACACCGCCGATCGAACCGACCAGTGCGCAACCTACGTACCAGCCCAGTTGCATCTCATCAAGCCCGAATAATTTAGCTACTTGCTGATTGGTTCCGGATACAACTGCTGTGTCATATCCGAAAAGAAATCCGCCTAAAGCAGCAACGAGAGATAGGAATATTACATATCCCATGTTAACATTGTTGTTTTTCATAAATTACAGTCTTTTCTTTATTATATGTTGAAGTATTCCTTATAGCGGTCGTACAAGTGGCCTGCCTGAAGGTATGCAGACTGCGGGCTCATAAAATGTGAGAACTCGAAAGTGATGGCCTTATCATAGTTCTGACGGGCTGCAGCTTCTAACTTCATGCGTAGCTTGTCGAATTTAATAGGCAGGAACTTGATAGGCATGTCGCGGTCAAATGATTCAGCATTTGTCCAGCATTCGATACCATATTTGTCTGCCATTTTCTTGTTGACACTAAAGAATGCATCCAGTTCGTCATAGTCTATATGTCCGTCCTGGAAAGCGCAGGCATCAACATTGCCTTTGATGGCTTCAAAGATCTCAGACCACTCTCTTTCGTGTTCCTCGACAGAAACTGCCTGAGCTTTACTCAATGAACCAGAGGCTGCGTCAACAGCTTTTTTACCGTCTATCCAAGGTGAAATAAGAGTAGGTAATCCGCCGGATACTTCCTTACATTGTTTGCCCAGGCTACTGAAAGCATCTTTTGCACCTTTGGTAGCGCGGCTGATTTCCTGACAGAGGTACCAACCCTGGAAGCTCTTATAATGACCGTATTTTTTCCATACTTCTTCAATAACGTATTTGTTGGATTCTATTTCCCAGGTAAGATCGCCTGTATCCCAATACTTACCCGAATCGTACAAACCGAAGTAGAACTTCATGTTGTATTTGTCGGCCAGTCTCAGGTACATGTCAATCAAATCGACTGAAGGTTTGTAACAACCGAATTTATTCATTAAATATTCGGAAGGGTAGGTGATGAATTTGCGATATCCTGAACGGATAACAATTACGGTATCAATACCAATGGCTTTCATGTAGGCAAAGTCTTGATCCCATTCCTTTTCTCCCCAGTTTTGATGAGGAATGTCATGTGATATTTCGTCCAAAAATGTTCCGCTTATCTTTAAACCCTGTGCTTTGGGGACAATTAATGTACTTTCGATGTTTTCGCCGGAAGATTGTTTGTTGCCGTCTTTAGAACAATTACTCTTATCAGCGCATGAGGCAAGGCTGCCGGTTGCAAGAACAGCACTTGTAACCGATACCTGTTTGAGAAATTCTCTTCTACTATTTGTCATGATAAAAAATATTAAGTTATTTGTTTATTATATTTCCTTTGATGTCTATAGGAATGGTTTCGAATGGATTTACATAATAATTTAACAACACTGCAAACTCTTTGCGGGTAATAGCTCTATCTAATGAAAAATTACTAAGTTTTGCCGAATCCCAGCGTGGAGCAATACTATTGATAAAATCATCCAGATTCTTTTCGTATGCAGGGCTATTGTTGTATTCCATTAAATCATAAGTCAATTGGATTGCTTCTTTAACTGTTATTTCCTTATTCTGTATTTTGGGGTTGAAGTTGGGATAGTAGTCTTTCAATCCCGGAAGCAATGCTTCGGCAGTTAATGCAGAATCTGCATCAAACCAGGTTTCGTTAGACCACCCCCGGTTTGTACCGCGTCCTTTCAGGATACCTGTTGCTCCAATACGTTGCAAGGCGGCAAAGTTCCTGTCAGTTTTGGGTAAATCCAGGAAAGGTAGCAGATAGCATCCTCCCCGGAGTAATACAGATTGAACTTCACGTATTGATACTTCTGAAACATCTTTCTTTTCTCTTACAGCCAGTCCGGCCAAAGCACCTGCCGCTTGTCCTATCTGTACCAATATGGGTTGCAGGCGGGTTGTTCCGTTTACCAGATTGGATACAGAAATAGACTTTTCTGTAACCAGCAAATGATCAACATCTTTTGGAATGATAACCCCTAATGGCAGTCCGTAAGAAGGAACTGGGTAGAAATGTAGTTCCGGGAGCTTGTCTGCTTCGGGATATCGGGCATGGTGATGGTCAACAGCGTAGTCTCCTACTGCGATAGCCGTACGATATAACTTTTCCGGTTGCGTATATGGAGATGCCATGTAATTGACATTGAAGCGAACGAGTCCGTGTATTCTTCTCGATTCGCGATGGTATGGAATAAATGGCAACTTGTCTGCTGTCGGAAATTCATCATCGGCAAGACCTAATGTATTAAAGCCTAATTCATTTTGTAAATAATAAATGAAACACATAGTGAAGTTTTTTGCTTTCTGCAATGCTTCTTTGCGTTCTTTAGGCTTCATTTCAATGATGTTCAGATAATAATCGTTACCCTCGATAGGCCAGTTGATCATGTATTTATTATTCGGCAATTTACCATAAGTAATCATTCTGTCTTTATCCCACAAGACACTGCCCTTTTTGGGGTTTTTACATTTGGGGTATTTGCAGGTACAATAGAATATCGAAGGATCGTAGCCTTTGGGCTTGGCTATGGTAACGTCTTTGCCATAATCTTTCAATATTGCAACGTATGTGAGATCCTGAATAATATTGTTCGATACTTCCGGGCCAATATCCTCGCCGGATAGACTCTTGGCTTCCATTCCTATGTCGTATTTAACGCCACAGGCTTTGGCAACATCTCCTAATTCGGTACCATCTATCAATACTTTTGCTTCCAATAGTTGATATTCTCCTCCTTTATCGATCACAACACGCCAGCCTCTGGGCATTTTTTCGATTTTTTGAACAGTGGAGTTATACCATAAATCAAGCCGGTTCTCCTTTTCTGCCATTTGCTTGAATATTTTATTCATAACACTGGGTTCGGCAGCTACGGCCGATACCCATGAAGTACGCAGGCTGTCTGTTCCTCCATAATAATTTGAAAGTTCATTACGGAATTCTCCGAATATACCGGAAGGTAACCGATAATTTCCATCAATACAACTTACTCCTGCTGATGTCAGAGCACCGCCTAACCATTCATATTCTTCGACAATAAGCGTATTGGCTCCTAATCGTGCAGCTTGTATACCGGCTGCGGTTCCACTGGCACCGCCTCCGATAATAAGTACGTCTACTTCCTTTGGTTGTTGGCATGCAGTTAGAAAGATAGTCCAAATACATGCAAAAAAACATGAAAATACAGTTCGTTTCATAAAAGTTCATCAGTATTTATTAGTCAATATCTCCCGAGCGAAGCGTGCATAGTGTCCTTCCAATCCGCACGCGTATCTGCTTAGTGTGTTTTCACCTAATTTGTTGTTATCTCCACAAAGATAAAGGCTTTTGGCCAAATGAAGCTCTTTTAGTATACGATTTCTGTATGAAATATCATGAACATAAGGAACTATTCTGGTTTGTGCTATCCTGTATGAAGGTATGTCATTGTACCGCATGCCTTCAATAGTAAGGAGTCGGGCTAATACAGGTGTAGCCTCGGGACTTTTAATTTTTTCACATGCCATACATATAGCACGATAGTGTGAAAAATGATCTTCCAGTTTCAATTGGTTTGCTTTCTCCAAAATGACGGGAAGAACAGATGCATCTCCTGTGCTTCCGAGTGCAATGATGAGACTGTCCAGTGGACTCATGCATTCGCCGAATTGAGCCGATGCAGTATAGTGCCATCCTTCATCCCAAACATCATAGGCCTTGATCGCATCTGCAACAACAGGCGCAAACTCTTTATTTCCTAAAATACAGAGGATACTAGCATAGATAAGACGGGCATCACCTGATGCTCCGGATATATTTTTGCGGACTATGCGGATGCATCTGGCTGGATCGGTAAGTAATATTTCAAGGCCTTTATAACGCTCTTCCACAACCTGGCGGGCTGCAACTTCGAATTCCTTGTCAGAATAAGTTTTAGTTTCCTTGTCTGTGAGTACGCGGGCCGGAAGTATTCCTTTTTCAACAAGATGCTTTTGAATCTTCCGGATGTTGATTTTCCTTAATGATTGTTTATCAATTGCTGCCAATGCAGCCAGATAGCCAACAGAATAACCTTGGTTTTGAAGACATGGCTGCATGCGGATTACAGGCATGGCATCTCTGTGTGCGCTTGCTCCCAAGCCTGTGACAATGATTCCTTCCAATCCGCGGGGTAACAGAGATCTTAAAGGTACGTCGGCATCATATATTACGTGCCGTTTGCCTGGAGGATTCAATGTGAAGAAAGGATCGATCGTCATGCCATGCGTGTCAAATGAACTTTTATGATATGATATGGTATCAGGATATCTTTTATGATTGATTACGTCGTATACAGTGACTGTGTAATCTCCTATAATACGGCGTCTTTCACGTGTTTGAGGGAGTTTCCCTAAATCATAAAATCCTTTGTATTTTGCTTTGCCCTGTACATAAAGACGGCTGACATCTAATATATCCGTATCATCAATAAGAGTCCAGTCTGTATTATTATAATAGTCATTTGGTTCGAAACGAGATAGTCCGGCTCCTTGTACGGCAAGGGTCTTCTTTCCCGTATATTCGTAATCTGCTCCGGCTGCAATGGCTATATCTGCACTTCCGGTGCTATCGATAACAATATTCGATAATATAACGCCACGGCCGAAAGGTGTTGTGACAATAAGACCTTCCACTTTTCCTTTATGTACTAATGCTCCGCATCCGATGACACCGTACCATAGTTCGGCTTTATGTTTGCGGAGTTGCTGACGGTACCATTCTATTTTCCAGTCGGCACGGAACTTGGCGTCAGACTTAATCTGACGTGGATGATCGGCAGGAGCCATATTACGTACGGCTTTGTCAATTTCGGCTGTGTAACCTTCGCGGAAACCATCCCAATAACAGCCGATAAAGCCTAGAGTTGCTATTCCTCCGAGACCATGGAGGTAGTCTAAAACCAAAGTTTTGGCATTATGCATGGCAGCAGAAATTCCGGCCGGTGCTCCGGCGGTACCGCCTCCCATAACGACTACGTCATATTGGCCTAATACAGGCAAAATAGATTGATTGGTTTTTACGTAGCCTTTATCCAGATTCGGACGTAGAGGATATAAAAGTTCTTTTACTTCTCCACAATAAGAAGCTGTTCCTTTAGGACTTGAAATTTGATAATCAGTCGCTAATTGGGTGTTTTGTAGATTGTTGGCAACAAATTCCCCCATCATTTCTCCTAGTGCCATTGCATTGACCGGGCGGGATAACCAGCCGGCTACATCCCGTGGAACTGCCGCACATGGCCCTACAACCCAAAGGTTTTTGACTCCTTGACATGCAAATGCTTGTTTGGGTAATTCGTAAGCGGAACGGATTGTTTCGAACCCATCCGGTGAGTATTTTATAACATTATGAACAAAAGGCTTTTTGGGGATGGATTCCATTGATAAGAGAGAATTCAGCTTTTCCCCAGCTGATATGATATGCCATGAAGGAGTATACCATAGAAGATCGGAACTGTCAACTTGGTCTGCATCCCAAGTAATATCCCGGATATATTGTTCGGCTTCCATTAAGGATGCATAAGATTTGTCTTTTATTTCGTAATCGAAGGTATAACGGATTACCGGATATTCTTTGCCATCTGATTTAACAGTAAATGGCATAGTGTTTACCTTCGAAATCTTTGGCGATTCAATCGCTTTGTTTCCTACTACAGTGTAAGTAAATGTTTGTTTTCCCGGTTTGAATTCTGTAAAAGGAACATTACACATTTCTGCAGTGACGGCTGTCGTTGTTGTGTCAATAATACCTTTACAACGAATGGCTTGTCTACCCGAACGGTTTGCAATGACAACACCGGCAATATTACCGTTTTTATCAATTAAAACGTTAGTAGGTAAGCTACTGTATAGGAAATGTATATCGTTGTTGATTAATTCGTTTTCTAAGGTGGTTTTTACATGTAAGGGAGTAGGGGCTTGTTGTTGGGTATATAAAATATCTTTTTCCGGGAGATTATTATATGAGATTCTTGGATCTTCTTCTATTAAAAATATTTTTCGGGCAATTGCTGTTTGTGCCTGTTCTTCTTTTTTGTCTATTTGGTACATGAATGAACCACAAATATCATCTCCCAGATAAGGCATGCCTGCTATTAAAAAAACTTTGCTTCCTGTTTTTGCTGCAGAAACAGCCGCAGAAACGGCTCCGGAACTACCTCCAATAATGACGATATCGGTTTCTTCTATAATAGGAATATTGCGTTCAGACTCTTCGCAAAAGGATGGAACTTGAGTAAATTGCTGAATTTTATTCTTTGCCTCGGTCACGTTGCCGAATGATACCAGCGCGCTACTGGCTGCCGTTACCTTTAAAAAATCTCTACGTGTTATCATGGTATATCCTCTTCATTTCTTTTTTATTGAAAATAATCATGCCGGAATTGCTCCGGCATGATTTAGTATTCTTGTTATTAATAACCCTCGTTTTGTACTAGGTTTGGATTACGGTTTCTTTCCTGTTGAGGAATAGGCCATAATTCGAATTTTTTATCCCAATAACGATTTACATCTCTAACTTTTAATTTACTCTTGTATATATCATAACTTGGAATGTCATTTAAATCGTGACGTGTACTCTTTTTGAAATTAGGAATATCAGTGACAGACATACCTTCATAACGGATTGTTGGCAATGGTAATCCGTAAGACGGTTGATCATTTTCTATATCTCCGATGCCCCATCTTCTCATATCAAAAATATGAAGACCTTCCAAGGCAAATTCCACTTTACGTTCACGTCTTACTAGTTGACGCATTTTGTCTTGGTTTCCTATGCGGTCTGCTGATACGTTAGGCATACCTGCACGGTTACGTACTTGATTGATGGCATCGTATACAGACTGATCTAGTTCATTTAATTCAATTTTAGCTTCTGCATAACTTAACAATATTTCAGCATAGCGCATTATTGGAACGTTACAACTAGCGCTACTGATATTTTCATCTGTTTCTTTGCTATATTTTGCCCAGATGTAACCCACACCAGCATTGCAGAAACTTGCCCAAGCTGCAGCACTATTCATATCGTCATTATTCCTTTCTTCCCATGTATTTGTCGTATAATTATACTGCTTGGTTGTTAATTCATATGCTTCCAATATAATGGTGTTTATAGAACCATTATTTGTTGTACATGTATCTCCGTGCATCCAAAGTGTTGCTCCGAATCTGGGATCTCTGTTTTTCTGGGGATGGCGTGGATCATATAATGGCGATTCATCGATACGTTTACCATCGATACATTCATATGTGTCGGCTAACATTGAACTAGGATGGCGTCCCGTTTGTCCTTGAATTCGGGAAACTTGTCCAAATGCAATTACATTAATCATTTGAACGCTGGCAGTATTGCTATAAGGTAATTCAAATATGAATTCATTGCGAACGTCGCTTTTGGCTTGTCCAGCAATAGTCCACAAATCTTCAAAATTCTGAGCTAATCCTCTTTGACCGATGACTTTAGATGCCGCCTCTGCAGCAGCTTTAAAATATTCTGAACTTTTTCCTCCGTAATTCAGACCTCCTCCAAGTAATCCGGCACGTGCTATAACACCGTATGCAAAGGCTCTATCGACACGTCCTCTATCTTCGGCAATCCATGGAAGTTGTTCTGCTACACTGTTTATGTCTTTTATAATAAAATCTAATATTTCTACTTTAGATGTTCTTGATACACTGTATTGTTCTGTTGTTACAGGTGTATCAAAGAAAGGAACATCACCCCATAATCCAATCAAGTAATAGTAACAAAACGCTCTTAGTACATGAGCTTCTGCTAAATATTGAAAAGATTTTGCATTCAGTGTCTCTTCATATGCTTTTGCTCCAGAAATAAGTTCGTTAGCACGTGCTATATTTGTATATAGAAATGTCCAAAAACTTTGTACAGAGGCATTTTCAGGATTGAGACCACCACCGGCACCGATAGTCGTATTCTCATTTCTTTCTAAGGCGAGAGGGGTAAAATGGTCTAATGTTATAACATGAGGAACATTATAGCCCAGATTCATGTACATGTTTGCATAGATACCGGTTACACCCTCTTTAATTGAAATTTCGCTATTAAAGAAACCATTACTGGTATAACCGTCATTAGTATCTGCTCTGTCTAAGAAGTCACTACACGATGTAGTGCTAACTCCAATTGTTATCAGTCCAAATATATATAATACTAATTTTTTCATAACTGTATTTTATTAAAATCTTAAATCTATTCCAAATGTATATACCTGCATTACAGGATAAAAACTGCCTATATCACTTTCAGGATCATAACCGTCATAAACATTACATATAGTAAATAAATTCTGACCGCTTATATAGAAACGCAGGTTGTCTATTTTTGTTTTGCTGAGAATTTTTTTCGGTAGAGTATAACCGATTGTAACGTTCTTTACACGCATGTAAGCTCCGCTTTTAACCCAGAATGAGGATGGTATATTATTCATATTACTACCACTTCCATCAATTAGCAATAAAGGGAATTTAGCGTCTCTGTTAGTCTCGGACCAACTATCTAACTGATTACGGAATATAGTTCTTCCGATGTAGAATGGTCTTGTTCCGTATGCTTGAGAATAAATATCTTTTTTACCAACACCTTGTAAAAATACAGAAAAGTCAAAGTTATTCCATTCCGCACCTAAATTTAAACTGAATGTGTAGCGAGCTTGCGGGTCACCAATTATAGTACGATCATAGTCATCTATTTTTCCGTCAGGAGTTCCTTCTGGTCCACTTATATCCTTATATTTGATATAGCCCGGTTTTACGTTTGCTTTGTTTCCTCCATATACGGGTTGATCTGGATTATCTATTTCTGCTTGTGATTGGAAGAATCCATCAGCAACATAGCCATACCAAGAATAGATAGGATGTCTTTCTTGTGTTGTATTATTATCATTAATGTATTTGTTGCCATATAGATCGGTTATTTCATTTTTTACATCAGATAATAATGCAGTTATGCTGTAATTTACTTTTCCAATTTTATCTCTCCAATTGATAGATAAATCCCATCCATTGTTTTTCATGGATCCTGCATTTTCCCAACTAGAACTTAAACCAACGTATATAGGTGCAGGAAATATCTGCAACATATCTGTTATATTTCTGATATAATAATCAAATGTTACATTTAATTTGGAATTAATAGCTGTGAGGTCTAGTCCGAAGTTTGCTTGTGTTGACTTTTCCCATGTGATATTAGCATTGGACATGCTTGATGCATATATACCAGTTGTATATTTTTCATTAAACCAGTACCCTGCACCGGAACTTAGTGTAGATGCATATGGATAATAACCGGTAATATCTTGGTTCCCTAATGTACCATAAGAAGCACGAATTTTTAAATTACTAATTTTATCTTTTAAAGGTTCAAAGAATGACTCTTCTGATATTCTCCATCCCGCAGATGCTGCAGGGAAGAATCCCCATCTATTATTTGAAGTAAAACGGGATGAGCCATCATAGCGTCCTGTTAGTTCAATTAAATATTTGTCTGCAAAAGTGTAGTTGAAACGTGCAATATATGACATCATCGCAAATTCAGATCTACCTCCTGAAGCGGTGGATGTGGAAGCGTCACCATGATTTAATTGTTCATATCCATCATAGTAGAAATTTTTGCGTCCAGCCCCCATGCTTTTATTTTTTATTTCTTCGGTTTGGAAACCTAGGAATCCTTTAAAATAGTGCTTTTCTTTGAATGTATTTTCATAAGAAACTTGTGCATTAAATTGGTTTCTTATAAGTCTACTCCATGATTCACTTCTAGCCCTTCCTGTAGTTGGATATGTCATGATATAGTTACCAGCTTCATATGTATCGTATGTATTCGTGAAGTTATCGGATTTATTTTCATATTTCCTTGTGTCATAACTTCCTAATATTTCAAGACCTTTAAGTGGAGTTAAAACTAATGTTCCTTTTACATTGATATCATTGTTATCTGAAGTATTCACTCCTCCAACTTTTGCTTGTGCAATTGGGTTAACTCCATTTTGTCCGTTTCCCCATGTCCCATCAGCGTTAATACCTCCAAAAACAGGAGTATAAGTTAATGCTTGATTAATAATAGATGCAGCTCCTGCATTAGGCTGTTTTGATACAGTTCTACGGATATTTAAATTAAGACCGGCAGATAACCAATCTGTGATTTTGGCATCAGTGTTAGTTCTTAAAGCTTTTCGATTGTAATCATTATTAGGTACTAAACCATCTTCGTAGTTGTAAGATGCATTAGCAAATGTCTTGATACGATCAGAACCTCCACTGACACTTACAGAGTGGTTATGAGTCAGCATCGTATTTTTAAATAGTAGCTCTTTCCAATTTGTATCAAAATTGTGAATGTTATCAGCTCCTTGAGTCTTATAAGTGTTGATAAGTTCTTCCGAATACTGTGGTAACATATCCTGATTGTCACGAGCAATGTTTACGGCTTCCATATATTCAATTGCGTTAACCGGATCCGGCATTTCTGCAGGTGTACGGAAACCTACATATCCATTATAAGAGACTTTTACGCCTGTGTTTTGTGCTCGCTTGGTTGTAACCAATATAACACCGTTAGATGCTTTTGAACCATAAATGGCAGCAGAAGCTGCATCCTTTAATACAGAAATTGATTCAATTGCATTCATATCAATTGAGTTCATATCACCTTCAACCCCGTCAATTAAAATTAAAGGAGATGCGGATGAATTGATAGAACCGGTACCACGAATTTGAATTGAGGCTTCAGCTCCGGGAGCTCCAGAACTTTGACCTACCACAACACCAGGGATTAAGCCTTGTAAAGCTTGTGAAGAGTTGGCCACATTTCGTTTGACAAGTTGTTCACTTGAAACGCTTTGTACGGCTCCCGTCAAATTAACTTTCTTTTGAGTGCCATAACCAACGACAATAACTTCATCCAAATTTTCAGCGTTTGACATCAGTCTGATGTCTAGAGATTTCTGTCCTTTAACAGAAATCTCTACAGATTTATATCCTATATAAGATATTTCTAGGATACTTTGATCGGATGGGACTTGTAGTGTAAACTCTCCGTTAATATCCGTAATTATACCAATAGTGGTACCTTTTACCACGATGTTTGCGCCGATGATTGGTTCGCCATTTTCATCGACTACTTTACCAGAAATAGTTTTTTGCTGGTTAACGATTGTTGCGATTGGGGATTCGTCTGCGAATACCGGTTGGTAGGTGCCGACAGCCATACCTGCAATTGCCAAACATAGAACCAATGGTTTTACCCTATTGGTCTTTGCTTTTGAAAATTTTAAGTGGACCTTCATAATTAAACTTTTTAATTAGACATAAATATTATTAGGTTGATAGTTTTTATTAGAATAAGGATTTATAATCGTGGTTAATATGTCTTTGTGTGATGTAAAGGCTTGATTTTATTTCAAGCCTTTACATTTTTCCATTATTTGCCAGCACTGATACATTCCTCTCGGAACGTGGAAGCATCCTTTCCATTTTCCACCTTTCAATGGTAAAAGCACTTCACCTTGACGATTCAGATAACCGTACCATTCCGGGTATTCGGGATCTTTAAAATGAGCCCATGAGTAATCTTGAACTTTGCTGAACCAGTCTAGACATTCTTTGTTGCCGGTTAATGCATATCCTTTAGACATACAAATCATTGTTTCGATGTGTACCCACCAAAGTTTTTGATCCCATTCCAATTGTTGTGGAGGATAGTTTAAACGGTCCATGAAATAGAAAATACCTCCGTATTTTTCATCCCATCCTTTTTTGACCATTTTCAAAGAAATGTCAACTGCTTTTTGAATTAACTCCGGACGGTTTAGGCGAACACCTAAGTCCATAATAAACCACATTGCTTCAATTGAATGCCCAGGATTAAGAACACGGCCTTCAAAAGAATCAGAAAGTTTTTCGTCGGCAGTTACATTTTCGACAACAAGTCCTAATTCTGGACGGTAGAACACATCTAAAACTTCATGCAGACATACATCTATTGTCTTAGACATTGTTTCTTCGTCCAATAAGTGTTCTATTTCAAGAGAGAGATTGCACATGATCATTGGCAAAGCAAAATTTTTCAGATCCCTGCTACCTGGCATTAATTTATTCCATTTGCCTTTAGGGTTATCCATCTTAGACAGGATTTTCTGATATGTGGTTTTTGCTATATCTTCATACTCTTTGTTACCTGTTGCTAAGCTAAGTTGGCCAAATGCCATGGCTGCAAATGTATATGAGAAAATATTATACGGAGCTACTAATGGTTTTCCATCTCTTGTTAATGAAAAATACCAGTTGTAATTTCCATCATGTCCATATTTTTTTAAAAATTCTCCTCCCTGGATTGCGCAATCCAGCCATTCTTGTTTTTTTTCTACTTTATTATATAAGTAGGAGAAGAGCCAAACCTCTCTGCCCTGCAGCCAGATAAATTTATCAGTGTCAAAAACATCTCCTTCACGTGTCAAGCATGTGAAATAACCTCCGTATTTGTGGTCTTGTGATTTTTCCAGCCAGAAAGGAACTACATTATCTAATAATTCGCTTTTGTATTTTTCCGCTAATTGTTTAAAATCCATATTAAATCCTCCTATTTCTTTTTCCATATTAAATCTTATTGCGCATTATTTTTATGTGTGCAACAAATATAAATGAAATATTTTAATAAATATGTATAAAGAAACAGGAAAGATTAATAAATTAATTTTTATAACATATCAAGTACTTTACTTCTTGAAAGATAACAGGCACCTAATAATCCTGCACGTTCGCCAAGTTTTGAAATTATTAAATTAGTATCTTGATTTACGAGATTAAGAGAGTATTTGCGAATAGCACTTTTGATAGGGAGACGAATGTAGTCTTGTGTTTGTGAAATAGGACCACCTAAAATTACGAGTTCCGGATTGAAAATATTAATAAGTCCGGCAATCCAACGTCCTAAATTATTGCCTACATATTCCAATACTTCAATAGATAAAACGTCTTCTTTTAATACGGCATCTACAAAATCGGATAATGTAATATCTCCATCACCTTCTATTTTATCGGAAAGAATTGTTGTGCTTCCTTGGGCATAGCGTTCCTGTAATATTCGTTGAATGGCATATCCTGAAGCTTCTGTTTCCAGACATCCTTTTTTGCCACATTTGCAAATGATTTCATTATCGAAAGCACTTATATGACCGAATTCCCCTGAAAATCCGGATTTGCCATAATATAATTTTCCGTCTGTTATAATTCCAGCTCCGAGCCCCCAGTTTATATTGATAAACAGAATGTCTTTTTCTCCTTTTACTGAACCTGCCATGTACTCTCCATACATCATGGCCCGTGAATCATTTTCCAGATTAACAGGGATGTGTATGTATTCTTCTATAATTTGTGAGAGCGGTCGTTCGTTAAAGTAGAAATAGCTATAAGAATATCCGGACAGTGAATTAATCCGCCCTGTCATATTAACTCCGACTTGCAAAATTTTATTTTTCTCGATAGGAAGGTTATTTATATACGTTTCTATGATAGAGCATAATTGTTCTAACGCCTCCGGGGTGTTTTCTAATATATAAGGTATAATATCGTTTTGATCGATTATTTTACCATTAAAATCAATAGTTGCAAGTAAAACCCGTTTCCTTTGTACGTCTACGCCGACAAAATATCCGGATTCAGGATTTAATCCGTAGATGTTGGGTTTACGTCCGCCATTTGTGTTTTGTTTCCCGGAATCAAGAAGGTAACCATCTTCCAGCAATTCCATGATAAGTTTGGTAACAGTAGGGACACTTAATTCCATCTCTTTAGATATGTCGGCAATGGAAGAGTTACCTGATAGAATAAGGTACTGAATGATTCGCTTTTTTAGCGCTGCATTTTTTGAATTGCTATCCGTAAAAGAAAAATTTGTAGCCATATTTTGTCGTTTTTATAAGCGAATGCTAGTTTCGCTATCCATATCGGCCAAAGTTAAAATATATTTCCTTTCTTTTTAATATTTTCGGATATCTTTTTAAAAAAAACGCATGGATTAATGCTAATCCATGCGTTTCTCAATTAAATATTTATATAGAATAAATTATTTATATCTGCCGGTATCCCACCAAACTCTTACGTTTTGTCCATCACCTTTACCTTGGTTCAGACTAGGATCTTTTGAGTTGGGATTTAAAGATTGTTCGTCATCGATATAACGAAGCTTTTTGATGAATGTTCCTTTTGGAAGTAAATCTAAATCACTTTCTACAACAGGTGTGAAATCTGGGTAACCTGTACGGCGGAATTCAGACCAGGCTTCTACGCCATTCGGATAGATACCGATCCATTTTTGAGTAATAATTCTTTTTAATTTACCTTCAAAGTCCGCACCTTCATCCCATTTAACATTACCACCATTGATATATGCATCGTCGTTGTCGGTTGTATAAACAGTTGGATCTGCATTTTCACGAGCCTCTGCAAATGAAGCACGAATACCTGCTTCGTAATTTGCTTTAGCATCACCAGCTCCTGCCCATCCGCGGATTGCAGCTTCAGCTTTCAAGAAACAAACTTCTGCATAATTGAAAACAATGAACGGTTTTGTAACCTGTGCATAGTATGAGCTTGGAGCAGTCACTTTTGAACCTTTTGGATTTGAATTCCAGTTGCCGCAAGAGTTATATCCCCAAATACAAGAGGTGTTTTCTGGCAAATAATCAGGATATTTGTCTTTGTTGTTCATCATACTTGCAGGAAGTCCGTTAGGGAGTCCTCTCCATCTTACATCAGAAGTTCCGTTTACATATCCTTCTGTTTGGCTGAAATGTAGTGGCAGACGTGGGTCCTCAATGCTACTTTCATTCAACATTACGTCTATGATTGTTTTACTTACACGGAATTCGTTCCAGAAGCTGATACACCATAATGAGTGTCCGTTGCTTCTTGTATCCTGTTTTATTCCTGCTGTATCATCATTGCCTTCCATTAATACATCTTTAAGAGCTTTCTCTCCTTCTGCTTTTGCCTTTTCAGGATCTATATATGAAAGACGCATGGCTAGACGCAGACGAACTGAGTTACCTAATTTTATCCATTTATCCAGGTCTCCACCGTAAATAATATCAGATGTTCCGTATTTACTTTGAAGTTCATCGTTTTTATTTGCTTTTAGACTTGCAATAGCTTCATCCAGTTCTTTGAATAAGTCGTAGTAAATATCCTTTTGACTATCGTACTTAGGTGATAAAGTACCTTGACCTGCTTCGAAGTATGGTATGTCTCCAAATACGTCTGTTGTTCTTGAAGCTACCATCGTACCTAGAATACGCATAACCTGATACATGTTGCTATATTCCGGGTGTTGTTCCAAAGAATTTTTTGTAGAATACAAGTTATTTGCAAAATACAAATAATAAGCCTTCCAGTAAGCGTCCTTTACCCAGCTGTCTTTCCAGTCATAACGATCTGTAGGAAATCCGGTGGAAGAACAAGCTATATATTGTGCATACTGATTGGTATGTAAATTTTCACCAACCTGATATTCCCATGAACGACAATTGAAACCATACTCCTGCATCTTTGGCAAAAGAAGCGACGGACTTACTGCCGTTGGCTTTTGGGGATCTACATTCATATCATCAAAGTTCCCAGTACAACTGGTTAAAATGCCCGCGGCCAAACCGATGATTAATGTTATTTTTTGTTTGAACATTTTCATAATAAATTGTGAAATTAGAATTTAACATTAAGGGTAAAACCAAGTGAACGAGTTGAAGGCAATGCTGCATATTCAAATGCTTGTGCATAGTCTGAACGGCCGAATGAAGATTCTGGATTTATTGGAGCATTTTTGAAAATGTAGAATAAATCACGACCAACTGCTGAAAGTTTTACACTTTGTATAGGTAGATTTCTTAACCATGCTTTTGGCAATGTATAGCCAATTGATAATTCACGAAGTTTTACGTAAGAAGCATCGTATAGATATTCTTCGGCAACACCGTAAGCTCCACCTACTGCAGACCAGTATGTTTGAGCACTAACTGTTTGGGTATTTTCTTTTCCTGTACTTTTTACGATACCGTTTACTACTATTTCATTTTCACGATCAAGAGTTCTAGCAGAAGTACCAGCTGCTGTTGCGTATGCGTCAGTAGTTGAAATAAAGTCGCCTCCGCAACGAATATCAATTAAAGCATTCAAAGAAAGATTTTTCCATCTTAAAGAAGTGCTGAATGAACCGGTCCAGTCCGGAGTCATATTTCCGACAATTTTGTTCGATTCTTTGATAGGTAGACCATTATCACTAATAAGCAAGCGACCATTTGCATCGCGTTCATATCCGTTACCCATGATGTCTCCATAACGACCGCCTTCTTTAACGATAACTTTACCGATACGGGTTTCTTCTCCAATAGTGAATTGTTTTAAGCTCGGATCGAGTTCAATACATTTTGTACGGTTTAATCCCCAGTTTAAAGTTACATCCCAAGTCCAGTCTTTTGTTTGGATCGGTGTACCTGTTAATGAAACTTCCCAACCATAACTCTTCATCTTACCGGCATTGATCAGCTTTTCAGAGTAACCGGAAGATATAGGAACTGCAACTTTCAGAATCTGGTTTAATGTATTCGCGTTATAATATGTCAAGTCGAAACCTAAACGGCCATTAAACATACGGAACTCAGTACCAACTTCGAAAGAACGGGTATCTTCCGGTTTCAGGTTTGTCAATGGGAATACTGTTGCAGCTGTTGCATTTAATATTTCACCATTTGTTTTATTCAGTGAATAGACACTTAATAATTGATATGGATTAGTGTCGTTACCTACTTGAGCATAAGATGCACGAAGTTTCCAGAATGAAATTTGCTCCGGTAATGTTAATATTTCAGACATGATTCCAGACAAACTTACAGAAGGGTAAAAATAAGAACGGTTATTTGCTGGTAATGTAGAAGACCAGTCGTTACGGGCTGTAACATCTAAATAAAGTTTACTTTTCCATCCAACAGTTGCATTTCCCAATACGGAATTTACATGTTTGTTACTGTAACCTTCAGATGTGGTTTGGTTATTACCATTACTTAAAGCAACCAAGTGAGGAATACTGAAATAACCGGATGAACCATTTACATTGTTCCATTTAAAGCTGGTCATTGCTGCACCCAAATTGGCAGTAACTGAAAAATCACCAAACTGTTTATTGAAGTTAGCCATCAAATCGGCATTGAATTCTTGGTTCGTTGCCATAGTGTGGGTATAAGACGTTGATGTATATGTTTGGGTGTAAGAACCGTAATTTCTGATTTGGTCATGATACCAGTCAATACCAACACGTCCTGTTATCTTTAAATAATCAGTGATTTTACCAACCAATTGCAATTTTCCAATAATACGATTACGGTCGTCTCTGTTTCCATTTTCAGACATTATATCTGTATATGGATTTCTGTGTTCATTACTTTGGCCTGACCAGTTCACTGTATATCCGTCTAATCCGACAGGATCTTTCAAATCAGACAAACGAATACCACGCGGCATAGTGATAAGAGATCTCATGATACCGTATTCTCCTAATGCCGGACGATTTTCACCTTTTTGGCGCATGTAATTAACTTTTGCGCTTATGTCAATGTATTTGCCTTTTAATTCAGCTCCAAGGTCATAATATTGTTTGTTCAAAGAATGTCCGGGAGTGATACCTTCGTTTCTTGAATCTGAGAAAGAGAAACGGGCTGTTGCTGTTTCAGAACCTCCGGATGCAGTCAAAGTATTAGTGTAATTGACGCCTGTACGATAGAAATCATCGATATAGCTGTTTTGAGGTAGTAGTGCGTTTTGTGCATCATAACGGCTATCTTTATAAATACCGTTAGGGCCACGCCAATTGTCTACCATTTGGCCAGTCATTTTAGGACCCCAGCTTTCGGTTGCACCTACTGTGTAAGTACCACCAGAACCTTGTCCGTAAACATTTTGGTATTCGTAAGAATCGTAGGCTTTGCTAAAATGGATGTTTCCGTTATATTCTAACTGTAATTTTCCGGATTGCCCTTTTTTTGTAGTTACAATAATAACTCCGTTTTGTGCACGAGAACCATACATAGCAGCGGCATTGGCACCTTTTAGCACGGAAATACTTTCAATGTCTTCTGGGTTAATTTCGGAAGCAGCACCAGAGTAGTCGATACCACCCCATTGGTTTGCATCGCCGGTTTGTTTGTCACTGATAGGCATACCGTCTACAACCCATAGCGGTTGGTTGTTACCGCTCAAAGATGTTGTACCACGTAATATAACACGGGTAGAACCTCCGACGCCTGTCGCTGATTGAGAAATTTGTACACCTGCAACTTTACCTTGTAGCATGTTTGCTACACTTTCAGAACGGACTTCTGCCATGCTTTCGGCTTTAATTTCCTGCATAGCATAACCCAACGCTTTCTTTTCGCGTTTGATACCAAGAGCAGTTACAACAACTTCGTCGAGTTCTTCAACTGTTGAAGACAAAACAACATCAATGTTGTTTTGATTATTAACTGCTACATCAGTAGTTTTGTAACCGATAAAAGACACCTCAAGAATAGCATTTGCCGGAGCTTGCATAGAAAAGTTCCCGTCGAAGTCTGTTGTAGTACCGATGTTTGTTCCTTTTACTACGACGTTTGCTCCTGGAATGGTTTCTCCATTTCTGTCTTTTACTGTACCCTTTACAACAATTTCTTTTTGTTGTGAGACTGTTACTCCTTCAGAAGGAATAACTGCGTTCGCATTAATTGTTCCAATGCCGGATAAGAGCCCGCAGATCAATGCTGTTTGAACGAGCTTTTTCCTTTGTTTGACATTTTTACTCATACAAGGTTATTTTTATAAGTGGATAATTTGCATACTCGCTTGTATGCTGTGATTTTCTTTTTATTGATGGTAGTTTTTGTTCAAAACAATTTATTTGTCAAATATTTTAATAAATGACGCTGCGAATATAATATGTTTTGAAAACAAAATTTGTATTTTAAATGTTAAAATTTAACACGATGTGCGCTTTTAACATTCTCGAAAGGTGAGATTTTTTTTATTTGCCTGTTACTCAATGTGGTTTCGGAAGAAAGAAAAATAAAATTGTTTGTTATTTCAACAGGTTATATCGAATGCTAATCAATCTTATTTTTCTTTCTGTTTTTTTTGTTTTATTTACTAGCTTTTAAGCCTCTTATTACTGCTGATGTAAATCCGGATAATTCCATTTCATTCAAGCCTTTAATCGTAATTCCCCCTGGAGTGGTTACTTTATCTATTTCGGCTTCAGGATTACTTTTGTTTTCGATTAATAGATCTACGGCTCCTTTAACAGTATGTACAACAATTTCTTGTGCCTGTTTTGGATAAAAACCTAATTCCACACCGCCTTCTATTGCAGCTCGAATGTAACGGAGTGCAAATGCTATACCGCTGGAAGCTAAAGCTGTGCCCGCAGCCATTAATCGTTCATCTATTAATAAAGTATTTCCTAATTCATTAAATATATTAAGAATTGAATTTGTTTGTTCCTGGGATGCATTATAGGCTGCTATGAAAGTCATACTGCTGAGAACTTCGATTGCCGTATTGGGCATAATTCGAAAAATTGCAGGAGCGACAGCATTATCGCAATCAATATCCTTGATGAGAAAATTGTTTAATTCTTCAAAGGTGATGCCTGCTGCTACAGATACGATAATTTGTTTTTCATAATTAAGTACGGGTTTGATTTCGTTGATAACTGTAGCTACACGCCACGGTTTAACAGCAATTATGATGATATCGGCATTACTTACAGCTTCAATATTGTTATGGGTAAGAATAAAATCAGGATTAATGTCCCTCATTTTATTTAATGTGTCTTCCGATTGGGCTGTACAAATAATGTCAGATGCTTTGAATATAGAACTTTGAGCCAGGCCCCGCCCGATAGCTCCTCCTATATTTCCCGAACCTATAATTGCTATTTTCATTTGTTGCTTATTTAATTAATAATCATCTTCGATACAAAAGTATATAAAATAAATCTATTACATTTGCAAACAAGATTAATTGCTAATAAAAAAATCAATAACAGAAAGATGAAGAAACTTATCGCCGCTGGTTTATTGCTGGCATGTTCGCTTACAACATTGAGTGCACAGGATGCAAAGGGAGAATATGTTTTTACTCCCGTTAAAGAATTGAAAATTACTCCGGTTAAAAATCAAAATCGTACAGGAACATGCTGGTGTTTTTCAACATTAGGATTTCTTGAATCAGAATTACTCCGTATGGGAAAAGGAGAATATGATCTTTCGGAAATGTATATTGTGAATCATTCTTATAAAGATAAAGCGGATAAATTTGTGCGTTTACATGGTAAGCTGAATTTTGCCCAGGGCGGTTCTTTTGAGGATGTTTTATATGCCTGGAAGAATTATGGTATTGTTCCGGAAGAAGTTATGACTGGTTTGCAGTATGGCGAAGATATGCATGCTCACAGTGAAATGGAACAAGTGGCAACTGCATATCTGAATGCTTTGATTAAAAATCCGAATGGAAAACTGTCTACTGCATGGCAGAAAGGATTCGACGGTATTATTGATGCTTATCTGGGAGAATTTCCTAAAACATTTACTTATAAAGGCAAAGAATATACACCTATAAGTTTTGCTAAAGAATTAGGGCTTAATATGGATGATTATGTATCGTTGACATCTTTTACTCATCATCCTTTTTATACGACTTTCCCGATAGAGGTAGAAGATAACTGGCGTTGGGCCGATTCATATAATTTACCGATCGACGAATTGATGGAAGTTTTTGATAACGCTATTAATACGGGCTATACTATTGCTTGGGGGTCTGATGTTAGCGAGAAAGGTTATACTCGTAATGGTATTGGTGTTATTCCTGATATTGAATCATTGGAACGCAGTGGTTCTGACCAAGATCGTTGGTTAGGCCTGACTAAAAAAGAGAAAGATGAAGAAATCAAAAAAATGTTGGAGAAGCCTTGTGATGAACTAACTATTACTCAGGAAATGCGCCAGACTGCTTATGATAATTATCAAACAACCGATGATCATGGTATGCAGATATACGGTATTGCAAAAGATCAAAATGGTAAGAAGTTTTATATGGTGAAGAACTCTTGGGGCACGGATAATAAGTACAAAGGAACTTGGTATGTTTCCGAACCTTTTGTGAAATACAAAACAATGAATATTGTTGTTCACAAAGATGCTTTGCCAAAAGCTATCAGAACTAAGTTGGGAATTAAATAATATACATTAGATTATAAAAATGAAAAGAGGCTTTCTCTGTAATTACAGGGAATAGCCTCTTTTCTATATATACAAAGATGTGCTGCTTTATTATTGTACTTCTGTTAATACATAACTTATATCACCGGATACCGGCTGTAGTTGTTCATCTAACATAATAAGTGTATTTCCACTTACCAGGAAATAAATAATCTGACTACCATCGCTTGGAATAAGAGCATATACTGTTGCATTTGCATCAGCAGGAGTTCCTTTCTTTACCTGTCTTTTTCCGGTAGAACTATACGTTTTACTTTGTCCGTTGTCTTCGGTGAGATAAACTGCATCCATTTCATAAACGCCATTGTCGGTGTCATCTTGTTGATAATACATAGTCAGATCGTAATCAACTTCGGGAGCATTTTGAGCATTCGAAGCAGCAGCTTTTTTATTTGTTACTTTGCCTTTATACTTCTTTTGGATTACGGCACCTTTTTTCGGCTCAGCTTTTAATGAATCGCGCATATTGACAGGCTTGGCTGTCTTTTCTTTCATCGAAGGAATGATAGGTACAGCAACTTCCACCGGGACAGCTTCGGCTACTGTTACGCTTTCTTCTTCTACTTCAACGGGAACATTTTGTTGGGATTTATTCCCGCTACATGCAGCCAAAAGTCCCAGGGCTGCTACAGCGATAAAATACTTTTTCATTTACATTGTGTTTTAAAGTGACGTTTGGGGATATAACAAAAGTTCCCCTGTATTTTGTTTTACAGAGGAACAATTTTAACTATTTCTAAATTCGTTCGTTTATTATTTTGCTGTAGGCTTTACTGCATCAACAGAGATACCTTGAAATACTCTAGAGTCTGAACCTGGCAGATAAGGATAGATCATGGCAATCATAAATGCGTAAAGAAGAAACCGGATTATATTTAATGAGGGTTGGGCCCAGTCCGGATAAAAACCTGTGATTTTTAATTTTTCCGATTCAATTTCGTTTGCGATATATTGAAGTCTTTTTATTTTGTATTTGATGCAATAAATTGTATCATAAAAGCCGTTGTCCGGAAATATCCAGACAGCGGCTTTATATTAAACAAAGAACTAATTAAGCGTTGAGAACTTTCTTGAAACGTTTCATAAACTCTTGTGCTTCTGCCATGCTGAGGCAAAGAGGAGGAAGTAAACGGATTGTATTTGTCCCGGCTACACCTGTGAATACTTTCTCTTCAAACAGCAGCTTGCTGCGCACTTCTTTGATCGACTTTTCAAATTCGATACCGATCATCAAACCACGTCCGCGTACTTCTTTGATTCCTGGTAGTTTATGTAATTCATCTAATAGATATGCACCTACCTTGGAAGCGTTGCCTATCAGATTTTCAGTCTCCATAATGTCGAGTACTGCAATGGCAGCAGCACAAGCCAGGTGGTTTCCGCCGAATGTTGTTCCCAACATGCCGTAAACAGGCTTAAACATCGGACTGATAAGCAATCCACTCATCGGAAAACCATTACCTATACCTTTTGCTACGGTGATTAGATCCGGTTTGATACCTGCATATTGGTGTGCGAAGAACTTTCCGCTACGTCCATAGCCGGATTGTATTTCGTCTAGAATAAGACAGGCTTCGTATTGGGAACACAGGGCACGTAAATCCTGCATGAACTTATCTGTAGGTAGCTGTATTCCGCCTACGCCCTGAATGCCCTCGATGATGACGGATGAAACTCCGCCTTTTTTTAACTCCGCTTCTACAGCGGCAATGTCGTTGATGGGCAGATAGGTTACAGCAAGGTCTTCATTTACCGGGGCGATGATTTTCGGGTTGTCGGTAACACGTACTGCGGCCGATGTACGACCGTGGAAAGCATGCTTAAAAGCCAGGACACGTTTCTTTCCATTATGAAAAGAAGCCAGTTTTAGGGCATTTTCGTTTGCTTCTGCTCCAGAGTTGATCAGGAAAAGCGAATAATCATCATATCCGCAAGCTTTTCCTAATTTGTCCGCCAGTTTTTGTTGTAGGCTATTGATTACTGAATTGGAATAAAAGCCTAACTTATTTACTTGCTCTGTGATTGCTTTTACATAAGCGGGATGGCTGTGTCCAACGGAAATAACAGCATGCCCGCCATAAAGATCGAGGTATTCGGTACCTTGGGCATCCCATACGTGGCAACCTTTTCCCTTTACGATCTCTATATTGAATAATGGATATACGTCGAATAAATTCATAATGGATGATGTTTGTTAAAATGCTGATGGCTTCAAATGCAGCCCTACGGTTTCTTCCAGGCCGAACAGTAAGTTCATGTTGTGCACTGCTTGTCCGCTGGCACCTTTCAGCAGATTGTCTATCATTGAAATGATGAGGAGTTTATCGCCATGCTTTTCCAGATGAATAAGACATTTATTAGTATTAACCACTTGTTTCAGATCCGGGTTCTTTTCTGTCAGGAAAGTGAACGAATGATCATCGTAGTACTCTTCGTATATACGCTTGATTTCGTTTAGTTCAATCTTGCAATCCAGATAAGTCGTGGCAAAGATTCCACGGGAGAAATTACCTCTTACCGGAATGAAGTTGATAGCACTGCTGAAACTGTTCTGTAATTGTTGCAGGCTTTGTCCTATTTCTGCCAGATGCTGATGTGTAAATGGTTTATATATTGATATATTATCATTGCGCCAGCTGAAATGTGATGTTGACGAAGGTTTTACGCCTGCTCCGGTAGAACCGGTTATTGCATTTACGTGAAGTTCGGAATTCAACATCAGATGTTTGGCCAGAGGCAAAACACCCAACTGAATGCAGGTAGCAAAACATCCTGGGTTTGCAATATGTTTTGAACCGCAGATACGGCGGCGGTTCAGTTCCGGCAATCCATAAACAAAATCGTGTTCATCGCTTTTGATACGGTAATCCATACTAAGGTCGATAATCTTCACATTTTCCGGAACCGTATTATTTTCCATGAACTTTTTTGTATCGCCGTGGGCAGTACAGAAGAAAAGCAAATCGATACTGTCCAATGGAAGCTGGTCGGTAAAGCGCATATCAGTTTCACCATAAAGACCGCCGTGTACATCGGTAATAAGGTTGCCAGCGTTACTGGTACTGTTTACAAATACAATTTCGGCATCCGGATGATTAAGCAGCAGGCGGACCAATTCTCCTGCCGTATAACCTGCACCTCCTATAATTCCAATTTTAATCATGTCTTAAATCTCTTCGTCTTTATGGTTTGTATAATAAACGCGGAGCGGAGTGGAAGTAACCTTGATGAAGCCCTTTGCGTCTTCGGCCGTCCAGCCTTTTTGCATTTCGCCATATTCGCCGAATTTGGTTTTTACCAGGTCGTCTTGGGATTCCACGCCTACAGTAGAGAATGACAACGGACGAAGTTCAAGAATAACCGTTCCGTTTACATTACGTTGTGATTCCAGCAACATGGCTTCGATGTCGCGCATAACCGGTTCTAAGTACTGGCTTTCATGCAAAAACATGCCGTACCAGTTGGCAACTTGGTCTTTCCAGTATTGCTGCCATTTACTCAAGGTGTATTTTTCAAGGAAGCGGTGTGCACCGATAATCAGCATCGGGGCGGCGGCTTCAAAACCTACGCGGCCTTTGATTCCGATAATTGTGTCACCCACGTGCATATCACGGCCTATACCATAAGCGGAGCCGATCTCTTCTATTTTTTGAATAGCTTTGATTTTATCTTCAAACACTTCTCCGTTTATGGCATGAACTTCACCGTTTTTGAATTCGATACGGAGTTGTTCGCTGCCGGTTTTAGTAACCTGTTTTAAATAAGCACTTTCGGGCAAACCCTGGGCTGAGTCAAGTATTTCGCCTCCGCAGATAGATGTACCCCATAAACCTACGTTATATGAATATTTCAACTTGGTGAAATCTGCCACAAAGCCGTGTTCTTTCAGGTAGTTGATTTCGTAGTCGCGCGTCAGTGCCATATCACGCGTCAGCGTGATGATTTCTACATTCGGAGCCAGAACAAGGAAAGTCATGTCAAAACGGATCTGGTCGTTTCCTGCACCTGTTGAACCGTGAGCAATGGCATCAGCACCAATTTCATTAGCATAGCGGGCAATGGCTAATGCCTGGAAAATACGTTCTGAACTTACTGAAATAGGATAAGTACCGTTACGGAGAACGTTTCCGAATACCATATATTTAAGGCTCTTTTCGTAATATTCTTTTGTTACGTCAATTGTAACATATTTGGTTGCGCCCAGTTTGTAGGCATTTTCTTCATTTTGCTTTAATTGTTCTGCACTGAAACCGCCAGTGTTGGCACATGCTGCATATACTTCATATCCTTTTTCCTTTGCCAGATACATCACTGTGAAAGAGGTATCAAGACCGCCGCTAAATGCAACTACTACTTTTTTCTTCATTTTATTATATTGTTTTATTTATTACTCTTGTGTTCTGAATTGTCTTTATGTTTTTCTGGGTCGTAAAGCATGGCTGTGCAAATACAGAATTTACGTTGTTTTTCCATCAATATATGGTGGTTAATGCAACCCTCGCATCCATGCCAGAAAGCATCGTCGTCTGTCAGTTCGTCGAATGTTACAGGAACATATCCCAAAGCTGTATTCATTTTCATAACAGCGGCGCCCGAAGTCAGACTGAATATCTTAGCCTTCGGCCATCGTAAGCGGGCCAGGGCAAATGACGCGTCTTTAATACGCTTTGCCAATCCCAGGCCACGGAATTTTTCAACAACGATAAGTCCGGATGTTGCCACATACTGCTTATTTCCCCATGATTCGATGTAGGTGAAACCTGCAAATTCATCACCTGCAAGAGCAATGATTGCTTTTCCTTCCTTCATTTTTTGAGCAACATATTCGTGTGTACGTTTGGCAATACCGGTTCCGCGTACTTTAGCAGCAGCTTCTATTGTCTCTAAAACGATATCAACATATACTTCGTGTGAAGCATCGGCTACCATAACATCAATTTCTACTCCTTGTTCCATTGTATTTGTTTGTTCTTAATCTACTTGTTTGTGTGCGGATATTATTCCGTTGTTACCTTATATAAAATTCGATAGAGCTTTTATGATCCTGTTCCGGCTAATGCCTTCGCGAGGAATGATCAAGATTGTATCGTCACCGGCAATTGTTGCCAATATTTCTTGCGGGGCATGTGTATCGATGTCCGAAGCAATTCCCATTGCATAACCCGGGCGTGTTTTTACAACGGCCAGATTACCCGAAAACTCGATGTTAGGATGGCTATGACCCAAATCTTGATCTGATTGCATAAGTGCTGCATGCTCCGGTAAACGATATACATAATTTCCATTCCCGTCGTGTACTTTAGCTACTTTCAGTTGCTTGATGTCGCGTGAAAGGGTTGCTTGAGTAGTGGAAAATCCGCTTGATGTCAATGATCTGAGCAATTCTTCCTGATTACTTATAGCTTCCGTTTGTATGATGCGGCAAATAGCGTCCAATCGTTCTTTTTTAGTACTCATATTGTATATTTATGCAAACAGGCTGCAAATATAAATCGAATAATTGAATAAATATACATTTTGGTACTTATTTTTGATATAATTTATTCATCCCGATGATTTCACAAAATCATCGGGATGAAATTGGAAAAAGATCGGGGAGATTTAAAATACATCCAAACCCCCGGATTCTTTGTTATACTATTATCAAAGATACATTATCTTTGTATTTGGAAGAAACAACAAAAAGATAAAAGTTATGAAAAAGGTTGCAAGTTTATTGTGTGCCCTGTTGATTCTTGCGGGCTGTTCCAGTGTGCCCCTGACAGGTCGTAAACAGGTTTTATTGGTTTCGGATCAGGAAGTGTTGTCATCTAGTCTGACCCAATACAATGATTATATTAAAACGGCAAAGAAATCTGCAAACAAGTCGCAGAATGATATGGTGACGCGTGTTGGTAAGAAGATCGCGGCTGCAACGGAAACCTATTTAAAAGCTAATGGCATGGAAAATGAGATTAAGAATTTTAAATGGGAGTTTAACTTGGTAAAAGACCCTCAGGTCAATGCCTTTTGTATGCCGGGTGGAAAAATTGTGGTATATGAGGGATTATTGCCATTAGTTTCATCAGATGATGAATTGGCTGTTGTTCTGGGACACGAAGTGGCTCATGCAGTTGCCAAACATAGTAATGAGCGGATGAGCCAGCAATTGATGACTCAATACGGTGCTGCTATTCTGGGCGCCGCTGTTAGTAATAAAAGTACGGCTGTACAGCAAATGGCTAATACTGTGTATGGAGTAGGATCTCAATATGGAGTGATGCTTCCCTTTTCGCGTAAACATGAATCGGAGGCCGATTATATGGGATTAGTGTTTATGACTATGGCCGGATATAATCCGGATGTGGCTGTTAATTTCTGGCAGAAAATGTCGGCAGGCAAAGGAGGAGCAACGCCCGAATTTATGAGTACTCACCCGAGTGATTCGCATCGAATAGTCGATATTCAGAAAGAATTGCCGGGAATAAAGGCAAAATATGGGAAAAAATAACTGAAGCCTGTTTGGATTTCATTCGGATGGATTATTTTAAATGGTAATTCCCATTCTCTTCATCAGGAAACAGGCATTCATATTTTCGGCAATTCCTTCGTGCAGCTTGTAAGAAAAAGATAATTCGTCATCTTTTATATCAGCTTCGAAGCGATAATTTTTTATTTGTTCCGGAAATTCCTTTTCGAGGTTTCCAAGTACTAAATCGTGGGTTGCAATAATTCCGCAAGTCTTGTATGATACTAATTGTTTCATCAAAGCGATGGAACCTTTTTGTTTGTCAATGGAGTTTGTCCCTTTTAATATTTCATCCAGAATAATGAATAGCTTTTCACCTTGTTGCAAGCGGTCTATTATCATTTTCAGCCTTTTCAATTCGGCAAAGAAGTAAGATTCGTTGCTTACTAAAGAATCGGAAGTACGCAAGCTGGTAACCATCTTTGCCGGGTAAACTGTGAGCGACTCTGCATATACGGGAGTTCCTATGCAGGCCAATAAATAGTTGACACCGACTGTTCTCAGGTAGGTGCTTTTACCGGCCATATTTGCTCCGGTAATAATCAGGAACCACGGGCTTTTTTCGATGTTGATATCGTTTTTGATACAAACATCCCGGTTTAACAAAGGATGCCCGAGAGCTTTGCCTTCCATCTCGAAGTAATTGTTTGCAATATCAGGGTAGATATAATCAGGATGATTAAAAGCAAAACCTCCTAATGAACTGAGTGCGTCAAAATGGGCAAGGGCATCGATCCAGTGTTTGATATGGTCTGCATGTTCCATCTTCCATTTTTCCAGAGAAATAGCAAAGCGCGTATCACGTAGATACAGAATGTTAAGTATGATTCCGGCAGCACTAAACCGTTGATCCAATCCTCCGATATATTGGGACAGTTTCTTTATCGTATGTGATGCCGTCCCATCAGTGTGGGATAGTTCTTTACTGATTGATATTAACTCGCTTGATTGAAACTGATCTCCTTCAATGCTTTCCATCAACTTTGAATAAATGGAGAATATCTTATTCATTTTATCAACGGAATTATACAGGTTGTTGATTTGCTTGCTACGGAGATAAGCTATAAATAGACTTATTAACAAGTATATACTTAGTACGGAGTAACTGATGATATTCAACAGGCAGGCGGTAGTGATAAGCAACCATAAGCCGGGAACAATCCATACAAGGGCTTTCCATAACGGACTGTTGGCAAACATAAGTTTGCCATTAACCAGCGTAGAGAGCATTTGCAGGTCATTTTTGCTTCCTGTTTGTTTGATACCGGTCACGTAAAAATGCTGTCGCAAACCGGATAGGGTGGAGAGTTCTTTTACGGCTTCCTGACGCTTTAATATTGCTTCTTTTTGTGTCAACGGACTCATAAACCAGCTTGCCAAAAGTTCGCGTCCGAATATTGTTACAGTACGGTTGACGGATTGAAATATGGAACGGTTGCCGAATAAATCCAGATCAAGGCTGAAATCGTGTTCGGACGAACTTTTCTCAGGTGCCCCGTCGAAAGCACTGAAATCATAATCCAGTCCATTCAGTTCGTTTGTATTTAATTTGATTAGCGCTTCGGAATACTCTTTCTTGGCATATAATTTATTGTGATACCACATCAATAAAGCGAAAGGAATAATAAATGCAATTGTAACAATAGTTAGCAACAACGGGCTTTCGTTCCTGAGTAACCATATACAACAAATAAGCGCTGCAACCAGTGCTAAACGGATGCTTCCCATTAGATGGATTTTCTTTTTTAAGCTGTTCGAGCGCCGTGTATAGGCTTCTATATTTTCTTTGTAAAAACTATATACATTTTTCATGGAGCAAACTTACACAAATAAAAGAATATAACAGCACTGAAACTTTTTGATTTAATTGTTTATAGAGATATATAAACAAAATGATGAAGACCTGGGGACGGGCTTAGGGCTTTCTATTTGCTCGCTTATTGCCGAAAAACTGGGCGGATATTTGGATTTGCATTCACCAGTTGGCGTGGGAAGCCGTTTTTCTATTCAATTACCTTATGATGAAAAGCCGAATAAGATGAACTAAGTTATTTAATTTTGGTTTATATAAATACATCGTAGGTGAAATGACTATAACTCATGTTATTTAAGCCAAAAATTCTGGTGGCATTTCTCCTATATTTGCGGATAAATTAGAAATGCTTGAAGTTTGTTTATGAAAAAGACCGTTTTAACATGCTTGCTTTTTTTCTTCTGTGGTGGTGCTTTTTCCCAGGTTCTGATACATGACCCGGAAGAAAGTTATAATGCCGATAGTGTACGTGCTGTATTGGATAAGATGTCTTATTTTACTTTGTTTAAAGATAACTATTTTATTGGCGGAACTACGATCGGGCATAAACCTACGGCAACCAATTCGGATGTGAAGTTCCAGTTGAGTATTGCCCAGCGTCTTACTAAAAGTAAATTACCTTTTGACACTTATCTTTTCCTGCAATATACACAAAAAGCCTTTTGGAATGTTTTCCAGAGTTCTCTTCCTATGCGCGACCTTAATTTTAACCCCGGAATAGGATTGGGACATCTTATTATACATCATAATAAATATATAGGAAAAGGCTATCTGATGCTGGAACATGAATCTAATGGGAAAGACAGCACGGCTTCGCGAAGTTGGAACAGGATAACATTTGCTGCAGCTGTAGTCCTTAATAATAATTGGGAAACTCAGTTTAGTACATGGATTCCTATTGTCGATGGCAAGTATAATAAAGACTTGTTGAAATATAAAGGTATATTCCAAATGGCAGTAAATTACCGTACCAATAATAAACGGTTCAACTGTGGTCTGATTTTGACGAAACGCAAGACTTGGCTCAGTTTTAATACCCAGTTGGAGCTGAGTTACAAATTTAATAACAACGAAAACCAATATCTGTTCCTTCAGTACTATAATGGCTATGGCGAAGGCTTACTCGATTATAATAAGTTCAAAAGCATGTTGCGTATTGGCATTGTAATTAAGCCACAGGATTTTAGTATCTATTAGCAGAAAAACGCTTTAATAGATTCTTTCTATTGGATAATAGATGAACTATATTCAACTCTTGGATGTTTTGATAATAAAGCCTTGTAAATTTATAGGATAAAAATATCGGAGCACCATGAAAGAAAAAATTGAACAATTAAAGTCTCTAAACCACCAGGCAGAGTTAGGAGGCGGAGAAGATCGCATAGCCAAACAGCA
The DNA here is from genome assembly GCF_900232875.1 of Parabacteroides provencensis. Taxonomy (NCBI): domain Bacteria; kingdom Pseudomonadati; phylum Bacteroidota; class Bacteroidia; order Bacteroidales; family Tannerellaceae; genus Parabacteroides; species Parabacteroides provencensis. The sequence continues at coordinate 785,458 of NZ_LT960488.1, read as the reverse complement.
TGCGGCAGGTAAATTAACGGCTCGTGAGCGAATTGAATTGCTTTTGGAAAAAGGCAGCTTCGTGGAAGTCGATAAGTTTGTGGTTCATCGTTGCCATGAGTTCGGATTAGAAAAACAACGTCCGTTGGGCGATGGTGTTGTTACCGGCTATGGCATGATAGGGAAACGTACTGTTTTTGTGTTTGCACAAGACTTTACTGTATTTGGTGGTGCATTGTCCGAAACGTATGCCCGTAAGATCTGTAAGATTATGGACATGGCAATGCAATTAGGCGCTCCGGTGATTGGTTTGAACGATTCCGGCGGTGCGCGTATTCAGGAAGGTGTCCGCTCATTGGCCGGATATGCTGAAATATTCCTCCGGAACTCACTGGCGTCCGGTGTGATCCCTCAAATAAGTGCGATTATGGGACCGTGTGCCGGTGGTGCCGTTTATTCTCCTGCACTGACCGATTTTATTTTTATGGTGAAAGATACCAGTTATATGTTTATTACCGGTCCGGAAGTTGTGAAGAGTGTTACTCAGGAAGAAGTATCAATGGAGGATTTGGGAGGTTCGGGGGTGCATAGTTCCCGTTCCGGCGTAGCTCATTTTACTGCAGACAATGATATGGATTGTATCTTTAAGATACGTGAGTTGATGTCTTTCTTGCCAAACAACAATATGGAAGAACCTCCTTTTGTGCCGACTTCAGACAGTCCGAACCGCACCGATCTGCAATTGGATTTATTAGTACCCACCAATCCGAACCAACCATATGATATAAAGGAATTGATTCTCTCTGTGGCAGACGACAATAATTTCTTTGAAGTGCAGGAAGAATATGCAAAAAATATTGTCATCGGTTACATTCGTCTGAATGGAAAAACGATTGGCGTTGTTGCTAACCAGCCCGCAGCATTAGCCGGAACCTTGGACATAAATGCGTCGGTAAAAGCTGCCCGTTTTGTGCGCTTTTGTGATGCATTTAATATTCCGTTGCTTACTTTAGTGGATGTTCCGGGGTTCCTGCCGGGAGTTAATCAGGAATATGAAGGCATTATTCGTCATGGGGCAAAACTGTTGTATGCTTATTGTGAAGCTACAGTTCCGAAAGTTACTGTAATTACCCGTAAGGCGTACGGAGGCGCTTACGATGTGATGAGTTCTAAACATATCCGCGGTGATATAAACTTGGCTTATCCAACGGCCGAAATTGCTGTAATGGGACCGGATGGTGCTGTTAATATTTTATTCCGCAAAGAGCTGAATAAAGCTGAAGATCCGGAAAAGAAACGGAAAGAGCTTCAGGACAATTATCGTAATAAATTTGCCAATCCGTACAGAGCAGCCGAACTAGGCTATATTGACGAAATAATAGAGCCGTCGGTTACCCGTTGCCGTCTGATACAGAGCTTTGAATTGCTGGCAAACAAGAGGCAATCCAATCCTCCTAAAAAACATTCAAATATTCCTCTTTAAATGCGAACTGTTATGATAAAGAAAGTACTAGTTGCCAATCGCGGCGAGATTGCTATGCGGATATTCCGTACTTGCCGCGTAATGAATATACCTACAGTTGCAATATATACGCATGTAGATCGTGGGGCTTTGCATGTACGCTACGCCGAGGAAGCCTATTGTATTTCGGAAGATGAGTCTGATACTTCTTACCTAAAGCCCGATTTGATTCTTGAAATTGCCAAGAAAACCGGCTCGGCTATACATCCGGGATATGGCTTCTTATCTGAGAATGCCGATTTTGCCCGTCGTTGTGAAGAAGAAGGTGTCGTTTTTATCGGGCCAAGTTCCGATGTTATTGCCAAGATGGGAATTAAAACGGAAGCCCGTAAAATAATGAAAGATGCCGGCGTTCCGGTTGTTCCCGGAACAGAGTCTCCTGTATCTAGTTTGGAAGAAGCCAAACAGGTCGCACAGGAAGTTGGTTATCCTATTATGCTGAAAGCTTTGGCCGGTGGCGGTGGAAAAGGAATGCGGTTAGTGAAAAGTGAAGAAGAAATGGAAGCTGCATTCCGTATGTCACGTTCCGAAGCGGCTAATTCGTTTGGTAATGATGCCATATATATAGAGAGAAATATATCGAAAATCCTCATCATATCGAGGTGCAGGTATTGGGCGACAAATATGGAAATGTAATCCATTTATATGAGCGTGAATGCTCTATCCAGCGCCGTAACCAGAAAGTGATAGAAGAATCTCCTTCTCCATTTGTAAAAGATGAGGCCAGAAAGAAGATGTTTTCCGTGGCTGTGGAAGCCTGTAAGAAAATAGGTTATTATAGTGCCGGGACACTAGAATTTATGATGGATAAAGACCAGAATTTCTATTTTCTGGAAATGAATACGCGTTTACAGGTCGAACATCTGGTTACGGAAGAATGCACTGGCGTAGATTTGGTTCGTGATATGATACTGGTAGCCTCGGGTAACCGTCTTCCGTATAAACAGGAAGACATCGAATTTCGCGGGGCAGCTCTCGAATGCCGTATATATGCTGAAGATCCGGAAAATAATTTTATGCCTTCTCCAGGTGTTATCAAAGTCCGTGAAGCTCCCGAAGGACGTAATGTCCGTTTGGATAGCGCAGCTTATGCCGGTTTTGAAGTGTCGTTGCACTATGACCCGATGATAGCTAAGGTTTGTACATGGGGACGTAACCGTGAATCCGCTATTTCCAATATGATACGTGCCTTACGCGAGTATAAGATATTGGGAATTAAGACGACGATACCTTTCCATATTCGTGTGTTGCATAATGAGACATTCTTGAAAGGAAATTATGATACCACTTTTATCGATACCAAGTTTGATAAGGAAGATTTGAAACGCCGCCAGAATAGTGATCCTACCGTTGCTGTAATTGCAGCCGCTTTGAAGCATTATGAGCAGGAAAAAGAGGCTGCCGCCAGGGCAACAACAGTCCCGTTGGTTGGTGAATCATTATGGAAATATTATGGTAAGTTACAAATGACGGCCAATAACTATTAATACAGGGAGGAAAAAGATATGACAAAAGCGTTAGCAACCTATTTTGCAACCGTAAACGATCTGCCGGATACCGAATTTAAAGTCGAGATTCTGGAGGATGGTCCTGTAAAGAAAGTGTCTGTAAACGGAACGGTTTACGATGTCGATTATAATGTGGGTGGCGACTCTATCCATTCTATCATTATGAATCATAAATCCCACGGAGTCCAGATATCCAATATCCGCGATTCGGTGTATGAAGTGAAGAATAAAGGAGATAACTTTCAGGTAGAAGTAATTGACGAGTTAAAGAAACTCCGTTTGTCGCGTACCCGTTCGTCTGTGGTTGGCCGTCAGGTTATAACAGCCCAGATGCCGGGAGTTATTCAGAAAGTTTATGTAAAAACCGGAGATGAGGTAAAAGCCGGGACTCCTTTGTGTGTACTTGTTGCCATGAAGATGGAGAACGAGATCCGAAGCCCGATAGATGGAGTAGTAAGAGATGTATATGTTACTGAATCGAACAAGGTTTTGGTAAATGATAAAATGCTTGTAGTAGAATAATCGGTAAATCCCCGGATGTTAAATTTCCGGGGATTTACTAAATTTGAAGTCTTTTAAAAGTGGTGCCACCAGGACTATAACCTTGGTTTTTATCACCTATATATCAATATGATATGATTTCAAAACTTATAAAGCTACCGAATTTGCAACCTCGCAATTTTTGCGTTTTTACTCACTCTGCTTTGTTGGTTCCAATACTGCAAATATAGTGATTCTTTTGGAATTGCTGACGCAATGAGGGTGTTTTATTTGTTTGATATATTGAGTAAAATTACGAGTTATATTGAGTAAATATTCAACATTCAATTTAACTCGTTCATTTTTAGATAATAAACAACAGACTTGTGACGCAGAATCCGACATTTACAACCGAAACCTTTAATCGTAAATATACAAATATCTATCAATATTTCAGTTCCAACTGCTAAAAGACGGATGTAAAACCGATTTCTATTCCTGTTTTTGGTAACTATTTTACGAAAAGCTAAAATATAATTTGCTTTTGTCTGATTTTTGTTCTATATTTGCAGCCATACAGATAAATACCTATTGTGATGATTGCAGAATTTAGATTTAGAAATTTCTTTTCTATAAAAGAAGAACAGATATTGAGCTTTGAGCCCACTGCGGATACTTTTGAACGTGACGAGTATTGCATTGACGTAAAAGAAGGTGTTAGCCTGCTTAAGATAGCCACAATCTATGGTGCAAATGCTTCGGGAAAAACTAATATCCTGATGGCTCTATCTTTCTTTAAGGACTTGATGACCGACGTTCCAAAAGACAAAACAGAGGAAGTTGGTTTTTTTCCATTCTTGCTGAATGAAAGTTCGAGAAATGATAAAACAGAAATGGCATTGTCTTTCTATTTGCAAAGAGAAAGATATAGCCTTACGGTCGTGTTGGATAATAAACGCATATATTCAGAAAAGTTGGAGTTTTATCCGGGGACACAGCCGGCTATATTATACAACAGGAATTACCACGAGGATAGTGATAGCGCAGAGGTCAAGTTCGGAAGTAAATTAGGCATTGGGAAAAAGGGGCAAGTCGCTATCATTGGAAACACGATAAACAACTGCTCCGTTTTAGCTGCATTTGGCAAATCAAATGTAGAGTCGTCACGCTTGAATATTGTCTATGACTTTTTCTCGAAGGGGATAAAGGATATTCTTCATCCACAAATTTCATTAACTGCATATGCCAAAAAATATTTGGATAACGACTCTGATGGAACTCTGAAAAAATTCCTTGTGGATTTTTTAAAGGCATCGGATTTTAATATCTCTGATATAGAACTTAGAGAAGAAGAGGTTATTATAACAGAGGAAATGGAGAAGATGATTCAAGCAGCCCCAATCCCTGAAGATACTAAAAAACAGATGTTCCAAAAGGGGAAACTCACAAATGCAGAGTTGATGTTTAGTCATACTACTGATAAAGGTGATTTTGTTCTATCCGAAGAGATGGAATCAAGAGGTACTATTCGCTTTCTTGGGATGGCAGTTTTACTCAAACAGTTATTAAAGGAACATAGAATCATTTGCATTGATGAGGTTGAAACGAGTTTGCATTATGAGTTGCTTTCGTACTTTATAAAGGTATTTCTTGCCAACAGTAGCTGTCAGTCTCAGTTGCTTTTGACTACACACGATATAAATCTTTTGAATGAAGATTTTATTCGCAGGGATACTATTTGGTTTACAGACAAAAATAGTTCAGGTGAAACTATATTAACTCGGTTGTCTTCATTGGGATTACACAGGAACCTGTCGCCGTATAACGCCTACAAGCAAGGTAAGTTGGTAAAACTACCTTTCTTGGGAAGTATTTACCTTAAAGATGATAAGCTATGCGAGGAACAGTAAATAAGAGTATAGCAATTATCGGCGAGGGCGAAACAGAATGGTTCTATTTTGATTCTTTGAGAATTGCAAAGCGTTATCCGTTTCGACTTGTTCCGGGGCTGCCTTCGCACTCGGATATAGGTCATATGCTGTCTTTGGTGGATAGGTATATACGAGAAAGGTTTGACTATGTGATCTGTCTGATTGATATGGACAGAATGAAGCAAGTGCCGGCAGATATGGCAAAATATCAAGCCGCTAAACGAAGTAAGGCTTATCGGAGTGTGTGGTTCGTTGAAACGCATCCCTGTACGGAGTTTTGGTTCTTGTTACACTTTTTGCCAGACTTATCAAAACGCAAGTACAACTCGTGCGATGAGTTGGTGCCAGAACTTCAAAAGTATATGCCCGGCTACGAGAAGACGAAGAAGTATTTCCGTAAAACAGATTTGTATCGCTACCTGCAAGAACATGGCGATATTGACCGTGCAGTCCGCAACGGCAAACTTCTGAGCGAACTAAGTAAATCAAATCCCGAAGATGAGATTTGCTATTCGGAAGTGTATAAGGTGATTGAATTGATAACGTCAATGTCTTAAGATACATAGCAACATTTATCTTGGCATTAGTGAATGATGCAATACTACTTATTGGTAAATTAAATAATAAATAATTTGTGCATTATGGCAAAAAGAAAAGAAGTTCATGTGGTGCCAAACAGCGTGAGAGGTGGTTGGGACTCAATAAGAGAAAACGCAGAACGTGCATCTAAACATTTCGAGAATAAAGCAGATGCGATGGCTTATGCTAAAGAGCAAGCAAAAAATATTGGAGCAGAGTTGATTCCTCACAAAAAAGATGGGACAATTCAAAATCCCAACAGTTATGGTGGTGATCCTTGTCCTCCTAAAGATAAAAAGCACTAATATATGAAAGAGATATACCCCAACCTATACATTGGATCTCAGGAGGACTATGAGCATATCGTTAAATTTCAAGACGATTGGTTTGTTATACACGCCTGCAAAGAGCCATTCCATCGTCAGGCTTTAGGATACTCAGCACAAGCTGCCCCTAAAAATCATCCTGAATATTTGATTGCATATCGCGGTAATCGCCTTGCCTTAAATCTCGTTGATGCTCCAAATCCTGCATATATACCCAAAGAGATTATTGATGAGGCGATAAAAGCCATACATATCAATATTCAAGAAAAGAAAGTATTTGTACACTGCAACCAAGGGATGTCTCGTTCTGCGACAATCGGATTGCTTTACCTAAAAGCTGTTCATGCTATTAATGAAGACTTTGCTAAAGCGGAGAAAGAGTATCTACAGCTATATCCTTGGTACAACCCAGGTAATGGGATGAAGGTGTTTGCCGCACAAAACTGGAATCAATATTAAATAATATAGTGTAATGGCAAGACATAAGAAAGCAACAGTTGCACTCATCTATGACTTTGATGGGACATTATCACCTGGGAATATGCAAGAGTATGGTTTCATTCAAGCTGCAGGTTTAGATGCGAAGACTTTTTGGGAAAAGAATAACAAAATGAAAGAGTCTCAAGATGCGAGTGAAATCCTATGCTATATGAAGTTAATGATAGTAGAAGCTAGTCACAAAGGACTACAGTTAACTAAAAATTCATTAAAAGAATATGGCAAAGCAGTAGAATTGTTTCGAGGTGTAAAAGAGTGGTTTGAACTCATAAATGCATACGGGAAAAGTAAAGAGGTAATTATTGAACATTACATCAACTCGTCAGGTTTAAAAGAGATAATTGAAGGAACACAAATTGCGAAAGAATTTAAGCATATTTATGCATGCTCATTCTTTTATTCTCCTGAGGGCAAAGCTGAATGGCCTGCAGTTGCAGTTGACTTTACTGCTAAGACTCAGTTCCTTTTTATGATTAACAAAGGTATTAGGTACGTGAAAGACAATAAGAAAGTCAACGAATTTAAACCAGATATTGAGCGCCCTATTCCTTTTAGACACATGATCTATTTTGGCGATGGCGAGACAGATGTGCCTTGTATGAAGCTAATTAAACAACAAGGAGGCCGTTCAATAGCAGTGTACAACCCTAGTAAACGTGCAAAAAAGGCTGCTGCCGAAAAATTAATAGCAGAAAATAGGGTAAACTTTGTCTGTCCCGCTGATTATTCTAAGGATAGCGAAATTTACAAGGTTGTAACAACCATTATTGATAAAATAAAAAGCGATTATGAGTTTAAGAAATTACTCATAGCTCATGAAAAGAAAGGTAAATAAAACTTGTAGGAGTTGTCCAAAATTTTGTGCAAACGTTAATTTTGGTTAGGGTTTAGCGAGAGACTAGATCTCGAAGATTAAGATTTGCTATTCGGAGGTGTATAAGATGATAAAGCTTATTAATCACTTGCCACAGTTATAATGCAAGACGGACTCCTATCTAAAAACAATACAAGTATGAGCAATAACATATACCTAGATTTCGATGCTTTTTTGAGATCTTTCAATCAGAATAAGGATTCCTCTTTCGCTTTCTTGTTGGGGGCAGGAAGTTCTATCAGCTCAGGAATACAGTCCGCAAATGATTGCATTTGGGAGTGGAAGAAGAATATTTTCCTGTCTAACAACTCTGATCAAGCAAAATATTTTCAGGATTACAGATCTGACATTGTAAAAAAACGCATTCAAAATTGGTTGGACAATCAAGGAGAGTATCCTGAATTGCATTCTGCGGATGAGTATTCTTTTTATGCAGAAAAGGCTTATCCTATTGAGGGAGATAGAATTAAATACTTCTCACATATAGTTGCTGATAAAAATCCATATATTGGTTATAAATTACTTTGCTTGCTCAACAAGGCAAACATAGTACGTTCTGTATGGACAACTAATTTCGATGGACTGATTGAAAGAGCGGCTCATCAAATGAACATGACCCCTATTGCTGTGAGTTTAGATAATCCAGAACGTATTTACAGAAATGATAGCAATAGTGAATTGTTATATGTTGCACTACATGGAGATTATAAATACACTAAACTAAAAAACACGATTAAAGAGTTAGATTCTCAAAACACAATCTTCGTAAATGCATTGAAACGTTACTTTGTAGATAAAAATCTGGTAATCTGCGGGTATAGTGGAAGAGATGTGTCGTTGATGCAGTCATTGAAAGAGGCTTTCTCAGAAACAGGAACAGGTAGGTTGTATTGGTGTGGTTATGGCAATGACATTCCCATTCCAGTAATTGACCTTATTAACAGTATAAAAGCATCAGGAAGAGAAGCTTTCTTTGTCCCGACTGATGGATTTGATAAAACAATGATTGGCATAACTTCAATTTGTTTTGATGGAGATGTCGATAGGCAAAAAGAAATTGAAGAAATCTTAAAGAGCATTCGAAGTGAGAACACACTTGCACCCTTTGAAATCAAGAATAACTCTATTGATAAATATGTTAAGAGTAATGTATATCCAATAGTGTTGCCCAAAGAAGTTTTTAAATTCGAAATAGAATATAGTGCAGATGAAAAAGCGTGGGAGACAATTCGAAATTTAACAAAGGATAAAGATATAGTCGCGATTCCATTCCGTCAAAAGGTATTTGCTTTATCAACTTTAACCGTAATCAATGAAGTCTTTGGTAGCCGTATTAAAAGTGAAATCACAAGAGAGCCTATATCCATATCTGATATTAAAAAGATTGGTGATTTTAAAGAGCTATTTACAAAAGCTACATTGTACGGAGTTAGCAAAAGTAGAAATCTTAATACTGATCTAAAGAGTAAAATATGGAGCACATCTCCAATTGAAACCAATAATGATGTCGCTGTGTATGATGCCATCGAATGCTCCTTGTCATTTATTGATGGTAAAGACTATGTTTTGTTGTCCATTAAACCAACAATATTATAGGGGGCAATACCAATAGTACAGAATATAAAAAAACAGATAAGTCATTATAAAACAATAGTTAGGACGAAAACAACCACTTCGAACAGCCTTCGTTAAAGTTGAATTAGATTGAATCAGCTTTTAAACGGAGGCTTTCTTTTTCCTGAATAAAATTTACCTAAGTTTAATTTGATGCGCGCCACGGGGCTAAAAATAGGCAAATTAAAGGTGTTGTTTTGAATGATTTCTAAAAAGGCGTTTAAGCGGTATGTAAACGGTAAATAAAGTGTGGCATTAGTTGTACTATTGGTTTACCACAAAAAATGCCACACTTTTTGCCACACTTTTTTTGTGTGGCAAAAAGTTGTACCGTTGGTTTTGGTTTAAAGTTTTAAAAAGTTTCTTTTGGATAAGATTTTCAAACCTTATTTATTGTGCATGTTAATCGTTCTTGTGAATTGCTGGAATTGAGCCACTAGTTCATCTAACCTATCTTCAAATTCAGCTTGTTTACGATAAAATGTATCTTGTATATTGGGTATTTTTGCTGTAAAATACCATTCGGCATACCAAACCGTATTCAGGTCTTCATTGTATATATTGAAGTTGGGATAATGTTGTTTTTCAACATTGTCAGACATACAAACAATAAAACCATGTTGTCGAAGTCGGTTCTTTAAACGCTTCACATAGGCATTACCTTCATTGTCACTTATTACATATACATAATTGTCTCGTATGCTATCCCATTCCGATCTGTCAAGCAAACGAATAATCAAATAGCCTCCATCCATTATAGAAGGTACCATACTTTGGCCTTTTACACGCACACAAAGATATTGCTTTCCATCTTTCACCATAGTAGATGGCATAGATATACATTCGACTTCTTCAATGTAACTTGGGTTCACATAGCCAGAACCGGCAGCAACAGATATATCAACGACAGGGATACGAATAAAATTACTTTTATCTGATGTAATAGATTCTATTTTGGGTGTTATTAACGGCATTTGTTCATCTATTAACATGTTTCCTCGGCCAGTCATAAGCCAATCGACACTAAGATTTGGATAAGCATAGATTATTTTCTCGCATTTATCGGAACCAATATTTTCTCCTTTGTCTAATGAACCATTAGACAAGCCTGTCTCTTGATAAAAACGATATTTACTAATACCTTTTGTATCAATAAATTGCTGTAACCTTTGAACTACACCCATAATTTAATAGTAAATTTACTCGTATTATTCTTGCATATTAGAATATTTACTACTAATATTGCAACATCATAACAGCTGTTAGTGACGTTGTAAAGATAGAAAATATTCTAAAACTAATTGTATATGGCAAAAATTTTAGTAGACACAGAGATCAGGAAAAAGCTGGAAACAATATTCCAGTGTAGGCGTGAAACCGTTAGCCTTGCATTAAACTGCAAAACTAACAGCGACCTCTCAAAACGCATCCGCAAAGTTGCAATAGACTTAGGCGGTTCTGTAAAAAAAGAAGAAAATGTAACCGTAATCAGTAAGTAATCATGAAAACATGGAGTCCTAAAGACATTGCAGAACGTACAATTGAAACGTACCCGTTTACAGGAGACTGGAAACGTATCTTTGGAGAACCCGATATACGTTTCTCGACCCTTATACAAGGGCCGGCAAAAAGTGGTAAAAGTACATTTTGCGCCAAGTTTGCCCAATATGTCAGCCAGTTCGGACGCATATTGTATATATCTGCAGAAGAACGTATCAATAGTAAGACTTTACAACAACGCATAAAATTATGCGGCGTTACCTCTCAGAACGTGCGGTTTGTGCATTTGCGTGATTTGAATGAAATTGAAAGGCTTCTACAAAAGGGTGGGTACCGCTTTGTCTTTATTGATTCCGTTCAACATGTAAAGATGAATGTAGACCAGTGGGTAAGCCTTCGTAAGAAATTCAGCCGTCGTAAATTATCCTGGCACCTGGTCATGCAAATGGGTGAAAACATTACCAAATATAAACATGAAGTGGATGTTTTGGTATTCGTGAAAGATGGCATTGCCTCTGTACACGGAAGGTATAACCGTTCCACGGCGGTTCAGGTATTTGCCAGCAACCAGCCCGATTTATTTGGAGGGCTTTAATATGAGGGCATTAATTCTACTCCTTATGTCTGTACTTATGGTTGTGTTTGCTGTCGGAGGATTGCAAACTATACAATGGTGTATAGATGAAGGTATTCCTATTCCCTGGCAAGCATACGCCATGTTAGCCAGTGTGGCTGTTTGGTGTATCATTATGGCCAACCTTCCAAAAAGAGACTTTAAACGAATGAATAAGCTGCTGGATAAGCTAGGCGGTGAAAAATAGATAAAGTTCCACTAGGAAAGCCAATGACTTGCAATTACCGGAGCGAGACCGGGGTGGAAACAATTTAAACAGTATTTAAACAATGAATGTCCGGCAAAATGACATAGTAGTACGACGCTTCCAGGAAGCCACAACCTTGTGGGTTTCGGAAAGGTATATCTGCGAGGTGCTGGGAGAAGGAATGAGTGACTATCTTTGGAAAAGAGGTAGAACAAGCTATAAAAAATCCGTTCCTCCCTGCCACCAGTCAAAGGATATTCTACCCGATACAGGGAAAGCCTGGCGTTATGCCCGTATAAACGGCCAGTTTTACTATGATTTTGACAGAATACCGGACAGGAAAGATACACAGTACCGTTCACGTCTGGGCGATAAAGATTCGTTGTTGCTGGCTGCTGATAGTTCCGTGGAAATAGGACGCAGGGCTGTCGAAAGAAGCACAACGGATATGATCCAGCAGTATGTAAACCAACGGATCAGCAATAATGACGTGACTATTTTCCGTTTTAAGAAGATAAATGGTACCTGCAAATACAACCTTGACAAAGCCCGTGAGTTGGCCGAAGCTATTGCATGGGCACGCTGCATAAAAGCCCTGGTTGTTAATGGAGGATTCAAAGAGTTCGGTATCAAAACGAAAGAGGCTTTCTATGAAACCTGTGCAACCATCCTCCACAAAAAGCAACTGGAAGGTTTTATGATTACAACCGGAGGGAGCCTCCGCAAAAAATTACATTATTTTCCGGCAGATGAATCGGAACAATATACCTTTTTTGTAACGAACCGGTTCGGTAACGATAACGCCCGTAAACTGGGTAAATACAAACTGGTAGACGAAGATACAGGCGAAATAAAACGCTTTGACATCCACGAAGCACTTATCCTAAAGCTATGGATGAACTTTGACAGTTCGGCTAAAGAAACAAAGGTTGCCCTTTGGAGCCAGTACGAACGCGATATACAATGGTTGGGCGAAAAGGTTCTGAGTTATTCCACCTTCTGCCATTATACCAACATGTATGATACACGCCTTAAAACCTACAAGGAACGTCACGGATGGAAAGCTTATGCCTCTACTTTCCTGTCATACATACCGTCTGAATCCCTCCGTTATGGAAATTCCCTTTGGTGTGCCGATGGTTCCGGAACATTAGCCTATTCTTATCTCGATAAAACCGGTAAACTCCGTTCCATGCGTCTGTATATCATTATGGTTACAGACGTTGCAACGGGTAAAATCGTAGGCTGGGCACCTGCCATAAAAGGGCAGCACAAAGAGACGCCGGAAATGGTGAAGCAAGCCGTTTTGATGGGCTTGGAAGGATGCGGACGCCGGGAGATCATGGAGTTTGTAAGCGACAACCACGGTGCATTCACTGGCGGTGAAAGCGTAGAGTTTTTGACACAAGTTTGCCGAAAGGTTAGAACCATCGAAGCGCATAACTCCCAAGCTAACTATGCTGAAACCCAGTTCCGCCTGTTTAAGAAAACAATCCGTAATGAGTTTAACTGGCTTGGGTCAAGCTGGGGTTCTACTGATATAGAGAATACCGCCAATGAGGACTACCTGAATAAAGAAACATTTCCGTCCTATGAAGAAGTAATTGGACAGATAGCCCGAAAGATAGATGATTGGAACAACCAGGTAACCCGTACAGGCGAAAGCCGTACAGAGTTATACGTTGAAAGTATCCACCCGGAAGCAAATGAAATTGATTCCCGTGTATGGCGGCATGTGGCAGGCAACTATACCAAACAGGAAATTACCCGCCAGCGTGGCAATATCGTAATCGAAAAAGCAGGACAAAAATATATGTTTGAAATACCGGATGTCGCTTCAATCAGTGAAGTGATCCGTAATTACCTGGGTTATGCTGCCACAGTGGAAGCCCATATGTATTGGGATGAAGAAGAATGCGACCTCTATACGATAGACGGACGTTTTATGTTTACCTGCTTTGCTGCCCGTAAGGCAGTTAAGAGCCACGCCGAAGAAACGGAAGAAACCGCCCATAACCTGGGACACCATGTATGGCGCCAGGTAGCCCAGAAAGAGGCTGTTTTACAATATGAAAACGAAGCCCGCGAAGTCGCAGACTGGCTGGATGAACAACTGCCGTACGGCGTAGCTGCCAAACTTAATGGCGGTAAGAATGCAAAAGAGGTTACCAACGAACGAAAAGAACGTGCCCTTGAAATAAAGGCAAACCGGAAAAAAGAGGTTGTCCCTTCTTCCAGCCAAGACGAAGACGAATATATGCAAATGAGAAAGAAACTATATAAAAACAATTGATATGATAACATTAGAACAAAAACGGGAAATTGCACAAGCCTGCATTGATTATGCAACCGCTAACGGTTGGGTAAGTGATAAGACAACCGGGGTCAACCAGATGGCCACTTTTACGAAAGTGAATGTCATGTATGTATCACATATTTTACGTTTTGATTTTACGTATAAGGATTCAAAAACAGGAGAAAACAAGGAAATAGCCGAACGTTGGTTCCGGCAATTGGCCGAATGTATCGGCATGAAGCTGCAAAAAGAATACTGGCCACATGTTGACACCCCACAGTATAATGCAATCGACCTTGAACTACGCGAATCATTGGCAACGAGTGCTACCCGTGTCTTGATTTGTGAAAGCGGATCAGGGAAGACATATACGGTTGACAGGTTTAAAAAGGAATTTCCGAACCGTGTATTTGTTATTACGTGCCACCGCTATGACACGGTAAATGACCTGATAGATAAGATGGCAGAAGCAATGGGACGTACGGCGGAAGGCAAAAGCATCGGCAGGCGCCTTACCATTTTAAACGTATGGTTATACACACAGGGGCGTTTTGACGGGAGCAAGCCGGTTATCATCTTTGACGAAGCCGAAAACCTGACACTTAGCACATTCCAGGCATTGAAAGCCATGTACGATACAATCAATTGGAGTTGTGCTATTGTCCTGATCGGAACCGACCAGCTCATAAATACAATGGAACGGTTGAAGAATAAAAACAAACAGGGCATGCCCCAATTCTATCGCCGCTTTAAAGCCGGAATCCGGTATATCACGCCGATGGATCGTGACTTTAATGTATTCCTGGCGGATAAGCCTTTCCCTGTTGCATTCAAAAATACGATCCGTAGCCTGTGTGAAAACTACGGGGAATTGCATGACTTCCTTGTACCGGCTATGCGTGAAGCTGACGAAATGGGGGTACCGTTCACAGAACGCTTCTTCCGTATGAAATACCAATTACCGGTTAAAGACTGATTAATCATTATTAAAACATCATTTATATGGGACTTAATTTAGATAAAAAGGCCATTTGCGCCCAATGCAGGAAAGATAAAGTACATGCGGATGTATGCCGGATGAAAGACAAATCCCTTCGGGATCAGGTAGAAATAGAATTTTCGGTGTGTGGAGTGTGTGGGAAAGGCTATTGCAGTCTCCGGGCTGATCCCGACAAACGGCAATGCGAGTTCTGCGAAGATTCCATTTATAATAATGTGAATGAAGACGGGACTTTGGAATGTGAGCTGGTCTGGAAGAAAAAAGACTAATCCCGAACGGTTAACGGGGCGGTTCGATTCCGCCTCCGGGAACAATAATAATCACTTAAAATACAATCAAATGAAGGCAAACGAAGAAAACCTAAAGCAAAAGCGGAAAGTATTCCATGTGTTGTTGGCCAAAAGTATGATGCTACAGGCAAAGCCGTACATGCTCGAGAGCTATGGGGTCGAATCAACCCTTGATTTATCTGAAAGCGCACTGGACGAGTTAATAGCCCGTGTACGCCGGATCATGTATGGTAAAGAAGAAGATACAGACAAGACTGTCCGTGAATTACGTCACAAATGCTTACGTATTATATCAGAAATCGGTATTGATACAAAGGATTGGGAAAACGTAAACTGGTTCATGATGAATCCACATGTATGTGGCCGTATGCTGTATGAATTGGACGAAGAAGGTTTGCGTGCTCTACGGATGAAGCTGTATGCTATCCGTGACGAGGTTGAACGCCGCCGGATCACCAGCCAGGAGGCACAATTAAAAGAACAGCGGCTTGCCGCATTAAACTAATGCCGCCATGGTAAAAATCAAACAAGACAGGAAAGTTACCACTCCTGCCGACCGGGAGGAAATGAAGCGCCTGGAAGAAGAAAGCGACCGGATTCTGGATTTGCTTTTCGAGAATCCAACAGACCAAAAGCTACTGGATAAGCTTAACCAGATAGATGTTGCCTATGTCCGGTTGTCGGGTGAGAAATCAATGGAGTATTAATAACATAAAACAATTACAATCATGACAGATTTAAGTAAACTATCAAGTGAAGAAATTGCAGTCCTGCTCAAACAAAAACGGGAAGAAGAACGCCAGGCTGCACTGAAAAAGCGGGAGGCTTACGAAGGTATCCGTGCCGAATTGGTACAGAGGGTGTCTACAAAAGTACGTTCCGTATGTGAAGAAGTAAAGGGCTTGCATACTTTCTGCGTGTCCGAAATGGGCGCTTTCCGTCAGGTCTTGGCTGAATACGGACAGCTTCGCAATGCGGAACAAATGAACTATACGGTACAGGAAGGTGACTTTAAAATAGAAGTAAAAGCCTGTAAAGTAAAGAAGTTTGATGAGCGTGCCGATGCTGCAGCAACCCGCCTGATCGAATTCCTGCAAGCATGGATTCAGGGAAAGGAAGACGGGCAGGATAACCCGATGTACCAGTTGGCAATGACCTTGCTGGAGCGTAATAAGTATGGCGATCTGGACTACAAGTCCATAAGTAAATTATATGACCTGGAAGGACGTTTCAATGACCCGGAATATTCCGCTATCATGTCCCTGTTTAAGGAAAGCCATTTGGTAGAAGGCACTTCGGTAAACNGTAAATAAAACAGCATGTGGGATTACAGGCCCGATAGAATATCTGCAAGATCAAAAATGTTATTCTACAATTAACAATAACGACTCGGACGGGATTCAGCAGTTCATAACTTTACCAAATGAATTGTTACTGAATACTCAGGTTTTTACAGTTCAAGTCGTTGGAAAGGACTATACTAATAATCGGAATGGCGCTTATATAGGTATTCATAATAATCAAAATGCTGATACCCAATTTGGTATTTGGCCTATTGTGGGTTACATTGAATATTATACGTATAATAATGGCAATGTGCATGCTACCAGATTCCCTGTACAGCTTAATACAATTATGTCATTATCCGGTTCAAGAAACGGAGGGGCTACATGTAGAAGTTTTGCAAACGGTTTATTTAGTAATGTGAACGCATCTTCATCTGGTGGTAGAGCCGGTAACTATCTTTTTCGTGATTCAGCAGGTTGGAATTTAAGAGCCGCAATTTATTGTGCTCGTATTTACAATCGACAATTGTCAGACAAAGAAGTTCTATATAATTATGAAATTGATAAAAAATTATTTGGGGCTATTTAGCTCACATCTGGAATACAGGTGCTATAGTAACAGGCGACAGAAGTTCATCGACCCAGGCCAGAAGTTTTGCTGCATTGAATTAAACTTAAAACGATTTAAACGATGATTATATACGATAAAAACAACGTTAAGATACTGGATATTCCGGTAGATGATTCCAGTTACCGGTATAGAGCGATCCGGCAGGGTGATAAGGTGTATCTTTATTTCTCCCTGACTGAGCATGTCGAAATCCCAGTATATAGTTATATTGAGTATCAAGGGCAACGTTATACACTTTGGTCGCCAACAAACCTGACAAAACACGGCGAGCGGAACCTGGAGTATAACGTTGAGTTTGGAGGCTGGTGGGAGATGTTGAACCGGACGAAATACAAATTCTTATCTGGTATGCCCCACAAGTTAAAGTTTCCACTAACGGCCACACCCCGTATGTTTATGCAGTTACTGATCGACAACTTGAACCTGCACGATTCAGGATGGACATTAGGAACTTGCATCGAGGCTACGGAAAAGGTGTTAGCCTTTAGCCACGAAAGTTGCATGGAAGTTCTAAACCGTCTAGCAGATGAATTTAATACAGAGTTTGAATTTCTTGGTAAAACAATCAACTTTGGTAAGGTCGAGCGCTTCAAGGATGATCCATTGCCTTTGTCCTATGGTAAAGGCAATGGATTTAAGACTGGAATAGGCCGCCAGAATCAAGGAGAGAAAGCCCCTGTAACTATACTGTATGTACAGGGCGGAGATCGTAACATCGACAGTTCCAAATATGGAAGTACTTCTTTGTTACTGCCTAAAGGGCAGGAACTGGAATATCAAGACAGGCGCTATAAAACAGATGCTGACGGTATGTATATTACGCGTGCTGATCACGAACTAACCGTATATAATGAGGACGGTTACGATGCAACCAATATCTACCCGTCGCGTGTGGGTACGATTAGCGAAGTGATTACGGTCGATAAGGATAAAAACTTCTATGACATCAGAGACAACACGATCCCTGATGCACTGGACTATTCCAAATGCCGGATAGCTGGCGAAAAGGCAACTATCATCTTTCAATCCGGGGTCATGGCAGGGAAAGAGTTTGACTTGGAGCAAACAGATAGTTCTCTAACAGGTTATATCCATTCCGAACGGCGTTTTAAAATAGTCCCGCAAGAAATAGATGGTATCATAATGCCGGACGAAACCTTTAAGCCATCCGTTGGAGACAAGTATGCCATTTTCAATATTGCTCTGCCGGATGCTTATGTATGTGATAATGCAACAAAGACGGGGGCAAGCTGGGATATGTTTCGCGAAGCCGCTCAATATATGTACGAGAATGAAGATGAAGCCTTTACCTTCACTGGTGAACTAGATGGTATCTATGCCAAAAAGAACTGGCTTGCCATTGGAGGAAAGCTGGTTCCTGGTGGGTATGTATTATTCAGTGATACACAGTTCCAAAAAGATGGTATATCCATCCGAATAACCGGTATAAAAGATTATATAAACAAGCCACACAGTCCCGAATTGGAGTTGTCCAACACACCGGTAGCAGGTTTTGTATCCTCTGAATTGGGCAAGATAGATGGCAATGAGGTAAAAGACGAAGGGAGGCATAATGACGCGCTTTCATTCACTAAACGCCGCTGGCGGGATGCGGTCGAAGGCCTTTCGATGCTGGAAGATGCTATTTCTGGATTCAGTGCTTCAATTAATCCTATCACGATTCAAACAATGGCAATGCTGGTAGGAGACGAAAGCCTGCAATTCCGTTTTGTAAACAGCAAAACAAACCCGGCAGAGATCATACCGAATATTAAATATAACCAACAGACAAAAGTATTTACAGCCCCGGCAACCATTTTGCAGCACATGACATTGGGCATTAATAAACTGTCATCTTCACATACAGCTTCGGAGTATAAATACTGGGACATGTCGGCTTATACTTCGCCTCCATTGGATGAGGCAAGTGCTATGTACCTGTATGCTAAATGCAGCAAAACAAGTACAGCGGGATCGTTTATACTGAGTAAAACACCGTATAAGATGGATGCCGGAGATGGTTACTACTATTTTCTTACCGGGGCACTATCGAGCGAATACGAACAGGAGCGTAGTTTTGTAACAGTGTATGGCTTTACTGAGATACTACCTGGACGGATTACGGTTGGTATGATTGTTAGCCCGGATGGTCAGACGTATTTTAATGTAGCACAAGGAGAGTTCGGGGGAAAGTTTGTATTTAAGTCCGCATCTGGTTATAACAACATAACCGACCGCCCCAATCTCCAACCGCTTTATGATGGAGTTAACGATGCCCTGACAGACGCTGAAAACGCATCTAATGCAGCTAATAACGCGGCTGGTATAGCAAATAGTAAATCGACAGTTTATTACTATAAACCGTCTAGTGGTATGAAAATAAATGATCTCTGGGTGGATGGAACCAATATCTGGCGATGGAGTGGCTCTTCGTGGGTTAAGGCTTCGGCTTACGATAATACTCTGACATCGATAAATGGAGGACTTGTAACTACAGGCGCTGTAGCTTTTGGCAGTACAGGAGGCATGGCGTCATCCGGTACTGTCCGAATTTGGTCTGGAGGAACTGCAGGAGCAAATGGACAACCGCCGGCGTCTCCTACATTTAGGGTTTATGACACAGGTAACGTTGAAAGTCGAGGTTCTATGTGGATAGCGAATGCCAATGGGGAAAGATTGGCCGGTTTCTCGGGGGATGGAACGGCGTCAAATTCTATCCGTATATGGGCAGGAAATGCTAATCCTGCAAACGCATATTTTCAAGTGAGACAGGACGGGACAGGCAAATTTGGAGGATTTAACTTTGAACAAGATCAAATAACATCATCAATTAATTTACGAGGTGGAAAAATGATATTAAATCCGTCCGGCGGTCTTTATTTTAATGAATCAAATTCAAAATTTGCAAGAATGGGTCCTGCCACAGTTTCTATGACTAGTGGATTAACAGGACTTTTGTCCATATGTGATGCAGAGACAGATAATGGATTAACGTCTAAGACATTAATGAATTTATTTATTGGAAGATCTGTTTATTCAAATGTTCCACAGGTTTGGATAGAATGCAAACATTTTAATAATACAGGTTGGGGTAGTGCATTTAAGGTAGAGTCTCGTTATTTGGATAACGCTGATGCACAAGAAAGGACTTGTATAAACGCAGGGGCTTTAATGGATTTTAATCAGATAAAAAAGATAAGCGGTCAAGAACCAGAGCTTTATCCTATGTACTGGGATAATAAAAGTCAATATCTATGCTATAAATATTAAATATAAATATATGGAACTAACATTAAAAGACAGAGTATTAATACTCAACAACGTGCTGCCGATGTACGACAACAGAAAAAATATCGGTTTGAAAATCTCTATTTCAGAGAAAGTGCAATTATCAGACACTGAGCAAAAGGACATTGTTACTACTCCTGTAGGAAATGGAGAGTTTGAGGTTTCCTTTAAAACCGTGGACGCAATGACAGGTATTAGATCATTTGATTTCACAGACGACGAACTGATGTATCTTAAACAACGTGTAGACTTTATAGATCGAAACGGTATGTTCTCAGCGGAGACTATCGAGTCATACACAAAAATATTGGATGAGCCTTTTGTTTCCGTCGACAAACAAGCAGAGTGGAATAAAGCACAAGGCATAGATACGGGACAGTAATATTATTGTTAACAAGTATAAGTTTGACGTTTAAGTACCATTTAATGACTACTTAAACGTCAAACTATTTTTTTACTTTTCGTTCTGAAAAACTGTACTGGTGGTTTTGCCAATTATAATATATATAGTTTCTGAACAAGAGATCACAAAAGACATGAAGTTGGCTTTGGGGAAGAAGCACTTAGAGAAGTTGCGAAATAAATTTTACGATGAGAAAATTATTGCTTGGGAGAATGTATTATTTAAAAATCATCCTCTAATATTTGATATTCCCATAAACTCTAAAAGTGATTTTAAAATTAAAATAGGCAACAATAGACCCTTTTCTTCTATTCATGTTTTAGATAATAAGTTTAGGAAATATCCTTTGAAAGACATTGATTTCAAGCGAGTAATATGGCATGGAATTCAATTTATGGAGCCTCAATTGGAATTTATTAATGCAAACACATCCAATATATTTCGAGATTATCATCCAATGAGAGGGTTGACAAATCACAAACCATATGATTTTGAATCTAATGGCATTTTATTTTCTGAAGACGTAAAATTAGGTATTGTTTGTCCACAAAGTTATTCAGAGAGATTTTATGCGTTTTTGCAAGGTTTGAATACCACTATTTCAGTCAGTTACAATGCTGATTACATGATGGATTATATCGGATTTCAAAAGATATATAATATACCAATTGACATTCCAAATGTTGGGTCAGATAAATGGGTAGATATTTCTCTAAGACACAATAATGCTGTTGAGCTAGCAAGAGCGATTTGTCAGAAGATTGATAATATGCATAATAGTTATTGTAAAGCGGTGGCTGTAATTTTCATCCCAACTATATGGGAGGGATATAAGAAATTTGAAGATCAAGGTGAAATCTTTGACCTTCATGACTATATTAAGGCCTATGCAGCTCAGAAGAATATCACAACCCAAATCATCCAAGAGTCAACATTAAGTGACCCTTTGAAAGTTTCTGTGTATTGGTGGCTTTCGCTTGCTTTCTATGTCAAGTCGATGCGTACACCTTGGGCATTATCAAATCTCAATCAAGAAACAGCTTATGCTGGAATTGGATATAGTATTAAGCGAAATAAATATGGAAAATCCGATATTGTTTTAGGGTGTAGTCACATCTATAATGCAAAGGGAGAGGGGCTAAAATATAAATTATCAAAAATAAATAATGTTCAATTTGACAAGAAGAAAAATCCATATTTAACTTATGACGAGGCGTTCAAATTAGGTGTTTCAATTAGAGAGCTATTTATGCTATCTATGAATACATTACCTAAACGTGTCGTTATTCATAAAAGAACTCCATTTAAAGTCGATGAGATTAATGGAATAAAAGATGCTTTAGATAAAGCTGGCATTGAGGATGTTGACTTGATTGAAGTTAATATGGAGTTAAATATTCGCTATTTAGCTCAAAAAAACAACTATGGTTCATTAGAAACTGATGGATTTCCCGTATCTAGGGGAACCTGTATTTTGACATCTAAAAATAGTGCTTTATTATGGACACATGGCATTGTTCCATCTGTCAGAAACGAGTCTTATAAATATTATTTAGGAGGTCGTAGTATACCGGCACCATTAAAAATAATCAAACATTATGGCAATGGTGATTTAAATACAATAGCGACAGAAATATTAGGTTTTACTAAAATGAATTGGAATTCATTCGACTTATATACAAAGCTACCCGCAACCATTGACACCTCTAATACTCTTGCGAGAATTGGTAATCTATTGTCTCGATACGATGGAAAAACATACGATTATAGATATTTTATTTAATACTTAATGATGGGATGCATACTGTTTTACAAAGTATAATAATGCAGAAAATAGTAACTGAATAACAATTGGTTTAGAGTTTTGACAACATGATTGATAATTGGTGCATCCGTCACTGCAACGGCTGTCCTGCATTAGAATATAACATTTCACAGTAGAACAGAACCGCCGCAGTGGGTTTCGATCGTGGCGGTTTTTATATGTCTTTCGGTATCGTGATGACTCTTATTAAAAATTCGTCACAAACTTCTCTATCTGATTCAATTTTTTGGAGAGTGTTGCCATATCTCGGTCGATGGTCGTGTCGCTGATTTTGGCATAAATCTGAGTCGTTTTGACACTCGTGTGTCCAAGTAAACGGCTAATCGTTTCGATAGGGACACCGTTGAGCAGGCACACTTCCGTTGCGAAACTGTGCCGGGCTGTGTGCGTGGTCAGGTTCTTTTTAATACCGCACAGGTCGGCAATCTCTTTCAGGTAGCTGTTCATCTTCAGATTGCAGGGAACGGGCAACAAAGTTCCTTTATCCATGCAGTAAGGGTTATCCTTATACTTTTCAAGTATCTGTTTGGGAATGCTCAAAAGCGGGATGTTACAGAGGTTGTTTGTCTTTTCACGGGGTTTCACTATCCACAGGTTGCCGTTGCTGTCCTCTGAAATGTGTTCGGGGCGCAAGTTATACACGTCTATGAATGCCAGCCCGGTATATACGCAGAAGATAAAGACATCCCGTACCAGTTCCAGCCGTTCAATCCTGAACTCTTTCTGCCATATCCGGTTTATCTCGGCTTGGCTTAGGAACTGTTTGTTTACCTCCACCTCGTGAAACTTGATTCCTGCAAACGGGTTCTTTGTCAGCCACTCGTTGGCAATGGCAAGGTTTATCACTTTCTTAAAACATTTCATGTACCGGATAACGGTATTCTGTGCGCAATGCTTCTCCGTCTTTAGGTATAAATCGAATTTGCGTACCAGTTCCCCGTTTACCTCACGCAACAGCATATCATCTACCTTGTAATCCCGTTTAACCAGTTCCATGAGGTATTTAAGGCAATTGTCGTAACGTCTTACGGTGATGTCGGCATAGTCCGTCCCGATTAGCTTCCGGCAGTTGTCGTTATGTTCCTTGAATACATTATACAATGTCTTGAAAGTCTCGTCCTTTCCCTGATAGCGGTTCACTATGGCACGTGCGGAGATAATCTTTCCCTCCAGTTCCAAGTCTTGGTAAATCTGATAGAATTTCACACGCAGGGCGTCAATGTAATGGTTAAGTTCTACGGAGTTTCGGTCTTTGCCTGTCGATTTCTCTTTTTCCTGCGACCAGAGTGGGACTTTTACGCTCCGCTTTAGTTGAAGTTCCACGTATAGGCGGTCATAAGTGACACGCACACGCACGGGTGCTTCCCCGTTTTTTAACAGTTTGCTACGCTTGATGAAGAACAACACGCTGAATCTTTTTCTTTCCATACGGCTCGATTTTTAATGATACAAAGTTAGGAAATCGAACCGAGAACCCTGTTATGTAAAATAGTGCAACGTGCTGTAAAAGAATGAAGTAAATACCTCGCAGTGGAACATTCCGGGCTTTTAAAAACAGTCCCTTGAATAAGGACGTATGGTTTGCTTCAATCCCACTAATTTTGCTTACTCTTGGAAAAGAAAAATCCCCGACTTCTTTGAAATTCAGGGATTTACATCGTTTTGCCTTCTTAAAAAGTGGTGCCACCAGGAATCGAACCGGGGACACAAGGATTTTCAGTCCTTTGCTCTACCAACTGAGCTATGGCACCTTGTTTTGATTACGGGTGCAAAGGTAAACATTGTTTTCAATTTTACAAGAATTCGTTGGGAAAAAAATAGAATTGTGCTAAAAGGGAGAGAAGTTATGGATTGTTTTTTGAAAAAAATGGCAGATTTTATTTGCAGGTTTGATTTTATTACTACCTTTGCAGCCGTAATAATAAAAGCAACGGGATGTAGCACAGTTGGCTAGCGCGCCACGTTCGGGACGTGGAGGTCGGAAGTTCGAGTCTTCTCATCCCGACTGTAAAAAGGTCAATCATTTGATA
Source organism: Parabacteroides provencensis (assembly GCF_900232875.1). NCBI lineage: Bacteria > Pseudomonadati > Bacteroidota > Bacteroidia > Bacteroidales > Tannerellaceae > Parabacteroides > Parabacteroides provencensis. The sequence continues at coordinate 760,777 of NZ_LT960488.1, read as the reverse complement.
TTCAAGTGTTTGACCTTTGGTCGTTTTAAGCTGCCGGGACAGATACGGGACAGCTTTTCAATAGAGAATTAATATTAAGTATAACCTTTTGCGTTTCAGTAGATTAATTAATCCTAAAACGTAAAAAAAAAATGCAGTTACCTCAAAAAAACGGCGCTTCTGCAATAAAGAGTATCATGGCTTATACATACCCCCGTCTTTATACCGGGAAAGAATGGTATGTTGGTTTTTACGCTTTTGATCCGGTGCGGAACACGATGCGACGGAAAAAAATTAAGATTAATTTTATTGACAAGGCCGCTGATCGGCGCCGATATGCGAACAATCTCATGCGTAGGATCACAGATCAGTTGGATAAAGGGTGGAACCCCTGGATAGAGGCCGACAATGCCAAAGCCTATCATACGTTTCGCGATGTATGCGATCAATATAAGCGGTATTTAACGAAACTGGCTGATGATGGCCATTACCGGAGTGATACGTATGTATCATATTGTTCCTATCTCCGGAATATAGAGCTGTATAACCAAGACAAGAAAGTGCCTATAATTTACATATATCAGTTCGACAGGGAGTTCGTCAGTGACTTTCTGGATCATGTCTACCTTGACAGGGAAAATACACCGCAAACGCGCGATAATTACCTCGGTTTTCTAAAAACTTTCAGTTCGTACCTGGTACAACATTCGTATATCAAAGTAAAGCCGACCGAAGGAATATCCTGTTTCGGTAAACGGCTGAAGAAGAAGAAACGTACCATAATTGAGGAAGGGGATATGATCCGGCTACATGATTATCTGCAGGAAAAAAACAAATATTACTTACTGGCCAGTTATGTTCTACACTATTGCCTTATCAGGCCGAAGGAAATGTCTATGATCCGCCTAAAGGATATATCGCTTAAAAAGCAGACTATCTACATTAGTGATACGGTATCAAAAAACCGCATGGATGGCGTTGTTACTCTTCCGCGTAAGGTGATCGAATTAATGATCGATTTGGATATTTTCCGGCATGCCGGTGATGATTACCTGTTTAGTACCGGTTTTAAACCAGGGGCGGAATACCGGGATGAAAAGCAGTTCCGGGATTACTGGAGTAGATATGTTCGTAAAGACTTGAAGTTTCCTGACAGGTATAAATTTTACAGTCTGAAAGATACCGGCATCACGTCGATGTTAAAGCTCTACGATCCGATCACAGTCCGGGACCAGGCGCGACATGCTAATATACTGATGACAGAAATATATACACCGCATGATATACAGAATGCAAATCATTTAATAATGAACCATGAAGGTGTATTTTAAATGAAAAAGGGGAGCTGTGCCGGCTCCCCTTTTGGTTACTTACGGAAAACAACCCAGTGGGGCTTCCCTTCTATAAAATCGACCTCAAAACTTGCACTATTCATCAGCTCCGATATTTCAGCTATGCTGATCGATACCATTTCGGACAGTTCCCGGACTATATCGGCACTTGTGATATAATCTTTATTCTCATTGTCTCCAAGTACCTGATAGTTCTCCTGTATGTAACGTACAGCGATATCTCTTTTTAAACTCTTTTCGTCACACATTTTTAACCTCCTCTCCATTCAATGTTGCAAATATTTCTTTGATATAGCATAGTTCCGAAATGAGTCTTAATGCGATTACCGCCTGTTCCGGTTTAGCGCCATCATTTTCTTTCGCAATATATGAGATTGTAGAATCAAACACTTTCAATGAATTTTCCATTGTCCCGTCATTTTGTTGATACCATTTAATGTTTTCTATCAATGCGGGTGTCAGATTTATACCTTCAATTGTCATTCCTGGCCTCCTTTCTTATCTTAAAATAGTTAGTAACAACGGGAATATGAAAAATATCACACATCCAAAAAAAATGGTGAATGCAATAGCTTCTGTCAGAAACTTGGCGTCCTGCACAGTTGCACGATTAAAATCCAGGAACGAAGGAAGGGCGCGGCGATAAAAGGCGGCGACATTTTCCCATGTAAATGGGTTACGGATTGTGATTGTAACAAGTTCCCGTCTTTGGGAAGTTGATACGGTTAATGAATTTGACTTCATACTTTAATGTTTGTTTCGCATTATAGGCAGAAAAAAAGAACGGCTGCCATTTCCCTTGTTGCGAAACAAACATCAAAGTAACCTCCGAAGAGTCCTAAAAATGCTGGGAAAGGCAACCGCCTTATATTATGTATTGCTCACGACATAAATGTCGATAGCAAAAGAATGGGCATAAAAAAAGCCCGACGTATGTCTGAGCCACTAACCGGGACTCTATCGGCAAGGTCTAACCCTGATGTTGTTTCGCACTGCAAATATGAGTATAATATTTGGACTGTGCAAATAAACAATCAGAAAGTAAGATTTATACCTATTCCTTCGTTGGCTGGTTTTAAATAAGCAAAGCCTTTTTCTTGATCATGGACTTTTCCAGCTTTGCCTATTGTTATAGCCCCTTTAAACCCATATACAATGGCTACAATTCCGCATACACCTCCAATACCCAACATGGCATATTGACCTCCCTTTTGGTCTATAAAAGCAGAAGTTCCGCAAAAAATACCGGAAGCAATACCTGTGCATCCTGCAGTAATAAACTCTTTTGATGCTTTTTGTAGCAGTAATCCAGAAGTTTGTTCTTGCAATGACTGTTTGTTTTTGGTCGCTTTTTTTGTTTGGATCACCTTATAAGGTCCTGGCCCGAAAAGAGATGTTTTCTTTTGTTTTTCCTGTGCAAAAATGGTAATGCTACAAAAGAGCATCAATACTAGTAAAATCTTTTTCATATTATGTATATATTAAAAATTGAAGGGGACAAAGATATAAAAAAAACGTCCTATTCTCACGAACCGGACGGTGGGTGTTAAGGTGTTTTGTAAATGAGAGTGAACTTTAACTGTCAAGCTCAGCATGACAGTTGTAATTTATTTTGATTATTTATACGATTTGTGTCTGTTCCAACTATTAGGCTTAACCCAATAGTTGAACCGTTACCCTGAAGGTAATGGATTATTCTTCATCGAAGTTCAGTTGCTGTTGTCTATCCTGGATTTCCCATTCTTCAAAGGTTAATTCTTTTGCTGCATCCATTCGCTTTTTTGCTTCGGAAAGTTCCTGTTTAGCTTTATTGAAGTTCTCCTGAATTGATTGGTAGTTTTCATATTCGCTGGCCAGTCGCTTTTGTTTAACTTCATTGAAGCGGGAATAAGCGGTAAAATGATGATATAAGGCTCGATAACATTCTAACTGGTATTTCTCGACCGCTTCTTTTGCTTCTGGTGCCACGTTGGAAGAATTAATGGTGAACAACCAACCAAAAACAAATTCTAAGGGTAGACAGAACATTTCGCGTTCTTTTTTATCAGCTCCAACTGCGGTGCACAGCACCGAGGTTGAAGATAATAGAGGATGTTCTTTTATCTTTTTTCTTTGCGATTCGACATCAATACCTAAAATGTCACAAATAGGTTTGATAGGTACAAATTTTTCAGGTTCGTTACTTGCAATGATAGCGATGTTGTTTACTTTAGCAATAATCTTTGTTTCCATAATATAAAAAAGAGGTATGGTTTCGGCGGATGCAACGCCTACTCCCAATACCTTTAAAATTTCTTTCTGATGCTGTCGTTTGCATCTCGATCAGCACGCCTTTCATTAACGTACTGCAAAAATATAGTCAAAATTTCGGAAACCCCTGCTATAAAATGGGAGAGTTTTAGTGCTTTTGTACTGTAACAAAGTTTAACAAAAACGGAAAACAATCGGTTCTCTTTTGCGCTAAAAGTGACTAGACTATGTGATCTGTTAAAACTCAAACAGAAAGCTGTAAAAAACCCCTGTGCGGTTCGAACACAGGGGTTTTGTGTCAGATAACAGTCTATCAACATTTGATGGACAGCGAACCAATTTTATTACTGATATCGCGTAAAGCAAAATTCAATGTGTCTATTTCTTCCGGACTGAGTTTGTAAACTTGCCCTCTAACGGCATTACCGTTAATGCGCTGGTACAACCAGGCACGGCTTTTACCAAAATATTTTTTAGCAATGTAGGAGAGAGAAACAACTTCTGAAATATCTTTCAGTTGTTCTTTTATAGTCAATTCTTTGTCAATCTCCTTCATTTCCGACTTTATGTCATCCAGTTCCCCCAAAAGGTGTTTGCGGATCGTCTTTTTGTCTTCCGGAGATGTGTAACGGGCTTTCATATCTACCAGGAATAAATCCAGTTCCTTTCCGGAAAGGGAATCCATTTTTTTTAGATCATCTTTTAATGTACTCATAATATAGGGGTTTTATGTCCCCTCCGGAGAGGGGACGTCTTTACTTTTTCTTCTTTAATTCCTCAATGCGCTGTTTTAGCTTTACAATCTCATCTAACATTTTGTCGGTTTCGACTTCGTCCGTGTAGGGTTCGATTTCAAATACAGCGACTTTTCGTTTCCAAGAATAGATTCGAGCCTCTACCTGAGCAATTTTAAATTCTAGTTTTTGAATATCGTCCATCATTCTGTTTTTAATATTAGTATTCTTGTTATCTGACAATGCAAATATACATAATCTTTTGATTATGCACAAAGGAAAAAGACAAATTTATTTCACTTCATAGAATATGCCGGTAACTTCCGGGTGTATTCCATCGTTGGTAATCCTGTATTCTAGTTCTTTGCAGATAAACAGTTTATTGTTTAGCAGGAATTGCGATTGTATGTTTGGCATAGTGTTAATAATGAATTTTATCGTGTATTCTTTTGTCGCGCTGATCTGCTGGCTGGGTTGATAGTACCGTTTTACAAGTCCTTCGGGACCAACTAGCCTAAAAGTACCGTGGCTTTTTTGATACCAGGAAGTGGTATTGTCATTATCTGCCACGTTATCCGTAAGAGTGAAATAATATCCTAAATCCGAAGGATGGAAGGTACACAGAGAAACAGGTTTTTTATTTGCGTTAAAGTCGCTTACTCCATTTTCTATTAATTGCCTGATATTCTTTGCCTCTTCTTCTTCGGTATCGTCAGCTCCCGGTAGATATGGCATTCGTTGCGTTACTACATACATACTATCGTTGGGTCTTGATATGTATAGACAAGGGAAAAAACTTAGTTTCAAATAGTCATCATCCGGATTTGATGTATATTTTCGAAAGGTGTTTACCTTTAGTAAGTTTTTAATGTAAACAGATGCACCTGTCGGGCTGTTAAGCCATTTGTAAAGATATTTATCAAGAACATAGTATGTGTCTGTCTCGGTTACATAAAACAGGGTATTGGAGTTATAGTATTGATCGAAAATATCATCCGGTAAAACTTCGTCTTTGGAGTTTGTTAGCTTCTTAACCAGATCGGTATATGTTTTTGATTCGTTTATAATAGCTTTTTCCAGTACACTTTCATCAATGTTCTGGTATTTGTAATCTTTTGAACTGGGAAGATCGTAACAAACGTTTTTATACGAAATGCGCGGATCATCGTCTACTGTTGTCCGTTCGAAAGTGTCCAGTACATTTTCAATCGTATAGGTACCTGTTTCTGCTTTAGATGAAGCACAAAGAATGCGAACACTGCGGTTTGCATCATTAATGATAAAAACAATATTCATCAACTTTTCGCATTCTTCCAAAAACTCTTTTACTTTCCAACCCGGTAGTATTTTGTTGTATTCGCCGGTTTGGTCGTTATTCAGAATAAAGATACGGGAAAGGAAATCGTCATTCCTGGCTTCGTTATACTCAATGACATACCCTAAAGCTGATAATATTTTTTCGATCATTGCCAGTAAATAGGGTTGGATTGCCAAATTTGAAAAATTATAGGGCTTATTCAAAATTACATCCATAGACATTTCCCGGTGATCGTTGTATATTTTGCTACCAATCTTCACCATTGGACAGGCGAAAGCTACTTCCGGAAATCGTTTTCTTATTACCTGGTTAAATCGTTCGCTGCTTATATCGGTTTCTTTTCCCAAATCGAGCGATGAAATGTAAGAGTCTGCCCCGATGAAATAATTCAGTTCCGAGTTTCCAGAAAGTAATTGGATTTTTACTTCTTCATTAGTATTACTGATAAAGGCTTCCGTCCCGTTTAAGATCACATGGCCGTTCGATATAAGAACGGCGCTTCTACCCTCAATTACGGCCGCAGATTGCAGCCGTTCAATATGTTTGTACAGTATTGAGTTATTCCGCTCTTTTAGAGAAAGCGAAAGATCAAGGGTAAAAGTGCCGTTTTTGGTAATAAGCGGGTTTTGCTGTTTGACTTTTAAGTCCATTCCTTTCGGTAATACAACTTGTTTCCCATCAATAAATAAATCTGTCATCGTGTAGCGTTTTTGATTAGTTTATCATAGTCTGTTAAGTTTTGTTTTACGCCTCTTGGTCCATCGACGTAAACTTCGCCTATGAACGGTTCTTCCAGTTTTTTACGTATAAGAGCTATCATTCGTGTATTATTATCGAGTGCCCGAATAATATCCGGATTGGTAGACGCTGTTTGTCCGATTGAAACCGGCATATTGTTTGGTGTACCGGACGATGGAGTGGAAGAACTACCTAGAGCGCGTGCCATGTCCGGTCCAGTAAGGGCGGCAACATTCCCGGTACGTTGTGCGTAGTCCATGATATCAAATACCGGACGTAAAATTTGAACGGTTTTCTTATTGGCGACAAATTCGCCGCCATGTGTCTGTATGAGTTTCTTTTTTTCGTATTTGCCACCTTCACCGGTATAACCGCCGTCCCACATGTTGGCTGCCTGTTCACGTGCTTGGTTAGCTGCGGCAATTTGAGCGAAACCTGCAGCTACAGCTGCTGCTGCCATAACAGGTGCAAGAGGAATACCAAATAATCCTAATTCTAAGGCTGCATTATAAGCACGCATGGCTGCAACTGCTGTATCTGCTGTTATTTGAAGGACCTGCAATGCAAATTGTTTATCTGCATATTTCTTTTTGATGGCCAACAATTCAGCTTCTTTTTGTTCTTCAAGTTCGGCAGTTGCTTCATTATCACCTTCAGCCAGGATAAGTTTATATTTATACTTTTTTTCAATGGCAGCTTCTTCCCGAGATTGAGCAGACTGCATAATGGTAACGGCAGAGTTTGCCAGACTGGAAATAGCATTTAAAACAGACTCCCGAATTTCCATTTCATGTTCGGCTGCAACTTTGTCTTTAGCTTCTTTTTCCTTCCGGTATTTTTCATCGAGAATGCCTTTATTATACAAATATTCTTGATGAGAGATCAGCCCGGCTTTATACTTTGCTTCATTCAGGGCAATTTGTATTTCAGTACCTTTCGCCAGTTCAGCCCAAAATGGGTTTTCGTCTTCCTTTTCTTCCTCTGGCGTGAACTTCAGTCCCTTAACTTCCTTACTAGCCTTCTGGGCTGCAGTTATGATTTTGTCCCAAAGAGACATTTCAATATCTGTTGTATCCTGGCCGAACCTTTTTAATAGATCAATCTTAGCATACAGATATCTCATTTCTTCGGTATATAGATCACTTTGCATCTGATCCGATGTTCGCTTTTGTTCAATATAGGCCTGCTTGATGATATTGGTTTGTTTATGGTATGCTTTTTCCAGTTCGTCAGTCGCTTTCTCTAAAGCTTTCTTTCTCTCTGCTTCATTACCTCCTGTTCCGACCGGTACAGGAGTAGGGTAGACCTTCGTTTTTTCCCGGGTAAGGGCTTCGATCGCGTCGATAGTATCTTCAATGCGTTTGTTATAGTATTCCAGTTTCGCCAGGTCAACGGGACTGACGATACTAAGCGGTTTTTTCTTATCCGTTTCAATTTTAGCTAACAGCTCATCCCTTTCCCGATCTAACTGTTCCAGTAAGGCTTGTTTGTTTTCGGTCTGGATGGAAACAGGAATACTGATCTGATACTGATCCGCATTTTGATTGTACAGGTCGATTAGTTTATCGATCTGTGCGTCAATCTTGGATTTATCTTCATTGATATCTTTAGCTTTAAGGCTTATTTCCAAGTTCGCATAATATAGTTGTTCATCGGAAAAACCTAGCTTGTTTTCTTTCAGTTCTTCCCTACGTTTTTGTAGGTCATATAGTTTCGTTTCGTATTGTAGTTGCTCATCATACAGCTGGGAAAGTTTGTTCTGAATAGCCTTAGCCTTTGCATTCTTCATTAATGATTCCGTGTACTTTTTGACGGCAGTGTCGGCGGCTGAAGTATTTATATTCTCCAGGTTAAGGTTTCCCAGATATTCAGGACTGATTTCGTTCAGCAGTTTAATTGCTTTGATACGGGTTTCTTTGCTGATATTCTCGTTTTTGGCGACCGACAAAAGTGATTCCAGTTCTGCCTTTTCATTTGATAAGGATTTAACAGCTTCCTGGTTTATTTCAGCCATTAATTTGACTTCCCGTGTAGCTTCCCTTGTTTTTTCAGCCCAACGTAGTAGAGCGACTGTAACGCCTGTAATAATTATAGCCAGTGCCCCCATCGGACTTATGCCGATCATTCTGTTAAGTGCTTTCATGGCAATCGTGGCTTTCGCTATGTTTCCGGATAAAGCTGCTTTGGCAGCAGACCAAAGCAGGGTTACAGCTGTAGCCGCTTTCACCCCGATATTTCCCTGGAGAACCAAGCCGTTGTAAACTTTCATTGCTGCATTGTACCGGCCTTGTAACCCTGCCTGATTGGCCAAGGATGCAGCTTGCAGTAAGGCGAATGCCTGTCGTGTTTTATTGTAGCCATTGAGAATGGTTAAAATAGTAGCTTTTGCCTTTAATGCAGCAGAGTATGAAATGACGATCGCTGTAAGTTCGACGATAGTCCTTCCGTGTTCTTTTGTGAACTGGATTAACGGAGGTATGATCTTTACCAGGTAGCGAACACCATTGGCAGAAATGGTGAAAACCGGCCCGATTTTATCAACCATTTCCATCGCTTCCAGCTTCAGGGCATTCATCGTTTGCTTTAGTACAGCGCCTGATGTTTTCGTATTGGTAACGGCCTGCTCTGTCGCTATGCTTGTATCTGTTACGGCTTTGGTAAAATGATCAACCCGGTTAGTTCCTTCAATCAATGTCTGAGCAACGGTGTAAGCTTCCAGGCCGAACACGGCGATCATCTTGCTCGCGTCCATGTTTTCTTTTTTCAGGTTCTGCAGAGCAGCTGTCAGACCGACGATCTTAGGATTGAATTTGTCTGCACCTTGCTGCAGCTTAAGAAGGAATGTCTTTAAACCAGTACCAGCCATTTCGTCTTTAATACCCTTTTCGGCCAATGTTTCAATAAGACCTACTGTTTGTTCTAGGGTAACATTTGCACTATTAGCAGCAACACCGGAATTTCTTAAAGCCTTGGCAACACTATTTACATTTGCTGAACCGGCTTTTGATCCGGCGGCCAGAACATTCGTTGTGCGTTTCGCTTCGGTTCCGAACTGATTCATGGCCAAAGTGGAAGAATCTACAACATCCTTTAAGTTCATATCGTCTGCAGCTTCAGACAGGATCAGGATTTCTTCAGTCACTTCGGCTAGTGCTTCTTTGTTCTCTAGTAATTCCGGTTTTGCCGATCCTACGAGCATGAAAGCGTTAAGTATATCGGTCGCTTCCTTCCTGATCCGTACACCGGCAGAAGTAATGGAAGTTGACAGCAGCTTTGCCTTATCTTTGAACCAGGTAACAGCATCATCAGACAAACCGGTTAAGGCCTGTAAGTTTGCACCTTTCTGTTCAAATTCATCCCGTTGTTTTTTTAACTGATTCAGGGCGAAAGAAAGGCCTGTCAATGACGCTATCATAGATAATACGATACCGGAATATTTTGAAAAGATATCATTGATCTTATCAAAGGACAGTAGGCTTTTCTTTGCTTTGTCAACCTCAGTAGTTGTTTTACGCCATTGTTTCCGGTGTTCTTGTATAATGGAGTCAAGGGCTTGAATTTTCTTTCCGGTCTGAATGTATTTTTCTGACCCTATTGTCATTTTAGCCTGTTCGTTTTGGAGTTTTTTAAATTCGCCCTGTACAGACTTTAGATCGTTGTTTATCTGCTGTCCGTTGATATAAAGGTATATACCTCTTTTTGTCACAATTTTGTCATCAGCCATGGTTAAGGAGTTTTGTCGATTAAAAGTTTACTTGCTTCTTTCAGTACAGCGGTAGCGGCTTTATCACCGTGATAAGAGGCGGCAATGTCTGCCAGACGTTCAATATTTCCACGAATTTCGATATCCAGCCAGTCAAAGCCATGACGGGCTACGGGTCTATGATCTCCGGCGTACTCTTTCCAGGTTTTAGCGGGTCGTCCCCGATACATCCGGAATTTATTATTATCCTCGCGATGGCCGCGTATAACGGAACCGCCTTTGCGGATATAGCCCCGGCCTACGCCGTAATGGATAAATACCAGGTAAAAACTGAATTTAAAACCTGTGGAATAGATTTCGCCGTACTGTGATTTAAAAGACGGCGAAATAGTTCGCAGGCCTTTACTGGAACTTTCGCCGGTTGTGGCTTGCCGTAGTCGGCCTTTTGCCCTTCCTCTTACCTGGAAGGTCCAGCCTTTGACTTGTTTATTAAACTGTTCAACGGTTATGACCGTATCGGTTGGTTGGTTTGGGTTAGTTTGCATTAGCTCTCTGTTTAAGCAAAAACCGCCCGGACTTCACAGTAGGGGCGGTTCGGTCAGTTATGAACAATCATTTTTCTACATTTATAAATAATACCTATTACTAATATTATAAAGAGTACGACAATCATCCACTTAGGGGGTCTGAACAACCGGCTATCCGTTTTCTTATTCTGATTTTCGATTTGCTTACTGGTGTCAATGGATTTTTTGTTATTGCTTAAATCTGCTTGACTATTGATATTTTGGTTTGAAATGGCAGTTTCATCACCTTCTAACTCTATATTATATTCTGTTTCGGAAATGATCGGTTGCTGGCCAGTGGAATCAGGTGGGGCATAGTGGCGTTCTGTCTTCTTGATGGTCGCTTTATAGCGGGAAAGAAGAGAGTCCAGGACAGACGTATTTGTCTGTTTTTGGAGTTCTAAGCGTTCTAACATTTCCCGGTTAATTTCAGTTCTCCGAGAAAAGGTGTCCGTTGTCGTTCGGCAACCGGTTAATATTAGAGCCAATAATATGATGATTGTCAGTTTCATTAGCCGACGAATTTAAAGTCATTAATACGGTTAGTCCAACCTTTCAGGAATTTGGTTTGTGTAGGGTCTTTCTTGCAAATGTCATGGCAGAACTTGATACGTTCTGCTTTTAGAACTTCGAAGAAAACAGAGGGATTAACCTGGTTAAGCGTTGCCAATGTGATTTGACCGACGAATCCATCCGGATTGACGTTTAAGAGACGTTGCGGGATTACGATACCCCATTTCCCAGATGCCCAAACCCAATCGACCAAAATATTCGCCAGAGATTGACTGCGGATATTATCGGCTATCCAGCGATTCCAGTAGTGTGTCCGGAGAAGGGTTACCACATCTTCACGGGTAATCTGCTTTAAGTCGTCGGCGTCTATATCGCCGTCACCGTCTTTATCATACCCGCAACTTTTCCAGGTGGCAAGAGTCACACCCATGTTTGTTTTACCGCCTTTGTCTTCTTTGACATCCGCCCAGCCACCTTCCCATTGGAAGATAATAGGGGCCAACACTTCAATTTTAGCCATTCTGTTCCCCCTTTCTTTGCTTTAGAAAAGATTCCAGGAACGGTACTTTCTTCATAAATTCAAAGCTGATAAGCCAGTAACAGAAAGCAATCCATTGAGACTGTGGAAATATCCGTTTGAGGTTTTTAAAAACATTGACTGCATAGAAGTATAAAACTACATGTGTCACAATAGAAATAGAGACAAGGGCTTCACCTGCGTTATCCATATGTTCGCCGATCGTAAAAACGGCGGCGACAAAAACAACGAATACACATGCTTCGGAGAAACAGGAAAAGGCCTTTTTGAAGTCGAAATCTTCTTTGTTGACCAGCATTCCGGAAAAGTAGCCGGCTGCAAAATTTAGTACGAAAGCTAACGTCACGGCAAATAGTATGCCGTTGATCGGGCTTAAATATGCCATCAGGGATGACAGGGAAACAACAATAATAGTTCTTAAATCTTCCATATTTAAAGGTTAAGGGTTAGTGTTTTGATGCAAAATAAAACGAAGGTGTCTTTTGGAAAAAGGACATCTTTTTTTATTTAGAAATTTAAAGGGGCAAAACTTCTGGGCATATTTGTTTGTTATTGTGCCGGAACCGAAGCCTCGGCGGTTTATTATTTTGTTTCACTTGTGGGCATAAAGGAGTCACCACCGAAATTATTTTTTTATTTTAAATGGCTTAGTCGGTGGAGTGAAATCTGATTCCCAAAGAATTCCTTCTACTATAGCTATTTCGTCCAATGCAGCCCCCATTGAACGAATACTTATCCTACCTTGATTACTATTATAATAAAGAGGGAAAGTTGCTGTCTGTTTTAGTATTCCATCAAAGTATACATTAAACTGATTAACATTTGATCTATATGTAATTGCAATGAAGTGAAATATTCCATCATCGCCGGAAGGGATATCTCTTAATGTTTCGGTGGATATCCAATTATTTAATGAGCTGTTAGCCAATAATAATGAGAAACTGCATTGGCTGCCTTTAGATAGATTAAAACCTATTTGAGCAAAATCAGCCCCGACAGAAGTACAATTGATTCTCACTCCTATTGAACTCTCCGATGCTAAATTAATCTTAGAATACCAGCAAGCTATAGTAAAATCCTTACCATACATATTTGCATTTGGAACGTTAACCGTTGCTATTCCTGAAGAAAGGGCATTATCAAATTTTCCGGTACTAAAAGACGAACCACTATAAGTCAGAGCATTTCCTACAGCATCAGTTGCTACTGCTCTATCTAAATGTGTAAGACAAATAGGATTAGACAAATATATTTCTCTACCTTCTTTTTCCGTCATCACTATTCTTTTCGGCATAACTTTTAATTAATATGGTTTAGTAGGTGGTGTAAAATTGGATGTCCAGCGAGCAACATTTGATACTCTAAACTCAGATATAAGACCTGACAAACCATTCCCTATAACGCTATATCCTGTGCCAGAATAAAGAGAGATATTGCCTATTTCTAAGCTATATATCATTATTCCATTTACAAATACATATACGTATGCTCCCTTTCTTACGTAGGCAAAATGATACCAGATATTTGCTGACCAAGATTCTGGCAAATAAATATTATAAAGCCATGACGTGCCATTAATAGAAATAATTACTCGACGTCGTAATACATCCGTATCAAACCCAACTCCACAATATGTACCACTTGATTGATTAAGTCTAAAAAAACCATAGGACGTACCATTAAATTTCACCCAGCAATCAACCGTAAAATCGCCTGCTTTAAAGTCAAATAAAACGGAAGAAGGTATTTGCAACGGTGTGCCAGTAAATTTGAATGCTTTGTCAAAATATCCGTCAACGATACTTACATTAGTATTGTTGATGATTTGATGATGACCTGTAGTATCTACAAAACTATCACCATGTAACAACAACAAAGTATTTGCATCTAGCTTGCCACTTTCCCCTGTCATTATAATCCTCTTCGGCATAACCACCTCCTTACCTTATATCCGGGATAATTACCGTTGTTACACTGTCATTACGCTGCACAACTGTTCCCTCCTCTATTTTCGAGGTAGGCAGGTAGTGAGGTACTGTAGCTGACCAGTAGCCAGCCAATGCGATTGTTGTCACTGCTAACAGGATCATCAACTCCTGCTTAACTGTTTGTCTCTGTAGTATTGTTTGCATTGTCTTGTGTATTTAAATCCAAGTTAAGTTCAAACGTCAAAAAATAAGGATAGTTCGCTTTTACGTCGATTTGAGTCAATTGCTCCAATGACGTAGCGGCATAAGCGGCGGCCTCGTTACTTGCTTTGAGGTCGTAAGTACGTTTAGCGTATATCTCAAGCAATGGTAACTTATCCAATGCCCATACAATAGGCACATCTATAGACTGAGGAGGCGTGCCGGTTGTCCACAACTTAGTAGTGGTTTGGCCATCAGCCTGCAAAGCCGGCAGGGTAATACTGTATAAAGAGTTACGCAAATCCTTATCAATCCATAACTCTACGTTAGCAATCTCAGTACCGCCCTGTGTTATCGACACAAAAAACTTATTACTAAACCCGTCCTGTGTTTTTATCTCCTGCAACTTTGCTTGTCTAGCCATTTCCAGTGGATCAGGATCAGGCAAAGGCTCCGGCGCAGGTGTAAGCTCCATGTGCCAACACTCCAAAGGAGATGCGTCCAGGTGTGCAGCGTGGAAAGCTGCCTGTTCGTCACTAAGGGCTAGATAAGCCCCATTGTTGTAATCATCTATCGTTACACCTAGTTCGTAAAAATCGGTAAGAGGTTCCGATATGTTTACAAAACCTTTTTGTTTTTGAATGTATATCATATTAATTTGTTATTATTGATTTGAACTGTTGAATATCTTTTGCCTCAATTATATTGCCACGAAAAACGAGGCGAAATGAATAACCAGAACTTGTATCATTTGTATATCCTCTAATACATCCAACCCCATTATAATATGGAGCAGGCGGATGATAAAATGATCTATGAAATCTATTATAAGGAGCACTAGAATTCCACATATAATCACAATACCCTTTACTTGCATCCGGCTGTCCTTGTTTCCCTATTAAATCCAAATACTCTCCAATTACAATTTTTGACGGGACTACGTTCGGATCACTTATAGGAGCTGTATTTAATGTTCGTGTTGTCCCATCATGCTCTACAATGGTTAATAACTGATTGTTTTTAGTTAATCCTTGGACTATATCTGTATAATAACCCCACCAATCCTCTAACCCCCAAAAATTAATAGGATTATTGCCAATCAATGCGGATTTGGTATCTTCCATACCTAGGTTGTCCGTGCTACCTGTTATATGAGTATTTATTGTTCCATTGCCTATCACTGCTTGGCTATTTGTTGTACCGTACATAGCGTAAAATAAAAAAGCCATAATGCAATGATTTCGAAAATCTACACCGGTAAAACCAAGTCCCATATTGTTAACATAATTAAGCCAATTGCTATTGCTTGATAATGTAGGAGTTGCTCCACTAACTGAGTAAACCGTATTATCTAATACGATAGATAAATAAACAGCAATGAGCTGTTCTTTATATGTTTTCCAAGTGTCACTAACTTTATAGTTTGCAAATTCGATTTCCCAAATATCAGATGATACTTCTTTGGCATGATAATAAAATGTAGGTAATTTCATAAATACGCTACCTTCCGACCCTGTTAACACAGCTACACTACCGTCATAAAATTTCTTACGGTCTAGGTCTGACAGTTGGCATACAGTCATTTCTCCGACCCCTGTATGTTTAGCCAGATAACAGTGCGAGTTATCTCTAATCCACTTAATGGCATCTCCATTTATATCGCCACTTAACATTGCTGATGGATCACTAAGATTCTGATTCAAAATTATTTTTGAAACTATCTTTTTATCAACAGTCATCAAACTTCGTTTCATAGCTCAATTATTTTCCAATTAAACCCTAAATACATATTTACCATGTATGTAACGTACCGAGATAGCAGTTACCTTACCAGTAGGACAAGTAACAGACGTCTCGTTACTCTGGCAATTATCTGCGTTTGGTAAAGGCTGATCAAAGTCAGCCGACCCGCTATTAAGGATGTCGATCATGTACTCCATTCCGGGGACTGGCGTGCCGGCAAATGAGATAGGACTAGCTGCAGACAAAGTGGCTTCGATAGAATATTTTGTAACCGGTAAGTCTGTAAGTGTAGTTACCTCTATTTTATCCTTAAACCGTAAGGAGTCTGCAACTTTCTGTTTTTCTTCGTCACTATAATTGTTGTCTGTATGTATGTAACCTGCATCCTTAACTACATTATCATCGTTTTGTAATTGTGATGTTTTAGTAGGGACAGTTGCCTGTACATTTGCAATACTTTGATTGATCCCTGCAATGATCCCTGCCAATGTTTGGCTATCTTCCACATTTGACAAAAAAGCGATGATCTCGTTAAACGATTCAATTGCGGCCGAAGCATTACCAGAAACAAGTGTATTAACTTGTTGTTGTAATGCAGTTAATGCGTTTCGAACTGCCGTATCATCATAGTTCTGTGGTTTCAAATTAGACGTAGTAACTTCACCGGAAGCAGACGTAAATTTGAGCTTGTAATCTGTTGCAGTATCGCTAACAACTTCCACTGTAGCCCCTATACCGTTTGTTCCTCGTAGATTCGGTGTATCAAATGATCCTGCTGCTGTCGTGATCGTAAGGATATAGGTTGTAGCATCGTTAGTTTTGACAGTTGCGGTAATATCCTGCAACACGGTCGGAAGTTCGGCAAACGTATGTACACCGTCAGATAACTTCATGTTAAATTTGCCGTTTTCCAGACGCTCAAACAGCCAGACGGATGCAGGGTACAGCGTTGTATTGGTAGCCCATTCCGCAGTTGTTAGTTCTATTTGTTGATAGATAAATGCCCCTTTCTTACTCATTTAAGTTTCCTCCCTTAATTATTCGTACTGATTCATTATAATAATTTGCCCCTTGCAAATAGATGTTGCCGGGTAATGCCGTCCCAGAGCCGGATTCCTGCCATGAGGCCACACCATCAGCCAGATCGTAGAGCTTGTAAAATACATATTCGCCGTTTTCTAAAACACGTACTTCGTCACCAATACGGAAGTTGATTGTTGTACCGGAAGAATTAACGTAGCTAAGTGTGTCAGAACCGGGAACAACAGCCAATGTGGGTATTTCTGGTTTGTTGGCTATATAATTTCCGGATGTCGGATCAGAAACATTATAATCCGGACGAATACCTAAAACAATATTTTCAGCAGCTTGAGCAGCAGCATTAGCACGGTCAGTAGCTATATTAGCGTTACCGGTGGCAATGTCGGCATTATCCTTTGCCGTGTTTGCTGCGGTAGCTGCAGCATTGGCAAGCCCAGTAGCTGCAACAGCGCCAGACGTAGCATTAATAGCATCCTCTGTCGCAGTGATAGCATTTCTGGCAGCCGTACTAACCTGTTCTGCCTTACTCCCTGCTAATGTCGCCGCTTCTACTGCAATACCCGCAGCGGTGTTTGCATCGTCTGCTGCATCTGTAGCTAATCCAGCTGCTGCGTTGGCTGCTGTAGCCGCCGTATTTGCGTTTGTAGTAGCTGTTTCTGCATTGGTCTTTGCTGTATTTGTATCGGTGATAACTTGACTCGCTTCTTGCGAGATACGAGTCATTTCCTCGCGAACCTCGGCAGCCGCAGCGGTGGCAGGTTTTTGAAACTGCGCAAGCACGTCTGCAGGGATGGCCGCCCAGAAACCGGCAATTTCTTCCGATGTCATTTTATCGAAAGTCATCTGGAGATTATCTAGCTGTTCCGGTGTAAAATCCGAGTAGGTAAACGGATCGCCTTTAGCTCCTTTTAAAGATACAAAAAACTCAGCAAGTGTTTTACCGGAGTTACCTTCCTGCTCTTTCCATTCTTCATAAGCTGACTTTCCGCTATCACCCTTCAGGAGTGATACAGCAAGACGTACAAGATTCGCCGCTGTCCCTGCCTGGTTATATTCCAACACAGGGGCTAAGTACATTCGTGACAAATCGGTACCACCATCAGTAAGCCCCTGTATTGACATTCCTTTTGATAGAACGTATTGATATACCTGATCTAAATCTTGCTGAGTTAGTGCCATATTATTGAACGGTTGAAATAGTTATTTTTTCTGCAAGCGCTATAACATCAGCTTTATCGGCTGACACTTTCGCATAAATCATATTACGTTCGGCATCGGTAAGCGGAGCCTGAGTTTCAAATGTAAAGTAGTTTTCGGCTGTACGGATATTACCACTTGCAACCCTGGCATTATCTTTCGTTACACTGTAATTAATAAATGATGGCTTACTATTCGGTTGATGAGTTGCTTGATATTCATACTTAAATCCGCCTTCTTCCGAGGTAAACGGAGTTGTGATTGTTGATGTTCCTTTTTCCATTTTACTTTGTCATATTTAGAATTGTTCCAGCCTGAGTAGAATTGAAATCTTTTTTACTATAGAGATAAAGTACCGATTCACGGATAAGGGCTAATTCATCCGTAGAATATTCTTGTTCTATACCTTTAGCCACTTTCTGTTGGAGTGTAAGGCGTTTTACAATCTCTTCAGCAGCAACAATTTTAGCGTCATCGGAAGGTTGGTGCATTAAAGAATTAATTACCAATACAGAAACTTTGAGAGGTGATTCCTCTTTGTCTGTCGGACGAAGTCTAACTTTTATAACTTCGCCATAAGCATCTACTAAATTCACATTGAAATTGATTTTCTTTGCCATAATCTTTAATATTTTATTGTTTAACTTTAAGATATCCACTTCCATCTTTATAGGCTTCACCTATACCAGCTTCATCATAAGAAGGCCAACTGGCATACATGCCTATTCTTCCTGGTGTTTTGGCACTTCTAGTAATAATATAGCTTCCGCCATTTATAGACATGTTTAAACCTGCATTTCCCAATTTTACATTTGAAGATGGAGCAGCAAATTCTAAAGAATTATAAATGCCTCCATCATAGCTGTCAAAAAATATTCGAAAACTCCTATATCCATCGTTGTTATACATGACGAACTTATTTAAACTGGCTGGGTCTATAATGCATCGATAGCCAAAAACGCTACTTTCAAATTTTCCTCTCACATTGACATTTCCATTTGTGTCCCATTGGATATTTTTTTTAGCAAGCCAGCCATCACCACCATACAATAGCGCAATTGGAGCATTCCTCCAATTTTCAAATGTCGATCCAGCCCAAGCAAAAACAACGTCTGATTTAGGTGCAATGCCTCCTTGACATGTAAAATAGCCGACTGCACCATCTCCTATGCCAAGCTCTATACGCCTGTTAAGGCTCATTCTGGAATCATCGAATTTATAGAAGGCATTAGTAATCGACATGGAATTATCTATTAAAAGCAATAAGGAGTTAGATGTCTGTTTAAATTCAGTCTTACTTACTAAATCTTCAACAGAACTATTTATTTGTGAGCTGGTCCATGAAGTAGTAGCATAATTAGTAAGTTTGCCATCAACAATAGTCCCTACCTCCGTATTGATCTTTGTGGCCGTCCAACTCTGAGTAGCATAATCACGCCGGACCACACGGTTAAACTCATCGTATTCGTCACGGAAAGAGTTAAGCTCTGCCTTATCCGCTTTGACAGATAATTTGGTATCATATTCGACTTTCACCCGATTAATGGCATTCGTCAGCCTATCGGAAGTAAAAGATATGTCTATGATATTGACTGCGCCAGAAACGCGTATAATAAAGTCTCCCATACCATCCCAATCACCGGACAGCTCCGCCCGTTTCCATGTAGTATCTTCTGATAAAGGTTGTGTAATGTGGAAGGACGTACCTGGAATACCTATTTCCAGACTGCCGAACGAAAGCAGGGAGCGGTAATAAAAAGACAAGACATATTTGCCGGGTGTCCGGTCGGTGAACATTGCATTACGCTGAGTTACGGCGCTATCGGACACTTGTAATACAGTACGATTATTTACAGGATCGTTTACCAACACAGCGCCAGAAACAAAGTTAATGAATGGGCGGTTAGATGCTTGTAATAGCGTCCCATTAATAGTCCAGGGATAAAACACATTTGTGACTTCCCAGCTATTTATACCATCCTGAAATGCAGGGTTAGCCAGTACGCTATCTTTCGATACTTGTATTTCGTAGCGAATATCTGACAATCCCATGTTGATCTGGTCCCTTAATACTTCGAATGTGCGGGATACACTTTCGCCTGTGGATCGAAGGATTAATTCACCGGTACCGTAGAAGTTGCAGGTGTAAAGCCCGAAGTTATTCACAGCTCCGTAAAGTTCGGGGAATGCAGGATCACTAATACCATCCAAGCGTCCATTGCGCACTTTAATCACGCCTTGAGTGGCATCCCAGTCACCATATCGGACATCCATGTAAGGGTTATACGAATCGGAACTTGTCAGGTAGACAAGTCCCTTTCTGTTAGGATCACTTAGATTATCCCATCGGATTAGCTCGTCACCTTCTTCTGGTATTCCAGTACCTTCCAGATTTTTTTTTGAAAGATCAAAATAAGTGGCAGAAACATTCGTTATGGCAGCCAGATAATATTTGGTAACACGCTGGCACTTTACACAGTCATCAACACGGAAATTCATCCATACATCACCGCCGTATGTGTCAATATAGCAACGCCAGAAAGTTCCCATGTCTTCCACGTGGTCTATCTTATTGCAATCGGCTACTGCCAATGATCCGTTAGTTCCCCGTATCTGGTCAATGACAAACATTTTTGCCCGTAGCTCTTTGCGAAATGATCCGTAATCGGTTTCAAGATAACCACGTGACATACTCCATTGACTGCCGAAACCATCCCAACCGCCAGCATAATGAGGAGAACCGATAACATTGTTGCTCAAAATCGGCCCGCGAACGTTCATCGACGTATACCAAGCATTTCCGGTTTCCGATACATACCAGCCGGTTGGATTCTCTACTTCCCATCCTATATTATATTCGGCCGAACGAACAGGGGCTTGTGTCATCCAACCAGCTTTCCAGTTATAGAAGCCGGCGCCTTCGTCATTTATATATTTGCGGAGATAGCGTTGGTCAAGGATATCAGTATCTGTACCGGTATTTTCGATCATATCCAAAAGAAGCTGGCCGACGCGGGTTGCCGTGTTCCGGCCTTCCATCACTTCGTCCCTGATCTGTATTGCTCTTAGTTTTAAATCTTCACTTGACATGTTGCGAAAGTAGGTTTTGAGTTAAGTTTGAAAAAGGACATTATTCGAAGCTTCCTGCCCTGGGTTTTACACAAAATTTAGATGTAACAGGAAACGTAACGATCGCGCCATATAAGGCCAGGGACCGGTTACCAGCTAATTCATATTCGACGGAAGAAAGGTCCATATCAAACATACCGGGGGCTTTCCCGGAAATTATATCGACATAGATTTGTGAAACAAAGTCATCGGCTATGGCCTCGCAGTTGTCCCAAACATCGTGAATACGATTGTAGTCCTTAGTGTCCGGGACATAATCCAATATCATTAGAGTAATTCCGCGTTTCTTGGATGTATTGCCGACCTCTCCGGAAAGGTTCGCAGAATAGCGGTCCAGGCAAACGACCGGGAAACCGACTGTTTGTTTGATACTGTTATCCAGTTCGTCCGTGTCCAAGCGGATGAAGTGGGAAACGTTGTCATTCAAGTGCTTAATCTCTTTATGTTTCTTAGACAGGCTTTCGAGATATTTTATAAAGTCTGAAAATCGGTTATTTAGGTTCATTTAGATAGTCTTTCATTCTTCGGTTAATAATGCGAAATGCATCCATACAAGGCATATTTTTATAGAACTCTGTATCAGGTATCTGTTCACCAACAAAAGCGTCGAAGATATCCAGCCATTTTTGTTGCCGTTTCGGGGAACTGCTGCCATTCTCTTCATTGGATGAAAACATATAGGGGTAAGCCTCAGAAAGCCATTTCTTTTGCATCATGTAATTTAACAAAACAGCTTCATAAACGACGTTATCAATTTTGATCTTTTCCAGGCTGGCGGTGCGTGTCTCGATATTTAAGTCGGTAAAAGCTTCGTTCTTTTTCAGATAAAGAGCGGCAATGAAGCTGTACAAATGCTGTTCATTTTCTGATTTAAGATATTGTGTGTACATCGTATCGGCAAACATGAACTGCATAAATGAAATACCTTTGAATTTCAGACTGTCACAAAATAGATCTGTTCCCGGTAGCCTGGTAATAAAAAAGCGATCGGCAGACTTTGAAAAGTCGCTGAATGTTTCCATACATTCAATAAGTTTGTACGTCCAGAACTTTTTCAATGAGATAACCAACGACATGAAAACAGAAAGGTTATACATGATCGCAATCAGCCGGCCTTCCCGGATTTGACCGTTCATATACCGAACTAATGACAGATATTGTTTTTCTGTCAGATCGGCCATTGTTCCGGGAATTTCACGTACAATTTTTATCGGAATGCCTAAAAAGCGAATGACGAATTTTATCTCTTTCATACTCCCCAAAAAATTTTAAGGTTATCATTATCGACGTTGAATGTGTTACTGGCCTTGCCTTTGAAGTATTCGGGGAAATTGTCCTGAATGCAACGGTCGGCCAAAGACAGGTAAGTTTCGGCATCAGCTTCAAATTGCTTTGCCCTTGTTTCAGTTTCTTCCTTAGTCGCTATAATATTTGTTTCGTCATTGCCCGACATTCCGGCAAGAACGGAAGAAAAATACAGGCCTTTATCTGTCAACATTCCGGCCTGACGTACCAGGCGGGCGGCTGCATAGAGGATAACAACCGGTTGAATGCAGTTTAATAAACTCTGAAAGGTTGTTCCTTCTACTTCCTTCTTTTCCATCTTTTCTTTTAGGGCGGACAGCATTTTTTCACCGATCAACCCGGGCAGGCGTGTTTTTTCTATGAAGGAAATATGCGGTTCCAATCTGAGAAAAATAAGCCGACTTCGTTCGATTGGTAAATATTTTTGTACGGTATCGGCTCCGGGAACAATCGCCGTGCTACGGGAAAGCCATGCCGGAGATTTTTTATATTCCGGAAAAGAAGAACCTTCGAGATATAGTAGCATATCATCCAGCGCATTAAACCCTTTTGTTTTGTAGTTTTCTCTTAACTGGCGCTCCTGGTATTTATACAGACCTTTGTAGTCTCCTGTTTCAGCCTTTTGGATGCCACTACCGGACAGGATAACGGTTAATTCGTAAAAGTTATACCATACAGCCAGGTTCGCGTTCGCACGTTGTGCAAGGTAAATGACCGGATTACATTTATCCGGTGTATCTTCGTTATACTCCTTAATAAGTCTTTGGGTCATATCTTCCCCCAGGACCGGCCGGATAAACAGGTCGAAGGCTTCGCGTAATATAGGTTCAAAAGAGTTAAAATCAACAGCGGCCGAACTTTTCATAACGTGCTGGAACTCGCGGCCCTTGTCCCATTTATCTAAACTAAATACCATCAGCTTAATACTTTTTTTGTGCCGGCGCCAGTGTCCAGCGTGGTTAATATAGTGTTCCGGTAACGTAAGGAAATATTCTTGACTCCATTGAAGCGCAGATAACATTCGAGCGGGTCAAGTATGTTTTGACGATCAATCCAAGCGTTGGCAATGTTTACCAGAAAGGCTTCTCGAATATTACTTCCTCCCTGATTGCCGGCATATGCTCCCCCCGGCATACCGGCACCTAAAACGTTCGGGTTAATCATTAGGGAAAACAGAATTTCAGAGTTTGCAGCAGCAGAAGTAACCAGCTTTTCGGCGTCTTTACTTTTATTATCCAAAGGTGTTATCTTCCATTCTTCTTCGATGCGGCCATTACTTTCATTAACGCCATACATCGTGATAAGTGGTTTTTCTGCATTTTCTTTACCGCACAGATTGTTTTCTACACTCTGCATATACTGTGTTATGGCAGCTTTACGTTGGTCACTACCTTCCGGATATTCGGCATAAGGAAATTTCTTTTCCCAAAAGGCATAGGGTATCTGTATGTGCCATTTTAGCGTTACTTGGTTTTCATAGGCTTTTAGAAGAAATTTAGGAACAGAATGCGCTATATCAATCCATCCGGCCTGTTGTGCTGCCCACCATACTGGGCAACTGTAATGATCGTTGTTGCTCCAGCTATCCCGGACGGCATAAACAAAGCTCTGGCCTTTTATCTTCCCTTCACTTGATAACAGGGAAAGATCCCATTCCGGGTCGTACTCGGAAAGTAAACGGAATTTATCAAATACGGAAGGTGCATCCGGAAATTTACCGGAGACGATACAATACTGTTCCGTGCCTTTCATTTCAGTAACACGGCAATATAAAGAGTTTAGCGGATTGATACCGGCAAAAGTATTCCCGGTAACGGATGGCATTAACTGTACGAACCCGATACCGAATTTAAGGTAATCGCGTAAGATTTTTTCCATATACCGCCGTACCAGACGACTGGAAAGAAATGCTTGAATGCCGATATTGTCAATCGGTTTTAGAACTTCATTTCCTGCGTCGTCGATACCTTCCACGGTGCAGGGGAAAATTCCCTGGCCGATGGTTAGGTTTCGCAAGAATTTAAGGCCGGTATTCAGCACTCCGGTACGAGTAATTATTTCATCTGCTTTTTGTGGAAAATCGTTATTCTCTCCCCAGGAAACAAGCCGGAAATTGCCAACGTTCATTTTGTCGATATCAGCTTTTTCTGTCGTTAAAACTTCTTTTCTTTTGACCGTTTGCGGGACGCCGGTTGTATTACCCAGTGCACGACCGTAAGGACCTGACATATCGAGAACAAGAGGGTCGCCTTTATGGTTAAATTCTATGTTCATAATACCACTGTCATGTTATTAAATTCAATGATCCGGTCTATACTGACCGGATAGGGGTGCCCTTCCGGATTACCGGATGCGCAACAGGGTTGTACACCTCTCATACGGTTTTGGTAGTTATCCATTTTCCCGGCACCGCATGAAATTGCGGTTGGAAAAAAACGGATTATTCCACTTTTATCGCAAAACTTGACAGAAAAAATATGCGGTTTCCCGTTGGGAAGTTCCCGTACAGAAAGCAGTTTTAACATCAGATTTCTTTTAATTGTTTCCATATTAGTTAAATGTTTCGTCAAAGGTGTAGTCAAATATACCTTTTTCACGGTTGTATTTGTAAATGGTTAGGTTTCTTGCTGAATAGGTATAAGTAAATTCGGCTGTCGGTAGTTTTGATCGGAAGTTGTGCAGTGATACGTTTTCCCCGCTAATAATAACGGGAATAGCAATATTATCCTGTAAAACCATCAGAGAAGAGGAAGAAAGAAGGGATATAACGGCTTCTTTCTGATCTGCATCCAGTGTGCCGGTGTTGACTGTGAAACTTCTTAGGGTTGTTTGTTTAGAGATAAAGGCACGCCCGGCCAGAACTCCGGTTTCCCTTTCCGCCTGTATTTCATCTTTTCGGATTCCACGGCACACAAACGATTCTATACCACCAAAATCATTTTGGTATATGAAGACTGTCGGCGCGAAAGACATCGGTTTATCCAGCCAGTACCGGACTGCCCTGTCTTGATGGCCGCTGATATATACGTCCCAATATATGGGGGTATCGGTCGAAAGTAATTTCGATAGAATAACAGAGGCAGAAACATCGACGGTGTTGTAAGCGTCTGAAGTGGAAAAGGTGTATAAGTCTACGATCTTATTGGCCATTCTGTTACCGGCTTTATAGGTTATATCACAAAGCACCGATAAACTGGTAGAAGATACGAAAGACAGGAATTCTTTAGCATCCGGCAATGTGTGTTTTATCTGCGATCTGGTTAGTGGCATAGATCGAAACATTTCCGGTGCCAGTCGGTCGCCGCCGACGTATGAGCGGCAAAAATAAACGGCTACAGTTTTGGAAACTGTTTCCCCTGCGGATGTGAATGAAATAATAGCATTCATAGCAAACCGTCTGATATCGTATGTGGCATCATAGAAGTATTTTTCAAGCAGATCGCCTATACCTCTAAGCGTTGCCATACCGTCCGTATCGAAATGATAAATTTCGTTTTCCAGGATAGCGAAACCACCCATATTGATAGAAACCAGCAGCTTTTCTTTTGCTTTTCCTCGAACCGTAATATTCGGGAATTGGTTTGTAAATGCGTATGTTGGTGTAATAACAGACAAAGCCATAACTTAAAATTTCCCGCAAGATAGTAGCAGGTTTTGCGGTAGAAAAGGACAGAAATCGAAGGGGCTTTTTTGCCCCGCTCGCCCCATCAGTGAAGCCAAAGCGAAACGGGAAACCCGCCGCGAAGCGGCGCGCGCCCAAAACAGGCCATCCCTACCCATCGCGGGCAAGTAGGCCAATCCGACATATAAAGTCATTATTTAGGCAACAAAACGCCTAAATTTGAATTGCTTTGTATGGTGTTCATTGATTTGAACAGGTTCAACAGTTGTAATTTCTTCGGTTTGTACTTCTTCTTTAAGTTCAACAATAAACGGAATGCGTGGATAAATCGTAAAAGTAACAGCCCATTCTTTATAAATTTCCATGGAAAGACTATTCATCCAGGCAATACGGCATTTTAAACCATTCAGGCACATATTAATGAGAGTCATTTTGCAACATGTTTCTGACAGGTCACCTCCGTAAAATGTTACATCTCTGTTCTTTTCGGCAGCAGCAAGAAAAAGTCTTCCACTGCCACAACAGGGGTCATATACATTTTTCCCTTCGATCGGATTGATTTTGGTCATTAATTTACAGATAGACGGGGGAGTAAAAAACTGGCCTAATTTTTCGTTATAGAAATATTTTTCAAAATATTCTCCTAAAATGTCTTTTAGTCCCGCTCCGTTGTTGTCCATTTCAATCACCAGTGCGGCAAATGCTTCTTTTAGGATATCAAGATCATCACGACCGTATGACTTTATTGTCTTAAAGTATAGTTCTTCTTGTTTCCCCATTGACAGACAACAAACGGCAATAGTCAGGAAGTCATTAAAAACCCTACTCCGCCCATATCGGGCGGAGAGGCTATCTATATAATTGGCAAATTTATCCACGTTTCGGCAGTGTTAAATCGAATGTATCAATCAGATTATCAACAACTTTATTTTTTCTACTAAACAAAGAAACGATATTTGTTTCTGTGTCTTTAGTTATAACGATTCTGTTTTCTGTAACTTCTACATGAACATAATCACCAATATTAAATCCGTAATCTTTCAGATATTCGCCTTTTAAGTTAATTCCTGCAGTGTAGTTATTCTGAGTAGGTAAACCGCATACTTTTAATAATTTAGTTAGCATTGCCCCCCCCTTTCTCTGCTTTTTCGACTTGCAAATTAGAAAACAAATAGGCTATCGGGAAAAATTCGTACGCTGTTTCTTCGGTAGGCTCTGTATTTTTTTCGGTTGCTTCGCCTGGCTTTGTTACATTTTTTTTCTTAGACCAAAGGATAAAAGCCTTTGAACCCTTTTTGATATTATAACCGCTTGCTTTCCATTGTGCAAACGTTTTAAACTCTGTCGCTCCACTTTCCTGTCTATACCATTCAGCAATAATATCATTAATCCGTATTGAAGACCAATATAAAAGTTGTTGCTCTGTTTCTGCTTTACTTAGTTGTTCTTCTCTGTATGCACGTGCTTTTACTGATAATTCGATTAATGCGGCTCTACGCACATCTATTTGTTTATTTAAATTAGATTTCATAACTTTGTCGGACTTTTAAAAGAGTATAAAAAATTGATTTTTAGCCCCCTGCATAGCTGTTACTATGTAGGGGGATTTTTTTAGGTTTATGCGCTAATAAGATCACGCATCTGTTTTTCAACTTCATCGATAGCCGTCGAAAATTCTTCTTTCCAGATATCAATCACTTTTTTAATACATTTCGGATTGCAACTTTCAAAACTTAAACCTTTAGCATCTGCAAGCTGTAGTTGCGCATTGTCATTATCATGAGAAATAGCGAAAAGGTCTAAACTTTTACGTTTTCCGGTCAATTCCTCATATTTAAGTGTCAAAAGGTGTAATTTCTCCGCTTTCTCCATAATAGCGGAAATAGAAACAGCTTTTTTATCATTTTTTTGTGTTGCACCAGGTAATTCAGGAGAAGGCAATAACGAAGTTTGTTTTGTTACTTCATCAGTTACTTTATTATCCGGTTTTGAAACTGTTAAAACTGCATTTGCAGCCGGAACGGCTACGGGCTGTGCGCTTACCGCGCTTCTTGCTTTTGAATTCATAATGTTACTTTTAAAAGATTAATAAAATAAGGGGGATTGCTGTTACAACCTTTTTCCCTTTTGATTACAATACAAATATACTATTTTTTAATGTGTTGTTCAATAGGTGATTATCTCTATTTGTACCTCAAGATAGCACCCTTATACATTTCATTTGACGACGGGTAAACACGAACCCTGTCAGGAATTAAAAGTTTTTTTCTGTCTATAGACAGAAAAAATGAAAGATCGTACCGCTGGCGGCCTTAGGGAAGGTCGTTTTTTGTATTTCAATTCCGTACTGTTAAAAAAAACAAACGGAATTGATTAGTAGTGTCTTATCGGTCGAAAATAACCGGCGGTAGCCGGTTATGAAGAGCGAACCCCGAGCCGTGCCCTATCGCGGAGCGCGGCCGGATGCGCACCCTTTTGCGGAAATATGCCTCGGAACCGCTCCCCGGGGCAGTCCTAAAACGATGTTCGACCGCGTTTTTCGTGCTTCAGGCACGAACGCAGTCAGAAGCGCATCAACTATAACAGCGGGTCTACGAAGCCATAAGAGCGGCGTAGTAGGTGATTGTATTTAATCCAGATACGTTTATCAACAGCATCCCCGAAGTGTGTCGCTTCTTCAGGCAGTACAGATTTACGGCGTTCACTGGTTTTGTCCTTTTTGAACTTCCCGTCGCTGCCTTCGATCACACGGGTATTATTCATAGAAATGAGGGTATATTTACATTTGCTGCCATTAAAGCGAACAGGAGTGTATCTGTTATCTGTTTCTTTGAGAACATAGGCCCACAATAAGTATTTGTCGTGTTGGGGTGGCTCCATGCCCTTATGTGTTTTCTGTTCCACGGTCCAACCACGGGAAATCAACCTGTCGATAGTTTGTTCATTGTAAGTCTTTTTGTTATCCGGACGTTTGGCATCACCGTATTTGTCACGATAGAATATAAGCCGTTTACAGGCATGGTATTCGTAGTAATCGCAGAACTTATCGACTATGGCGTTTATCATTACGTCTGATTCTTCCTGTGGTTTTACAAAGAACTCATTTATTATATTGTCCGTCTT
Organism: Parabacteroides provencensis; assembly: GCF_900232875.1. Classification (NCBI taxonomy): domain Bacteria; kingdom Pseudomonadati; phylum Bacteroidota; class Bacteroidia; order Bacteroidales; family Tannerellaceae; genus Parabacteroides; species Parabacteroides provencensis. The sequence continues at coordinate 731,797 of NZ_LT960488.1, read as the reverse complement.
TCTTAGCAGCTTGGTTACAAAATCGAAGTTGCGCTGTTGGGCGACAGAGAACACCGCAATTTTACTACCCCAATCAACCGACAGTTCAAGCGGCTGGCGCGGATCGCAATCCAGATCGGCACGGCTATCAAGGTTTGACAGCTTTTTCCAATCGAAATTTTCATTATCGGCAACACCACGGATATAATCGTCATTGGTTGCATTATAGTAGATATGACGTTCATCAATTGAGTAGTAGCAATCATCGACTTTATCCAGGAACAGATTCATAATTTCGACCATGAAGGTCATTAAGTCCATTGTCCTGTATTGAGTCATAATATAGGACATTCCCAGGTTCTTGATATTGTCGAATGCATTTCCAACCGAAAACAGAACGTTATCCTTTGAAACAAAAGGTGCAATTTTTTTCCGGATAGTAACGGTTTCCTGCCATATATCACGAAATAACCGGCTGTCTTTTTGTTCGGTAGCTTCTATCAGTTGCATTTGTAGTTTAACTATCCGGTTCCAGGTATCAAACAGCCGGATTCCGGCTTCTTCTTCATAGTATTTTGCAAACTCTATTAGCCAACGTTGTTCAGATGTATAGGGCATGGAAGACGTAAACAAAAGGCCGTGGTGTTTAAGTAGCGGTTTCTTTGACAGCCGACCGAATACATCTTCATTACCTCTGTTTGTGGGGGCTACTTCGGCATCGAACTTTTCTTTATCAAGTGTCAAGGCCTCGTCCGTTATATTGTAGTCAGCGTTTGGACCGCGGCTGTTTGTGTCCTGGGAAAGCAGAACAGCCGCATGTCCGTTAATGAAGCTGATGGCATTATCATACGAAAGAATTTTTTCGTAAGGAGTAAGGAAACCGGCCGGCGGCTTTTGGCAGACAACATAATCACCGGTTTTAGTTTTAGGATTATAGCGTTTCAGTCCGAATTTTTCCAGCAATTTGAATGTAGAAGGTAACGTCTTAGTAAGGGCCTGGCCGTATGTGCGCTGCGTGATCGTCGTAATGCCTCGCGGCATAATTTTGATATTATCGTATAGCTCATATCCGTTTTGAAAGCTCTTTCCGGATGCACGACCGGCGACGTGTACCTTTACTTTAGCGGGTAAAAGTATTGCATTGAACTGGAAAGGATTAACGGAAATTTCTTCGTCCCATTCGTTCATAGGTCAAGGGTTTAGGAGTTCATTATATCGGTAGCTTCGTTTTCGTCTATCTCTTGATAAGCGGCCTCTGTCAGTTGTTGTAATTCTGTTTTATTCAGCTTCGAAATTACATCGATCGGCACATTATAGTTATTGAGCTGGATATAGACGTTTGTTTTTTCTGCGCGGTGGGGGTCTTCGTCCTGGACAGGCTTTTCACCGATCACCGTTTTAAGGACCTTATGAGCATTCACCCATTCTTTGTGCTTGCCTTGTAATTTACATTCACGAATAAGTTCTAACAGGTCTTTTATTTGCCAGGTCTGCCAAAAATCAAAGTCAAATTCGTTGTTCATCTTAAACAACTCCGTAGCCATTCTGATATCCTGATATGCCGTGTTTCGGCCAATTCTATATTTTGCCTGTAACTTAGCGACGATCTGCGACCGGTCCGGGTGTCGGTCAAGTAAGCGGGATGCCTGTAAAACCCGATCGAGTTGTATTTGGAGAGCTGGCGATAATGGCGAGTTCTCCGGATCGAGAATATGCGCCATTATTTCTTCATATTTTTGATCTTCCAGTTTCTTTATATTAGCCATGTAACAGTTCTCTTTGTATATTGGTTATACACTTCAATAGTTCGATTTGGGCAGGATTGCTGCCGTTTCTTGCGGCTTTTATTGTGTCTGTGCGCAATTCTCCCAACTGGCGGAGATAGCCTTTATAAAAGGCTTTATGAACGTCGGTTCCGGGAGTGCCGATTTCTTCGATAAATTCGTCGGCTTCTTCGGATTCGAGTGCTAAAGCGATTTCAAACGGGGAAAAAAGCTGGTAGGCCATTTCCTCAATATTTTTAAGTTGTTCCGCGTTGAAATACATCGTTAAGGGTTTTAAAGTCAAAATCAAAAACTTGTGGGTCTGTGTAGATAATACCCCTTTCTACTTTGGGGTTGTCGGTTGCATTCTGACTACTGATAAGGGTTACTTTCCAGGCGTCGTTATAAATACAGGCTACTTTTGCATGAATGGAAATGCAACGATAATCGAAGTTTCGTACAATCATATCAAACGGCTTTGGTGATATCGTCCGGACGCGGTTGTCTATAATCAGGCGAAAGTCCTGTATTGCTCCCTGTTCTTTTCTCCGGATAATACCTTCAATGGTTTTAGGAGATATACCATAAGAGGACATTAGAATACTGGCCGGACCAGTCGTTTTCAGAATATGGAAAATAAGGCGCATACTGTTGAAATTACCAAAACTGTAAAAGTGCTTTGTTTCTCCTTGCTTTAGTTGGCCTATACTCTTGTCTAAAATACCGGCTACAAAAGTATCTTTAGCATCACAGGAAAGGCCGGAAACGGCAGGAGAAGGCCTTTGCAGGGCTTCTTCTGCCGCCTGACTAACCTGGCCTAAATCGATAGGGATAGCGGAATATAACATTAGGACAATTCAACGATTTTGTAACCGATTTTTTCAATGAAGGCAGTCAGTGTTTCGACCTTCTTTTCGTATTTGGCCCGTTTGGGGCCTTCGGGCATAGGATTAGGTTCATCGGCTTTCGTTACCTGCTGATAGTCCAGCATATTACGGGCACGGATAAGTTTCGTGTTTACATTCTTTTTCAGTTTTTTTAAATCGTCTACTGTCGCATTTTCTGGGATGGTATCATCTTCTTCGTCGTCACCATCAGTGGAAGTGTCCGCTTTTTGAACCTCGAAAATATCTTCGCTTGGGACTTCTTTGTCTTTTTCGAACTTGGTTTTGATAGTCCAAAGGAAATCCATACGCAGGGAAATGCTTTCGATCGTCTCGAATAAATCCTTTCTTTCTGCAACTTGTGTAGGTTCGTTTCCTTCGATGGCTGTAGCCTTGCTTTGAAGCTGGCGACGTTCTCCCATTAGAGCATAAAACTCGTGGATAACCCGGCGGATGATATCCGGATATCCCTGTTTATCACAAAGAGTCTTTATTTCTTCTTCTGTCTTTGCTTCCGGTTCAGGTTTAACCTCCTGTTCCGGTTTTTCATCATTAGCAGCCATTTCCGGTTTTGACCATAATCGGATAAATTCGTACATCAGTGTTGCTAGCTTCGCGTTTGCAAAGGCGTTCTCTTCGCCTCGTTTAGCGACATTAGCCACGGCAACGGGTTTATAGCCAGATTCTTGTAAAATTGCCAATCCTTGTTTAAATGGGCGTTTCTTGTCGTCAATCCATTTGATAGCCTTACTGCGGCATGATAGATAATCTTGGTTCATTCAATTAAAGTGTTAGTTAATAAATCAATCGGAACAAACGTACTGCGTTTTTTGCCGCGTATAAAGGACAAACAAAAGGCGATACAACGGGTATTGTATCGCCTTTAAAGGTTTGGTTAAAAGTAAGGTGGTTTATTCTGCGGGTACAGTTTGTAACAAAGAGTCAAAGTCACCGTCATAAACGCGTGGATTGTTTACTGGATAGATGAATTTCATGCTGCCACTGCGAAGGTCGGTTCTTGCTGTACCTGTAGTTGCTCCGTCTCCTTTGTCTCTCATGGCGCCGGTATCTTCGTCTCCCATCAGATATTTTTGTCCGTTGGAGTCCATTACCACAAATCCCATTTTAGCGTTCTTGGTAGCTCCCATTAATCCGAGCATTTCGGGGGTGATACCATTCTGGAAAATGTTAAGTTCGTATTGGTGGGACATACCACCCATTTCGCCTTGTTCGGTAATGGCAAAACTACCTTTGTTTTGTGGTAGGATGATAAGAGCAGCTTTTTTTCCAGGCTTTAAAACCAAATCACCTTCCAGTGTACCGGCGGCTGCCAAATCTACTGGTGATGTTGGTGCTTTCGGCCAGGATTTAGCATCATCATGGTAGAAGGCGGCAACCTTTACGATTCCGCCCGTGTTGTCTGAACAACCTAAGTCGGAATCAATATCTTGCAATTGTATACAAGTCTTATTCATAAGTTAATTTTTAAAGATTAGACATTTTCTGCAACGGGGGTCAAAGGCTGATCGTTGATACACAGTTCTGATGGGTGAATAGAAACAAACTGGCAACCGAATACATATTTCATGGCAGCAGTGAACAGGTAAGGATTACCGCTTGAAAATGCTTTCATTCCGGTAAGATCACTTTCCTTATCATAACCGTAGACCATGTTTTCTTTTGTAGTAAGCAATGCGAATTGTGAGCCTTCCGGGAACGCATTAGTACGGATGATCTGCACACGTTTGTTTGTTTTTTTGAGATACTGGATTTCTGATTCATCAGTACCTGGTAACTGGATTGTTTCGCTTTCCAACCAATCATCGTAATCGTCTCCCAAATCTTCAGATAAGAAAAAGATTGCTTTCTTTTTACGGAATGTTTTAGGCATTGCACGCCACATATCTAGCAGTTTTTGGCCTATATTTGTGGCATCCATTGCACCGGTGGCAAACATATTCTTTTTATCAAGAGAAATGTTACCAGCAGTTTTTTCTGTTTCTAAAATTGAACCCCAAGCGTCGAAAGAATTTTCCAGCTCTTTTTTTTCTGGATCACTGTCATACTTTGCAGTGAACAGTCCGTTGTGCAGGTCTTCGGATGCGATGTTAATACCGTGCTGAATAAGCCATACTTCGAACGGGTGTTTATTGGGGTCCAATCCACCTTTAACTTCAGTAATCCATGAACGACGATAACGCTCCGGTTCGTCTGCCATTTCAGCAACGACTGGGTAGACAGTCAAAGTACGTGGTACAATTTTCCCCAGATTGTTAGTGCCTAAGAAAACGCCGGAATATTTTTTCGAGATTGTACCGCCTTCAACTTTACCTAAAGTGATTGAATTGGTAATACCCGGCATAGGGGTACAATGTTTCAGAACGTCGCCAGCTTGTAAGCGGTCAACGGAAACCATTACATTTTTGTGTTTTACAACTGCGCCATTTACGGCAGAAATGTCAATAGGCTTTGTTAAATCCATAGTGGGTTAGTTTTGTTTAAAGAAATTGTTGATTTCATCAGGAATATAGTCCTGGGTTGTTTCGTGGGTATCTGTACCTAATTGGTTGGAAGGCTGAACGCCTGGGCGCTTATTCAACAGATTTTCTACGGCCGTCAGTTTTTCATCTTCGGTTTTGGCATCTTTGACGGTTGCGTCCAGTGCGTTCAGTTTATCCAGAACAGCCGAATGTAGGGTTTTGGCTTGCTCTGCCTCTTGCATCGCAGTATTGAAAGCTACCAACTGTTCAATAGTTAAGGTAACAGCATTATTTTGAACGTCGAAACCTTCGATATTCAGAACTTGGTTTAAGTGGGTAAATTGTTTGTCCATTGTTGGTTTATTTATAGGGTCTTGTGTGCGAACGCTTTCTAAATTGACGTCGTTCTTTGGATTTCGGGAAAGAAATGATCTAACACTTTTGGCGATATCTTCGATAAATTCTTTACTGAAATTTTTAGGGCTTGGCTCTGTTTCCTCTTCTCCGATACAGTCTTCCGGAAGTGGCGTTCCGTTACTGGCGAAAAGGGCAGCAACGCAATTGGAAACTTTCTGTTTCTTTTTGCATTTGGATTGAATGATTTCATCGACAAATCCGGCGTCTAAGGCTTCCTGCGGAGTAAGCCAGCGGGCATCTTTCATCATGGTAAGAACATCGGCAACGGCTTTTCCTGACTTTTCCGAATAGCATTTAGCCAATTGCAAAGTAGTTGCAGAAGCTAATTCCTTTTGTGTTTTCAGGTCTTCGATAGCTTGGTCGATTTGATCTTCGTTCATCTGTCCCCAATTATCAACCCAAACGGATGTTTTGTGTATCATGTATAAAGCATCCGAATTGATTGTTGATTTTTTGGCGTAAAGTCCCAGGAGAGTAGCGGCAGAAGCGTTGAAAGCGACATATTCGACAGTGACGTTTCCATGTTCAGCGATCTGATTACCGATAGCCAGGGCTTCGTTAACATCGCCACCGTATGAATTTACAGAAACAGTTATAGGGCCTTCTTCGCAGTCCTTCAACTGCCAGCGGAAGTAATTAGAACCATAACCCCAACGGTCGATAGTTCCGTTAATTTCAATGCGATTTTTGGGCATATCTATTTTTTTTGGCAAGTGTAGGCATGAAAAAAGCGCTGCAAAAGGACATTGCAGCGCTTTCAATTATGAACAAAAAGTATTAAATCATAGGGTTTTGGATATTGACACTTTCGTATTCGTCCTCACAAGAGAAGGAAAAAGACGTTCCTTTTAATCCCGATCGTGAAGAAGATGTATCTTTTTTTCGCTCAAAGACCAGGTGAACGCGGTTGCTTCCAGAAACAACCCAATTTCCTTCCGCGTCTTCGGTCGCAATGACCCAGGAACCGGAATCCAGTTGAGAAATGATCTTATCGTTATTTTCACTTTTACCATATATAAAGCCTGTTACTTCAATTTGGTAAACGTCCCCACTGTCTGATTCCTGTTTATTTTCCTGAAAACTGCCATCGGCGGGAAGGCAGGAGATACAAATGATATCATCCGTATTGGTAAGACTTAGAATCCGGCTGGCATCGGATGCAAAACCAATACCACGAAAGCTACTAAGAGGAATAGCCAAAATTTTTCGTAGGCCACCAGCGTTGTCGAATGGAAAATCAGTTTTCTTCATAAAGGAGTTTAGCTTGTGGGGTAATTGTCCGGTTTTTGGACATTTGGGACAAAATTATTTTATGAATTTTTTCGGAAAGTAGTCTGTCCGTCTCTTTTTCGAATACATTATTTCGCTGGCAATCTTTATAAATCGACTCAAACTTCCAAATATGTTCTGGAAAACCGAACTTTGATTGAAACGCATTAACACATTCTACGGCAGGCATTCCAAAACTATGTTGAGACGCACACCAAGAACGCATTAGGGTTTTTACTTTACTCTCAAAGTATTTGTTTAGGTCCATTATTGCTTGATTACTGAGATAGCAGCCATAATGTTCATAATCCTTTTCGTTGATCTGAAAGGTTAGAACTTCCGGATATACCTCTTTATTGATTGGCCTGTATTCCAGGTTCTTGGAATTACGCATCAAAAGCAATCGAACAATTACCATTACGCCTTTATCTCTATAAAAACGAACGGGCTTGCCATAGTTTTGTTCGATGAAACATTTAACATAAGGTTTACAGGGTAAGGTAACAGTAAAATTGTAAGGCATTTTTTAGGTTGTAGTTTAATTTTTGTACTTAAATTATTGAAAACAAAGGTATTAAATATTTTCTTGTGTTGGCATAAAAAACATAGAATATTATCTATGTTGCAAATACCCCCTTATGGGAAAGAGGTTATTTCCGCAGTGCTTTCGTGCTAAAAAAACGATATGTTTTATATACTGTTGAATATCAGCTAAATATGTCAGCACTTTTTTTGCACAAAGGATATTAGAAACAAATCATACAGAACAAAAACGGGTTTTATACTCGTTTTGTGCTAAATGTGCTGTTTAGTGCGGAAATTGTGCTATGTCAATTTATTGATATTTAACTATTTACAAATGTAAATTGCGGAAAAGTACAACCGCACTACTTTTATACCTTTTTTTATATAGGGGTATAATTATAAGTAGAAGAATAAAAAAAAGAGAATATAATATATGTCTCCTGCCTGTCGTTTTGTTACAAATAGCTGGCGATATCCATCAGGTATCGGAAGAACCCCCTGCTGTCGATCTTTCTTTTTGCGCGTTCTTCCCCGCTTCTCCTAACAAAATAAAATGTGCATCTGTACGCCGTCGATTTCACGCACAGATGCACCAAACGTTATTTTCAAATAAGGGGGGGGGCGGGGGAAAAGAAGAAAGAAAAAGAGGGAACTTCATGCGGCTAAAGCCGCACGAAGTTTAGAGGATAGTAAGCGTCACACATAAACTCGTGTTCCGGATAAAGTTTCTTTATACCTATGACGACAGCAATACCGCGAGCGGCCAGTTCATACAAGCGATGTGTTGTAATAGGGCTTTCGCGTAGGTTGTAAGAATAGGCCAGTACAAAGTATGTATTAACCAGGTCGTAATCCTGAGGTGTCAAACGAATGATCTTTGCGGCGTCTGCTGGTGTAATGGCGAACCCTAAGTCGATAGCGATACGGCCGATCATGGCTTTTCGTTCCTTCTCGTCCGGGCTTATGGCCACAATGATTTTATTTTGTTTTTTAGGCATAATATTCTATTGATTATTTGGTTGTTAATACGAAAATTGCTATCTTTACATCATGCTAAATTGGGGCATTATATACCATACAGGTAGGTAGCGAGAGACGAATATTTTTAGAATAGTCTTTGTCGCTTAATGAAAAGATAGTCATCAGTAAATAAAACCTCGTCAAAGGCCTGTTCTACCATATAAACGCAAGCTGTTTTAATAAACTTCTCCCAGTTCTTTTCCGGAATATTTTTACAAATGTCAAAGATTCCACCATAAGGGAGATTGTCCAAAAATACCTTCATCGCTGCATAATATTGTTTGAATGTTTCACCACCGGCTACTTTGTAGTCTATCACGTCTTGCATAGTATTTAACCGGAATTGTTTTAAATTGGATATCATAATAACTTCAATAGATTGCTAACTCCTGGAGTCGAAGCATAATATTACCAGCTTATGAAAAACTTAACACGATTACCTCCAATAAATCGAAACACAACAGTATATCCACGTTCTATTAATGTACGGTTCAGTTCTTCACGAATGTCTTCATCAACAATACAAGAGATGTTTTTCAGTCCTCTATTGGTACTGAATCTTACATTTCTGTCTATTTTTTCAAGAGAAACTTTTATCGCTTCCTCCACTCTGCTTTCTTTGTTTGCAGAATAATTATCTTCAAGAATTTTTGAACGCTTTTTTGCTTCAGTAGCATTAATCAATGTTCCCATGTCTATTATTTTTAGTTCAGAATTTACAGGATTTGAATTATTTCAAATAGGTTAGTAATTCAAGAATACATTCAGGAACATCGGATAATTGTACTTCTGGTATATACTGAAAATTGAAAGCATTATTTGTATGAATTTCTATTTCAGATAATCGAGCTCCGGACGGTGAACTGTTGCCAAAATCAAGTCCTGATTTGTACTCGACACATATACAGTGTCTATCATCTTTGGTAAAAAAGTACGTTTGATCTCCTGGATTACGAGTCAAGCAATGTACTTTAATCATTGCCTGCCGTTCTTTAATTTCAGATTGAAATTTTGCATAGCCATTGCGATAGGCATTTATTACCAATTTCCTGACCCTCATTCTATCTACAAATTCGGGAAGTGGATCACAAACCTTTTTGCTGTGTTTCAAGGCGGATTCTGTTATGCCTCTTTTCTTTGCCATACCTCACTTGTTTTTTAAGTTATGATTCAACAATCTGTAACGCCTGCATACATTCAAAAGAGAAAGTAGAATTTAAGGCGTCATACACTTCTTCCGGTATATCATTTTCATGTTCAAAATCACCTTCTATACCTTTTGCTCCAGTAGGTGTAGCGACATGTTTCTGGATAAATGTTTTACCATTAAGACAGACAGTCGTTGTCCAGCCTTTACTTGTTATTTCAATTGATATTTTATTTTCTTCCATGATTCAATTATTTTTAGTTTTGAGGGTTATAGCATTTCAAATTCAGCCTTTAGCTTACATAGATTTTCTTTTATCGCCACTTTTATAGTGTCTACAAGAAAATCACTTAGAACCATAGGTATAGGAAGTTGTCTTCTATACTTATCTTCATCAAATTCATCGTACTCGATAATTAACTTAGGGTTTGTACTTTCAAACTCTGGAGGCAATTTATCTTCCCCATTGGATTCACGTATATCGTTTATATACTCATTTTTATCATACTCAAAACAGAGCAAAGCCTTCTCGTGCTCTTCAATCAACTTGTTTAGCCGATTAGCTTCTTTTAGTCTTTCTTTTTCCATGCTTCAATTATATTTAAATTCTAAATCCGACACTTCAATATTAGTGACATTGCCCTCTGTTATATCAAGTTCTAAGAAGGAGCTATTGTCTTCTACAGATTTACACACTTCTTCTACTGTTTCAGAATCAGCTGCTTCAATCGTTATTGTTACTTCAAATGTTTTCATGACTCGTTATTATTTAAATTCTAAATCCGACACTTCAATATTAGTGACATTGCCCTCTGTTATATCAAGTTCTAAGAAGGAGCTATTGTCTTCTACAGATTTACACACTTCTTCTACTGTTTCAGAATCAGCTGCTTCAATCGTTATTGTTACTTCAAATGTTTTCATGACTCGTTATTTTTTAGTTTCGTACAGTTGATAAATAACTTTGTCAATAGAGCATGATCCAGTAATATCATGTCGTCTTTTACCTATATCGCTGGACTCGCAACCGATGGGGGCCTTGAAAATGCGATTGTCACATATCTCTCCTCGAACGGCTACTAACTTTACCGTCTTTCCCGTATCCTTAACTGGATGTTCAAAAATATCTCCTATTTTCATAATTTTTTAGTTATATGTTTATTGGTAAATTGACCGTGCAAAGTCCTTTCGGGACAGGAGTTCGTTGTAATACGACTCGTTGTCGTCGAAATAGTCGGAGCCTTCCGGTTCCGGATATTCCGGCGTATACCGGAAACCGATTTCTTTCGAGTTCAGGAGAAAAAGTAGTACACGGCGCAAAAACTCTGCTGTACCTGGTATTTGGTAGCGATGCATCAGGCGATATACACCATTATACATATCACCCTCTCCTATATATATGCGGAACTGTATTTCACGTGAAAAACTATGCGTTGTAAATCCCTCAATTCGCAGGTGGTCTTGTATTGCCTCCTGTACTTCAAACGGTATCGGGTAACTGTCCGAAAGAACATCTTCCGCTGCCAGCACCATGCTAATTGCCGAACGCACCATGCATGTGAAGGACATCCCGCCATGTATGGACATTTCGAACAATCTGTCGTATAGCGAATCGGACATATAAGTCTGTAGCCATCCTGAACAGGGAACCTTGGGGACAAACCGGGCGTGCATTTCTTTTCTAAGCCCGCGTTTTTCTCCTCTTCTGGCTGACAGAAAGGCTTCCATTAACGCATTTATCAGGTTCGACAGATACCCAAAATCGGTAAGGCTAAATATCTTGTCCTTATATTCCTCTGCCAATTGCAGGCCTCTGTGTTTACGTGGAAACACTCGGAGGACGGGAGGCCGTTCAACAGACACACGGCTTAGGATGCAGCGTACGATCCAACTGTTTTTTATGCCGTTCCGTTCATTATAGAGTCCTATGGCCAGATAGATCAAAGCTTCTTGCTTGTCTCTAAAGCCGAACTCCTTGACTTGCTTGTCATACTCTTCCGCCAGTACTACTGGAGCCGTATAGGTAGTATTGCAAGTATCTTGCATGACGAATCGTTTCTTTTTCATGATAAAACTTTTTATTTGATTTGTTCCCTGGCAAGGGATCGGAATCCGGTGTCCAGTTTTTTAATAATCTTGATAATGTATTTTCCTTTGAGTGGATGCCTTTTAGTGTATCGGTATTTTCCTGATTGATCGTTTATTAAATTCATGGAACATTCTACAAAACTTCTCATAGCCGCGGAACATTCTTTTAAGGCGGTTCCCAATGGGAAAATACTGAAACAAAACTCAGCGATCGGAACTGTATTAAATTCTTTGTTATCCATTATTTTAATTTTTTAAAATATCTATAACCGTTTGTTTGCCTGGTTGATAGTTCGACTTTTGTATAATCTGAGGAACTTCGGGGAGTTGTCCAATAGTGAAGTATTCAACGCCATTGCTTTTGTCGTCCAAGTCAGGCTTTCCATCCGCATCGATATACATAGGCAATCCGGAAATAGCATCATATCGGCCAGGGTTGAAGATGTAACCGCGAAGTTTACAATACTTTTGTAACTTCTTTTTGAATACAGCTGCCGAACAATACTTCCGTTGTTCCGGCGCATATTCCAAGTATGCGTCATACAGTGTTTTTCTTGGAATACGATCATTAATTCGTGATACATCAGAGAAGTATTCATCGGCCCATAAAAGAAAGGTTTCCCCGACATCTTGCCGTAATCTTCGAATTTCCAGACGTTCTCCAGGAGACTCAACAACTCCGAACATTAGATAAGCACGAACACATTGGGCCATGAGGTTCCAATGTAAATTCCATTGTTCGAAGTCCCATTCGTCAAAAAACATTGTTCCAAAATCGTGTATAGGCTTGTGTTCATTATTGTAGAAGTCTGAAAAAGCAATAAGCCACTGCCTATCTAAAAAAGAAGATGTATCACCGGATAAAGCATGATTGGTTGTAAGATATATTTTAGGTGATACCTGAAAATTGAATGTTGCTCTGCTACCTCCTTTATAGTTTACTTTCCAGTCGCCTGTAATGTTTGCAAACAGAAATTCGAAATCGAAATTTTGCCTAACATCATCAATGAAACAACAGCGCATTCCCTCTACAAGATCATTCCATAGAAAATTATCGCTTGCCATATCTTTTGATTTTCCGTTGATAAAAAATGTTGGCATCAGATATTTGAACATTTCGCCGACAATCGATTTTCCGGAACGTCCGTTTGAGGCTCCGACCTCGGACTGTTTGCCGTCCATGGCAACAACTGCGCGTGAAACGGAGCGGTCTTTAGCTTCCATCAGCATGTAGCCGATGGCACACATCTTGGCAATAAGATGAACTTTATTGTCGTATAGGTCTTCTTCTGAGATGCTAATATCACTTTTACCGGTTTTCTCTATTTGTTCAGTCCTTAATTTTTCCTTTCGCCAAGTGAAATTGCTGGTGTTTATCAAGAATTGCAGGAAATTACATTTTTTGCCTGTTTCAGTTACTTGGTAACTAAATTTACCGGTATCTGCGTCCTGAGTTATATTTATGAGTGAAGGTGACTTTTTTGCGTCAAAGCTCTTTTTTTGATTCCCCCAGATGTGTATCTGAACTTTAGTATAGTCAAGTTCGTTAATACCGTCCTTTGTAACTTCCCAGCAATTATTTTCAAAAAAAAACATTTGTCGGTTGCGGGATGGTGTATCAAAATTCGGCTGAAGAAAATCAATATTAGAGAGTTTGTCCGGTCCGAGATATTGCGGCCCACCTTTATACAGCATATTTAATACGGCTTCGCTCGCTATAGACTTAGTAAAGTCTGTAACAAAGTCCCTAACGTCTGTGGCTTCTATCATTTTAACTATTGGTGGGTCCAGGTGTATTAGCGCTGTCGTCCCGTCGATCTTGCGATATCGGCCAAAGCCCCTATTTTGGAGAAAACGAAAACATCGGGCATAGTTGAACGAATAGACGGAGTATTTATCTCCGTTTCTGTTTTCCTTTTCGATTTCTTCCCAATACTGTTCGTCAGATTCCAAAGGTTGTGCTGAAACAAACTCGCCAAATTCATTAAATTTCCAGGCATGTTTACCGATGCGAAATTCCGGAAGGTTTTTAAGTATCTCTTTGTGAGCTTCGGCAAACTTGGCTGGATGGTTTAAATGCCAATACTCTTCCAGTTTATGATCTGTTACAGACGTTATTTTATATAATGTCAGATACTTACCCGTTAGATTCTTGTTACATAACAATGTGTTAAGATCATTCAGGATAGTTTCTTCTTTACCTTTTAACGTATTTGCTAAAAGATCATCGATGCCTTTGTCATCAACTTCATTTTTATTGACATGTCCAAAATATAGTTCAATGAATAAATTCCGGCTTTTAAGAGAACGGCAGTATTCCTTAAAATTCCGGACCGCATAAAAGAAATTACGTGGACGTTTTTCTACCTGATCGTTGATTTTTATATTGCTGGAAATATCATTCCAGTCTGCATCGAGCAGGAAACAAACTTCTTTGACATGACATCCCTGTATAATCCGGATTAAGTCTTCGGGTAAACGTCCCTGTTGGCCTAAGTTCTGTATTCCGGATATGGCTACGGACATTACCCCATGTTTGCAGGCTTTTTCAGCTTTCTTTTCTCCTTCTTGAATGAAAAGCATGTCGATCGATCGGCCTTCTTTATAGGCTTCGCGTAATCGTTCCGGGATATAAATATGTGTACCACCACCATAAGGAGTTTTATACTTTCCGGCTTTCCCGGCTTTATCCAAATGTTCTTCCGGAAACTGCCAGCGAACTCGGTAATAGTTTCGCCTTTTATCGGTAGGCTGTTTTTTATTATCTAAGACGAAATAGGACACAGGATAACCGTCCAAGTCAAAATATTCAATAATGGCATCATCACCGGCCGGATCGATTTCTCCCCGACTATCAATAGTCCCTTTGCGGAACGTTTGCCATTTTAAACAGGTCTTTTCCTTATCCTTCCGGAAAACACTTGCCATCACATCTTTGGGAGTTAGTCCGGATGCGGTCAACATGCGATTACAGAAACAATCGCCTTTTTGTGAGGTGACTTTTTTAGTTGTTTGCTTTTGCTTTTTGGGTGCTTCTTCTGGTAAAATATATCCTATATGTTTAGCCAGGTATTGCAGGGCATCAGGATAACTCATGTGTTCCCCCTTCATCAAAAAGTCTATAGGTCTTTTTCCGGATAGCTCATTACAGGCGAAACATTTAAAAACATGTTTTGACGGGTTGATTTCCAGTTTATTTGCACCACACAAAGGGCAGGTTCCAACAGAGGAAACCGACCCAGATCGGTGTAGTGTTACAAATTCGCCGATTACTTCAACCAGTTTGTTTTCTGTGCCTTCCAGGATTTTTTTTGCATCATCATCAGGAACATACGACATAATTAGTATAGTTTTTCGAGTTCACGTTTTAGTTTTACAATTGCCTTTTCTGCATCTGATCTTTTCCCGTCGGCTTTGACAGCCAAATAGGAACAAAAGCAGTCGTCTAGGATCTCGGCTTCACGGGGGGATATATTTTGTATGATTATTTGGCCGCGTAGGTCTTTCTCTATATACATAGGATTTTTTCTTATTAAGGAAAACAACCCGTGTTGTCGTGGTGGTTTCCCGGATTAATACTATATCTTTCATTAAAAAGGAAGATTATTAATAACGGTGGTGTTTTTGAGCTTTAGTAAATTGAGATTTATAGTGTAACTTGACATAACTATTTATTTAATAGGTAATTTGAGTTTTTGATGTGTTTTAATAAAACTACGTTGAAAATGCCTGGCATTGCACAAACACCCCCATAGAGGCACGGATGTTGTGCATTAGCATTCTGCCGAAGAATGTCCGGGGGAATTAATTCTTTTTCCATATTTTGCTAAACTCATTCAAAAAATTATCTAAACTTTTATCTGTAAGGGATTCCCGCTTGTTTTGGAGGTCTAATTTTTCCGTGACTTTGGAGAAAAGGGTAATTGTTGAAGCTACCTTGCTGAAAATCTCTTCTAAAAATTTGCAGTTGATAGTATTACTCAGGTCTAAGTTTACACCAGAAAATTCGACGCTAAATTTATCTGGTTCTTGCTGTTTAAACCTTAAACCTATTTGATTTATAGAACAAGCATCTTTGCTGAATAACGCCTTTTGGTCAATTTTTGCAAATAGGCGATGTTTTCTAATATTCTTAGCCGTGATTTCAATGTTTTGTTCTGACAATTCTTCAACGATAATATTTAGAATTGCTTCGTCTGACTTTGATAGGGGAAGATTTGTAATCATAATACCAGTGTTTAAAATTTAATTATTTGAATTTGTTGTTGTTCCAAAATGCGACCATTTGGGCCACAGTCCGGACACCGATTTTTCGTTTGATATTTTCCCGGTGGTTATTCACCGTTGGAAGGGATAGGCTTAATTCTTGTGCTATTTCGTACCCGTCGAAACCATCGACGATTAGTCGGAATATATTCATTTCTCTTTGTGTTAAATTTGTATTGGGTTCAGGTTTGCATATGATACCTTCGTCCAAGCATTCCCCCCGCAGCGGGCACCTGACTTCTTCGAAACAAAAATTACCACGTCGATCGATGTCGAAACAGTATTCGTCAAGTTCTCCGAAGTTACAGCGTGCAAACCTTTTTACAATTGAAAATTCATAGAACAGCCGGTTTCTGCTTCGAACTGTATAGAGTTCACATAGCCGGTCAAATGCTTTGGGGTATCGTTCGGAAATAGCTTCCATCATCCAACCTATTAGGTCCCGATCGCTTTCTTTCAGTTTGCGTAACGGTTGGTTCTCTATATGATACATAATGTCACCATTGGGTACATTGTAGAACTCAACGTTATAGTAACGAATACTTACTTGGCCTTTCATTGCCATGTGAATTTTTGGTTGCATAATTCTTCCAACTTGCTTTGTTCCAGTTTGGAAAATTTTTCGTGTCGGAGTTTGTAATAAAAAGAAGTATAGGCGATTCCGCTTGCAGAAAGAAAGCCGTCGCGGATGCTCGTTTTTTCATCTTCTGACAAACCTTCGTAATAGTACTTAAATACTATTTGATCTGTTTTTTTGGTGTTTTCCATTTCAATACAAATTTTAGTGCTATATTTATACTGCAAACGTATAAAATAGTTTCGTTCGTGTAAAATAATACATCTTAAAAAGCTACTATTTTATATTTATTTAATGATTTAGCTACTATTGTTATGTTTGTACCAAATAAAATTGAACGATTACTAGAAGAACGGAAGGTGACTAAAGTCTATCTTGCCAAACAGATAGGTATTAGTGTTGCTGGATTAAAAAAAATGATAGCAGGAAACTCTTTACCTTCGGTTGAGAAAGTTGAAAAGATCGCTGATTTTTTCAATGTTCCTATGGATTTCTTTTTTGATAGAGAAGCTGAACGAATTTCGGTAAACATAGGACATCAGGTTTCCGGGACAGGGAATATTACAGGTGACATTTCCTTGAATGAATGCCAAAGAGAAGTGGAACATTTAAAAGAGATCATTAAAGAAAAAGATAAAATTATAGAAGAGAAAGAGAGGGTTATACAACTTTTGATGAAGAAATAATTCTACTTCAAACCGGGACAGCATTCGAGACAATCATTAGAAATTTTGTAACAAACAATTGTAGAGAATCAAGTAGTTATGAGCGAAAAGGTTTTACAAAAAAGTCTTCTCATCCCGACTCGGAAAAAAAGGGTAGGAACAAACAATGTTCTTACCCTTTTTTTAGATGTATGTCTAGTCCTAAAATAGCGTTACACCAAATTAAGTAACGAAATGAAAAAGTCAGAAACCAAGTACATTAGACGTACACAAAAGGATTACAGCATGTCCTTTAAATTATCAGTAGTTCAAGAGTATGAAACAAGCCGGCTAAGTATGGAGACTATTCAGCGTAAATATGGCATACAAGGAAGCCATACATTAAAACGTTGGATTGAAAAATATGGTAACTTTGACGTGTCAAACAAATCTCATTGTCCCGTGGAAAAGAGTAAGGAACAGCAACTGCTTGAATTGGAGCAGAAAATAAAGTTGTTGGAGCGCAAGAACGCCCGCCTGGAGAAGGAACTCGAATTAAAGGATATAAAAGCCGAATTCTTTGATATGATGATAGATATCGCAGAAAAGGAATATCACATCGATATCCGAAAAAACTCCTTTCCCGAACAGTCCTCCAATACAAAGAAGAAAAATCCGTAAGTATCAGCGGGATCTGCCGACTGCTCGGGATAAGCAGGCAAAAATATTACCGTCAGCATTGGAGTATAGACAGGAGTCGCCAAAAAGCTACCGAAGTTGTAGAGATAGTACAGGGTCTCCGTTTGGAGATGCCCCATATAGGTACCCGTAAACTCTATCATATGCTTCAGCCGGTATTGAAAGAGAAGAAAGTTGGCCGTGACAGGCTGTTTGACATACTACGTGCCAACCACATGCTCATAAAGCCTGTCCGTTCCTATCATGTGACGACCAACTCCCACCATCGGTTCCACAGGCACAAGAACCTTGTGGCAAATATGGAATCTATACGTCCGGAAGAAATCTGGGTTTCGGATATAACCTATATAAGAAATAGAAACAGTCACTTGTATCTCTCATTGGTTACAGACGCTTATTCAAAGAAGGTTATGGGATATGACCTTTCCTGTTCTTTGGACACTCAGGGTACCCTTAATGCCTTAAAGATGGCCAACGGCAACCGATTGTACAGGGAGGAACCCTTAATACATCACTCAGATCGTGGTATACAATACTGCTCCGATGCATATCAGAGATTATTGAAACGGTATCATATCATACCGAGCATGACTGAGTCCTATGATCCTTATGCAAATGCCATAGCAGAAAGGATAAACGGGATACTCAAACATGAGTTTCTGCTTGAAGACCTTAATCTTCCATTGGCACAGATGAAGCGTCTGGTAAAGGATGCTGTTTATAAATATAATAATCTCAGACCACATTACTCGTGCGGATACAAAACACCGGAGTATATGCACCATCAGAGGCAGATTAAAATTAAAAGTTATAAAAACAAACAGTTCAGCAAGGCTAGCCTTGCTGAACTGTGATAAATGTTTTAGTTTTGTCCAATAACTGTAACGGTTATTTAGGACTAGTCAGGATTTGTTTTATGGCATTGGACTGCAAAATAAAATATATAAATGAAAGCTACTAATGGAACAAAGAAACCAATTGCCATATTGGCTTCTCCTATGTACCCCATCAACATAGGACTGAATGCTCCGCCAGCTACCCCCATTACAATATAGGAGGAGGCTTTTTTCGTATATACGCCCATACCTTCAAGACCTAATGCAAAAATGGTGGGAAACATGATAGACATGAAGAAAAAGGATAGGTAGAGGGCATAGAGGGAGATACTGCCTAATGTAGCGGTGACGAGGCTCATGCAGATTATGTTGGCTAACGAAAACCATGTGAGCAGACGGTTTGGCGACATCCATTTCATGGTGAAGCTACCAGTAAGGCGACCTACCATAAATAAGGCCATACCTCCGAAGGCCAGTATCCGGGAGGCTTCGATGTTGCTTGTTTGAGGATCGGTTTCGGTAACATAGTTGATGAAAAAACTGAATATTCCGGTTTGTGCTGCACAATAACAGAATTGGGCAATGACGGCACGAACAAATTGCCGGTGTTTCCAAATTGATGTTTTTTTGCCGGATTCGGAGATTGCGGTATCGTTAGCTGTTTTTATTTCAGGTAATTTGGTGAAGATGAATAACAAGGCTACCAGCAATACGATACTGCCTACTAATATATATGGCTTTGTAAGTGCGAACGAATCATTTTCGGGTGCACCGAATATAAGCAAGCCACCTACTAACGGACCTAATATCCATCCTAAACCATTGAATGATTGAGAAAGGTTGAGGCGTTGGGCAGCCGATTGGGCAGGGCCTAAAACTGTTGAGTAAGGATTGGCTGCTGTTTCGAGTATGCAAAGACCGCATGCAATGATAAACAGAGCTATGAGAAAAGGGGTAGCCGAATGCAAGAAGGCAGCGGGAATAAAAGCAAATGCACCACCCGCAAAGAGCAATAGCCCGAGGATGATACCTTTTTTATATCCATACCGTTTCATAAATGCTCCTGCAGGAAGAGCCATGAGGAAATAGGCTATATAAGTAGAAAATTGTACGAGTCCGCTTTGGGCTTTTGTCATAGTAAAAACGCCCTGGAAGTGTTTGTTGAGTACGTCAAGTAGTCCGTGGGCAAATCCCCAAAGTAAAAACAGGCTTGTAATAAGTATGAAAGGTATAAGATAGTTTTTTCCATTTGGTGCGGAAACCAGTGATTGTTTATTTGTTGTCTTCATTTAATTTATTAGGTTGTGGTAATTTGAAAATACATTCCATACGCTGCCATTTTTCGGAAGAATTGCTTCTTGGTGCGGCTTTTTGGAACTGGCCTACAAAGGCTTCCCACTCGGCCTGTTTTTCCATTGTCGCTAAACGGGCGAATGCAGTGTCCCAATCGAAATCGTCGGGAGTTTCTACAATCATGAACAGACGCGTGCCAAGACGATAGATTTCCATATTCAGGATACCAACGGCTCGGATGCCTTGGGGAATTTCTGGCCAGATATGTTCCGGTGAATGCCAGTGGGTGTATTCCTGAATAAGATTTTCATCGTCTTTCAGGTCTAAAGTCTGACAGTATCTTTTCATTACTAACTATGTTTTTTTATGAATTGACAAACTTAGTGAAAAAACATTGGCAAATGGAGCTAATCTAATCTAAATAGACCGTTTGCGAAGGATTTTTATAGTAACCGAACATTTGTTTTATTTGTTCGGGAAGCACTCGCTCGAGAGATAATGGAGGAAGTTGGTCTAATTTGAAAAAGCCTTTTCCCAGAATATCAAAGGTTTCGTTGAATGTCCCCCCGGTTATCCTGCAAAGAATAAAGAATTTGTATACGTAAAACGGAATAGCAGGGTGAGGATGTTTGCTCATATCCATGACGGCTAATAGCCGGACAGCTTCTGCGTCGAATCCGGTTTCTTCCTTTACTTCTTTTATGGCAACCTCTTTAGGTGAGAATCCTACATCCGACCAACCGCCGGGAAGAGACCAAAGCCCGTCGGCTTTCTCGCGCACAAGCAGTATTTCGTCTTTTTCGTTGAATATAACAGCGCGAATATCAGCCTTAGGTGTGGTATATTCTTTTAAGGGATGATAGCACGCATGCACAGTTTCGTTATCTATTCCGGCAGAAAGGGCGGTTATTTTATCACTGATTTGTATTAGTTCTTCATACCGTTCGATGTCATACTCGTTATCCGAATAGGTAAGTCCGTTTTGGGCTAAAGCCCGGATGCGTTGTGAAAAAAGTATCAGTTCTTTTTCTTTTTCCATAAAGATGAAAATTTAACGTTGTAAATAATATGCAGGATCGATATAAGATACATGATAAATGGAGTCGCGAGTCAGAGACATGCGGCCGATTACTAATTTGATTGAATCCAGGTCTAGTTCAAAAATTTTAGAATTAGCACTGTCTGGTATCGTATCGGTTGCTGTAAGGCCTATTTTATACATTTGATGGAGTAAAAAAGTGTCTATTTGTTCTTTGAACAGCAGGTTTTTGTTCCCCTGGTACACATAAAATGTATCATAAGCCTGATCTGTCCAGATCCCATCGGTCATGTCGGTACCTACAAGTTGTATGGTTTTATAGTCTTTTATCTCTATTGCGTTGTTATTGTTTAAATCGACGTAAGACGGATAAACATATTTTTCCTTAGACTGTGTATTACCTCTTGCAGACTGTGAAATACGTTCGATATCGGATGCGGTTATTCCTGGTATATAGGTGACGGACGATAAAAGTATTACTGCCAGGCATGCGATGTATAAATAATGTGCTGTACGTTTGAATATGAACATGATGGCTGTTCCGGTTAGGATTAACCCTGTTACGACCAGATATACGCGCGGTTCAGTGTAACCATATTCGTTGATGCGGTATAAAGATCCGACCCAATACATGATTAGTGCCGGAAAAACAGCCAAGCTGGCATGACGATAGAACCATTCGTAATGACGTTTTTCCAGAAATTCCTGACATCCTTTTAATATAAAAGTAGCCGAAGTAAAACTGACTACAATATAAGCTACTGCTCCTTTGGGTAGCGACCATAGGACGGTTATCTTAATAAAATAAAGATATAATATGACAGCATATATCAATAGGGCGGGAGAAAGGACATAGTTCATCAGTACATTAAAAGTTTTGTTGCCAGCATAGTTTACATTCTCTTTTCTTTGGTTGAACATGAGAAATAGCAAAGGCATTATGCCGAGATAAAAAAAGCAGGAAGAGTAAGAAATATAATCATATTCGTGGCCTTCCCATATTTCAAAAATATAACTGATGGAATAATAGATGGAAAGCGATAATAGCCACGCAATGGATGCTAATACGGCGGCTGAAAGTAAAGCTCCTATATAATGAATCCCTATTTGCATAAATGCATTGTTGTCTTTCTTCCAGCATCCAGCCAAATAGGCTAGTTGGATAGCAATAAGGCTGACCAGATAGGTTGGATAATGTCTGGAGATGTCTATGAACAGGAATGGCAGGAAAGACAGTGCTGATAGGTAATAGAGCCAACGTCGTTTTTGCCATGTTAGTTGGTTGAGGATGTAGGTAAATAAGAAGATAACCGGAAAATAGAGTAGCGCCATTTCTGTATTTTGGCCTTTATAATTATGATGGTAGCATCCGATTATAAAGAACAGAATGGAAAGGAATACTTCCATCGGATTACCTTTTACAGCTTCTTGCAGGCGGGCAATGAATATTTCAATTCTTTTTTTCATGTGCATAATTAAGTTATATGTTTAGAACGTATAAAGATAGGAGATATTATTCTCCTTACAGCGGGCTTCAGTCAAAATAGAAATTAAATAATCTCTATTTGGTATAAACTAAAATTCTAATGGCTTGTTTTATTATAAAATAATTTCATTAAAACGAACCATTATGATTTTAAGTAGAAAACTATCAGATGCTCTGAATGAGCAAATAAATGCAGAAATGTGGTCGGCTAACCTGTACATGTCTATGTATGCGCATTTTCTGGTTCTTGGACTCGACGGATGTGCTCATTGGATGCGTAAACAGTCTGAAGAAGAAACAGAACATGCTTATCGTATGATTGATTATTCGGTACAGCGTGGCGGACAGGTAAATATCAGTCCGGTTAATTCGGTTCCTACAGCTTGGGGAAGTCCGCTTGAAATTTTTGAACACATATATAAACACGAAACCTATATTTCTGAACTTATAGATAAACTGGTTGATGTTGCTTCTGCGGAAAAAGATAAGGCGACACAGGATTTTTTGTGGGGATTTGTCCGTGAACAAGTGGAAGAAGAAGCAACAGCTAAAAATATCGTTGAAAAATTAAAATCGTATGGCGAACACCATATTGCCATTTTAGATCATCAGTTGTGTAAAAGAAGCTAAGAAAAAACAAAGAATTAGAGGTTGAAAGTATAGCTTAAAATTAAATAAATACTTATTTTTGCAATAAACATTTCACAATCATTGTGTCAAATTAATATTGAAAGGGTATAGTACTATGATTTTAAGTAAAAAACTAACGGAAGCATTCAACGTTCAAGTGAATGCAGAAATGTGGTCGTCTAACCTCTATTTGTCGATGTCAGTGTATTTTCAGAAAGAAGGTCTGAATGGTTTTGCTCATTGGATGCGTAAGCAAGCCGATGAAGAAATGGAGCATGCCCACAAAATGATCGATTTTGCAATAGACCGGGGTGGTGATATTACAATCGGTCAGATAAATGTTGTCCCGTCTGCATGGGGCAATCCATTGGAAGTTTTTGAACATGTCTATAAACATGAAGTACATGTTTCTGAAATGATCGATAAAATGATGGATATAGCAGAAGCCGAAAAAGACCATGCAGCTAGAGATTTCTTGTTTGGTTTTGTGCGTGAACAGGTGGAAGAAGAATCGACGGCTAAGTCTATTGTTGATGAATTGAAACATTATGGCGAATGTCATTTTGGAATAATGGATCATAAACTAGGAAAGAGATAATGTGAAATTTGTATATTTGAAACAATTTGTTGTATATTCTGTTCAAGAAAGGTTGCATATAATATGCAACCTTTCTTATTTGTGTTAAATTGATACTTTTTTAGTTTGAAAATATATTAAATGAAATTTATTTTCTAGATTTGTCTGTCTTGAATATCAAAAGAATTTCAGAAAACTATATACTGGTATATATGGCCTCAGTATCTAATATCAAACAAATTATTTCGGAAGTAATAGCTTTGCTTTTCAATTCAGAGGAAAAAGATGCCATAGAAAAAGCAATGAAAATACTTATTGACTTTTTTAATGCTGATTGGGTTTATGTCGCAACTTTTGATGCTGAATATAAAGTAGCTGATTTTTTGTATGAGGTTACAAGTACCTGGGTAGATACTTCCAAAGAAGATTCATCTGTTTTGTCTTATGAAACAATACCATGGATGATTGATACTCTTATTTCCGGAAACGATATTGTACTTCATGATATTAAAGATCTGCCCGAAGAAGCACATATAGACCGGAAATTATTTCAAAAGCAAGGATTATTGTCTATGTTGGTGTTGCCGCTTTCTTTTCATGGAAAAATCAGAGGCTTTCTTGGTTTTGATGCTATTCGTGTCCGCCGC
The DNA here is from genome assembly GCF_900232875.1 of Parabacteroides provencensis. Taxonomy (NCBI): domain Bacteria; kingdom Pseudomonadati; phylum Bacteroidota; class Bacteroidia; order Bacteroidales; family Tannerellaceae; genus Parabacteroides; species Parabacteroides provencensis. Next base: position 707,531 of record NZ_LT960488.1, on the reverse strand, counting down.
CAATGGACATTGTCAGAGATAGAAAATGTTCGTATTATCTCGAATATATTCTCTATTATTATAGAACGTCAGAATGTCCTGGAGAATATTCAAGATTCCCGGAAACGTTTATTACAAAGTAATATGCGTTTTCAGATGATATTTTCTAACTTGCCTGTTGGAGTAGAATTATATGACACGGATGGATTCCTGATTGATGTAAATGAGGCAGATGCCCGGATTTTTGGGAGTCGCCGGGAATGTTTGTTGGGAATTAATTTATTTGAGAACCCGAATCTTCCTGTAAATGTTGCCGGTTGCTTAAGACGATATGAAAATTTTGATTTGCCTGTTACTTTTCATTTCGATAAGATTGGTAATTATTATTGCAGTACTATTACAGACCGTGTTAAGTATCTTCAGATAAGAGGATTGATTTTGCATGATGAAGAATTGGGGAAGATTGGCTATTTGCTTATTATCAGTGATAATACAGAGAACCGCCTGAAAATGGAGATGGAAGAGAAACTGAGAAAAGCGGAAGAAGAGAAACAGAAGGCAGAGCTTGAGATGGAGAAAATACGGGAAGCGGATAAGTTGAAATCGGCTTTTCTGGCTAACATGAGTCATGAAATCCGTACTCCGCTTAATGCTATAGTTGGTTTTTCCGGAATTATGGCAGAAATGGAAACTGTTGAAGAACGTCGTTACTTTCAGGATATAATCAATAAAAATAACGAGTTGTTACTTCAGCTGATATCTGATATTCTTGATTTTTCGAAAATAGAAGCCGGTGTCTTGAAATATCAGAAAAAAAGTATAAATCTGAAACACATATGCCAGGGAATAGCTAATATATACATGGCATCGGAGTTTACCCATTTGCGTTTTGTTTTTGATAAAGATGCCCATCCTGATTTATTGCTCCATACAGATGAACAGAGAATCCGGCAGATTATTATAAACCTTATTTCGAATGCGTATAAATTTACAGATAAAGGGCAAATTGTATTATCTTATAAGCTTGCGGGAGAATTTGTTCAGATTTCTGTTACAGATACAGGCATAGGTATTCCTCCGGAATATCACGATAGTATATTTGAGCGATTTGTGAAAATAGATAATTTTAGCCAGGGAACAGGTTTAGGTCTTCCTATTTGTAAAACAATTGTAGAAGCTTTGGGTGGAAAAATAGGGCTTGAGTCGGAGTTGGGAAAAGGTTCCACTTTCTGGTTTACACTTCCTTTGTTTTCGTCTTGACTGTAAGGAGATAAATATTTCCTATATTTGTATGCATAATTAAAAGCCAACGAAAACTACTTGTTATGAAAACACGACTTTCTTTTCTTTTGTTCTTTTTGATTTGTGGCCTGGCATGTATGGCACAAAATGAATTTGATACTTATTTCCTTCCCAAAAGTCTGCGGATAGATTTTGCTCTTAGTGGAAATGCCAAATCTCAGTCGGCTGCAATTCAACAGTTTCGGGAAGAACCCGTTTGGGGAGGGCCTCGGAAAAATTTGATAGATAAGTTTAATTATGGCGGATATTATGTGAATATATATAACAAGGCCGATAATCGACTGATTTATTCTCGTGGTTTTAATACGTTGTTTGAGGAATGGCGTACTACGGAACAGGCTGATAAAGAAACACAGTCATGGACAAATAGTATTTCTGTTCCATATCCGAAAGCTCCGGTTTTGATTGAAATTACTGCCCGGGATAAGAAAGATATGAAATTTCATCCATTATTGAAAACAGGAATGGACCCTTCCAGCATTTTTATTGATCGTGGAAAACTGAAGGATAATAACATTACTCGAGTTCAGTATAAAGGAAATCCGACAGAGAAAGTAGATATGGTCTTTTTGGCTGAAGGTTATACAAAAAACGAACAAGATAAGTTTATTGCAGATGTTAAGCGTTTTGCCGAATCGTTATTTAAAACCGCCCCTTATGATAAGTATAGGGATGATTTTAACGTTTGGGCGGTTGGGTTAATTTCGGAAGACTCCGGTACGGATATCTCGGGTCAAGGCGTTTTTAAGAACACGGCACTTAACTCGGGTTATTATACGTTCGGAATAGACCGGTATTTGACAACGCCTGATATGAAATCTATTCGTGATGCCGTTTGGAACGTACCCTGTGATGCTATTTTTATTCTTGTGAATACAGATACGTATGGTGGCGGAGGCATGTATAATTTTTATGCAATGGGTACGGCGGATAATGTAAAAACCCAAGTTGTGTTTGTTCATGAATTCGGACATAGTTTTGCAGGATTGGCAGATGAATATTTCGCATCTTCTGTTGCTTATGTAGATTTTTATAATCTGAAATATGAACCGTGGGAACCCAATATAACAACATTAGTGAATTTCGAAACTAAGTGGAAAGATTTGCTGCCGGACAATACTCCGGTTCCAACGCCATTGGATGATGAAAATAAAGATAGAATAGGGGTGTTTGAAGGCGGAGGCTATATTGCTAAAGGTATTTATCGTCCTATGGATCATTGTATGATGCGGGATTATGCACCATTCTGTCCGGCTTGTAGCCGGGCTATTGTGCAGATGATAAATTTCCTGACCGATAAAAAGTAAAGATATTTTGTGTATGTTTGTCTGATATAACGACAAGATATTATGCAAGTACATCATATTATAGCAGGCATTTGTCTGACTTCTTTTATTGTAACTTTACCTCTTACAGCGCAGGAATATCAAGCACCTTTTGATTTTCCGATCCTATTGAGCGGAAATTTTGGAGAATTAAGAAATAATCATTTTCATTCGGGGATAGATTTTAAGACACAGGGTGTTGAAGGTAAGCCTGTGCATGCTGTAGAGGAAGGATATGTTTCCCGCATTTCGGTTAGTCCCTGGGGATATGGAAACGGACTTTACTTGACTCATCCGGATGGGACGACTACGGTCTATGGGCATTTGAATAAATTTTCTAAAAAGATTGCCGACTATGTGAAAGAGCAGCAATATCAAAAAGAGAGTTTTAATGTGGACTTGAGTCTTACCCCTGATATTTTCCCGGTGAAAAAGGGAGAAATAGTAGCTTTGAGTGGTAATACGGGAAGCTCGGGAGGACCTCATCTGCATTTTGAAGTACGAAATACGGAAACGGAAGAAGTGCTTGACCCGATTGACTATTTCAGGGATAAAATCACAGATACACGGGCGCCCAAAATACAAGGTGTTATGATTTATCCTATATCAGGGCAAGGTGTTGTGAATGGCAGTAGCAAGAAACAGGAGTTGAAACTTGTTACTTCTAAAGATGGAAAACAGGCTGTTACAGGAAAGTTGGAAGCATGGGGTGATGTCGGGCTGGCTGTTAAAGCATATGATTATATGGATAACACTTCCAATATTTATGGAGTGAAGGAAATTACTTTATTGGCGGACAGCCAGGTTTTATTTCATAGTAATCTGGATCGTTACGCATTTGATGAAACCCGTTATCTGAATAGTTTTACGGATTATGAAGCCTGGAAAAACAAACATTCATTTTATATGAAAAGTTTTATAGAGCCGGGTAATCGTTTGCGGTTTATGGAAGGAATAAACCGGGGTATACTTTCTGTGGACGAACCGAAAACTTATCATTTAATTTATAGGCTGTCCGATACATTTGGTAATACGACTCAACTTTCCGTATGGATTGAAGGAAAGCAACAAGTTATACCGAAACCGGATACTTCCGGTGTTGAGTTTTTCCATTGGGGAAGCGATAATAAGTTTGGTGCTAAAGGTATACGGCTTACTATTCTACGTGGCAATTTATATGACGATGTGTTGTTCAGATATGAGGTGAAAGAAGATGAATCTGCATTGTCTGCAATCCACGTTTTGCATAATCAGCCGGTTCCATTGCATAAATCGGCACAGTTGTCTCTGCGTTTGCAACATGACACTTTGGAAAATAAGCAACAATATGGGGTGGTACGTGTACAGAATGGACGTGCATCCTGGATGGGCGGAGTTTACAGGAATGGTTGGATAGATGCTGACATTAAAGAATTGGGGAGTTATATGATCAAGCAAGATATAAAAGCTCCGGTTATCACGCCTCTGAATCCGGCAACCTGGGTAAACAAACGAAGCATTGCTTTCCGGCTGTCGGACGATTTAAGCGGTGTGCAAACATATAAAGGAACTGTAGACGGGCAATTTGTATTATTTGAAATGAATAATAAATCTGTAATTACTTATCGCTTTGATAAAGAAAGGTTGAAACCCGGCAAACATGACCTTGAACTTGTTGTGACAGATGCTTGTGGCAACCAATCTGTTTATAACCACACGTTTAATTGGTAGATAAGATACTGGCTTGAATTTGAAACCATTTTAACGTCGAAAATCATAGTTGAAAGATTTGTTTAAATCAATTAATTCGTATATTTGTTTTCTTTATAATAGAGTAATTTGTTCAACAACAAACACAATATAAACATGGAAAACAACGAGTTATTGGAAATGGTCAGAAGTAAGGCACAAGGATGGCTTACTAAGAGTTATGATGCCGAAACACGTGCGCAGGTACAGGCTTTGTTAGACAACGAAGATGCTACGGAATTAATAGAATGTTTCTATAAAGATCTGGAATTTGGAACAGGCGGCTTGCGTGGAATTATGGGTGTTGGCTCTAACCGTATGAATATTTATACTGTTGGTGCTGCTACGCAAGGCTTATCTAATTATCTGAAAAAAGAATTTGCTGATTTAGATCAGATAAAAGTCGTGATTGGTTATGATTGCCGCAATAATAGCCGCAAGTTTGCTGAAATATCAGCAGATATTTTTTCTGCAAACGGTATCAAAGTTTATTTGTTCGAAAATCTTCGCCCTACACCAGAAATGTCATATACTATCCGCAAATTAGGATGTCAAAGCGGAATTATCCTGACAGCATCCCATAATCCGAAAGAATATAATGGCTATAAAGCATATTGGGATGACGGAGCACAGATGATAGCACCGCATGACCGTAATACAATTGCCGAAGTAAATAAAATACGCAATGCCAGCGATATCAAGTTCAAAGGCAACAAAGAATTAATTGAAATTCTTGGTAAAGAAATTGATGATCAATATATTCACGATCTGACAACAATATCTTTGTCCCCAGAGTCGATAGTCCGTCATAAAGATATGAAGATCGTTTATACTCCGATTCATGGAACAGGTGTTAAGTTGGTTCCTGATGCTTTGAAAGCGTTTGGATTCACGAACATTATTCACGTTCCTGAACAAGACGTTGTAAGCGGAGATTTCCCAACTGTTGTCTCTCCCAATCCAGAAGAACCGGCTGCGTTATCTATGGCAGTAGAAAAAGCAAAAGAAACAGATGCAGAACTGGTATTAGCTTCTGACCCGGATGCAGACCGTGTAGGTGCAGCTGTTAAGAATAACGAAGGCGAATGGGTTCTGTTGAATGGTAACCAGACTGCTTTGATGTTTGTTTATTATTTGATTACCCGTTGGAAAGAACTAGGTAAAATTCAGGGCAAGGAATATGTTGTGAAGACGATTGTAACAACGGAAACAATTCGTACTATTGCAGAACGTAATGGTGTGGAACTGTATGATGTTTATACAGGTTTCAAATGGATTGCCGATGTAATGAAGAAGAATGAAGGCAAGAAAAACTACATTGGTGGTGGTGAAGAAAGCTATGGTTTCTTATGCGAAGACTTTGTTCGTGATAAGGATGCTGTTTCGGCCTGTGCTATTCTTGCAGAAATTGCTGCTTGGGCAAAAGACCAGGGATTATCATTATTCCAATTGTTACAGAAAATTTATGTGGAATACGGATATTCAAAGGAACAGGGAATTTCTGTAGTGAAGAAAGGCAAGAGCGGGGCAGAAGAAATAGAAGCTATGATGAAGAAGTTCCGCGAAAATCCATTGCAGGAAATAGCAGGTTCAAAAGTGACATATTTCTATGATTATGCTTCGCTGAAAGGTCATAGTTTTGCTGATAATGAAACTTTATCTCTGGATATGCCTACAACTTCTAATGTATTGCAATATTTTACGGAAGATAATACGAAAGTCTCAATCCGCCCTTCAGGAACAGAACCTAAGATTAAATTCTATTGCGAAGTGCATTCTAAGATAAACAGTGTGAATGATATTCCGGAAGCCGAAAAAGCGGCTGTCGAAAAGATCAATCAGATTAAAGCATCATTAGGTATTTAATCAATTGTTAAATTTATAAGATTGAATAAGGAGGCTGTCTAACAATCAAACTTAGACCGTCTCCTTTTTTTGAATACCCATTGGATATTCATAGTTATGAGTTGGAAAAATCATAACTATGGTTTTCTAAACTCATATCTTTTATTTGTGTTCTCTCTTTTCTTCATGTTCTTCAAATTTCTTTTTTTCCCCTTCAAAGAAGCGTTTTACTTTCCCGAAAAAAGACGAAATACCTTTTGCGACATCTTGTTCTGTTTTTGATACACCGACAGAGGCTGCAACTGCCGGACGAAGAAGCTGCCATAGGTAATTGAATGTTGAATGATATGGATCACGTTCTATGTACATGTTTATGTATCGGAGTTTGCTGTCTGCCTTTTCCGGATGGCTCGGATTGTTATCCCTAAGTAATAGATTGGCCAAACCTGATAGAAATGTGTTGTTGTGAATTTCGCCATTCTTCTCTTTCTGCAAAGAAACTTTAAGGTTGCGATATGGAAATTGCAATTCTATTTCCCCACCTTTACTGGATGCATCCATATTAAAAGAAAATCCGTTAGTCCACCCGCTTTTTATTTCGGCTGAAACCAGCGGTGTGATGATTTCATTTAGTGCGGTTAAATTCAGACTATCCATTTGGGCATGTAGTAAAAACCGGTCGTTTAATGAATCAACCGGTAATTCCCAGGTAGCCGCAAAGTAACCTTGCCCCATTAGTTTACCGTTTGCATCTAGCCGTATGTATTGATTATTGGAGGAGATGATGTTTGTCAAACCGGAAAAATGTCCGTTCATATCTGTAAAATAGATCTTTCCCGGCAGTGTCCCTTTCTTTTCTAGTTCTTCATAAATAACAGAGAAATTTTTTATGTCTGCATTCCCAATAGTGAATAGAACCGGTGCTTTTTGAATAAAAGAGTAAACCATCGGGACGATATGAGGTTCGACATAAATCTTTTTGTTTTTAAAATTCTGCAATAATACATCTTTTATTTGCAGATTTCCTATTTTTAATTGATTATGAGTGAAGTAATGTGGTATGTCAATATCTGTCAGTGAGATATTCCCTATTTTTACATCAAACCAATCTTTATGTTGTGGTTGTTTATAAGCAAATTCCATTTTAGGATATGGTGATACTAGATGTAAGCTATCCAGTATTAGCTGGGATTGCTTCAATTTCAAAGTTCCGATGTTTAAAAAGTAAAAACCGTTGTCTAATGGAATTTTTATGTCTTTTGTCTGGAAATAAATGTCTTTTAGATTACATTTTTGTTTGATATTATCTATATCGACTCCTGTTAATTCCAGATCAAAAGGTGAAATTATCTCATCTGTTTTTGTACTATCGTTGACTATGTTTATGTATTCAAAACGACCTTCTGTTATTTTAATTTTATCTAACACGACCTGATTTGTAAAAGAACCGAGTTGCTTATAAATGTTTTTAATGTTAAATTGGGCTTTGCCGGACTGTGTTGGTAATATTTTCTTTTTTTGATACCATTTGAAAGTAAGTTGGGGCCGTACAATTGTCAGTTTTCCCATATTTAAGATACTTAAGTTTGTGCCTTTTTTATAGAATAGGCCATTTAAGCCAACAGAATCTATTTGGCCGGAAATATAATCTTTGTGTGTGTTTGTAGATATAGGATTTAATTTTACTTTGTTTATCTGGAAATGTTTTGTTTCTGTATTTAACATCATGTTTTCTATCTGGAAGTGATAGTTATGTGTCGGCATCATTCCATTTATTCCTGAGGCATTGAATGAAAAACTGCGAAAATATCCCAGATCATATTTTTCAAACGAAAGAGAATCGATTAGAAATTCATTCCCCCGGAAACTAAAATTGTCCACTTGATAAATATCCTTGAATTGATGTTTGGATTGGGAATAGTTGAGGTGTGCATCGTTGACTGATACTTGATGAATAGATACACTATGCAGTACTGGGGAAATAATATCATATAAAGATAACGCCTGTACGATTGAATCTGTTTTTGCAATATCTGTTGAATCTTTATTAGAACCTGATTTTTCATTTACCAGATTAAATGCTTCTATGTCAGGATTTGAAATATTAAAGGAATGTACTTCTAAGTAATTCAATGCATGTTTACGTTTAAAGAAAACACCTTTTGCTTCGATGTCATGTATATTGGCCGATAGAAAATTGTCAGGCTTCTGTTTTCTTTCGTTCCATAATTTTTCTTGGGGAAGAATGCGTATATCTTTGATGTATATGATTGAATCTTGGGTGTCTAATGCGATACTATCTGTTTGGAGTAAAAAATCATTGTTTGTCAGTAATGTCTGGGGGCGATTGGTTTTAAAGTCAAAGTTGTCGCAATATAATAACTTACCGTTTGTGGATGATAAAGAATCCAGCCAGAAACCATATCCGTGGAAGCTAACATTGTTAAGTGCATATATAATAGGTGTGGATGAGTTCTGGACGGTATAAAATATACTTGCATTTTCCAGGTTAAGTGTACGGACGCTTAATACATTAATGTAAGGTGATATAATTTCGTATAATGTTTTTGATTTGCTGTGTTTTATCTCTGCTGCTGTGTGGTTGGCATAAAATGGGCTGAATAGATGTATTTCGGGTGACTTGATTTCGAAAGATTGAAAATGCAACCTTTTAAAATTCCAGCGCCAGGTAAGGTTTACACCTCTGAAACCAATAGTTCCGACTTTTGCATTGATATATATGTCGGGCAGGCTGTCTTTTGATTCCCATAAATGAAAGGTTGCCGGGTCGGGGGTAAAAGATACGCCGCTGATTTTCAATTCGCCTTTAAAAAAACTGATAGACAAATCATCAAAAGAAAGTTTGTAAAAACCATCCGTCGCTTTAGAAGTCCGTTCAACCAGTTCTTTTTTAAGGAATCGTTCCAGGCGATTGGTTAAAATCATGTTCAGGACGAAAAGGACAGCTGACAGTAAAATGACAGATGAAACTATAGATTTTATTAGTCTTTCTATTTTTCGCCCTTTCATAGATTTTTTTCCGGATAAAAATGCCTTGTATAATAGAAAACAAGATCAGTGAAGTTATGTTCCCGGATTTATTCTCTATTTCTGCAAGCCGTCAAAAAGAAGTGCGATATTGGATGTGAATAACCTGACCGAAATAGCTAACAGAATAATACCGAAGAATTTCCGGATCATATATATGCCGCCTTTCCCTAATATTTTTTCCACTTTAGCCGTCATGCGGACAACAAAATAGACCCATATCATATTTAATATCAAAGCAACTAAAATATTGATAGAAGCATATTCGGCTCTTAGCGAAAGTAATGTGGTAAATGAGCCTGCCCCGGCTAATAAAGGAAAAACTAGAGGGACAAGAGTTGCTTCTTTTATAGGGCCTTGATTCTTGAATATTTCAATGTCCAGAATCATTTCTAATGCCAGCAGGAATATGATAAAAGAACCTGCAACAGCAAATGATTCTATGTCTACGTGAAACAGTTGGAGTATATAATCCCCTACATAGAAAAAACCTACCATCAGTCCAAATGAGATCGTTGTAGCTTTCAGTGCATTAACGCCTTTTCCACGTCGTTTTAGTTCTACAATGATAGGAATAGAGCCAATAATGTCGATTACGGCGAATAAGACGATAAAGGCACTTGCCATCTGTTGGAAATCAAAATTGGATAACATAGCTTTATTTATTTATGATTTTTGTTTTGTCTTTTATTTTTTCTCAGGCATGTATTTCCAGAAACGCTCCGGCATGTTTTGCCTGTGAAGTTTAGGATTTAAACGCTCCTTTATGGCAATCGATTTGAAATAGGCCGACCACATTTGTTGAAATAGTTTTTCGTCTTTATCCATTATATCTTCACTTAATAAACCCGAAATGAGATGTGAATCTTTATTTTCGAAGAGTACTTCTATTGTTTCCTGCAAATCATAATAATAACCATATTCACGTTTTAAATCGTAAAGAAGCCATCTCTGATCGGCGAAACGGTCTGTTAAATGTGATAAAGTGAGCGGTAATACGTTGTATAATGGTGCTAATGCTGCAAAATAAGTTCCGTCGGAAGCTTTCTGGAAACGTAAAAATTGTATGACACGTAAACGTTCCTGACTCACTTTTTTCCATATTTTTGAGACTTCAAGTACATCCGGGTCTCCCAGGTTATATTCTATTGTTTTCGGAGCATCAATTGCCTTGCGTATATAACGAAACAAAAGCATGTCTACTTCCGGTAGTTCCGACAACCACGTAATGCTTAATCCGGACAATGACAATTCTGATATTTTTTTCTGCAGGCCTTTCCATACACGTTCTGCTTTTGTCCCATCTGTATATATAGTTACAGCTTCATTGTAGAACAGTGGTAGAGGTTCATTTTCTGTTAGTAAAATATCCGGGAATGTCCGGCGGGTATAAGCGTCGAATACTGCGGTTAGCAAACCTTCAAATGTTTTGTCATAAATAAAAATAATCATCTGCTATTCTTGAAACTGTATTATCAATTGTCGATCGTCTATTTTTGTGTTTGCTTTTTTCGTTAATATCTGCCGTAAAGCCTCGGGACTCACTTCGTTTATTGTCTTTACCGGCAGTTCGCGGCAGGTAATGAAATACTGGGCTTTTTTCATAACAACACCTATTTTCTTTAATTGTTCACTTCCAAGGTTTGAATATCGGCGGGAGACAATGATTATCTGGGCTGATTTTACACCTATTCCGGGTACGCGGAGCAACATTTCGTAATCGGCTTTATTTATATCTACCGGAAATTTTTCGGGGTGACGTAGTGCCCATGAAAGTTTCGGGTCAATTTCTATATCTAAGTCAGGATATGTGTCATTCACGATTTCATCAACTTTAAATTGATAAAAACGCAACAACCAATCGGCTTGGTATAAACGGTTTTCGCGGACTAATGGCGGTTGTTTTAGTGCAGGCAAACGGTTGTCGTAAGAATTGACAGGGATAAAACCTGAATAATAAACCCTTTTCATTGTTGGTCTCTGATAAAGAGCAGAGGAAAGATGCAAAATATCTTTGTCTGTATCTGCTGTTGCGCCAACAATCATTTGTGTGCTTTGTCCGGCCGGGGCAAAACGTGGTGCAGAGCGGAAATGTTTTCTTTCTTCAGCGCTTTGTAATACACCTTGCTGAATGTAGCGCATAGGTGTAAATACGCTTTGAAAATCTTTCTCAGGCGCTAATATTTGCAGGCTTTTTTCATTTGGTATCTCAATATTCACACTTAAGCGGTCTGCATATAGTCCTGCTTCATTGACTAATTCCTGACTTGCTCCGGGAATGCTTTTCATGTGAATATAACCATTAAAGTGATAAATTAAACGAAGGTCTTTTATCGCTTTTACAAGTCGTTCCATTGTGTAGTCCGGATTACGGACAACACCTGAGCTTAAGAAAAGTCCTTCAATATAATTGCGACGATAAAATTCGATTGTGAGGTTAACTAATTCGGTTACGGAAAGTGTTGCCCTCCGTATATCATTGCTTCTACGGTTTATACAGTATGCGCAATCGTATATACAATAATTGGTGAGCATAATTTTCAGAAGGGAAATGCAGCGTCCGTCTTCGGCAAAGCTATGGCAAATACCCCAGCCGGCAGCACTGCCGATACTTCCGTTCTTATGTGAACGTGAAGTTCCGCTGGAGGCACAAGATACATCGTATTTTGCTGATTCGGCCAGGACTTTCAATTTTTCAAGAACTGTCTCATTCATTTTATTCCGAAAATTATTTTTACAAATGTAACAATATTGGGTGAACAAATATAGGACTTCTGTAGATTTAACAAGAGTGGTTATATAAAAAGGAAGAGCATTTTTACTGACGTTCTTCCTAAGTAATTTGTAGTTAAGATTGGGCGTTTATATGAATGTTTTTGACAAACTGGTAATTTCAAATCTTTCTTTTCAGTATAGGAATGAAAAATCATTTTCTTCGTTAATTTCAAATCTTTTTTTGTCTATATTTGCAACATTTTACAAATAACGCTTAATTCGAAATATGAAACAAAAAATGGCAGTACCTTCTAATGCTACATTGAAAAAAAACGCAGCCGATTATTCATTGATTGTTGTGGGTTCGTTTTTGCAAGCTCTTAGTTATGTGCTTTTCCTTGCTCCGTATAAAATTGTACCGGGAGGCGTGTATGGTGTTTCTATTGTGATCCATTATGTGACAAAGGGATTGTTCCCTTTTTTGCCGGAGGGTTTGCCTATGGGGGCTACTGCATTATGTTTCAATATTCCGCTAATGTTTCTGGCGATGAAAAAGATAGGTCTTTCGTCGGGACCTAAAACAATAGTTACCTTTTTGCTGATTTCCATCTTTACTGATACACTATCTTATTTTCTGACAGACCCACTGGTGGAGAATGATGCTTTTATTGCGGCATTTTATGGTGGTGCCATTTTGGGAGTAGGCGTAACATGTATATTCCGTGCCCAAAGTACCAGCGCGGGTACGGATGTGTTGGCGCGTGTTATTGCTAATGATTCGAATTTGAAAGTTAGCAATATGATTATAGTGTTAGACTCCGCAGTCGTGTTGCTTGGGCTGATTGTTTTCAGGGATTGGGCGGTTCCGTTGTATTCGTGGTTTACTATTTTTGTATATGGGAAAATTGTAGAAATGTTTCAGGTGGAAAATCCGAATCGTGCAGTATTTATCGTTTCTAAGAAGACACAGGATATGAAGAACCTGATTGTGAATCAGCTAGGCATGCGTGGTACGTTTATTCACGGGAAAGGTATGTATGAAGGTCTGGAAACGGAAATAATATTCACGATAGCCGAACGCAAAGATCTTCCGAAATTAAAAGATGAAGTGAAAGAGATTGATCCACATGCATTCGTTTCAACTATGCATGCCAGTAAGGATTCTCCCCGTCCGGGTATTTAATTTCTTATTTTCAATTCCCAATTATCAATTATTATTATCTTTGCCCTTCAAAAGGAAAAAAATAATAGTAAAAAATGCCCAACATCTCACAACGGGGAGTCAATATGCCGGCTTCTCCTATCAGAAAGCTCGTTCCGCTTGCCAATAAGGCAAAAGCACAAGGTATTAAGGTGTATCATCTTAACATCGGACAGCCCGATTTACCTACGCCCGAAGTCGCGATGGATGCGATGCGCCATGTAGACAGGAAAGTGTTGGAATACTCGCCAAGTGAAGGAATACGAAGCTTCCGTGAGAAATTGGTTCTTTATTATGAAAAATTCAATATTCATGTAAATATTGATGATATAATTATTACTACCGGAGGCTCTGAAGCTGTATTTTTCTCATTTATGGCTTGTCTTGATCCGGGTGATGAAATTATTGTACCGGAACCGGCTTATGCTAATTATATGGCATTTGCTATTTCATGTGGAGCTGTAATTAAGACTATACCTTCTACTATTGACGAAGGATTTGCTCTTCCGTCTGTTGAAAAATTTGAAGAACTGATAACGCCTCGCACAAAAGCAATTTTGATTTGTAATCCTAATAATCCGACTGGCTATTTGTATACACAAAAAGAAATGGACCAGATTCGTGATATAGTAAAAAAGTATGACTTGTTTTTGTTTTCTGACGAGGTATATCGCGAGTTTTGTTATACAGGAGCTCCTTATATTTCAGCTTTTCATTTGAAAGGAATTGAGAATAATGTAGTTTTGGTAGATTCTGTTTCTAAGCGTTATAGTGAATGTGGTATTCGTATAGGTGCACTGATTACGAAGAACCAAATGGTGAAAGAGAATGTTATGAAATGGTGTCAGGCTCGTTTAAGTCCTCCATTGATCGGACAAATAATAGCCGAAGCTTCTCTGGACACACCGGAAGACTATATGTTGGAGGTTTACAATGAATATGTAGAACGTCGTAAATTTTTGATTGACGGACTGAACCGTATTCCTGGTTGTTATTCTCCGATTCCTATGGGAGCTTTTTATACGGTTGCAAAACTTCCTGTGGATGATGCTGATAAATTTTGTGCATGGTGTTTGAGTGAATTTAGTTTTGAAGGACAAACTGTTATGATGGCTCCTGCATCAGGTTTTTATACGACACCCGGTTTGGGAAAAAATGAAGTACGTATAGCTTATGTCCTGAAGAAAGAAGATTTGGCTAAGGCTCTGATTGTCCTTCAGAAAGCATTGGAGGCTTATCCGGGTAAAACAATATAAGCTGACTGTCAACTGTTTTGAGTTTAGAATTATTCATAGCAAGAAGAATACATTTTAGCAAGGAAGGTGATCGGAAAGTTACATCTCCTGCTGTTCGTATTGCCATTATTGGCATTGCTTTAGGGCTTGCTGTGATGATCCTTTCTGTGGCAATTGTCATAGGTTTTAAAAAAGAAGTCAGGAATAAGGTAATCGGTTTTGGCTCTCATATTCAAATTACAAATTTTGACAGTAACTCTTCGTATGAATCAACGCCAATTGCTATAAGTGACACTTTGCTGCAAAACCTTCGTGCATTTCCTGGTATTCGGCATGTTGAATCGTTTGCAACCAAGCCAGGCATTTTGAAGACAGAGAATGACTTCCAGGGTATCGTACTGAAAGGAGTAGATACAGATTATGACTGGACATTTTTCCGGAATAATCTGAAAGAAGGAAATATCCTTTCTATCGATCCGGATAAAAATTCTACCGATGTTATTATTTCCCGTTATTTGGCTGATTTATTGCAACTGAATGTAGGAGATTCATTCCTTACATATTTTGTCCAGGATAATGTTCGTGCCCGTAAATTTCATATTACAGGCATTTATGAAACGGGTTTTCTTGATTACGATAAGCTTTTTGTTATTGCTGATATAAAACAGATACGCCGGTTAAACGGTTGGGAAAAAGATCAGGTGAGCGGCCTTGAGCTATTTGTTGATAATTATGATAATTTGGATCAGATTTCTGAAGATTTATATTTTGATCTTGCTGAAAAACAAGATTGTAATGGCAATACGTTCTATGCCCGCTCTATAAAAGAATTGAACCCGATGATATTTAATTGGCTGGACGTATTAGATATTAATGTTGTGGTAATATTGGTGTTAATGCTATCTGTTGCTGGCTTTACCATGATTTCAGGATTGCTGATTATTATTTTGGAGCGAACGAATATGATTGGTATTTTGAAGGCTTTGGGACAGAATAATACAAGTGTACGTCATATTTTTTTGTATGTATCATTTTTCCTGATAGGTAAGGGTATGTTATGGGGGAATATAATAGGTGTTTTCTTATGTCTGATGCAATCCCATTTTAAGATAATTACCCTGGACCCGTCTATATATTATCTGGATGCAGTGCCTGTCGATTTGAATATTCTGTCACTCGTTTTGTTGAATATAGGGACACTTTGCATATCAATGCTGATGATGCTTGGTCCTTCTTATTTGATAACTAAAATTGATCCGGCTCGTAGTATCCGTTTTGAGTAATTTTACTGTTAGTAGGAGATAATAAAATCGGCAATTAAAGGTAAATGATCGCTGTAACCTCCTTCATATCTGAATCCATAATAAGTTCTAAATGGTCTGGTTCCATGCCATGTTTTATCTTTGGTGAACAAGAACGGAGGCGCGTATATCCGAGCACTTTGAGGAATGTAGTGGAAGGATTTTGTGGTATCGATTAAATCTCTGCTGATAATTATATGATCCAACTGGCTCCAGTTTCCTTGATATTTGTGGCTTCCTTTAGGTGAAAACTCTTTCAGATTTGAAAACAGGTTGTGCAAGAAACAAGATTGTTCTATTTTTGTCAAGCTCTTGTTCTCGGGCGTGTCATTGAAATCCCCCATAATGATGAAATGTGCACTGGTACGGATTTGCTTTAGTGAATCACATAGATTTATGAGTGTTGTTGTTGCGTCTATACGGTCGGTTTCACTCTCTTTTTCTCCACCGTAGCGGGATGGGAAATGGCAGACAAAAATGTCTAAAGTATCTTCTGTAATTAGTTTACCCCATACATGTAACAGGTCGCGTGATAGTTTGTGCTTTTTATGTGAGTATGAAATAGGCTCTGCTTTGTGACCAAGGTATTTAAATTTATCCCGTTGATAAAGTAATGCCACATTAATTCCCCGTCTGTCCTGACTTTGTGTGATACAATAGCGATATTGTTGCTGGCGTAATGGTGTACGATTAAGAAGATGAACTAATGCGGAATCGTTCTCTATTTCACATAGGCCTACAATTGCCGGCGTATCCCATTCGCCAATGGCAGATATAACTTTTGCTATATGTTGTAATTTAAGATTATATCGCTTTTGAGTCCAATGCCTGTTTCCGGAAGGTAAAAAGTCGTTATCGTCTTTATCCGGATTATCTATTGTGTCGAATAGATTTTCTACATTATAACTCATTACTCTGAAATTGGTTTGAGCTGTCGTGGAGAAAGTAACCAAAAAGAAGAAAAACGTAAATAGTTTCATAGTTCAGGTTCTGGTTTATCTCATTGCTTATTGTTTTCTTTTGGAACATATTCATACGCTCCAATAGTTGGACCGTTAGTACTAGACAACCGGTCTATACCATAACGGTCTTTTGGATATTTCCGGGCAATAGATAAATCAGCTTTGCCTACGCCTTCTTCTTTATCACTGGCAAGCCGGAAATCGAAAGCATATTTGTTCTCTTTTTCTCCTGTTTGTATATACTCCGGACTTTTTGTTATAAAGATAACGTCCTTAAAATTGTTATTGGCTTCGCCTTTAGTTTTAATCAGACAATGATTAAAAAGAAAATCGAAACTGGTGTCTTCTGATTTAAAGGTTGCTCCGGACGTGATTTGTAACTCTCCTCCTAATTCCTTTTCTCCGGCTGAAAAGCTGCCATCTATAATACAGTTGTCAAATTGTGCCTGTATAATTGGATATGGACCGCTTTCGTTGACCGTAGCATTATTAAATATTCTGAGTGTCTTACTAGGCACTTCACCTTTGCTTTGGCTGTCTCGCGTTAATAAGACCATGTAATTGGCCAATGTGCAATGCGCAAAATAATATTTACCACCAATGAGTGTAACAACACTGCCTTTTGCATTACTGAATTCACTGTTTGTTGCTGTAATGTTACAATTGATAGCACTGAATAAATCTTTACTCATATTTGTTATCTGCGAATTGCTGATTTCTAGTTTGCTTAATTCAGGTTCTGATAATTCGCAAGAAATGCCTGTTGTACCATTACGGACAATAACGTAATTCATTATGTTGTTAAAACTGGCTTTTTTGAATATAATTCCTCCCCATTGTCCCGGAGTTCGGTCGTAAGGCAATACATTATCCAATATAAAATCCAGCCGGTCTCCACGGAATATGACCGGTTGATCTTGGGTGCCGTTGGCTTCCATTGTTCCACGTACAATAATGTTTGCTTTGTCGTGCATGTAAAATGTCGCACCTTTTTCAATGGTTACTTTTGCGCTTGGGGCAATAACCAGGCTGTCGTAAATCAGATAAGGACGACTGGCGGTAAGTATACTGTCTTTAGTGATGGTAACCCCGCCTTTATATAAATTTACATCCTGTCCATAAGCTTCAAGTATAACAGATTGTTGCATTCCGTTTGTGACGAACACGATAGAATCTTCAATCAATAAAGGTTGATCCGTTCCATTTGGGTCTACTGTCACTTCAACGAAAACATACATGCTGTCTTTGGCAAGAATGCTGACGTTACTGAAAGAGTCTCCTTTTCTGCCGTCTACATTAATACGGAAACCTGTCGTCCCTCCTCCTGCCAGCAAGATGGATTCAATATTGAGTGCTTCTGAATTGTTGTTATAAATCATCAATTGTTTTGTGGTGGAACCAATTGTACTGAATATGGTGTCAAAAGCTACTGTATCTTTAGAAAAGTCCAGCCTGTGGTTTGGATTTGTGGAATAATGTTCGTCCAGTCCGTCGCATCCTGATAAAAGATTCAGTATTACAGCGGAAAGAATGAATATTATTATGGTTAATCTTTTCATTTTCTGTAAATGTTAAATAATATGCCTTTTTGTTCTGTTTCTTATCAATAAACAAATTTTTTCTAATTATGTTTCCAAATCGAGGCATAAAAAAGAGGATTAACATATTGCTATGTACATCCTCTCTTATAACGGACAATACTTTGTTTTATTTTGCAGGAATACTCTTTAATAATTCAACTAGATGATTCCACCACAAACCAACAGTATCAATCTGTATGCGTTCATTCGGCGAATGAACTTCACGTAGAGTCGGACCGAATGAAATCATGTCCAGGTTAGGATATTTCTCGAGGAATAATCCACATTCCAATCCGGCATGTATAGCCATAATTTTGGCATCTTTATTAAATAAACGTTTGTATGTTTCCTGGGCAACTTTCAGTATTTTGGAATCTGGATTTGGTGCCCATCCGGGGTAACCGTCTCCATGGCTTACATCTGCGCCTGCAAGTAAAAATGTTGATGCTACTTGATTGGCAACGGCTATTTTACATGATTCAATGGAACTGCGTTGGCTGGTTCCTATAACAATTGTATTGTGTTCTTTCATCTTTACGGAAGCCAGGTTTGTCGAAGTCTCGACTAGCCCTTCAATATCGTGACTCATGCCAATAACACCATGCGGGCATGCATGTAATGCAAGGATTAGTTTTTCTGTAGTTGTATTATCAATATGCACTTCAGGACGATCGGCAGATTCCATTGTAATTTGTACTTTCGGGTCGATATGCTTTAATTCATTTTCAATATCCGCAGTGAAATGATTCAGCATGATGCGTACGTTTTCTTTGTCTTCCGGACGAATGCCTATTACAACATGTGCTTCGCGGGCAATGGCATTGCGTAAATTACCTCCGTCAATAGAGCATAAAACAAACGGATATTTCTGTTTTAAAAGGAATAAGAAACGAACCAGAATTTTATTGGCATTACCTAAACCTTTGTGTATTTCGCCGCCGGAGTGTCCTCCATTCAGTCCTTTTACATCAATACGGAAATATTGCATGTTGGGAGAGGTTGGTTGCGGATGATAATGAAAAACGGCTTGTGTGTCTTTGCCTCCGGCACAACCCATAAATATTTCACCTTCATCTTCACTGTCAAGATTTAGCAGGATTTCTCCGGTCATAAATCCTTTTTCGATGGCTTTTGCTCCGGTAAGCCCGGTTTCTTCATCAACTGTGAAAAGACATTCGACAGGACCATGTTCAATATCGTTGGAAGCTAGGATGGCTAATTCTGCAGCTACGCCGATGCCGTTATCCGCACCAAGTGTAGTTCCGTTTGCATGGAGCCAATTCCCTTCTACGACAGTTTCAATAGGATCTTTATCGAAATTGTGAACGGTTCCGTTATTTTTTTCGCAAACCATATCCATGTGCGATTGTAAAATAACGGTTGGGCGGTTTTCCATTCCCGGAGTAGCCGGCTTAGACATTAAGATATTGCCTGCAGCATCTTTTTTGATAGCTATATTGTACTCTTTGGCAAATGATTCAAGGAATTGGATCATTTTACCCTCTTTTTTTGATGGACGGGGAACTTGTGTTACCTGATGGAAAAATTTCCATACGATTTCTGGCTTTAAATCTGTAATCTTCATAATGTTACGATATATTATAGATGTTACTCTATAGTTAATAATATGGTATCTCTAAGGATAATGTTCGAAAAAAAGTAGAATAAAATACCGAAAAGATATTTTATAATCAGTTAAACTCTTATATTTGCGTCCACAAATATAGAGAAAATGCTTACAACGTTATTGCTTGCTGTCATAATTCTTGTTATAAGTGTTGTGTTATTATCTATCAAAGTGTTGCTGAAAAAGGGAGGAAGGTTTCCTAATACACATATCGATGGTAACAGGGCATTAGGAAAGAAGGGTATACACTGTGCTAAAACACAGGACAGAGAAGATGCGGCTCAAAAGAATCTATATGATAGGATGAAAGAAATAAAAGAATAAATAAAGATTTAATTTACACTTTATGAAGAACATTAACTACGTTATTAACGGTGTGCTTGCTGTGGCTGTAATAATATTGTTTATTATGCAATTTTCCGGTAAAAAGGAATCTGAGGTCACAAGAACATTTACTTCCGGGGAGGATACAACAGGGATACTTCCGATTGCCTATGTCAATGTTGACTCTCTTTTACAGAATTACAATTATTCAAAAGACCTGAATGAGATTATTTTGAAAAAATCAGAAAATTCCCGTGCCAGTATTACACAAAAAGCCCGGTCATTGCAAAGTGAAATGCAGGACTTTCAGCGTAAAGTGGAAAATAACGCATTTCTTACCCGTGAACGCGCAGAATCTGAACAACAACGTTTGATCAATAAACAACAGGAACTACAGAACTTGGATAATCAGTTGGCTCAGGAATTGGTTGCTGAACAACAGAGAGTAAGTGAGCAACTTCGTGATACACTGGTTTCACAGTTGAAAGAATTTAATAAGGATAAACATTTCCAGGTAATTTTCAGCAATACTGTAGGTGATAATATTTTATTGGCTGGTGATGCTTATGATATTACAGGTGAGTTGATAGAATATCTGAATAAAAATTATTCATCTCAAAGTAAGTAATAGCTTTTAGAAATAGTTGTAAAACGTCATAGAAGAAAGCCGCTTCCGGATTATCCTGGAGTGGCTTTTTTTGTTTTATGGTTCTTCTGGCAAATGTATAGTTAGTTTACATTTGACACAAAGTAGACCGAAGAGATTGATCAAACTATGTTTTTATCCACGCGTCCCGCATGAGACGCGACATACTTGCCATTATACGGTAATCCCGCTGCCGCGTTTCTATCCACGCGTCTCGTATGAGACGCGACTCAGCCGCCTCTCCTTTTATATGCTGACTGGTGGTTTCTATCCACGCGTCCCGTATGAGACGCGACATCCGGCTAAATTTAAACAGTTAAAGCTTAGTTGTGTTTCTATCCACGCGTCCCGTATGAGACGCGACGGTTAATGGATGTCATCGGGTAAACTACCATGCCGTTTCTATCCACGCGTCCCGTATGAGACGCGACAAACCTTCTACGGACACACTACTGGAATCGTTGGTTTCTATCCACGCGTCCCGTATGAGACGCGACCATCCGTGCCCAATTCTTTGGCAAGCGCCACAGCGTTTCTATCCACGCGTCCCGTATGAGACGCGACCTGATGCAGGGGTATAAGCATCCGTACGTCCCGGTTTCTATCCACGCGTCCCGTATGAGACGCGACACATTAGTAACAACATTTCCTGATCCTGTTACAGTTTCTATCCACGCGTCCCGTATGAGACGCGACCCAATGCTACCTATATATTCCGATATAAAATCTGTTTCTATCCACGCGTCCCGTATGAGACGCGACGAAATGGTATAAATACCGTTCCGGGGGATGGATCTGTTTCTATCCACGCGTCCCGTATGAGACGCGACTTCTTCGTTTGTGATAGTTCTCATGCCACCGGACGTTTCTATCCACGCGTCCCGTATGAGACGCGACTCTTGCTTAATAAGACATTGATATATAGTCTGAAAAAAAGTACTTTTCGCGAAAGTATTCTTTTACGTTCTATAAATCAATATTTACTAATGTTTTATTTATAAGTTGTTGAAAATAAAACAGTGCGATAATCTAGCAATTTTTGTATCACTAAAGGTTCGCACTTTAAATTATCAATTCAGATGTTACATCATAAGATGTAACTTTTCCAATACATTCTATTCTCTTTTGCCAGTTTTTTCCTAAAAAATAAAAACGGATACTATCTTTTTCAGGATCAATGATTGACTTAATTTTATTTTGTAAAAATAAGAAATCAGCTTCATTTATTACACATTCAAAAACTGAGTTTTGAACGCGTTGTCCATAATTTTGACATTCTTTTGCTACTTTTCTAAGTCGCGAGCTGCCTGCTTCCGAAGAAACTTCAACATCATATGTAATCAATATCATCATATTTTTATCGTATTAAAAAAACCGGATAATTGTCCAAGTCCCCTCTTAAATAACGCGCTAATAGCATAGCTTGAACATAAGGCAGTAAACCTATTGGCACTTTTTCGTTCAGATATGGATGGTTTATGATCTCTTTTTTACGTTTTTGCCAGGTTTGTAAAACTTCTTTTCGACAAGAATCTGTCATTACGATTCCTTCATCTCCTTGTTTAACAAAATCTTTAATGGTTACTTGCTTACGATTTATGAGAGATAATACCAACCGGTCTCCCAAATAAGCACGAAACTCTTCCATTAAATCCAAAGCCAACGAAGGCCTACCTGGACGAAGTGTATGCAAGAAACCAACATAAGGGTCCAAACCTATTGTTTCTAAAGCAGCCTCAATATCATTAGCTATTAGTGTATATACAAAAGAAAGTAATGCATTAACTGCATCTTTAGGAGGACGACGGTTGCGACCTTGAAAAACAAAATCATTTTTCTGATTTACTATTAAATAGGAGAATATATCGAAATAGCTCTTAGCTGCATCTCCTTCTATCCCTCGTAATTGGTCTGCAGTCGTACAACAAAATAACTGTTGTTTACGCATTTTTAAGGTATCAGATACTTTTGTTATTTCTTCATGCGCTCCATAATCCCTCATATAGCGTTGTAATATACTCCGATAGTTTTGTATTTTAGCACCAATAAATATCTTATTGACATTAAGTGCAAAATCTTTATCTGAAGAAAGACGAAATTGTGTATTTCTTAGAAGGACGTTTCCTCGAACAGGACCTTGTAGTCGACCAACATAGCGCCCGTTTGGAGAAAGAAATACTAAGGAGACGTTGTTATCGCAGCACAGTTTCATAAGTCCAGGGCTTGCTCCCATATATCCGAAAGTTACAATTGATTCTATATTAAGAATTGGAATCCGGAATATTTCTGTTTGATTCACAGAAATGACAACATTTAATCCCTCTTTACTCAAATAGGCTTCAGGAGTCGTTACGTAAAGTGTGTTCAGCAGCTTCCTCATATAAGTTTTCTTTTAAATATTTTTCTACTGTTTTACAACCTGCCAGTTTGGGCATACATAAATCAACAAGAGAACAGTTCCTGCAATGAGTTTTCTTTTCAGCTTTTGGTGTTTCGCCTTTCTGATAAAGTCGGTGCATTTTATGCGAGCAATCAATGGTGAGTTGACGTAATTTAGGAGATATTTCTATTAATTCGCGACGTCTGGTTTCTCCATAGAATAAAGCACCGTAATCAATATGTATGTTATACATTTCTTCAAGACATATAACTTGCGCTGCAAGTTGAACTTCGTCTCGTTCATCAATCTTGCTATGCCCCCGTTTATATTCTACCGGAAAAGGCTTCCACCAACCAGTGTATTGAGGATGAATAATTGCATTTTCGGACGTTTCACTAGGATGCAATTCTATGGCATCAGAGATACCATACAACCCTAACTGCTTGGAAGCTATAGATACAGAACGTAAAGTAATTCCATTTTTTCCTTTCTGGCGATAAAAGGGATCATCTACATGGGTATGTAATATTTCTCCTTCAATTGTAAAGCGATTCTCGTTCCATTGTTGCTCTATATGTATTAAAGCCCATTGTCGGGGACAAAACATATAGTGCTGTATCCCCGACAACATAAGCATATCATCTTCGGCGTAACTCATTATAAAAGTTCTTCGATAGTTACGCCTGTCGGCAGATTTGTTTTGTCTATCGTGATTTCGTAGTCGCTGAATGAACGTGGAGCGACTTCTGGATTTTTCTGTGTAATGCTTATGCGTTCAAATAGTTTGTTGGCAGGTGCATTTCCCAGTTCCGAGTTATGCTTGAATACAATCAGGCGTTGTGCGCTCATTAGTCCGTGTGCTGCCGACCGGTCATGATCGAACATATTGCGAAGCGCGTCCCAGAACAATTGTAAGTCTTCTTCGCTGAAACCTGTTTGCTTCGCTAGATTTGCAGAAATGAAACCATGACAAAGGTAAAGGCCGTAAGGAATTGTTGCTTTACGTCCCATTGTGCGGTTATCGCCTTTTTGCTTCTTTGCCTCTTCTGGGGTCGCCACTGCCAGACGGGTAATAGAATGTTCGGAAGGTACGATTGGACTGACCGAACGGGCAAAGGTTAACTGAATAGGTCCTCTAACCTGTCCTGCATTCTTGCCGGTAGACATGACGGCACCGAAAGTACGGACATCATAATAACGCTTGCACATGATATGCCGTGCGGCTTCTGTTTTCTCGCCTTCTTCTTTGCTCTTTACACTTTCGTCTTCGTGAGCCTGATTTATCAGGTCATTTAGAATTGCCTTTTCTTTGATGAAGATGTCGAATTTATCGGCACAGTTTTTTGTGTAAAAGATATGATTGCGTATTTTTCGTTTTAAACAGACATCCGTAACAAGTCCCATGCCCGTCTCTGCATCGATACGGGGTAAGTTTCCTGCATCGGGATCTCCATTCGGGTTTCCATCTTGTACATCGAAGAGATAAATAAAGTCGTAGCGGTTGTTGATGCAATTATTTTCCATGATCTTATTTCTTTTATGATTTAACTTATTCTTTGTCTGTTGTTATTTTTCTTGAAGTATAGTAGTATTGTCTTTGATGATAATAACCTACCATAAAACGTCCCTGTTCGCGTAAATCGAGATGTGTGGGGAAGCCATCTGCCGGAATCTTGTCGATGATTTCTCTTTTCTTACGCTCAAAATAATCTTTAGAATATTGTCCTTCTCTTTTCAGCTTTTCCACATGATGGATGGAAAGGTTCAGTAATGTGGGGAAGACAGTTGCAGGAGTGCCGGATGCTGCATTCATATACTTCTCGAGAATTGTGTTGATCCCGCTACTTTTCTCTTGCAGGTATTCTAACGTAGCGAATAATCTCCCGCATAAATAACCGGGACTGGTGTTTTCTTTGTCTAACATAACTTTAAGTTTTAGATTCTTATATTTTCTGTTATTATATGCTTTAAGGATGGCAGCCCTGGTAATACCTATTTCTTGTGTTGCACGAATACGTTGTAGGCATGCATGGAAAAGAGTGTCTGGGTAAGGTGTGCCTTGAAAGATGCTTTTGACAGTGGCCTCGGGTAGATTAAGAGGTATGTTCTCATTTTTGCTTTGAAATGCTACACTTCGAAGCATTTGATGTAGTCCGTAATAGGGGCGTTGTTCTTTTCGGGTATCGGCTATGTTTATGTCTTCAAAGTGTTGCCAGATGTTTTTAGAGAAATCCTTTAGTGTAGTTTCATTCCAATAGACAACGGCAATACGGGCAGAGTTGGGTGCAAGTCCCAGAATATAAAACCGATCGTCCGGATTGGTGCGGAGCACTCCTGAATAGATCGCTTTGAACACCTCTTTTACTTCTTCTATACGCTTATTGGGGTTGTCTTCTTCTTTGATATGACTGAACAGGCTGGTCATGCCTGCTTCAACTGCTTTGGCGGCTTCATCTGAGTTGGAGGCCCAAAAAACAAAAGTACGGTTTCCGATCATGAATTTATTTGGAGAGTCTTTGGCTAGTAACCGGTTGAGGGCAGTAGTATAGGCTGCTTCTGCTTTTTTGGAAATGGGAGCGTTTAGTCCTTGCAGATTTCCAAATGAGTCATAACCGGATTTTACCTGGAAAGCCACCAACTTAGCCGTAGCCTGGCTCCCGGGGATCATGGTGGCGGTGGTTGTTGCCACCGGTTCTGCTTTTTCGCCGGTAATCAGGCAGACCGGATAGTCTTCTGAAGGCCCTGTATCATTCTTACTGGAAGAGGTTATGTAATCTGCCAAATCATCATCTTCCGCAACGATTTCATCTTCACCTTCCAGTCTGAAGGATAGGTTGACTGTCGGTTTCTTCTCGATCTCCTTCCATAAAGGGTCTTTCCGGATCATATCCAATTGCTCTTTTTTATAGAATAATGCTACTGCCCGGAATGCTTCGTTTTGCGGATAACGCGATGCGAGTTCCAAAACCTTGTCTATGAATAATTGGTTTTTTACATTTGACTTTTCTATGGCTTTCAAACGCTTTGCTTCCTCTTTATCTGTTAATTGCTGTTGAGGGAGAAGGTGGTTCTCTGTAAAGTTTAATACATACTCTACGTTATCCCATAAAATATTAGGCATGGGAGCACTGGTACGTCCATTGTTCTTTACGACCTGAAATGATTTGCATTGTTTCTTATCCATATGCATATCCTCCAGTTCTTTAAAATTTCCATCTTTATCAATACGAATCAGGAAAGGTATTTCCTTTGGTTCGAAACCTTCCGGAGCTAGGTCTTTGCTCCTTTGGTAATAGTCATAAAGTGCTTTTAGTATCATCTTAGTATGTCGGGGCTGTTAAATGGTGGAATTTCAATAACACCTTGGTTCATTTGGGCACGAAAATATAGAGGTAACGCACCTTTAGAGTGGTTAAAGTCCATGTCATAATGCATTAGCCCCAAATCCCGGGTTTCCGGAATAGGAGGGTATAAGTTCGTTTCATCCTTTTCTATAAGCCGAAACGATGCAGAAAACTCGCGCGTGCCCAGATAAGGTTGATTGAAACACTGCCCTTTACGGGCCCGGCGTTCGAACATTGCGTTATACTTTCCGGGGTTTTCGTCTTCGCCGCCTTCGTGTTTTTCATCTTTTCTGTTCTTTGAAGGGATGAAAACCTGTTTGGCATGTATCCGGTAATGCACATCACGAAGAAGAAGGCTGGAACGTTGTTGCCGCTTCTCTTCAATGAAAATGCATTTTGTACGCGGACTGGCTATAGCACCCACTTCATTTCTGCGTATGGAAGTCCACTTTACAGGAGCTAAAACTTCGATGCGTGTAACCTCCCACCGGATAGCTGGTTTCCAGAAGATGGCATCGAAAATGGCCCGGGCTGCTGAAGGAGGAATTACGTCATAACTGACGCGTTCCACTTTTAGCTCAGGCCGCGTAAAACAAGCCATTTCTCCTTGTACATCCAAACAGAATTCTTTGTCAATGTATTCCATGTGTTTTTATTTTATCGTTAACAATCCGTTTTATATTGTCAAAATTTCGTTCAACCAGTGGTTTTCTAAAACCAAACCAATTTTAGGATCATATTGCTTTCTCTCCGAAAGGAAGAAGATGCCTTCTAATATTTCCTCTATCAAACCATATTTGCAGAACTTTTTTAAGTCTTTCTCGTACACGTGAACCGTATATTGATTTAATTCTTTCATTAACTGATAAGAAGGACCTTCGGATTTTAGCCTTTCAATCAGCGCTATACTGTTTTGATAGTTGACAATGACGCCTATACCTTTATTATCGATCAACCGAAAGTTATCGGCGGCCGTTTTAAAATAGAAATCGTTAGTGGTATAGAGAGCATCACAGATTCTGGCTTCATCAAATGAGTTTATATTATAGTATAAGTGTTTAAAGTAGCTCTTTATCGTATCAGGGGAAAGCCAGTCACTTTCTTCGCTTAATCGTTTCAATGCGCTCAATGCCAGTGAAATGCTTCCTCTGTATGTCTTTTCGAGTTTAAACACGTAGGTATTTCCACTTTTAAGCTTACCTTCCCGGTTACATCGTCCTGCAGCCTGGATAATCGAATCTAATCCCGCTTCTTGCCGGAATACAACTGGGAAGTCTATGTCTACTCCTGCTTCAATTAGTTGTGTCGCTACTACTCTGATAATAGGAATATCTTCTGATAAAAGTGCTTTTTTTAGCGTTTTAATTGTTTCGCGGATGTGGACAGGGCACATCATGCGCGATAAATGAAATGTAAATTCATCTTCCGGCAAACGGGTATAAATTTCCTTTGCATCCGCACGGGTATTGACAATGCATAAAACCCGTTTGTGTCTGGCTATTCGTTCGGCTATCTCATTATAGTTCGATATATCGGTATCCATGTGTATTTGTACCCTTCTGAGTTGTACTGAAAGCTGTTCCGGATCAGATATAATTTCGTGTATGTTTTGAATGCCATCAAAGTGGTCTTTGTTCGATTTGCCGCAACGGATATCGCCGTCGATGGCCGACTGGCTTGCTGTTGTAAAAAGTATCGATGTGCCGAATAAGTTTTGTAATGCCTTTAAGCAATCGATAATCGGTCGCAGATAGTTCAGTGGTAATGTCTGAACTTCATCCAGAATGATAATGCTATTGCATATATTATGTAGTTTCCTGCATTTAGAGGGACGGTTGGAGAAAAGCGATTCGAATAACTGAACATTCGTTGTCACAATAATGGGTGCATCCCAGTTTTCTGTGGCCAGTTTCATTTGTTCCTGCAACTTTGGGTTTGCATAAGTTTCTTTTATTGTATTTGAATGATGCTCCAATACGTTCTCCGGTCCGAAAATATCCCGTAATATCTGGGCAGTCTGAACAATAATACTGGTATAAGGAATAGCAATGATAACACGTTTTTTTCCATATTTCAGAGCATGGTTGATTGCCCATACCAGTGATGAAAGCGTTTTTCCGCCTCCGGTAGGAACAGTAAGACTAAAGAATCCGGGCCGAATTGAAGCAGCATCAAAGCATTTTTTCTGAATTTCTTCTCGTATTTTATTTAGCGGAGTGTCTGAAGCGTGCTTTTTTAATTGATATAAATGATCTTTTAAGGGGGGAAGTAGCTCATGTAGTTTTGCTTTATTTTTGCGCAACTTAGATTGTTCTTCGTTCATAAATTCTTCAGTGTCCAGATAATCAGCATCTACCAAGCACGAAAACAGCATCCTGATCCAGATATGAATTTCAGATAATTGAAGTTGAAATGGCAAAGGAAGCGTGTTTTCTTTATAAAATGGAACAGTCACATCTTTAGGAAAAGGAGACTTCATTGTATTGTCAAAGTTTCCACAATCCGGTAGCCCCGCATGATGCCCCATAATACAATAACTCAAAATAAAAAACTCTTTTGGGAAGATCTTCCTTGCTGCAAGGGCTCCCACATAGGCGTGATTCACGTGTCTGTTTCCGGCAAATTCTGGTTTATAACCACTAACTCCACTAATATATCGTTGAAATTCGGGATTCTCTTTACCCAGATCATGTAAAAGTCCAATGAATTTACCCCATATACCGCTTTTAAAATCTTCAGAAAAACGTTGAGCTAATATGCTAACATTATTACTGTGTTTCTCGTTAGATTGAATAATCCATTGATTATCTGTGTTTAGCTTTAGGTGTGATATCATAATGTTCAATTGATGGTAAACGTTTTGTGTTTTGCAAATGTGCAAATAATAAATAAAACCAACAAGAAAAAAGAAAGATATTTTTATCTTTACATGCGAAATTTAGAATATTACTTAAATTGTCGCAAAATTACAAATGCGTGGATAGAAACAATTGTTGGTAAATAAGAGGTAAACTTCTAAAAGAAGCCTGCCTCTTTTTTTGATCAAAATGTCTAGTCCTAAAATAGCGTTACACCAAATTAAGTAACGAAATGAAAAAGTCAGAAACCAAGTACATTAGACGTACACAAAAGGATTACAGCATGTCCTTTAAATTATCAGTAGTTCAAGAGTATGAAACAAGCCGGCTAAGTATGGAGACTATTCAGCGTAAATATGGCATACAAGGAAGCCATACATTAAAACGTTGGATTGAAAAATATGGTAACTTTGACGTGTCAAACAAATCTCATTGTCCCGTGGAAAAGAGTAAGGAACAGCAACTGCTTGAATTGGAGCAGAAAATAAAGTTGTTGGAGCGCAAGAACGCCCGCCTGGAGAAGGAACTCGAATTAAAGGATATAAAAGCCGAATTCTTTGATATGATGATAGATATCGCAGAAAAGGAATATCACATCGATATCCGAAAAAACTCCTTTCCCGAACAGTCCTCCAATACAAAGAAGAAAAATCCGTAAGTATCAGCGGGATCTGCCGACTGCTCGGGATAAGCAGGCAAAAATATTACCGTCAGCATTGGAGTATAGACAGGAGTCGCCAAAAAGCTACCGAAGTTGTAGAGATAGTACAGGGTCTCCGTTTGGAGATGCCCCATATAGGTACCCGTAAACTCTATCATATGCTTCAGCCGGTATTGAAAGAGAAGAAAGTTGGCCGTGACAGGCTGTTTGACATACTACGTGCCAACCACATGCTCATAAAGCCTGTCCGTTCCTATCATGTGACGACCAACTCCCACCATCGGTTCCACAGGCACAAGAACCTTGTGGCAAATATGGAATCTATACGTCCGGAAGAAATCTGGGTTTCGGATATAACCTATATAAGAAATAGAAACAGTCACTTGTATCTCTCATTGGTTACAGACGCTTATTCAAAGAAGGTTATGGGATATGACCTTTCCTGTTCTTTGGACACTCAGGGTACCCTTAATGCCTTAAAGATGGCCAACGGCAACCGATTGTACAGGGAGGAACCCTTAATACATCACTCAGATCGTGGTATACAATACTGCTCCGATGCATATCAGAGATTATTGAAACGGTATCATATCATACCGAGCATGACTGAGTCCTATGATCCTTATGCAAATGCCATAGCAGAAAGGATAAACGGGATACTCAAACATGAGTTTCTGCTTGAAGACCTTAATCTTCCATTGGCACAGATGAAGCGTCTGGTAAAGGATGCTGTTTATAAATATAATAATCTCAGACCACATTACTCGTGCGGATACAAAACACCGGAGTATATGCACCATCAGAGGCAGATTAAAATTAAAAGTTATAAAAACAAACAGTTCAGCAAGGCTAGCCTTGCTGAACTGTGATAAATGTTTTAGTTTTGTCCAATAACTGTAACGGTTATTTAGGACTAGTCAAAATAAATAAGGTTCTAAAATTATCGACAAATTGAAAAAACTTCCCTTTGCAACAATGAAATCGTTTTTGTCAAATCATCGGGATCTTTTTTCAAAAACATCAGGGTCTTTTTTTTAAATCATCGGGATCTTTTTTAATGAGAGCGCATGCTTATTCACGTAAATAATGGGTCAGGATAATCTGTAAAGCTAACTGTGCATTTGTTTGATGAACCGTTTTGCACAAAAAGCGCTTCTTTGTGCCGCACAATTTGGCTGAAAATGTGCAATGGTAAGAAAAAGTATTTTATCTTTGTCCCCGTTTGTGCCAGGGATGGCAATAGAATGAGGTATTAACTAATTAATAATTTATGAAGAAAATTATCGCTTTAGCATGTCTTTCCATGCTTCCAATGTCTTATGCTGCGGCAGAAGGTTATCAGGTGAATGCACAAAGTACAAAGCAGTCTGGTATGGGCCATGTGGGTACTGCTATGAAACTGGGAGCTGAAAGTATGCATTTTAATCCGGCCGGTATGGTTTTTATGGATAAGAGTGTAGACTTATCGGCCGGTATAACTGGTGTGTTTGCCAACGGTAAGTTTGCGGGAGATAATGGATACGTTCAAAAAACGGATAATAAGGCAAGTACGCCTTTGTTTGTATATGCCGGTTTTAAGATTTATGATTTCCTCGCTGCCGGTATCAGTGTAAATACCCCTTATGGTAGTGCCATTAACTGGGGGCGCGACTGGAAAGGTGCTCACCTGGTACAGGATATCTCTTTAAAAGCGTTCAATATTCAACCTACTGTTTCCTGGAAGATTATGGATAACCTGAGTATTGGTGCCGGTCTGATGATGGAATTTGGTAATATCGAACTGAACCGTGCCTTGATAGCGCCGCGTGCAATGACTGGTTTGGCTGAAAGTATGATGGGGCAACTCGGTCCGATATTGGAAGCTATGCCTCAATATAAGCCGATTGTCGATCAACTCGTGTCAGAAATGTCCAAATATGACGAAACATCTGCAGTTTCTGCTTCTTTGAAGGGGGATGCCGGTATTCGTCTGGGGTTCAATGTCGGAGCCATGTACGATATTAACGATAAATTTACTGTCGGTGTATCTTACCGTTCAAAAGTAAAAGCCCGTGTAAAAGAAGGCGATGTTCGTTTGAGCTATGCCAATGAATTAGGCTTCAAAGGATTGTTGGAACAGGTGAATGGTTTGATTAGCCAACTGGGTTCTATACCGGGTATTCCTAAAGATGGTATTCAGATTCCCCCGTTAGACCAGGCTACTTTCTCAGCTGAATTGCCGCTACCGGATAACTGGAATGTCGGTTTGACTTACAAGCCTACGGATCGTTGGATCGTATCGGGAGAAGTTCAGTTCGTCGGTTGGGGTGCTTACAACTCATTGGTTGTGAATTTCTATCCGGCTTCAGAATTGAGCCAATATGATATCGATGCTCCGAAGAAATACAAAAACTCACGTATTTATCGTCTGGGAACTCAGTTTGCAGCAACAAATCGTCTCGATCTTCGTTTAGGTGCTTATTTCGATGAAACTCCGGTAGAGGATAATTACCTGAATCCGGAGACTCCGAGTATGAATAAGTTGGGTATCACGGCCGGTTTGAGTTTCCGTCCGCTGGAATCTTTGTCTGTTGATTTCGCATTTTCTTATGTGACCGGTTTCGGACGCGACGGTTCTTATACGGATCTCGATCTGTTAGGAAAACCTCGTACATTCGGTGGACATTACAATGTATATGCTTTAATGCCTTCTATAGGTGTTTCGTATGCGTTCTAAGGAGTTTTTTGATTTGTGACTAGTCACTGTTACAGTTATTGGACAAAACTAAAACATTCAGTAAGAGGTTGTGTCAAAATGAAGTGAACCCCGAAAGTTTTTTATCTAACTTTCGGGGTTCACTTCATTTTGATATTTATAGTTTATCAAAATTATTATTGTTGTAACCAACGAACATAAGCGAAATCCTGACGATGAGGTAATTCTTTATTTACCGGATAAACTCGGAAGCCTAAGTTTAGGTTGCCTGCCTCTGTCGGAGTACTTGTAAGAGAGAAGAATAATTTAGAACCTTCTTCTTTCATCAGTTTGAAAGATTCAACAGAAACAAGTTCCAGTGTATGTTTTTCCGGATCTTCTTTAGTTATTACCATATCAACTCCGAGCATGCCTCGTAATTCGTGACGGTCGATAACTAAATTAAATGTGTAATTCTGCCCAATAACCGGACCGTTTAACAATAAGTCATGGTCGCAAGTGAATGATTCTACTTGGAAGCTATCCCAGTGCTCTGCCACTTCTTCTTTCCACGCAGCAATCTCTTTTGCCATTGCGTAATTGTTTTCCTGAAGATGAGCCGAACGTGTAGCCAGTTTACTATAGAAACGGTTTTCATAATCATCTAACATGCGTTTCATTGTATAGTCGGGAGCAATCTTTGAGATTGAATTTTTGATATACTGAATCCAATCTGGAGAATACCCCTTGCTGTTCTTAGCATAGTAAGTCGGGATTATTTCGGTTTCCAGAATATGGTAGATTGTTGCGGCATCTAATTGATCTTGATACTGTTGGTTTTCGTAAGTACGCTTGTCGGTTAATGCCCAACCAGCGCCTTCGCGATAGCCTTCATACCACCATCCGTCAAGTACGGAAAAGTTAAGAACACCATTCATTTCCGCTTTTTCTCCAGACGTACCGGAAGCTTCCAATGGACGGGTCGGTGTATTCAGCCATACGTCAACGCCTGAGATTAAACGACGGGCTAAACGCATATCGTAGTTTTCCAAGAAGATAATCTTTCCTAAGAATTCCGGACGACGTGAAATTTCTACAATATGTTTAATCAGGCCTTGTCCGCCACCGTCAGCCGGGTGGGCTTTTCCTGTGAATACAAACTGGATTGGGTATTGTTCGTTATTTACAATTTTTGCTAAACGGTCTAAATCCGTAAATAACAAGTGGGCACGTTTGTATGTAGCAAAACGGCGACCGAAACCGATCATTAGTGCATTCGGATTGATTTTTTCAAGGATTGACATTACTTTTGAAGGATCACCTTGGTTTTTCAACCAGTTACCTTTGTATTGTTCTTTGATATAATCAATCAGTTTGTTCTTTAAAGTCTTGCGTATTTCCCAGATTTCTTCATCAGGGACGTTTTGAATTGCTTCCCAGTATTTCTTGTTAGATTGGTCGCTGAAGAACTTTTTATCGAATTTTTCTGCATAGAATTTCTTCATTTCTGTAGCAGCCCAAGTTGGCATGTGAACGCCATTTGTAACATATCCTACATGTAGTTCATCCGGGAAATATCCTTTCCAAACCGGAGCGAACATTTTTTGAGATACTTTACCATGCAACCAGCTTACACCATTGGCTTCCTGGCATGTGTTCAAAGCAAATACACTCATTGAGAATTTTTCATTTGATCCGGGGTTTTCACGTCCCATATCAATGAATTCTTGCCAACTGATACCAAGTTTGCCTGGGAATTCGCCCATATACCGACCGAATAGGCTTTCATCAAAATAATCATGACCAGCAGGAACCGGAGTATGAACTGTATAAAGAGCAGATGCGCGGACTACTTCAAGTGCTTGATTGAAGGTCAATCCATCCTTTTGAATATAATCTACAAGGCGTTGAGCATTGATAAGTGCTGCATGACCTTCATTGCAGTGATAGATTTGTTTTTTGATACCAAGTTTGTTTAGCATCATGATACCGCCGATACCCAGTAAATATTCTTGCTTCATACGGTTTTCCCAGTCGCCACCATATAACTGATGGGTGATAGAGCGATCCCATTCACTGTTCTGAGGAATATCTGTATCCATCAAATATAAAGGAATACGTCCTACGCTTACTTTCCAGATATGTGCATAAACTGTTCTTCCCGGGTAAGGAACTTCCAACAACATGGGTTCTCCGTTGGATTGCATTACCTGTGTAAGTGGTAATGTATTGAAGTTTTGAGCTTCATAATTTGCAATCTGTTGTCCGTCCATAGACAAAGATTGTGTAAAATATCCGTAACGGTATAAGAAGCCTACGGCACATAAATCTATATTACAATCGCTGGCTTCTTTCAGATAATCGCCGGCCAGTACACCGAGACCTCCTGAATATATTTTTAACACATTCGTTAAACCATATTCCATACTGAAATAAGCAACCGACGGTTTTGTTGTATCAGGCTTTACATTTACGTAAGCTTTGAAATCGGCATACACCTTTTTCATTTCCGCTATAATTGCTTTGTCTGCCAAAATTTCTTCTATACGTTTATATGGAAGTTTTTGTAGCAATAGTACAGGATTGCCTTCTGTTGTTTGCCAAAGCTTTTCATCTAATTTGCGGAATAGTTTGGCACCTTCATGATTCCATACCCACCAAAGGTTAGTAGCCATTTCGTAAAGCGGTTCCAACTGCTGAGGAAGCTTTGAATGTGAGTAAACCTCTTTCCAGATCGGACTGTTTGCGTTATTCGCCTTGATTTTCATTATCGTGAAGTTTAATAAGTTTCTTTTTATGAATAAATGATAATCTTTCTTCTTTTTGTAAAACTGTGCAAAGATAGGATTATCTTCTTAATTATGAGTTATGTTTAGTTGTTTCTTTTCTGAGCTTGCTCTAATGCTATGCCGAAAGCTGTTTTATAATAAGTAATAAATTTGCTCCATTCGGCTTTGCTGGCAATGTCAAAACAATGTTGTTTGATGGTTTCAGTTTCTTTTTTGTCTTTCTGTGCGTAAGACAATATATAATTTGCAATAGTATCGGCAACTTCGAAATAATTGAAGTCTGTACGATTAACAACGGCAACGCCTTCGTTAATATCATTTCCCGATACTGTTTTTGCGGCCCATAACCCGAAACCTGCCAGATTTGTTGTAATTGTAGGAATACCAAACGCTATACTTTCCAATGGGGTGTAGCCCCAAGGCTCGTAATATGAAGGGTAAACGGTGACATCCATGCCAATGAGCAAATCGTAATAAGCCTTATTGAATATACCGTCGGATCCGTCCTGATAACAAGGTACGAAGATAATTTTCATCTTGTCGGATGCCTTATTCGTAAAGCCTGCATGTGTAATATAGTTTAATACCTTATCTTCCCGCATTTGGTGTAGCCAGTGTGTAATAAAAGGTACTTGTAGAGGTGAAGTCGTTTTAATATCTTTTTCTATAACTTCTTTCAAATCTGCACGGGCATCACGAACCCATGCCGGAACCATAATGAATGCTATTGCTTCGCGTTGCAAACGACCGGATGTACGTACGCGGTTCATCGCTTCGATAAATACGTCGATACCTTTGTTTCGATATTCATAACGTCCGCTGGTAGAAATTAATAAAGCATCCGAAGATATAGGGCTACCCAAAAGTTTCTCTGCTACATTAATTAATGTGCGACGTGCGATAGCTCGTTTTTCTGTGTATACTTTTCCTTCCGGAACAAAGTTGCGTTCAAAGCCGTTGGGGGTAACAATATTCGGTGCCTTGTCTAATAATTGCTTACATTCATGGGCAGTAATATCACTAACCGTAGTAAAACAATCTACATAGTGAGCCGCTTGTTTTTCCAGTGAATGTTTGGCTTCCATATTCAACTCTCTGGCCATCTGATCTCCGTTATAACCATCCATATAGGCGTATAAAGCTTTGTTATTGCCTGCAATGGAACGACCGATAGATGTGGCATGTGTTGTGAATAATGTGGCAATGGCCGGAAGTTGTTTTTGGATATAAAGTGCACCCATTCCCAACATCCATTCATTGAATAAGGCGGCTACTTTCTTGTTTTCCAACTTATAAAAGTGATAAAAGCTTTCTATTACTTTGCCAACAGCAAGAGCGAAAATGCAAGATTCGTCGTAGTCTCCGTAAGCATGCATCGAATCAACCTTGAAATGTTCCCACATAGAAAAATAGAAAGCATCACGCTCTTTGAAAAAAGGTTTGAAGTCGACTAAGACTACAGGAGGCGTTCCAGGAACATTCCATCGGCCGACCTTGATATTTAGTTTCTCTTGGGATAATGCATGTTGTTTCCAATCGGCAAACAAGACTGTATCTTCAATGAAGTCAGGTGTTTTTGTGTCTGTCCATACATCCGGGCCAATGAAAACTATTTTGTCATTAAAGATTTGTTGTAATGTATGCGCTTTCGTCGAAAGGACAGTGTAAATTCCTCCTACTTTATTACAAACTTCCCAGCTACTTTCAAACAGATACTCTGGCGTCGTTATGTTATTGCTCATATATGATATTGTTTATAATCAGTAATTTCACGCTTGCAAAGATAGTCTATTTTATGTTTTTCTCCATTATTCAAAGGTATTTAATAACAATATTCCTAACTTTGTGGAAGTTTAAATACAAATGAAGTATGGCTAAAAGAAGAATTTTAAAGAAAGACATCAGCTATGTGGCTGGTGATTTATTTACAGAAGCACTAGTATGCAAGTTGTATATTCCCGGCGTAAATCAAGAAAAAGCCGATGTTGTGATGGCTCGAATCTTGGATATGCAAGATGAATATGTACGTCGTGCCAATCGTCCTGATGCGAAGGAAAATAAGGCATTAGTTAAAGAATATTATCGCAAGCTCAGAGCTGACTTGCAGTTGGAGGTAAATGCCATTGCTACCGAAATTAGCTCTCTGAGCAAAGAAAAGTAAGCATGAAGAAAGAAATTTGTAAAGCAATACTCCGGTTAGCAGGATGGAAACTTGGCCCGGTTGATGGTGTTGAATTGCCGAAATGCATAGTATGTGTTGCGCCTCATACCAGCAACTGGGATTTTATCGTAGGAAAGTTATTTTATACATCAATTGGGTGTAATGCAGGCTTCCTTATAAAGAAGGAATGGTTCTTTTTCCCTTTTAACCTGTTGTTTAATTGGTTGGGTGGAGTTCCGGTTGATCGCGGAAAACGAACATCTGTTACAGAACAGATGGTGGAAATATTTAATACGCGTGATAAATTCCAGTTGGCAATTACTCCCGAAGGTACGCGCAAGCGGGCAAAAGAATGGAAAAAGGGTTTCTATTATATTGCTTTCAAAGCAAATGTGCCGATAGTGATGGCTTACTTTGATTATGGAAAGAAAGAAGTCGGAACAAAAGGTGTATTTTATCCTACGGGAGATGTTGATAAGGATATACACGAAATACGTATGCATTATCGTGGAATTACGGCTTGTCATCCGGAGAATTTTGTTGAAATTTAATGTGTAATAATATGGCCGACAATTTGCGTATCAGTATGGTTCAGTCTCATATAATATGGGAAGACCGGAATGAAAATTTGGAATATTATGGAGAGTTGCTCCGCCGTGTAAGCGGTAAAACGGATATAGCCGTTCTGCCGGAAACATTTACTACCGGCTTTTCTATGGAAGTAGAGAAACTGGCAGATACAATGGATGGCGAAACAATACGTTCTGTAAAAAATTGGGCTCATAAGTATGGTATAGCTATTGTCGGCAGTTTTATAGTAAAGGAAAACGGTAAATATTATAATCGTGCATTCTTTATTACGCCTGATGGCGAAGAATATTACTATGACAAGCGTCATTTATTCCGCATGGCCGGTGAAGATAAACATTTTTCTGCCGGTGATGAGCGTGTAATTGTACGTTACAAAGATTGGAATATTCGTTTGCTGGTATGCTATGACCTCCGTTTTCCGGTTTGGAGCCGGAACGTAAATAATGAATATGATCTCCTTATTTATGTGGCGAACTGGCCTGAGCCGCGCAAGAAAGTATGGAAAGTGCTGCTTCAGGCACGTGCCATAGAGAATATGTGTTATGTATGTGGCGTGAATCGTGTGGGTGTAGATGGAAAAGGATTCTCTTACCGTGGAGATTCGATGGTGTTTGATCCCAGGGGTAAAAAGATGGCTGATGCCGGTAAGCGGGAAGAGATAATGCGTACATGTACGCTCCTGAAAAACGAACTAAATGACTTTCGTGCTAAATTTCCGGCATGGAAGGATGCAGACATCTTTCAGTTATGAAAAATCCCTGGAGTTGGATTCCCTCATTGTACTTTGCGGAAGGTTTACCTTATGTGGCCGTAATGACGCTCTCTGTCATTATGTACAAGCGGCTCGATATATCTAATACGGATATAGCTTTATTCACTAGTTGGCTTTACTTTCCGTGGGTTATCAAACCGTTGTGGAGTCCGTTTGTGGATTTGATCAAGACGAAGCGTTGGTGGATTTACGCCATGCAACTGTTTATCGGAGCCGGCATGGCAGGCGTTGCATTTGTCCTTCCCGGCGATTTCTTCTTTCGGGCTACGTTGGCATTCTTCTGGTTGATGGCTTTCAGTTCGGCTACACACGACATTGCCGCCGACGGCTTTTATATGCTGGGACTGACGCAGGATCAACAAGCCTTCTTCATCGGCATACGTAATACCTTCTATCGGGTGGCCATGATTACCGGGCAAGGTCTGCTGGTTATGCTGGCCGGTTTTCTGGAAAAGTCTACCGGACGTATTCCTTTCTCCTGGAGCATTATCTTCTTTATTATAGCAGGTCTGTTTGTTGGACTGTCTTTATGGCATCGGTCTGTATTGCCTCGCCCGACCGAAGATGCTCCGCGTCCTCAGGTTACGCCGTCTGTCATCATGGTTGAGTTTATGAAGACATTTGCCAGTTTTTTTCGTAAAAAAGGTATTATTCCGGCAATACTCTTTATGCTTACTTATCGTTTGGGTGAATCGCAACTGGTGAAACTGGCTTCTCCCTTTTTGTTGGATAGTCGCGAGACTGGCGGATTGGCGCTGTCTACGGCACAGGTAGGTTTTGCTTATGGCACGGTTGGTGTAGTGTCTTTGTTGCTGGGAGGCATTTGGGGCGGACTGGCTATTGCGCGGAAAGGATTGAAGCAGTGGCTTTGGCCTATGGCCTTGGCTATTTCATTGCCAAATCTGGTTTATTTATACATGGCATATGCTATGCCAGATAATATATTCGTTATCAACGCCTGTGTCGCTGTCGAACAGTTTGGCTATGGTTTCGGTTTTACTGCTTATACCATGTATCTGATGTTGTTTGCCGAAGGCGAATATAAAACTTCACATTATGCCATCAGTACCGGATTTATGGCTCTAGGCATGATGTTGCCTGGTATGGCTTCCGGTTGGATTCAGGAGCAGATCGGCTACCAGTATTTCTTCGTCTGGGTGATGATTTGCTGTATTCCGGCTTTCTTGGTTCTTCCTTTCTTGAAGTTTAAACGCTGATTCTTTTTAAAAGGTTTCTTCTTTCTCCACGCAGATCGTTTCTCCTGTAACAGGATGGCGGAATGTTATGGTAACGGCGTCCAGATGAAGCCGTTCAGCTTTTTTTCCATATAATTCATCTCCGACTATAGGTGCATTTAGCCCTGATGTATGAGCTGCATGAACGCGTAATTGGTGCGTTCGTCCGGTGTACGGATAGAATGCAATTCGGGTTATGCCATCCTTATATCCTAGAACCTGATATTCCGTAACAGACCGTTTTCCGTGTTTATCGCTCACCATTTGTCTGGGTCTGTCCTCCGGGTCAAGGCAAAGAGGTAGGTCAATTATGCCTTGAGATAAAGCAACCTTTCCCTCTAATAAAGCGATGTAACATTTCCTGATTGTCCGGTTACTAAACTGGATTTGCAGATTCTGATATACTTCCATTGTTTTGGCTACTATCAATAGCCCGGAAGTAGCCATGTCGAGCCGGTGTGCCACCAAAGGGCCGGTTGCTTCCGGATAGCGTTTCTGCATCTCACTGTAGACCGAGTTCAGATGCAGCTTACCCGGAACAGAAGGCATTCCGGCTGGCTTATCCACTACCGCTAACCATTCGTCTTCCCACAAGATACGGAGTTCTGTTTCCTTTGGGAGCTCTTCTGCCAATGGATTCGGATCTACCTCTAATCCTTGAAGCATGTGGTTGAGAATTGGCTCGCATTTCCCTTTGCAGGCCGGATAATAATAGCCATGCCGCCGTATTTCCGCTTTGGGCGATTGTCCCCACCAGAATTCGGCCATCGCTATGGGATGCAGTTTCTTCAGATAAGCATATTGCAAAAGACGGG
This sequence comes from Parabacteroides provencensis, assembly GCF_900232875.1. Lineage (NCBI taxonomy): Bacteria > Pseudomonadati > Bacteroidota > Bacteroidia > Bacteroidales > Tannerellaceae > Parabacteroides > Parabacteroides provencensis. Next base: position 666,433 of record NZ_LT960488.1, on the reverse strand, counting down.
GAGCGGCACATTCACCAGCACCGGCAGGAGGCAGTTGATGTTTAGCCTGCTCAAAGATTGCTAACAGGTTCTTGCTTTCACCACGTGCGTTTAGCATCCTGAATTGTTCGAAAAGTTTTTGTTGCAAAGCGGCGGAGCGTTCCTTCCGTTCGGCCTTTAGCCGGTTTATCTCTTGTTCAAATGTTTCTACATTTGCTTGCAAAGAACTGATCCGCTCTTTCCAGTGATTTTTCAACCGTTTAAACTCCGCCTTTTCATATTGGCTTTCACGTATCATAACAGCTTGCTCTACCGCATCCGGATGATTCATACGGCATGCATCCCGCTTCTTTTTTGCATTAGCTAACTGTGCTTTTGCAACTTTTAAAGACAATTCGGCTTCCTTTGTTTGTTGCCTCAGATGTTGTTTGCATGCCTGGTATTCCTTACTTCCTGCAATTGCTTCGATTTGTTTGTTTATAGATGATATCCGGTCTTCTTCCGGTTTGAAGAATCCCTTCGGTTCTAACAAATCATAAATAGGAGGAACGAAGTAGGGATGTAGGTTCTTTCCGGCCAACGTACCCGAGAAAGCTGCCAGAAAGCCCAGTTTTCCCATATGATTCTTTGTGATCAATACACCAAACATCTTTCCTTGTTCCAGTTCCTCTCTCCATTCTTCTTGTTTTTCCAGATAAGCTTGCACTTCTTGGGCGGCCTGTACACATAACGGATGAGGTATATAATGGAAAGGATAGGTAAACCGTTGAGGCAGGGCAGGGGACGAATCCTGTATATGAAGTAAATGAAACATGCCGCGTGGTTTTATAGTTTTTGGCATTCGGGACAATAGTAAACCGACCCTCCCATATAGGCTTCTTTCACAATGCCGTAGCCACAGCGCGGACAAGGCAAATCGTATGTATTTTTCGACAATATCGACTTGTAGCCGCCTTTGTTTCCGAAGAAATCGGTTTCCGTATCTCTTCCGCCGCCATCCGTCATTTGTTGCAGGGTGGCTTTGATCGAGCGAAACAAACGTTGTTTTTCTTCATCTGTAAAAGACCATATTTTGCGCTTGGGGTGAATGGCTGCATTAAATAAAATATCTTGTAAGACACCGTTACCCACACCCGGAATACGTTGTTCCGTTGCGAGCAAAGCTTTCGTCGTTATGTTTTTCTTCTCGGCGGAAACCAGTTTGTCAAAGTAAGATTCGTTGAAAGCGTCACTTAAAGGCGAAATACTTTCCAGGCTGAGAGTCTGGTATTTATTATCCAGTGTTTCACTGAAGGCGTAAATGCCGCCATACATGATAGTATTGAAGCTGATAAATGAATTATCGTCAAATGTAATCAGCATCTGGTATTTCGTTGGAATAGTTGTTTTGCTCTCGTTATAGCGCATATTTATACCGTCGAAAATACTTAGGAATATATTGTTGTCGAACTTGATGTCTACAAATATCCCTTTCCCTTCTGCCGAATCAATGCGTCTGCCTGCAAGTAATTTGCAGTATGCTTCGGGTGTATCGTTGAAGAATGTAAACTTGTGCAGGTGGGTAGCTCCGTATACATCCGTTACTGTGCGTCCGGCAAGCGTTTGATTCACCTGGCGGCCAATAGTGATTGCTTCGGGTAATTCTATCATATTCTGTAAGCCTGATTTATAATGTTATTCTAATGACGTGTGTAATTCAGTTAATATGCGTGCCATGCTATTCGGTGTAAATCATCTTTTTCGTCATTCCTCCGTCAATGGTGATATTTTCTCCATTGATGAAATCGTTTTCCTCCTGACTTAGGAATAGGCACATACGTGCAATATCTTCTGGTTTTCCTACCCGTTTGGATGGATGTTGGGCGTGATCGGCAGGTAGAAGCTGATCGTAGTCACGTGTTTGTATCCAACCCGGGGCAATGGAATTGACAGTGATGTGCAGATCTGCCAGTGACATAGCTAATGCGTGAGTAAGCGAATAGATACCGCCTTTGGAGGCCGCATATCCTTCGCTGCCCGGTTCACTCATTAGGTAACGGGTGGAGCTTATATTGATAATCCGTCCAAACCGGTTCGGGATTTCTTGCGATTGCCTGTGCAGGGCAAGCTGCCGGGAGGTGATAAATGCCGGGCGGAGATTGACTGATAGAATCCGGTCAAAATCCTCTACACTGGTTTCCGTAATAGGAGAAAACTGGCTGATACCTGCGTTGTTAATAATAATATCGATATCTCCCCAGTCAGCAAACAGGTGCTGCATAGACTTTTCTAAAACATCTTTGTCGCTTATATCTACGTGATAAAAATCCGTTCCTGTTTGAAGAGCAGTCTCTTTTCCTGTTATCTCGTTCTGGTCGCAAAAAGCAACTCGGTGGCCTGCGCTGCGAAACGTTTTTACTATGGCTTTACCTATACCTTCGGCTCCTCCGGTAATAAAAACTCTTCTGGTTTTATGGAAAGTGTTTACTCTTTTCGTACCGGATGTTTTCCGTGCCTGATAAGCTTCCAGTTTTTTTTCGAGGTAGTTGTCTGCCATATTCTGTTTATTTAAGTAGCAAATGTAGTTATATCTGTATTAAGTTTATATAAGTCGTATAATTACGTGTAAAGATAATAAATATAAATATTATGTATAACTTCGTATGTGAATATGGTAAATATTGAATTTATGAAAATACAGAAGAACAAGGTTCGGAAAAGTATCTCGATAGAAGATTACATCAAAGCCGCCAAAAAAGGAAATCGCATGGCTGAACAAGAACTGCTTGGCCCGGGCTTTCATTCATCCGACCGTGTGCACCAGTTCAAGAAACTTTATTCCCGCAAACAGAAGCATAGGGGAGAAGAAGGATAACTGCTTTTTAAGAAGAAGTAATAAGGTGTTGTTTATTTGCTGTTTATCGGATATACATAATCGTATGGAAATGGAAAAACTTAATTTGCTATTTGATAATACTTTGAAAAATATTAGGGAACAAAAAGGCTTTAATCCTTTTAGTCCTTCTTTTTCTGAAGAGAATATAAAGAAGATATGTGAAGAGGTTGTACGTTTTGTAAATTCAGAAACTAATATGAATGAGGAAAAAAAGTCTGAAATAATTCAGATACTTCATTTATGTGATACAACTTTCCTTATGAATAATTTCAGTAAAAAGGGATATGCACATTTAGATAGCCTTATAGCTAAAAGTAATTTTTCACAACAAGAATTGCTTGATTTTTCGTTTGCGGCTTTAAACCGCGATTATCAACTTGTACAGAAAGAGCTTTCGGGTAGAGCCAAACCTGACAAGCAAGGAGGCAAAGGTAGGAAGGAGTTCTTGTTTATAAATGAGGCCGATTTTAAAATAAAGTCTCCGGATCAATCAATTGGGGAAATAAGTGCCTCAGGACTTGTCGAAGCAGGTGTCGACTCTTTGAATACACTTGTGAAATATTTGCTATATAAAGATGTAAATGATTTTATAATCGATCCAGTTAAAGGGAACCAAGATAGCGCCGATACTATCATGGACTTATGCCAAAGCTGCAATATTATAAATATGATGAAATATAATTATGAAAATGCAGTTTGGAATGAAGGCTTTTTTGTATTAAATGAAAAGGTGCTGAAAATTGATTTTTTCTCTCATCATGAACTTAAATTAAAAGCAGCAGGCCTTCGGATAATGTATCAGAGGGTTTTTGATCAGTATTCGATTCTTATGTCTTCTTCTTTCAAATATCCGTATCAGGCAAAAAAACGGATAAAGAAATGTTATGTAGAGAATGGTTATTTAAGATATAAACTTTCTGACGGACAGGATAAAGAGGAAATATCTCATGGTATGAACATGCAGGCATCCCTGAACGTGTATTACGAATTTCTTAAAAAAGTCCCGTTTTCGGCATACGGTAACCTGGATATAGATAAAGTGTTTTTTATGTTTAACCTGATATCATATTTGTTTACTGTTGCTTCTAAGCTTCAGATACCGGAAACTGCAATAATGGAAAAAGAAAGATTTTATTCTTATCCGTTTAGAATTGCGAAAAGAGATTTAATAGAATATCTGAGGATACGTACAGGTTTTGGTTCCAGAGAAATATGTTCTTTTTTATCTCTTTTAGAATATGAAACAGGATATCTTAATTTATGGAATACTCCATTTCTTTGTCAGGGAGTCGATTATCTGTTTACTTTATTGCCGTTGACTTTTCCAATGACTTATAACCTGATTGACTATTGGCTGGAAAAAGGAGGGATATCATTGAAAGACCGTGGTAAACATTTGGAGCAGTATATTATAAAAAAGCTTATAAGCGGAAAATCGGAACAGCCGTTTCCTTATACAGTAATAAAACAGAAGAAATTTCGTATTGACGAGGGGGGATCCGAAGAGATCGACTTATTAATAAGTATGGATTCGACCTTGATTGTAGCAGAAGTGAAATGCATACGATATCCGATGGAAGTCAGAGATTACCATAATGCACTTAAACGGTTGAAAGAAGGATGTTCCCAAGCCCAAAGGAAAAAGGAATATATTAAAAATAATCATGAACATTTCTGCAATCTAATTGGAGATTATAAGGATAAAACCCATATTGGGAGTTGTTATTACCAATTACCCTCTATTCTCAGGTTATCTGCGTTTGGGCATCCCTATTGTAGATGCTCACTCATTTGAATCCTACTTTACCGGAGGTTCTATTCTTTGGAAAAGTGCTTCTCAAGAAGGAGATAAACATGTAAATCAGGTTGAGGGAGCAAAACTGTTATATATAACTAATGAAGAGTTTAATAAAAACATAAATCGTTATTTAATGCATCCACCTGTTGTAGAAATGGTTATGAATAATACAAGTATAAATATGAAAAAATGTATACCTTCTAATTCTGATTTCGGTGTGTTTTCTGTAACAGCTAGCATAGAATAACCTTTAAAACTGTTCACAAATTGATTTAATAAAGGTACAGTTCTATATGTTGGCTACGTTACAAATGGTTTGCAGGGGGAAAGACATTTATCCATATCATATTTCTCGTCTTAGATATATCATATCTTTAAGCAGCACGCCATCTTCAATTATCTGATGACCGTAATTGTCCGTGAAAAAGTTTTCAATGCGGTGGGAGTATTCAAATCCACAGCTTTTGTAGAATCCAACCGTACTTGGTACATCACCTGTTCCTACTATCATCTGATTGTATTTACCTGAATAGTGGGTGAATAGGTAATTTATCATTCTCATGCCATATCCTTGTCGTTGGAATTCAGGAGTAACTGCAATATTTTTGAGTTCACAAACTCCGTCGTTTTCATCCGTGACAACACAAATGGCCTTTACGCCATTATCATTGAGCACAAACATGTCTCCACGCTCTAAGTAACGGTCGATCATAGACTCCTGCTCGTCAGCGAGCAACAGCAGGTCTATGTATTGCTTTTTATTTTCTGTTAGTTGGATTATATTCATGTTATTTCCCGATGCAAAACTTCCCAAATATATTCCCTAATATTTCATCATTGCTGATTTGGCCTGTTATTTCTCCCAGATAGTGCATGCATTCACGGATATCCTGGCTGAGGAAGTCGCCGGAAATGTTTTGGTCGAGGCCGTTTATGACGCGGGTAATGGCTTCATGAGCTTTTGTCAGAGCTTCGTAATGGCGGACGTTTGTGACGATGACGTCGTTTTGGCTTAGCTCTGGGATAGAAGCGGCCTTTAGGAGTTGTTGTTGCAGCAATTCGGTATTGTTTTGTTGCTTGGCTGAGATGTAAAGACGTTCTGCCGGAACATTGGATAGGAGTTGCTGCTTGGCAGCCAGAGCTTCGGGTGACAGCAGGTCGGATTTGTTAAATATTAATAGTGTGTGCTTGCCTTCGGTTTTGGGGATGATGACTTGTGCGAGCGATTCTATTAATTCTGGCGGACTGGTTAGGTCAATTACCCAAAGAACAATAGAAGCCTGTTCCAGTTTCTTGAATGTTCGTTCTATTCCAAGGCTTTCTATCGTATCGTTGGTCTCGCGGATGCCGGCGGTATCAATGAAACGGAAGTTGATGCCTGAAATATTGATCGTGTCTTCTATCACATCCCGGGTTGTGCCGTGTATATCGGAGACAATGGCACGTTCTTCTCCCACTAAAAGATTCAGTAAAGTAGATTTTCCTGCATTGGTTTCACCTATTATGGCTACGGGAATACCGTTTTTTATAGCGTTGCCCACACTAAAGGAATCGGCTAGCTTATGGATTAGTTGTTCAATGCCGGATGCCAGTTGCTTTAGGTTTGAACGGTCGGCAAACTCTACATCTTCTTCGCTGAAATCGAGTTCTAATTCGATGAGGGATGTGAAGTCTAGCAACTGATTGCGAAGTTTGCTTAATTCATTGCTGAATCCTCCGCGCATCTGGCTTACTGCCAGTTTATGTTGTCCGGCGGAAGTAGAGGCAATAAGGTCGGCAACTGCTTCGGCTTGGCTAAGATCCATTTTGCCGTTAAGGAAGGCACGTTGTGTGTATTCGCCGGGCAAAGCGGAACGACAGCCTTTTTCGATAAGCAGTTGCAGTAGTTGTTGTTGTACATAAACAGAACCATGACAGGTGATCTCTACCGTATCTTCTCCCGTAAATGAATGCGGATTACGGAATAATGCCAGCAAAACATCGTCAATCATCTCTCCGTTACGATAAATGCTACCGTAGCTGAGCGTATAGGCTTTTTGCGCCGTTACGCTGTTTCCTTTGGTTCTGGGAACAAAGATAGAGTTGCAGATTGATATGGCTTCGGGGCCGGAAACGCGAATAACTGCTATTCCTCCGGTTCCGGGTGCTGTAGATACGGCACAGATTGTATCCTGATTCATGATTAAACGGTTATAAGTTCATATTGTTGAGTTCCTAGCCCTAGCTTTTCGGCATGTTCCAAACCTGCCTGCCAGTTTGTGTCGGGATGGATCAAATGGAACTTGTCTTCGCCTTCCAGATGCTGATGGGGATGAGCTTCCGAGAGACGGTTTACGGTTTGCAGTGCAGGTGCGTTAGTAACCAGATCGGCACATGCTTTATCCAATGCTACCGGATCGAAAGAAGCGGCAATTCCTAAATCGGGGACTATGGCTGCATCATTGTGGTTCCAACAGTCGCACTCGGGAGATACATTCATGATGAAACTTACGTGGAAGTGAGGTTTATCCAGTAATACGGCTTTTGTGTATTCGGCAATCTTGTAATTCAGCCGTTCGGAAGTGTCCCACGAAGCCAGAACAGCCCCTTCGTATTGGCAAAGTGCCACGCACTGTCCGCAACCTACACATTTGTCATAATCGATAACAGCTTTGCGGTTATCATTCAGGTGTATGGCATCATGTGCGCAATGTTTTACACAGATGTTGCATCCTTTACATTTTTCGATGTCTATTACAGGTTGCGAATTACCGTGTAGTTCAAGCTTCCCGGCTACACTGGCACATCCCATTCCCAGATTTTTCAATGCACCGCCAAAGCCGCTTTGTTCGTGTCCTTTAAAGTGATTCATGGAAAGAACAATATCGGCATCAACAATGGCTGTACCTATTTTAGGTGCCGGGCAGTACTCGCCGTTTATTTCGATTTCCCGGCAGTCGGTTCCTTTCAGACCATCGGCAATGATTACATCGCATTGGGCGGAGATGGGATTAAACCCGTTTTCCATGGCACTCCTTAGGTGATCAACGGCGTTGGAGCGGCGTCCGGAATATAGCGTATTGCAGTCGGTCAAAAAAGGTCTGGCTCCCAAACTGCGAAGCAAGTTTGCCATACGGGCTGCATAATTAGGGCGGATATAAGCCAGGTTGCCAGGCTCTCCAAAGTGGATTTTAATGGCTACAAATTGGTCTTTAAAATCGATTTTCTCAATGCCGGCACGTTTAACAAGGCGCTCCATCTTGTCGAGCAGGTTGCTTGACGGCGTGGTACGTAAGTTGGTGAAGTAAACTTTTGAGGTTTCCATTTTCTTTATTGATTTATGTTGCAAAAGTACAAAAGAAGGGGCTGTTCAACAAGTCTTTTTTGTCCAAAGTATCCGGAGCTATAACTCCAAACACTTTGGAATGATAAGTGGCCTTATGGCGACCCGAAAGGAACTTACCGGAGACAGCCTTCCATGTTTGCTGCTTATCTGTTTGATGTATCGTCTAGTGTATATTGAAGTTGGTCTAGCATAAGAGGAACTTCATTTTCTTCGATGCCGGCAACAAGCAGATCCGGAATGTCCTGGATGAACTGTTCCCGGAATTTATTGAAGTCGTAATCATCGGCTTCTATGGCTTGCTTATAGTAAGAGAGTGCCCCTTTGATATTTTGCAGAGCCCATTCGGTATGACCGGCATTCAGATAGTCTTGCGTATCGGGCTGGCTGTCCGTTATCTTCTTGTAATAATTGCGTGCCTGGTCATATTTTCCTGTCAGAAACGAGCACCAGGCTATCGGCCGCCATGCCTTATGGCTTTTGTTGTCCAGATAATCTACCTTGAAATAGTATTTTAATGCTTCGTTGTAATTCTTCAGTTCCAGATAACAATGTCCTATGCTGATCTGGACAGATAAGTTATCCGGGCTAAGCGTTTCGTAGCGACGATAATACTTCAATGCTTCTTCCGGCTGTTTCAATGTGCGGTAGCAGCCTGCAATTCTCCGGATCACCCATTTGCTTTCCGTATTGAGCAGGTCGGCACGAAGGTAGGCTTCCAATGCCCCTTCTATATCTCCGCCCATTTGTTTGCAATAGCCTATTTTCTGGAATAGGATGTCGCTATCCTGAATATGCTCCGATAAACGGTTGTAAATAATCAGGGCATCGGAGAAGTAATTCTTGCGGAGGTAATATTCCGCAATGGTAGTCAGGCTTTCTTCGTCCGAGATGTAGGGTTGCAGTATCGGAAGATTATGGAAATCGATCGGAGAGGTAAATATGTCTTCAAAATCGAGATGACTGGGGTATAGTTTGAAGAAACGGTACAAATCCTGAATGTACTGTCCTGTAATTATTTCCTCTTTGCCTCTTTTACTGATCAGCTCTTCTTTGCTTTGTTGTATCATTTCGTTGGCCTGGCTGTCAAATTGATTCATCATCATGCTACGGTGTGCTTCCGGCAGTTGCATCATGCTGAAATAAAACGAATACTTGTCCGAGTTACACATAAATCCGGCAGTAGTCATCGTGTCGAGCATTTGTTTTTCGGCACTGTCTTTGTTAAAACGGTCTCCAAATGCTGTGTGTGATGTGGTAAACGGCATAAACCAGTTGCTTAGTTCCCTGAAAAACGGGAAGTTCTTCAGATGAACAAACGTAGAATGCATCACATCGGCTCCTTCCTGTTGTAGTTCGCTGAATTCTTCCATCTTCTTACCTAGCGAACTCATCTCTTGCCATTCCGGATTCATCTCGTCTCCGAGTTGTTCGGGGTTAAAATCTTTCAGATTGATCTTCTTGCTGATCTTAGGACTTAGTTTCATCATTTCAGGGATGATCTCGTCTTGCAGTTTACGGGTAATCTTTTCCGTTTCTCTGGCCAGGATAAACCGTAGGATAATCGTACGGATTGCCTTGGTGAGGTTGGGTGTTTTTTCGTCCAGTGCAGCTAGCCTGTTTGCTATCTGCGGATATAACGCTGTGCGTTTCCTGTATTTACATAAAGTGAGCAAAATGCCGATCAGGGCACGGACACGTATTTCTTCATTGTCCAACGACGCAGCATCGAAAAGCAACATGAGCTTTTCTTTATCAAAGGCCATTTGCAACCCGAGCATTAAGGCAGACACCGTCTGTGCACCCACACAGGTAGGCAAAGCGGTGTCTGTCAATATGTCTTGTATGCCTGCTACTTCTTCTGCCGTAAGAGGGTTTGAAACCCATATCTTGTGGAAAAGAACAATCAGCCCGGCTTCAAACCGTACTTCCTCTTTTACTATTCCAACCGGAGTAGATAGCATGCTGTGCAGATTGGTATAGCTCATCTGCTGCTGGGTTTGCAGATTACGTCGATGGCTGTAATAAACCAGAGGCGATTCGATGGCCAATGCTTTATGTTTCACCAAGTCTGCCAATTCGTATGCCGAAGCTACCAGATTGTTATATATCTGTTCCTGCATCGGATCTTTGGCGCCTTCACCCCGGTAGCGAAGCATGTATCTGTATGTCTCCTGTGCTTCGTCTAATTTATCCTGAAAAGAATATTCACGACTGCCGGCTATAAATCCTTGCAGGAAATCGAAAGCATTCTTCAACTCTCTGCTATCCAATGAACCAATGATGCGGTTGTATGCTTTGTTTATTTCTTGTATTGTCATAATCTATTAACAACAAATGGTATGCCAAAAGTATTATTTTTCTTTCAACAACAAACAATTGCTTGTCTATTTAATAGAAGAATGTGTGTCAAAAGTCGGAATTAAGGAACGCATACTGCGCATATTACGCAGACTACGCGCAGAGAAACCTATTACATTCCCCTGGCTGAACCATCTCCCTACCTAGGGAGATACTTTCCCTCTACCTAGGGGGATCTTTTCTCCTTACCTAGGGAGATTATTTCCCCCTACTTAGGGAGATTGGTCTGACAGGGGGAGGGCGGGACGCCGGACGAGGCTAAGACAAAGAGGGAGTGTAGACAGTATATACGGGGTTATGCCGTGAACGTGCCTTTATGCTGCATATCCTGTTTGCAGAACTGCTGTATTGCCGAACGTTTCTTTCATATTTATGAGAGAGCCAAAAAAAACAGTATATTTGTACCGCAAAACATACATCCGTAAGATGATATCTTGTAGTAAGATGATCTTTACCGGAGGTGTTTCTGTTCTAGAAATAAATAAATTACGGTGTAAAGATGAAGAATATCCGCAATTTCTGTATTATTGCTCATATAGACCATGGTAAAAGTACCTTGGCTGACCGTTTGCTTGAGTACACCAAAACTGTAGAGGGCAAAGACTTGCAAGCACAGGTTCTTGATGATATGGATCTGGAGCGTGAACGTGGTATCACGATTAAAAGCCATGCTATCCAGATGAAGTATAATTATAAGGGGGAAGAATATATACTGAACCTTATCGATACTCCGGGACACGTAGACTTTTCGTATGAAGTGTCTCGTTCCATAGCCGCTTGCGAAGGTGCTTTGTTGATTATTGATGCCGCACAGGGTATTCAGGCACAGACCATTTCCAACCTGTATATGGCTATAGAAAATGATCTAGAGATTATTCCGGTGATGAATAAGATTGACTTGCCGAGTGCTATGCCGGAAGAAGTGGAAGATCAGATTGTAGAGCTATTGGGTTGCCCCCGGACAGACATTCTGCGTGCCAGTGGTAAAACGGGAGAAGGAGTTTTCGAGATACTTGATACGATTATAGAAAAAGTTCCGGCTCCGAAAGGGGATCCCGAAGCTCCGTTGCAGTGTCTTATTTTCGACTCCGTGTTTAATTCTTTCCGCGGTATTATTGCTTATTTCAAGGTGGTAAACGGGGTGATACGTAAAGGTGATCATGTCAAGTTTATTGCTACCGGCAAGGAATATGATGCCGACGAAGTTGGGGTATTGAAGCTGGATATGTCTCCCCGTAGTGAAATCCGTACTGGCGACGTAGGTTATATAATTTCCGGTATAAAGACTTCCCGGGAAGTTCGTGTAGGTGATACTATTACGCACGTGGACAGACCCGCAAAAGAAGCAATTGCCGGTTTCGAAGAGGTAAAGCCGATGGTGTTTGCCGGTGTTTATCCTATCGAAACGGAAGACTTTGAAAACTTGCGTGCGTCGTTGGAAAAACTACAGTTGAATGATGCTTCCCTTACCTTCCAACCGGAAAGTTCTGCTGCATTAGGCTTTGGATTCCGTTGCGGTTTCCTGGGTTTGTTGCACATGGAGATCGTGCAGGAACGTCTGGATCGCGAGTTTAATATGGATGTTATCACAACAGTTCCGAACGTATCTTATAAGGTCTATACAAAGAAAGACGAATGTATCGAAGTGCACAATCCGAGCGGTTTGCCCGATCCTACGTTGATTGACCATATAGAAGAACCGTTTATCCGTGCTTCCGTCATAACTAATACGACCTACATTGGCCCGATCATGACACTTTGCCTGGGTAAACGTGGTATATTGCTTAAACAGGAGTATATTTCTGGTGATCGTGTCGAGATTCACTACGATCTGCCTTTGGGCGAAATTGTGATTGATTTTTATGATAAGCTGAAAAGTATTTCCAAAGGGTATGCCTCATTCGATTACCATATACATGATTTTCGCCCCAGTAAGTTGGCAAAGTTGGATATACTGCTGAATGGCGAACCGGTAGATGCCTTGTCTACACTTACACATGTAGATAATAGTGTAGCCTTTGGACGTCGCATGTGTGAGAAGCTGAAAGAGCTTATTCCGCGCCAGCAGTTCGATATTGCAATTCAAGCTGCTATTGGAGCTAAGATTATTGCCCGCGAAACCATAAAGGCTGTCCGTAAAGACGTTACGGCTAAATGTTACGGTGGTGATATTTCGCGTAAACGGAAACTGTTGGAAAAACAGAAAGAGGGAAAGAAACGTATGAAACAAATCGGAACAGTGGAAGTGCCCCAAAAAGCATTCCTTGCTGTACTGAAATTAGATTAAAACGAAAAAGTTGGATGTGTAGAAAGGATGCTTCGGTTTGAAGCATCCTTTTTTGTCTTCTAATCCGTCCATTCCATTGGAACGGACTTGATGTTTTCTTCCGGTTGATCCTGTTTGGCGAAAAGCCAGTTGCCAATGACCAGGTAATTCATTCCCGTACTCATAAAGCAGCGATAGGCGTCATCGGGCGTACAAACGATAGGTTCGCCTCTGACATTGAAGCTTGTGTTTACAAGAACGCTGCAACCCGTCAGTTTCTTGAAAGCGTTCAACAAAGAATAATAACGCGGATTGGTTTGTATTGATACTGTCTGGACACGGGCACTGAAGTCTACATGTGTTATAGCTTGCAGCGACGAGCGGTTTACGTAGAGCTTTTCTAAATAAGGCAAAGCCTCATAATCATCGGGTAGTGGTAATCTGTGGCTTACGGATAGATTTGCTACTTTAAGCATATAAGGCGAGGTTTCGCTCATGTCAAAGTATTTGGAGACATCTTCTTCTAAGACACTGGGGGCGAAGGGACGGAAACTTTCCCTGAACTTTATCTCGAGATTCAGCATTTTTTGCATGCTGGTGTTTCTGGGATCGGCCAGGATGGAACGGTTTCCCAATGCTCTTGGTCCGAATTCCATTCTTCCCTGGAACCAGCCTACAATCATTCCGTCGTTAAGCAGCGAGGCTACCTTATTATATAATGTATCGTCGTCCAGCCTTATGCCTTGCGCGTTTTTCTTTCGCATAAATGCCTGGACAGACGCGTCGGTAAAGCATGGCCCCAGATAAGAACCGGACATACTGTCGGGTGTGTGTACGGTTCGTTCTTCTTTTAGGTAAGTGTGCCAGGTTGCGTAAGCGGCACCTAGAGCGCCTCCGGCATCTCCAGCTGCCGGTTGAATCCATATTTTGTTGAACAGATTGCTGCGTTCTATCTTTCCGTTGGCTACGCAATTCAGAGCAACGCCTCCGGCCAGCACAAGGTTGGCACATTGTGTCAATTGTTTTGTGGTTTCAATAAGCCGCAGCAATACTTCCTCAGTGACCGACTGGATGGCATAAGCCAAATCCATGTATTTCTGAGATAATTCCTCCTCCGGCTTCCGGGGTGGAAATCCGAAAAGCTTTTCCCATTTACTGTTTTGAGTCATCTTTAATCCTGTGGCATAGTCGAAGTAATCCATGTTAAGCAGGAAGGAACCATCTTGGCGGATATCTATCAGACTTTCTTTTATAATCCGGATGTATTCCTGTGTTTGGGATGAAAGGGTGCCATAAGGTGCCAATCCCATCAGTTTATATTCTCCGCTGTTCACTTTGAATCCACAGTAATAGGTGAATGCTGAATAAAGCAGTCCGAGAGAATGCGGAAACTGAAGTTCGCGAAGTAACCTGATCTCTTTGCCTTCGCCAATACTGATTGTTGTGGTCGCCCATTCGCCAACACCGTCTACTGTCAGGATAGCCGCTTTGTCAAAAGGAGACGGATAGAAAGCACTTGCCGCATGCGATAAGTGATGTTCCGGAAATAGTATTTGTGTGTCTATTTCTTGTTTCAGAAGCTCTTCACACAGGATACGTTTCATGTAAAGCTTTTCCTTTACCCATACAGGCATAGCTTTGGCGAAATTACGGAAACCTTTCGGAGCGAAGGCGTGGTATGTTTCCAGTAACCGTTCAAACTTGATGAATGGTTTTTCATAGAATGCTACATATGAAATATCAGTACCGTTTATTCCAGCCTCTTCCAATACATATTTTATGGCATGATGAGGAAAGGAAGAATCATGTTTGGTACGTGTAAAGCGTTCTTCCTGCGCTGCGGCTATTACCTCACCGTCTATTAGTAAAGCAGCGGCACTATCGTGGTAGTATGCAGATATTCCAAGTATAGCTTTCATCCGTTATTTCAGTATCTCCAGCAGTTTGTTCAACTTCGGAGCCATGATGATTTCCGTACGGCGGTTCTTACTGCGGCCGTCAGCTGTTTCATTGTCGGCTACAGGCATAAATTCTCCCCGGCCGCAGGGTTGTATTTGCAACGGGTTCACACCATAATCTTTGGTAAGTATGCGGACAACGGAAGTTGCACGGATCACACTCAAGTCCCAGTTGTCTTTGAATTGGGCAGTGTTGATTGGCTTACTATCCGTATGGCCTTCTATATATACATCTATGTCTGTCTGTTTATTCAGCACTTCTGCCAATTTAGCCAGTGCTTCTTTACCGCGTTTGTCTACTTTGGCACTACCCGATTCGAAGAGAAGTTTATCGGACATGGCAACATATACTTTGCCATCTTTTCCGGTAACCGTAAGTTCGTCGCTGCTGAACCCCAGAAGAGCATCTTTTACACTATTCAACAGGTTTTGTACTTTCTCGTTCTGGGCATGGATCAAATCCTGCAGTTCGTTGATGGTACGTTCGCGCTTATCTAATTCACTCATCTTTTCACTAAGAAGCGAATTTAATTTATCCTGTTCGCCCATATTGGCATTGAGCATTGTCTGATAGTTACGGATGTTACGTCCCATTTGTGCTGTGTCGCGCAACAATTCATTCAGACGGGCAGATAACTGGGTATTGTCGTCACCGCATTTACCAAGTTGTTCCTTTAAAGCTTCGGCACGCCCGATAGCTTCCAGACGACCGTTTTCGGCTAATAAATACTTCCCTTTTGTAACGCAGGAAGTGCAAACCAACAGTGTTGAGGCTGCTACGATTACTGCTTTCTTCATAATGACAAATAAAATTTAGCGAATGTAATATTTATTACATTTTACATGCGTATTGTTTAGTTTATTTGTTTTCCGTAAACATAATTAAAGAATAGGCCGTATGAATATAAATGAATTATAGAATGCTGTGCTGTTTTTATGAGAGATGGATTGTGTCTGCTTATTCGGAAAAGAAATCTTTGCATATGTTCAAATATTGCACTTCAATTAATTGCCCTCTTTTGTAATATCGCTGCCTCCGGAAGCAGAGGAGTTAAGTTTGGGATTTCCTTTATAGTGTATATCACTACCTCCGCTGGCAGAAGCTTTTAAATAGTCTGTGACATGCGTATATATGTCGGATCCACTACTGGCAGAACACTCTAACCTGGCTATAATGAAATCGCTCCCTTTGATATCAGATCCACTGGACGCTTCATATAAAGCACTGTTCGCTTTCCCTTTAAGAGTGAGGTCGCTACCGCTGGTAGCTTTGCATTGGATCGATTCGCAAGTAAGGTTGCTAAGCACAATATCTCCTCCTGCCCGTGCTGTCACTGTACAATGATTCATTTGTACCGGATATTTCATAGTAATATCACTACCCTTGGTTGTCAATATTTCCAGATCGTCACCGGATAAAGGGCTTTGTAATGTGAAATCTATGTTACCAGATGTGTGGATTTTCTTTAAATTTTTGGATGTTCCATTTAGTTTGAAGGTGGTCGGGATTAATTCCTCTCCTCCTTTTGTGGTAATAGTTAGCTCTTCGTTGTTTGTCTTAATATTCAGGTATGGATAGAGATTCTCATCTATAATAATCTGAAGTGAAGCTGTTTCTCCCTGCTTATAATTAAATATGTATGAAGTTTGTTGTCCACTGGAAAACCAGTTGAACCAACTGTTGTTGGATCCTAATGTGTTGGAACTTAATAAGACTGAAGAGTATTCTCCAATTGAAATTTGTTTGGTTGTGATCTTACCGTTCCCTTTTATTGTTTTTGCCATGCAAGGCATTGCACAAAGGGTTATCAACGTAAATAATGTCATGATTCTTGTTACCATAGTCAGTAGAATTTAATCGTTTTTATATTTAGACGCATGTAACAGGAAAATGGTTGCACATTTTGGCACAAAAAACGTTACGTTAGATTCCTCTACTCAAGGCATATGGAATTATAACGTAACGTTTTGTTCCTTTACCCCTGCTTTTTCAGTAAGTCCCGAATTTCAGTAAGCAATTGTATGTCGGCAGGAGGAGCCGGTGGGGCGGGCGGGGTTTCTTCTTTCTTTTTACTTAAAGAATTCATACCTTTAATTAATAAGAATATGGCAAAGGCAATGATAATAAAATCAAGAGTAACCTGTATAAAGTTACCGTAATTTATACTTACAGCGGGGGTGATGATTTTATCGCCTTCCATAACTGCATGTTTAAGCGTAATTTTCAGATCTGTGAAATTTACACCACCAATCAGTAATCCGATTGGAGGCATAATAAGATCGGCTACAACAGATGATACAATTTTGCCGAAAGCACCACCTATAATGATACCTACTGCCATATCCACCACGTTTCCGCGCATGGCAAACTGCTTAAATTCTTGTAATATATTTCCCATATTGTGTATTTTAGTTATAGTTACAAATGTAATTTTTAATTTTGCATTATCATAACGTTTATTCCTTTTGTTTGATTCTCTTTACTATGGAGATGTCATATCCTCTTTGTTCTGCTTTGTTTAATAGAAGACGGATAGTTTCTTCGGGCAACTGAGGTGTACGGCTTAATATCCATAGATATTCTGATGTATTGCTGCCAATTAAAGCATATGAATAGTTTTTGCTGTCTAATTCCATTATATTGTATTCCGCATAAAACCAAAGAAAAAACGAAACTTTTAATTTTCCGGGTTCGGAGGCTTTTGTTATTTTGGCTACACCTTTGGCTGTTTTGAAGTCTCCGGAGAAATCATTCCAGTATCCGCTGTTTATCACTTGTATTTTGCCATTGGGTAGTTTTGTGTATTGGGCTGTAACGCCAACCAGGTTATGTTCAAAACGATGGTCTATCCGTGCTATTTCAAACCATTTGCCCATATATTTGTCTATGTCAATTGTTTTTACAGTTGTTTTGTCGATATCACGTTGTATGCATGAAGTATTCATTAGTAATATATATGTAAGGATTGTAAGTTTTAAATTCATATTTTAATTATTTCTTCTTATTATAAAACATAAGCGGTAGAGAAAAGGTTTTTTAGGAGCCTTTATTCCAATCATCCCGATGAAATAATAAAATCATCCCGATGAAATAATAAAATCATCCCGATCTTTTTTTTAAATCATCGGGATGATTTATTTTCTGATTTTTGAATGTATTAAGCTTATTAGGTAATCCCGTACATTATATATATAAATAAATCGTTAAGATTTAGTGATAACGAATCCTGTAATTTTTTTTCATGATGTAACTTGCGGTTGTTATGCAAATTAGGTTGTTCGCTTTGTTTTGTTTAGGAAAATAGTTGAGATAAAGTTTGGAATATATGTTTAAGAGCATTACTTTTGCATCCGCATTCGAGAGAGAATGAATGGAGAATAGATATAGAACAATATTTTTATCAAAAAAGTTCCGAAAACATTTGGAGCTAATAAATAAAAAGTTTTATCTTTGCATCCACGTTCGCTAAAAAGCGGGTGTATAACGAGTTCTTTGAAAGATTTACATACAACAAGTAGTACAAGTATTATACAGACATTGATGTTTGTTTAAAGAATAATAATACCGTCAATTACTTAATAGATTTAGAGATTCTGAGCAAAGGTATAAAAAACAAATTAACAACGAAGAGTTTGATCCTGGCTCAGGATGAACGCTAGCGACAGGCTTAACACATGCAAGTCGAGGGGTAGCAGGGGATAGCAATATCCCGCTGACGACCGGCGCACGGGTGAGTAACGCGTATGCAACTTACCTATCAGAGTGGGATAACCCGGCGAAAGTCGGACTAATACCGCATAAAACAGGGGTCCCGCATGGGAATATTTGTTAAAGATTTATTGCTGATAGATAGGCATGCGTTCCATTAGATAGTTGGTGAGGTAACGGCTCACCAAGTCGGCGATGGATAGGGGTTCTGAGAGGAAGGTCCCCCACATTGGTACTGAGACACGGACCAAACTCCTACGGGAGGCAGCAGTGAGGAATATTGGTCAATGGGCGAGAGCCTGAACCAGCCAAGTCGCGTGAAGGATGAAGGTTCTATGGATTGTAAACTTCTTTTAGAGGGGAATAAAGTGCGGGACGTGTCCTGTTTTGTATGTACCCTCTGAATAAGCATCGGCTAACTCCGTGCCAGCAGCCGCGGTAATACGGAGGATGCGAGCGTTATCCGGATTTATTGGGTTTAAAGGGTGCGTAGGTGGATGTTTAAGTCAGCGGTGAAAGTTTGTGGCTCAACCATAAAATTGCCGTTGAAACTGGGCGTCTTGAGTATGTTTGAGGTAGGCGGAATGCGTGGTGTAGCGGTGAAATGCATAGATATCACGCAGAACTCCAATTGCGAAGGCAGCTTACTAAACCATAACTGACACTGAAGCACGAAAGCGTGGGTATCAAACAGGATTAGATACCCTGGTAGTCCACGCAGTAAACGATGATTACTAGGAGTTTGCGATATATTGTAAGCTCTACAGCGAAAGCGTTAAGTAATCCACCTGGGGAGTACGCCGGCAACGGTGAAACTCAAAGGAATTGACGGGGGCCCGCACAAGCGGAGGAACATGTGGTTTAATTCGATGATACGCGAGGAACCTTACCCGGGTTTGAACGTAAGAAGACCGACCAGGAAACTGGTTTTCTAGTAATAGCTTTTTACGAGGTGCTGCATGGTTGTCGTCAGCTCGTGCCGTGAGGTGTCGGCTTAAGTGCCATAACGAGCGCAACCCTTATCACTAGTTACTAACAGGTCAAGCTGAGGACTCTAGTGAGACTGCCAGCGTAAGCTGTGAGGAAGGTGGGGATGACGTCAAATCAGCACGGCCCTTACATCCGGGGCGACACACGTGTTACAATGGCATGGACAAAGAGCTGCTACACAGCGATGTGATGCAAATCTCCAAACCATGTCTCAGTTCGGATCGGAGTCTGCAACTCGACTCCGTGAAGCTGGATTCGCTAGTAATCGCGCATCAGCCATGGCGCGGTGAATACGTTCCCGGGCCTTGTACACACCGCCCGTCAAGCCATGGGAGCCGGGGGTACCTGAAGTCCGTAACCGTTGAGGATCGGCCTAGGGTAAAACTGGTGACTGGGGCTAAGTCGTAACAAGGTAGCCGTACCGGAAGGTGCGGCTGGAACACCTCCTTTCTGGAGCGACGGATCTCTGAAGAAGTAAAGACTCAGGTATTAAGTTCTTTACTTGTACTACGGTTGCTATGTATTAAAATATATGATCTTACTCACAAGAGGGTATAAGTATGGATATAGTGTCCATGTTTGTCCTTTAGGTAGAGAAAGAGAGAAAAATGATGCTGAGAGTAATCGAGGCAAAGTTGACAGTCCTATAGCTCAGTTGGTTAGAGCGCTACACTGATAATGTAGAGGTCGGCAGTTCAACTCTGCCTGGGACTACAAAAAAAATCTCAAGAAAAAAAGGGGGGATTAGCTCAGCTGGCTAGAGCATCTGCCTTGCACGCAGAGGGTCAACGGTTCGAATCCGTTATTCTCCACCAAAAAGTTCGACACACCGCAAGAGTATAGTTGATTAAACTGTCAACTGTCCCTTGTCACCTGTCAACTGAAAAAAGATCTTTGACATGATGGACAAAAGAATAAAGTAAAGTAGAGCAAAGCTGAAGATATATCAGCCCGACGCGGTACTAATTATAGTACAGTGTCAAAGGTAAAAGAAAGTAAGCAAGGGCAGACGGTGGATGCCTAGGCTCTCGGAGGCGATGAAGGACGTGATAAGCTGCGATAAGCTTGGGGTAGGTGCAAATAACCATTGATTCCAAGATTTCCGAATGGGGCAACCCGGCAGGTTGAAGGCCTGCCACCATGTAACCATGGAGCAAACGTGGGGAACTGAAACATCTAAGTACCCATAGGAGAAGAAAACAAAAGTGATTCCGCAAGTAGTGGCGAGCGAACGCGGAACAGCCCAAACCAATGCTGTTTAGGCAGTATTGGGGTTGTAGGACCACGGCATAGCAAGAACTTATCGAAATAGAATGTTTTGGAAAGAACAGCCATAGACGGTGATAGCCCGGTATATGACTCGATAACGAAGCTTAGTGGTATCCTGAGTAGCGCGGGGCACGAGAAATCCTGTGTGAATCAGCGGGGCCCATCCCGTAAGGCTAAATACTCCCGAGAGACCGATAGTGAACCAGTACCGTGAGGGAAAGGTGAAAAGAACCTCGAACAGAGGAGTGAAATAGTCCCTGAACCCGTCTGCCTACAAGCGGTCGGAGCCACATTCAGTGGTGACGGCGTGCCTTTTGCATAATGAACCTACGAGTTACTTTCAGTGGCAAGGTTAAGTGGTTCAGCCACGGAGCCGAAGCGAAAGCGAGTCTTAACAGGGCGGTTTAGTCACTGGGAGTAGACGCGAAACCAAGTGATCTACCCATGGTCAGGTTGAAGGTTAGGTAACACTAACTGGAGGACCGAATCGGTATACGTTGAAAAGTGTTCGAATGAACTGTGGGTAGGGGTGAAAGGCTAATCAAACTTGGAGATAGCTCGTACTCCCCGAAATGCATTTAGGTGCAGCCTTTAATTAGTATATTATGAGGTAGAGCGACTGATTGGATGCGAGGGCTTCACCGCCTATCAAGTCCAGACAAACTCCGAATGCGTAGTATATATTATTAAGGAGTGAGGGCGCGGGTGCTAAGGTCCGTGTCCGAGAGGAGAAGAATCCAGACCACCGGCTAAGGTCCCCAAATAACAATTAAGTTGAACTAACGAAGTCAGATTGCAAAGACAGCTAGGATGTTGGCTTGGAAGCAGCCATTCATTTAAAGAGTGCGTAACAGCTCACTAGTCGAGGAGTTTGGCGTGGATAATAATCGGGCATAAATTGTTTAC
>NZ_LT960488.1:372500-642500 GCF_900232875.1 Parabacteroides provencensis | reverse complement strand
CATAGACGATGCCGCTTCTGCCGTGGCATGGACTTTCAAGGAAATAGAAAAATATGGAGGTAATAAACAGAAGATATTTGTTTCAGGACATTCTGCCGGAGGTTATTTGACAAATATGATTGGTATGGATAAAAAATGGTTGAAAGCCTATAATATAGATGCCGATTCTATTGCCGCTTTAATACCTTTTAGTGGACATGCTATTAGTCATTTTGCTTATCGTCAGGCAAAGGGAATGAAAAATACACAACCTGGTATTGATGAATTTGCTCCTTTGTTTTATGTTCGCCCGGATGCTCCTCCTTTGATTATTGTTTCTGGAGATCGTGATATGGAAATGCTTGGCCGTTATGAAGAAAATGCATATTTCTGGCGTATGATGAAGGTTGTCGGACATAAAGAAACTTATCTGTATGAGTTAGGTGGCTATGATCATAGCTCGATGGCATCACCCGCATTTCATATTTTAAAGAACTACATAAAAGATCATTGCCGTTGATAGGATAAAAAAAGAGACCGTTTCTAAATATTCAGAAACGATCTCTTTTTTTTATTATCTATATGGTATGAGTTATTTCACTTCCTCAAAATCCACATCAGTAACGTTGCCGTCTTTGTTGTTGTTATTATTGTTTCCAGCGTTACCACCAGTTTGTTGTCCGAAGTCTGGACCTGGTTGTTGAGCTCCTCCACCTTGAGCATTATACATTTCTTGGCTAGCTGCTTGGAATACAGTGTTCAACTCTGCCATTGCAGCATCTATACCTGCAATATCCTGAGCTTTGTGAGCTTCTTTTAATTTATTTAAAGCTGCTTCGATCGGAGCTTTCTTGTCAGCAGGTAATTTGTCACCCAGATCATTTAATTGTTTTTCGGTCTGGAAGATCATACTGTCGGCCTGATTTAGCTTATCAATACGTTCTTTTTCTTTTTTATCTGCTTCGGCATTAGCTGCAGCTTCGTCTTTCATGCGTTTTACTTCATCATCGCTCAAACCACTGGAAGCTTCGATACGGATACTTTGAGTCTTTCCTGTACCTTTGTCTTTGGCTGATACATTTAATATACCGTTTGCATCAATATCGAATGTTACTTCAATCTGGGGTACGCCACGTTGTGCAGCAGGTATTCCGTCCAAATGGAAACGTCCGATTGATTTGTTATCTTTTGCCAAAGAACGTTCACCTTGCAATATATGGATTTCTACAGAAGGTTGGTTGTCTACGGCTGTTGTAAACGTCTCAGACTTTTTAGTCGGAATTGTTGTGTTAGATTCGATCAGCTTAGTCATTACACCACCCATTGTCTCGATACCGAGAGATAGTGGAGTAACGTCCAACAACAATACGTCTTTTACTTCTCCAGTCAATACACCACCCTGAATTGCAGCACCTACGGCTACAACTTCGTCGGGATTAACGCCTTTAGAAGGAGCTTTTCCGAAGAACTTTTCAACAATAGCCTGTACAGCAGGAATACGAGTAGATCCACCTACCAAAATAACTTCATCTATATCAGAAGTGCTCAAACCTGCGTCTGACAGAGCTTGACGACAAGGAGCAATACAAGCCTGGATTAAACCGTCTGCCAACTGTTCAAACTTAGCACGGGTTAAAGTCTTAACTAAGTGCTTTGGAATACCGTTTACTGGCATGATATACGGTAAATTTATTTCTGTACTTGTTGTGCTTGATAATTCAATTTTAGCTTTTTCTGCTGCTTCTTTCAGACGTTGCAAAGCCATAGGGTCTTTACGCAGATCAACACCTTCTTCACGTTCGAATTCTTCTGCCAACCAGTCGATAATTACGTGGTCAAAGTCATCACCACCCAGATGTGTGTCACCGTTTGTTGATTTTACTTCGAATACGCCATCACCCAGTTCAAGGATAGAGATATCAAATGTACCGCCACCTAAGTCGAATACGGCGATCTTCATATCTTTGCTTGTCTTGTCAAGGCCATAAGCTAGAGATGCAGCTGTTGGTTCGTTTACAATACGACGTACATTCAAACCTGCAATTTCACCTGCCTCTTTTGTAGCCTGACGTTGTGCGTCACTAAAGTATGCTGGAACGGTAATTACGGCATCTGTTACTTCCTGCCCCAGATAATCTTCTGCAGTCTTTTTCATTTTTTGAAGGATCATCGCAGATATTTCCTGCGGAGTATAGAGACGGCCTTCAATATCAACACGCGGGGTGTTATTGTCGCCACGTACCACTTTGTAAGGTACGCGATTAATTTCTTTTTGTACCTGGTCATACGTTTCACCCATGAAACGCTTGATTGAAAATATAGTCTTTTCCGGATTTGTGATAGCCTGACGTTTAGCCGGGTCACCTACCTTACGTTCGCCTCCTTCTACAAATGCAACAATTGAAGGTGTTGTTCTTTTACCTTCGCTGTTTGCAATAACAACCGGTTCGTTACCTTCCAATACGGCAACACAAGAGTTGGTTGTCCCTAAGTCAATACCAATAATTTTTCCCATGACGTAAATATTTTAATTGTTATTATTCTAAGTTTTCCATCGCCTTCCGAAGCGATTCATAGATTATTCTACAAACGCCGTGCCAAAGTTATTTGATGAAAGCATGACTTTTTTCTTTGTCTGTCGTATGACAGATTGACAGAATGGTGTAAGAGTGTTTTCAAAATGTTTTTGTAGGCTACTCGGATGGATTTTCAGTTTCTCTCGGATGAAATTTGTATTTCTACCGGAAGAAATTTTAGATGTATATAGAAGGAATAAAAAAGTTCCGGGAGAAATTCATCGCCCGGAACTTTTGTCAGTAAGATTTTCTTATTTAATCTCTTTTTCTTCTTTCATGTCTAGCTCATTCTTGTCTTCATCATAAAATTTGTATTCAAGAAAAGCTAAACTTTGGTTGGGGATAACCTTCAAGCCTCTGGTATATCTCCATTTCCACTTAGAACTTAAAGGAATTAATCCTTTATTCACATATGCTGCAACGTAAGGATGTACGTGCAGGGTGAATTTCTTCACATGATGCTTATTTACTAAACAGTCAATTTTGCCTTCCAAACTATCTGTGAATAGGATAGAAGGTTTTACAGTTCCTGTCCCGAAACAGGCAGGGCAGGCTTCCGACGTATCTACGTCCATTGCGGGACGTACTCTTTGGCGTGTAATTTGCATCAGGCCAAACTTGCTTAAAGGCAGGATGTTGTGTTTAGCCCGGTCGGTTGCCATTGCTTTAGACATGTGTTCAAATAGCTTTTGCCGATTGGCAGCTTCTGCCATATCGATAAAGTCTACAACAATAATACCGCCCATATCACGCAAACGAAGTTGACGGGCAATTTCGTCGGCTGCGGCAATATTTACGTCGATAGCTGTTTTTTCTTGGGCATCACTGCCTTTTGAGCGGTTACCGCTATTTACATCTATCACGTGCATTGCCTCGGTATGTTCGATAATCAGGTAGGCTCCACTTTTATAGGTCACTGTACGTCCGAACAATGATTTGATCTGTTTTGTTACAGCAAAATTGTCGAAGATAGGAAGTTCTCCGGTATACAGTTGTACAATGTCTTCTCTTCCCGGTGCTATCAGGCTAACATAATCACGTATGTTATGATATACTTCCGAGTTGTTTACATGAATGTTTTGGAAGGAAGGATTGAATATATCTCTTAATAATGCTACCGCGCGTGCCGTCTCTTCATAGATGATAGAGGGAACTTTTGCTTTAGGCACTTTAATGATATTATCTTCCCACCGTTTTACTAATGTCTTTAGCTCATGATCGAGTTCTGCTACACGTTTACCTTCCGAAGAAGTTCTGACAATAACACTAAAGTTTTTTGGTTTAATACTTTGGATTAATTGTCGTAGACGCGCTCTTTCTTCGCTTGATTTGATTTTAGTGGAGACTGAAACCTTATCTGCAAATGGAATCAGGACTATATATCTTCCGGCAAAGGATAGCTCGGAAGTTAGTCTGGGTCCTTTTGTTGAAATCGGTTCTTTAGCAATTTGAACCAACACCTCTTGTCCCACTTTCAGTACGTCACTTATACTTCCTTCTTTTTCTATTTCAGGTAGTATCTGCATTTTAGAAATAGGAGGAGTTTTTTTAGGATCGCTTAACGCCTGTTTGAGGAATTTCTGTTGAGTGTTGAAATTAGGACCTAAGTCCAGGTAGTGAAGAAATGCATCCTTTTTATAACCTACATCAATGAACGCAGCGTTGAGCCCGGGCATTAGTTTTTTTACTTTACCAAGATAAATATCGCCTACAGCGAAAGACACGTTGCGGGCTTCTTTCTGAAGTTCCACAAGATTCTTGTCTTCCAGTACGGCAATAGATACCTCTTTGGGCTGTACATCAACTACTAATTCACTAATCACTATAAAGAGGGATTTTAATATCAGACCTTAAAATACGCAAAGAACAAACTTAAAAGGTCTCTTATTAAGTTTGTTCTTTAGAGTTTGCTAGATAGACTTATTTTTTCTTATGTCTATTCTTTTTCAGTCTCTTTTTGCGCTTGTGCGTAGACATTTTATGTCTTTTTCTTTTTTTTCCGCTAGGCATTGTTCTTTAATTTTAAATTTAACGTATAATTACTTGATTACTTTACTTCATTTAAGAAAGTCTTAGCCGGCTTAAATGACGGGATGTTGTGTTCCGGAATGATGATCGTTGTATTTTTAGAAATATTACGAGCTGTTTTCTGAGCTCTTTTCTTAATAACGAAACTTCCGAAACCTCTCAGGTAAACGTTCTCACCTTGAGCTAAAGAATCCTTTACAATGTCCATGAAAGATTCAACGCTTGCCAATACCGTAGATTTGTCAATGCCGGTACTTTTTGAAATTTCGCTAACAATATCTGCTTTAGTCATGTCTATAAATTAATTAATTGATTTGGACCTATTAATTTTTTGGAATGCAAATATATAGCTTTTTATTTAAGTGTAAAAAGAATTGATGCTCAATTTTTAATAAAAAACATTCCTTACAATCCGTTATATCTATGTATGTTTGCATTAATCAAATAGTTAGGTTTGAACGTTGATGTGAAAACAAGTCGTTATGAGACAGATAGAAAACGATTTAAAAGTAAGTCGTGCTTTGATAGCATGGTATAACGAGTATAAAAGAGATTTGCCTTGGAGGAATACAAATGATCCGTATATTATCTGGATATCGGAGATTATATTGCAACAAACGCGTGTTGTTCAGGGATTGGAATATTTCAGACGGTTTGTTAATCGTTTTCCCGATGTTGAATCTCTGGCAGTTGCAGATGAAGACGAAGTGCTGAAATATTGGCAGGGTTTAGGATATTATAGCAGGGCTCGTAATCTGAGAATGGCAGCTTGTGACATAATGGATCGCTTCAATGGTATATTCCCCGATAAATATGAAGATGTTATATCGTTGAAAGGTATAGGCGAATATACTGCGGCTGCAATTGTTTCATTCGCATGGGATCAACCTTATCCGGTAGTTGATGGAAATGTCTTTCGTGTTTTGTCGCGTTTATACGCTTTGGAAATTCCGATCGATACAACAAAAGGAAAGAAAACCTTTACAGATTTAGCCGGATTATTGATGGACAATTCAAAAGCAGGTCTTCACAATCAGGCAATAATGGAACTTGGAGCGTTACAATGTATTCCTCAAAATCCGGATTGTAATAAATGTCCTCTTGTAGATAAATGTATGGCATTTGCCGAAAATAAAGTAGATTCATATCCGGTTAAACAAAGTAAAACAAAAATCCGGGACCGTTTCTTTCATTATTTCTACATTATATATAAAGGCAAAACCTTGCTTCATCGTCGGGAAGGAAAAGATATATGGACCGGATTATATGAATTTCCTCTGATCGAAACAGGCCATATAATGGATTTTGGAGAGTTGCAGCAAACAGATGCTTTCCAATATCTGTTTAAGGATGCAGGCAAATTGAATATTTCCGTGAAACTGAAAAATGTAAAACATGTATTATCTCATCAAATAATTTATGCTACTTTCTATAAAGTGGAGGTAGAGTCTGAAACTGAGGCTTTGCAACGTTATCTCCATATTTCTTGTGAGGATATAGATAAATATGCCGTGCCACGTCTTGTACATATTTATTTGGAGAAATTCGGCCGAAACTTGTTTGAGTGATTGAATTTATGTTTCTTTGTATAATAATTTAGAAATTAGAACTATGTCGTTGAATAAAGTTATACTTATCGGCAACGTGGGAAAGGATCCCGACGTGCGCTATTTTGATAGTGGAGCCGCTGTTGCAAATTTTCCTTTGGCAACATCTGAAAGAGGTTATACATTGGCTAACGGAACAGTGGTACCGGAGCGCACCGAGTGGCATAATATTGTTGTACGTCGTGATTTGGTCCCTTTTGTAGAAAAATGGGTAAAGAAAGGTTCCGGTGTTTATGTAGAAGGCAAAATCCGCACTAGAAGCTATGATGATCAGACAGGCGTGAAACGTTATGTAACAGAAATACATGCTGACCGTGTAGAATTTTATAACACAGGAACACGTCCGGCGGACGGAACACAACAGAATACGAATGCAGGAGCTCAGCCAATAGCAGGTCAGTCTGCTCAGCCGGCTAATACACCTGTGAATTACCAGCAGCCAACCTCTTCACAGTCGGGGGCTTTTTCTGAAACCAGCGACGCGGATGATCTCCCGTTCTGATATTGTTTAACTAACACTGTTCCCCTTGGACTCAGATTATTATTCGGACTTATTTAGTCATATAACGATACAGGCGCTTACAGCGGGGCCTGTGATAGCTCTCAGTCTGGCTATTTTGTTGCTGTTTATCTCCGGTTTTGTGTCGGCTTCCGAAGTAGCATTCTTTTCTCTTTCGCCGGGTGACATAAGTGACATCCGCGAAGAGAAAACAACTTCCGACCTTGTTATCCAACGCCTTCTTGAGCGATCGGAATATCTTCTGGCGGCTATACTGATAGCAAATAACTTTGTAAATGTAGCTGTTGTCATGCTTTGTACCTATGGTATTAATGCATGGATAAATTTTTCTGCATCTCCTGCCTTGGGGTTTGTCTTGGAAACTGTAATACTGACCTTCTTACTTTTACTTTTTGGTGAGATTATGCCAAAGATTTATGCACAAAAGAACGCTTTGAAATTTGTTCGTTTTGCTGCTCCCGTATTAAGCGGTCTTGAACGTTTCTGTAAACCATTATCCTCTCTATTAGTAACATCTACTACTGTCATTAACAAAGCGTTAGTGAAGAAAAAATATGATTTATCGGTAGACGAACTCACGAAAGCACTCGAGTTAACTTCTACGGAAATACCGGAAGAAAAGGAAATGCTGGCCGAAATTATTAAGTTTTATAATAAAACGGCTGACGAGATTATGACACCTCGTCTGGATATGGAAGATATTGATATTAAGAGTACTTTTCATGATGTTACAGAGTTTATTGTAAAATCCGGTTATTCCCGTATTCCTGTTTATGCGGGGACGGAAGATAATATTAAAGGTATTTTATATATCAAAGACCTGTTGCCTTATTTGGAGAAACCGGATACATTTCGTTGGCAAAGTTTGATTCGTCCGGCTTATTTTGTACCGGAGACGAAAAAGATCGATGATTTGCTGGAAGAGTTTCGTACTAATAAAATACATATGGCGATTGTTGTAGACGAGTTTGGTGGAACGTCTGGTATTGTAACGATGGAAGATATTCTGGAGGAAATTGTGGGCGAAATTTCAGACGAATACGATGAAGATGAACAGCAAGTTATCCGTTTGGCTGATGGTAGCATTATATTTGAGGCCAAGATATTACTGACAGATTTCTTTCGTGCTATTGATGTCGATCCGGGTGAGTTTGGCAAGCTGACAGAAGAGGTTGAAACTCTGGCCGGGCTTCTTCTCGAGATAAAAGGAGATTTTCCGCATCGTCGGGAAATTATAGAATACAACAAATATCGTTTTCAGATACTGGAAGTAGATAATCGCCGTATATTGAAGGTGAAGTTCAATTGCATCCAGAATCACGAAACAAAGGGTGGAGATTAGTTCTTATGAAGTGGTTGGCTATTTGGTGTGTGTTTGTGTGCTCGCTAGCATGTTATTCTTGTACAGAATATACACCGAAGCCGCGTGGCTATTTTCGTATAGAGCCAGGCGTTGCTCATTATCAGAAGTTACCGCTGGACAATCTTCCTTATACGTTTGATGTATCGCAATTATCTATAGTGGAGTTACCGCCGGTCGAAAATGTGTCCGGCCAATGGATCAATATTTCATACCCGTCATTGGGTGCTAAGATATATTGCAGTTATTTACCTATAACTCCAGCTACATTGCATCGGGCGGAGAGTGAATCCCGGGAATTAGTATCTCGCCAGGTGAAAGATATAGCTTCCGTTGTTGAGAAGGCATATAGTAACCCGGATGAACATGTTTATGGCTCTCTTTTCCTGCTGGAAGGCGAATCGGCTTCACCTATACAGTTTATGCTGACCGATAGTGCAGCAAATTTTTTCCGCGGAGCCTTGTACTATGATTGCAAACCTAATGTAGATTCTCTGGCTCCTGTAACCGAATATCTCCGAAAGGATATTATAGAACTTATCCAATCTTTTAGCTGGAAGAAATAATGCCTTTATTACAGAAACAAAATAATCCTTTGCTTGGAGTTTGGCAGATAAGCGAAAGCTCAGACAAGTTGTTGTCTATGCTGCCTGATTTGTCCGGTTCTCTTTCTTTCTTACAGTCCATACGTGCCGAACATCGTAAACAGGAACGGTTAGCCAGCCGTGTACTGTTGAAGGAGTTGTTGGAGAAAGAGGCTGTGATTGATTATTTTCCGAACGGAGCACCGTTTTTGCCGGATATACCTTTACATATCAGTATATCACATACGAAGGGATATGCTGCGGTCTTATTGCAGGAATCTCCTGCTGCAGGTGTCGATATTGAGTATCGCTCGGACCGGGTATGTAAAATACGGAATCGATTTATGAATCAGGAAGAAGAAGAAGCTATTGATTTGAATCATGAGATTGAACATCTTTTGATTTATTGGTGTGCAAAAGAGACATTGTTTAAGATGATAGAGCAGGAAGACGTGGATTTTTGCCGTCATTTACATGTAAAACCTTTCCTGTATGCAGAATCCGGTACTTTTGTTGTTCAGGAAACACGCACACAGGAAAATGCTTTTTTTAAATTAGGTTATTCCGTTACTCCCGGATTTGTTCTAACCTGGAGTTTAGGTTGATTCTTTTTGATGCTTGTCTTGCTGGATTTTGATGCTTACCTTTTTGGCAAAAGTTGCCTACCTTTTCCGAATAGGTTGCTTACCTTTTTCCTTACAGGTTATTTCTGCCAGATTTCCCAAGCGGCAAAAGCTTGTAGCAGGAGCATTTCAAGTCCGTTTTTAACTACTGCCCCTTTTTCTTTCCCTTTCTTCATGAAAAGAGTTTCGTCCGGATTATAAAGTAAATCGTATAATAAATGATCCGGTGTAAGCATGTCATAAGGAATGTCCGGGCATGTATTGATATTTGGAAACATTCCGAGTGGAGTTGTGTTTACGATTACGGTGTATTGCTCCATTGTTTTTGGAGTAATTTCATCGTAGGTGATACAAAACTTTTTCGGAGTGCGTGAGACTAAAGTTGCACCTACACCTAGCTGTTTTAATCCCTGGAATACGGCTTTGGAGGCTCCTCCTGTGCCAAGTATTAGTGCTTTACGGTGTGTCTCTTTTAATAATGGTTCGATAGATTGTTTGAACCCGATAATGTCGGAATTGTAACCCTTTAATTTTGTTTTCCCAAAAAGACCTTTTGAGAATTTAATAACGTTTACCGCACCGATCAAGCGTGCATCTTCATCCAAATCATCCAGATAAGGGATAATTTGTTCTTTGTACGGAATAGTGACATTCAGTCCGTTCAATTCCGGATTTTCCTTTAGGACGTTTTTTATATCTTTGATGTTCGGAATTTCGAAGTTGATATATGTTGCATTTATCTTTTCCGCTTCAAACTTCTGATTGAAGTATGTCTTCGAGAATGAATGTCCCAGAGGATAGCCTAATAATCCATATTTCTGCATAGTCTTTTCAAATATTCGTTACTATTTAGTGCCTGTGTATAATGAACAAATTCCGAAGGTGAAGGTTTGTACATGTGCATCGGTAAAACCTTGACGGCTTAGTAAACCGGTCATCACCTTTCCCTGCGGAACAACTTTTATAGATTCCGGCAGGTAACTGTATGCTGATTTTTCTTTAGAAAAAAATCTACCTACGTTAGGGATAACTACTTTTGAATATAAGCAATAAAGCTGTTTCATCGGGAAATGTTCCGGTGTGGACAATTCCAGAATCATAAGATGACCACCGGGCTTTAGCACACGATACATTTCTGCAATCCCTTGTTCGATATTCTCGAAGTTGCGGACTCCAAAAGCGGCGGTTACAGCATCAAACGAGTTATCCGGATAAGTTAATTTTGTGCAGTCTTGCTGCTCAAATGATATATATTCCGAATAACCGGCTTTTGCTACTTTTTGGCGGCCTACTTCCATCATTCCTTCGGATATATCTGCTCCCGTAATATGCTGGGCTTTCAATGTCTGATACATAGAGATAGCCAGATCGCCGGTTCCTGTGGCAATATCTAATATGGTTTGCGGAGAAAAAGGGCGCAGAAAAGCAATGCCTTTTCTGCGCCATCCTTTATCAATGCCGAGTGATAATGTATGATTCAGTAAGTCGTATTTTCCGGCGATGTTATCAAACATACGCTTTACCTGCGCTCCTTTGTTTTCTTCGTTATTATATGGAAGAATTTGTTCTGAACCGTACTTCGCCATATTATATTTACTTATTTATTCTTCAGATATTCGGTTACGTTCTTTTCGATACGACTGGTTAGATTGTCAGTGTCGACTTTTACGAACTTTTCACCCGTGATATGTTCGAATAATTCTATATAGCGATCGCTGATACCTTCTACAATGGCCGGTGTCATCTCGGGAACCTTTTGTCCTGCTTTGCCCTGGAATCCGTTTTCCATTAACCATTCGCGCACGAATTCTTTGGAAAGCTGTTTTTGCGGTTCACCTTTTTCAAAACGTTCTTTGTAGCCTTCCGAATAGAAGTAACGGGAAGAATCCGGTGTATGAATTTCATCCATCAGATAGATAGTGCCGTTGCTGGTTCCGAATTCGTATTTGGTATCTACAAGGATAAGTCCGCGTTCTGCTGCAATTTCGGTTCCTCGTTTGAATAAAGCCATCGTGTACTTCTCTAGCAAAGCATATTCTTCAGGCGTAGCCAATCCCTGAGCCAAGATTTCTTCTTTAGAGATGTCGGCATCGTGTTCTCCTATTTCAGCTTTTGTTGTCGGTGTGATGATCGGTTCAGGAAAACGTTCGTTTTCACGCATACCTTCCGGCAATTTTACACCACATATTTCGCGTACGCCGCTTTTATAAGTGCGCCAAGCACTACCACAAAGGTAGCCGCGTACGATCATTTCAACAGGAAATCCTTTGCATTGTACACCAACGGTTACCATTGGGTCCGGAGTTGCGAGCTTCCAGTTCGGGCAAATATCGGTTGTAGCGTCAAGAAACTTGGCTGCAATCTGATTCAACATTTGTCCTTTGTAAGGAATACCTTCCGGCAGAACAACATCAAATGCCGAGATGCGGTCGGTTGCAACCATTACCAGAACTTCATTATTAATGTTATATACATCGCGTACTTTACCGTGATATACGCTTTTTTGTCCGGGAAAATTAAAGTCGGTTCTAACTAACGCCTTCTTCATAACCTTTTTAATTTAATTAGTTATTATTGTAGATTCCTTTTTCTTCTCTTTTGATTCTTTGCTTTCTTTCTTGCGCTTGTCGTCAAATTTATCATAAGCTTCAACAATACGTTGTACCAACTTGTGGCGGACAATATCCTTTTTGTTGAATTCTATTTTTCCTATTCCGTTTACACCTTTAAGTATGTTCATGGCCTGGATAAGCCCGGAAGTTGCTGTAGGAGGTAAATCTATTTGAGTAATATCTCCAGTTACAATCATTTTAGCATTCATACCTAAACGGGTCAGAAACATTTTTATCTGATGCGTAGTTGTATTTTGTGCTTCATCCAGAATAATAACGGCATCATTCAGTGTGCGTCCGCGCATAAAAGCAAGAGGCGCAATTTGTATGATGTTGTTTTCCATATATTCTTTCAGTTTGGCTCCGGGTATCATATCTTGCAAAGCATCGTACAAGGGTTGTAAATAAGGATCTAGTTTGTCTTTCATTTCGCCTGGTAGAAATCCGAGCTTTTCTCCGGCTTCAACAGCTGGGCGACTTAATATGATTTTGCGGACTTCCTTGTTTTTTAACGCTTTTACAGCTAGCGCTATAGCTACGAATGTTTTGCCCGAACCGGCCGGCCCTGTGGCAAATACAAGATCGTTTTCTTCGAATGCTTTTACCAGCTTTTGTTGGTTATCTGTCCGGGCAACGATAGCTTTACCGTTCATTCCGTGTATAATGAGGTTTTCTTGCTTGGTTATGACAGGAGCTTTCCCCTTCACAATATCAAGAATTACATCTTCCGTAAGAGAATTGAATTCTTCGCAATACTTTTCGACTTCGCGGATTTTCTTGAGGAAAAGTTCAGACTCATCTTCATCGCCTATTACTTTCATTACATTTCCACGGGCAACAATGCGCAATTTCGGGAACAGAGTTTTAATTAACTGCATATTTGCATTGTTAACTCCATAGAAAATAACCGGGTCTACGCTTTCCAGGATATAAATTCGTTCAATCATTCAGAAACCATCTTTTATGGAACACAAAAGTAGTAATATTATGAATCCGATGGTACTGTGTTACGTTTTTTCTTTATTTTTGTCATTCAAAAATGAAACATGATGAAATATACGATAAATGCTCTACTGTTGCTAATAGCTTTTTCTGTAGTAACAGCCTTCCCTTCCTGTAAAGAAAAACGTGGCGAACTGAAAAAAATATGGTATAACGGAAGCTACAACCGCGATTTTAAAGACTTGAACGATGTTCATTTGGCAGAGGCCCAACGTTTAGGTATTGAACCGGTTTCCTCCAGAGAAGAGGCAGAAAAGGCATCAAAGAAGATGGAAGAAATAGAAACTAATGATTACTATGAAGTAGAAGAGTTAAAACACTCTATTCCTTACCTCATTCCTCAGGCTGCTGATCTGTTGGAGGATATCGGTAAAAACTTTCAGGATTCGTTGTATAATTTGAATGCTCCTAAGTATAAAATATTAGTTACAAGCGTAACCCGTACGGTAGATGATGTGAAGAAATTAAAAAGAAGAAATTTTAATTCTTCGGTTAACTCAGCCCATCAATACGGAACTACTTTCGATGTTTCATGGGCCAGATATACTAAAATTGACGAGAAAGATACTTTGAATATAGATAAAGACCGGTTGAAGATGGTTCTGGCTTCAGTTCTTCGTGATTTACACAGGCAAAACCGTTGTTTTATAAAGCATGAGCGTAAACAGGGATGTTTCCATATTACTGTGCGTGATGCAAATTAAATTTTCGTAAAGAGAACATTTCTTTCCGGTAAGAAGTTTTAATAATAAAAAAGGAATTAAAATGGATTATCGGATAGAGAAAGATACGATGGGAGAAGTGAAAGTTCCTGCTCAAGCTTATTATGGAGCACAGACTCAACGTAGTGTGGAGAACTTTAAGATTGCCCGTGGAACAGACCGCATGCCTGTAGAAATAATCGAAGCATTTGCTTTTCTGAAAAAAGCTGCTGCTTTAACGAATAAGGAAGCCGGTGTTTTATCTACTGAGAAATGCGACCTGATTGTTCAGGTTTGTAATGAAATTCTGGAAGGTAAACTGGATGGTAGTTTTCCTTTGGTCGTTTGGCAGACAGGCAGTGGGACGCAAACGAACATGAATGTAAATGAAGTCATAGCCAATCGTGCACAGGTATTGACCGGTGGAAAACTTACGGATAAAGAAAAAATACTGCTTCCGAATGACGACGTCAATAAGTCTCAATCTTCAAATGATACTTTTCCTACTGCGATGCATATTGCTGCATATAAAATGTTGGCCGAAACGACTTTGCCCGGATTAGAAAAACTTTATCATACGCTGTTACTTAAAAGCCGGGAGTTCATGCCGGTTGTAAAGATCGGGCGTACGCATTTTATGGATGCTACCCCATTGACATTGGGGCAGGAGTTTAGCGGTTATGCAGCCCAGCTCGAATATGGAATCTCAGCTGTGCGAAATTCATTATCACATATATCGGAATTAGCTTTGGGCGGAACTGCTGTCGGTACGGGCATTAATACTCCGAAAGACTATGCTGAAAATGTGGCTAAGAAAATTTCGGAATTAACAGGATTGCCATTTGTTACCGCTCCGAATAAATTTGAAGCGTTAGCTACGCATGATGCATTGGTCGAGGCTCATGGCGCATTAAAAAGCGTTGCCGTCAGCCTGATGAAAATAGCTAATGATATCCGTATGTTGGGTTCAGGCCCGCGTGCCGGAATAGGAGAAATACATCTTCCTGAAAATGAGCCGGGGTCATCTATTATGCCGGGAAAAGTCAATCCGACCCAGTGCGAATCTTTGACGATGATTGCCGCCCAAGTGATGGGGAATGATGTGGCAATTTCCATTGGCGGATCTAACGGACATTTTGAACTGAATGTGTATAAGCCGATGATTGCATATAATTTTTTGCATAGTGCCCGGTTGATAGGAGAAGGCTGTACCAGTTTTAATGATTACTGTGCAGTAGGAATAATACCGGTAACGGCAACGATCCGGAAACATTTGGACGATTCCCTGATGCTTGTTACGGCTTTGAATCCGAAGATCGGCTATTATAAAGCAGCGGAAATTGCACAGAAAGCATATAAAGAAGATAAAACCTTAAAACAGGCTGCCATAGAATCAGGTTATCTTACGGCAGAAGAATTTGATAAATGGGTTGACCCAGCAAAGATGGTAGGCCGCGAATAATTTTATATGGAGACAATTTTATAACCGGCAATAGCCAGCGCTTGTCTGATTTCGTTAATCTGGCGCTGGTCGCGTGTTTCCATTTCCAAACGAAGATAACAACCATTGATGTCGGTTGTGTGACTTACCCGTTCGTGATATACGGAGACTACATTTGCTCCCAGCTCCGCTATAATCTGGGAAACTTGTTGCAACTGTCCCGGTTTGTCCACCAATTCGATTGTCATGCTACATGAACGCCCCGATTTTTGCAAGCCGCGTCCTATTACTCTGGAAAGGATATTCACGTCTATATTACCTCCTGATACCAGACATACAACGTTTTTCCCTTTGATAGAGACTTTGTTGAACATAGCAGCAGCTACTGCAACGGCGCCGGCACCTTCCGCAATTAGTTTCTGCTGTTCGATAAGGGCGAGTATTGCTGTAGATATTTCGTCATCGGTAACGGATACAATTTCGTCGACGTACTTCTGGCATAAATCAAAAGTATGCAATCCCGGTTCTTTCACAGCTATTCCGTCTGCTATAGTACGGACTGTTTCTAATCGTTGTATCCTACCTCGTCCGATAGATTCGGCCATGCTTGGTGCACCGTTTGCCTGTACGCCATACACTTTAACATGTGGCGCCAGTTTTTTGATAGCATATGCAACACCTGAAATAAGTCCGCCTCCGCCGATAGGTACAATTACAGCATCTAGTTCCGGTAATTGTTCCAATAACTCAAGTCCTATTGTTCCTTGGCCGGCTATTACATCTTCGTCATCAAAAGGATGAATAAACGTATAGCCTTCTTCGTCTCTTAATTCCAAAGCCTTTTTATAAGCATCATCATATACGCCTTCAACCAGACAAACCTCGGCACCGTATCGTTTGGTTGCCTCTATTTTAGAAATGGGCGCATTATCAGGCAAACAGATTATTGAACGGATATCTTGCGAACTGGCAGCCAAAGCAACACCTTGGGCATGATTTCCGGCAGAGCAGGCCACAACACCCTTTGCTTTCTCTTTTTCTGTTAGTTGGGATATTTTGAAGCAAGCTCCGCGAACTTTAAAAGAACCGGTTGTTTGCAGGTTTTCCGGTTTCAGGTATATGTTGCATTCCGGATTGATATTTGGTGCTTTTATAAGGTCTGTGCGCCTTATTACTGTTCTTAATGCAAATGATGCCTGATATATTTTGTCGAGTGTGAGCATGTTGCTGTTGTTAAAACGATGTGCAAAAGTATAAAACTTATGTGTATTATATCAGTCTTACCATAACATATTTCTTATTACCTTTGTTATATATACAATAAAAGAAAAGAATCATGGAAGTAACAAACTTGACAAAAGATGATTTCATAGCCAGAGTCGGGAACTTTGAAGCGGACCCGAAAGATTGGGAATATATTGGTGATAAACCGTGTTTGGTAGATTTTCATGCCCCATGGTGCGGCTATTGTAAACGTCTGAATCCATTGTTGGATGAGATGGCACAGGAGTTTGACGGTAAGATTTATATTTATAAAGTAGATGTAGATCAGGAAGCAGAGCTGGAAGCTGCTTTTAATATCAGAACCATACCGACTCTTTTGCTCTGTCCTATAGGTAAACCTAAGGAACAGCTCTTGGGTGTTATGGGTAAACAGGAATTAAAGAAACTGATAGAGGATAAATTATTATAACATCGGGATCATTTTTACAAATCATCCTGATGTTTTAAGAAAATGATCCCGATGAAGTAAAGTGGAGATTATTGTGATTTATTGTTTTAATGATCGGAGGCGGTTTTCTTGTATAAGAAAGCCGCCATCTTTTGTTTAAGCACTTTTTTAAAAGAGTTGTATCAGCAATAACCCTAGTGCTACCGATACGCCGGTGGCGATTAACCCCGGCATCATGAATGAATGGTTCAGGATATACTTGCCTATATGCGTTGTGCCGGTACGGTCAAAGTTGATGGCGGCAACAACAGTTGGGTAGTTCGGGATAAAGAAGTAACCATTAACTGCCGGAAAAAGAGCTATCAGCATATAAGGAGAAATGCCGAGGGCAATCCCTAACGGCAGCAAAGCCCGAACGGTGGCAGCCTGGCTGAATAATAAGATTGACATCAGGAATAGTGCCAGTCCGAATAACCACGGCATAGCAGTTACCGTACTTTCGATAGAAGCTTTCAATTCGGTCATATTACCTGCAATGAAAGTATCACCCATCCAGGCAATACCGAAGATTGCTACTACTGCCTGCATACCGGCGGAGAAGACAGAACCTTGTACTGCTTTTATTCCGTCCGTTCTGGTAACTAATAAAATCAAAGCTGCAGCCGATAGCATTAATATCTCTATGATATAAGCCATGGAAAGCGGTCTGGCGATTCCATCGGTTGTGAATACTGGGCGGAGACTTTCTATAGAACCAAACAGAATGATTCCTATTGTTGCCAGGATGAATAAAACAACGGATATAATAGCGGAACGCTGATTTTTTACGTCTGTCAATTCGTAATGTTTAGTATTGAATTCGCCGTCGGCTAAACGTTTCTGATACTCAGGATCGTTTACTAACTCTTTGCCTACTCGAAGCGAATAAAAAGCTCCGGCAAAAACACCGGCCAGCGTACAAGGAACCGAAATCATCAGTATATTAAATAAGGAAATATTAAAACCTTGTGCTGTGAGCATGCTAAGTAATGCTACGGTAGCTGCCGAGATAGGACTGGCAGTAATGGCTTGCTGGGAAGCAATTACCGCTATGCCTAACGGGCGCTCCGGCCGGATTTTTGTTTCTGTTGCAACCTCTGCAATCACGGGTAGTACCGAATAAGCCACGTGCCCCGTTCCTGCAATGAAAGTAAATACATACGTAACGATAGGGCTGAGGATTGTGATCTGTTGCGGATTTTTACGAAGTAGCTTCTCCGCCCACTTAACCATCAGATCAAGTCCTCCGGCTGCTTGCATACAACTGGCGGCAGCAATAACGGCAACAATCATCAGCATTACATCAATTGGCGGTGAAGTTGGTTCCAGTCCGAAACCAAAGGTCAGAATAGCAAGGCCTACGCCTCCTAATACGCCTAATCCTATACCACCGAGACGGGCACCTATTATAATTGCAATTAAGACGAAGGCAAGTTGTATCAGCATGTTCTTTAAAATGAAGATTTAGTTTGTATTGCGTGCAAATTTAATTATTTTTGTTGCGCTATGAACTACATAAACACAAAAATGAGAATGAAAAAGATCTGTTTAGTCTTATTGGGGCTATGCGGTATGTTGACAAATCTGCCGGCACAAGTGCGTAATGAGTTTCTTTTGGAAAAGAACTGGAAATTTACGCGAGAAGACAATCCCGAATTTGTTAATCCATCCTTCAACGATTCTAAGTGGCAGTCTGTCACCGTACCCCACGACTGGGCTATTTACGGCCCTTTTAGTGCGCAGAACGATAAGCAGGATGTTGCTATTGCCCAAGACGGACAAAAGGAGGCTATGGAACATGCCGGACGCACTGGTGGTTTGCCCTTTGTTGGCGTAGGGTGGTATCGTACGCAGTTTGACGTACCACAGTTTGCTCCCGGAAAGCGGGCTTTTATCCTTTTCGACGGAGCGATGAGCCACGCTAATGTATATGTTAATGGTGAAAAGGTCGGTTACTGGCCATATGGTTATAATTCTTTCCATTTTGATATAACCAAGTATCTGAAACCGGGCGAAAAGAATACCTTGGCTGTCCGTTTGGAAAATTTACCGGAATCTTCCCGTTGGTATCCGGGTGCCGGATTGTACAGAAATGTGCATGTGATTGTAACAGAAGATGCTCATATCCCGGTGTGGGGTACGTATGTAACTACTCCTGAGGTAAATAAACAGTTTGCCAAGATCAATGTGCAAACAAAGGTAGAATTACCGGAAGGCGCTGATCTTTCAAAGTACAGCTTGGTAACAAGTATATGGAATCCAAATAAACAGAAGTTGACCGAGACAACCGCTTCACTGTCGCAACTGCCATATAATAATGGTTCCGTTAATCAGGAATTCATAGTCCGGACGCCTACTCTTTGGTCTCCCGATATGCCTGCTTTGTATGTTGCCGAAACCCGTTTGTATGAAAGTACTGCATTAAAAGATATTTATTCAACGCCTTTCGGAATCCGTTCCATTGAGATTATTCCTGAAAAAGGCTTCTTCCTGAATGGGGAGAAAACAGTATTCAAAGGTGTTTGTAATCATCATGACCTCGGGCCTTTGGGGGCAGCTGTGAACGATGCGGCTGTCCGCCGTCAGATACGTATCCTGAAAGATATGGGTTGCAATGCCATCCGTACTTCACATAATATGCCTGCACCGGAATTGGTAAAGGCTTGTGATGAAATGGGCATGATGTTGATGGCCGAGAGCTTTGACGAATGGAATGTAGCCAAATGTAAGAACGGTTATAACCTTCTCTTTGACGAATGGGTGGAGAAAGATTTGGTGAATCTGATCCATAACTTCCGTAATAATCCGAGTGTCGTTATGTGGTGTATCGGTAATGAAGTGCCTAATCAGTGGAATGAAGGAGATTGCAAGATAGCCAAACGTTTGCAGGATATTTGTCATCGTGAAGATCCGACTCGTCCTGTAACTCAGGGAATGGATGCTCCGGATGCGGTAGTAAACAATAATTTTGCCGCCGTTATGGATGTGGCTGGATTTAACTATCGTCCGCAGTTTTATAAAGTGAATTATAAGAAACTTCCGCAAGGCATTATACTTGGCAGTGAAACGGCTTCCACAGTAAGTTCACGTGGCGTTTATAAGTTTCCGGTAGAGCGTAAGGCGATGGCTGTGTATGATGACAACCAAAGTTCTTCGTATGATGTAGAGCATTGCAGTTGGTCTAATTTGCCGGAAGACGACTTTATCCAGCATGAAGATTTACCTTATTGCATAGGCGAGTTTGTATGGACTGGTTTCGATTACCTGGGAGAACCGACCCCTTATTATACCAACTGGCCAAGCCATAGTTCGTTGTTTGGTATCATTGATCTGGCCGGTATTCCGAAGGATCGTTATTATCTGTATCGCAGCCATTGGAATAAAGCAGAGCGTACATTGCATATTTTGCCTCATTGGACCTGGCCGGGACGCGAAGGAGAAACTACTCCGGTGTTTGTTTATACCAACTATCCGTCTGCAGAACTCTTTATCAACGGAAAAAGCCAGGGCAAGCGTACGAAAGATTTGTCAATAGGTATCGACAGCAGTTATACTGATGCTGCAAAGGCGGCTTTTGAACGTCAGAAGCGTTACCGCCTGATGTGGATGGATACCAAATATGAACCGGGAACGCTAAAGGTGGTTGCTTACGATAAAGATGGTAATGCTGTTGCCGAAGAGGAAGTGCATACTGCAGGTAAACCTCACCATATTGAACTTACGGCCGACCGCAAACAACTTACGGCCGATGGTAAAGACCTTTCATTCATAAATGTGAGGGTAGTGGATAAAGACGGCAATTTGTGCCCGAATGATACACGCCAGATTAAATTTGAAGTGCGCGGTGCCGGTTCTTACCATGCGGCAGCTAATGGCAATAGTGCCAGCCTGGAATCGTTTCAGGCTCCCCATATGAAATTGTTTAGCGGGCAATTAACTGCTATTGTCCAGACCTCGGAACAACCGGGTATTATCTTCTTTGAAGCTTCGGCACCCGGCGTAAAAGGGGCCAAGATCGAATTGATTAGTAAATAGTTTGCAATTACATAAAGCAGGATGCCTACCGGAAGTAATTCCGGTAGGCATCTGTTGTAATTTACATAAGCATGTAATTAAGTTTAT
Source organism: Parabacteroides provencensis (assembly GCF_900232875.1). Classification (NCBI taxonomy): domain Bacteria; kingdom Pseudomonadati; phylum Bacteroidota; class Bacteroidia; order Bacteroidales; family Tannerellaceae; genus Parabacteroides; species Parabacteroides provencensis. The sequence continues at coordinate 621,634 of NZ_LT960488.1, read as the reverse complement.
ATAGGCACCTGAATTAAAAAAGTTGCGCAGCTTCAAACAGGAAGCCTTGTAGGTTTGGGTCGGCAACTGCGCAGCTTTTTTCAGGCGGTTGTATTACCAGATAGTTTAAGACTTGACAATATTGCCAAATACATCAAAAGTAACGAAGGTATTCTGCCCTCCATGTACGACTTCGAAGAGTTGGAATGAACCGTCGATATTGATTAATGTAAAGATTGCTTTCACTTCATCGTTAGCATACACCGATTTCTCAAATGCTTCTGCAATAATGGACGGAACTTCGGATGGAGTAATTTGCCACATTGTATTCTGCCATCTGTAATCTTTATTCACCTGGGCAATTTTGTAGACTCTGTTATCCAGCATATTCAGCTCATAGCCCTCAGAATTCGGTTGGATATCCAGAAGCTCGGCTCCGGCGAATGTAAGATTCATCAACTCAGTTACGGCATCCGGTATTACGATAGGTGCATCGCTGTTATTTGAAGCATCGTCAACGGTTTTAATCAGGTTACCGTATTGGGAATAATACAAGTCGGTTTCTATGCTTCCTTTTTCCACTTCAATTTTGTAAACAGCTCCCATACCGGTTCGATTGATAAGATCAGTCTCGTCTACTTTCCAATCAGAGTATGCACCAGCCTTTAAAGCTGCAGTTACGGAGGTCGGAAGCTGATTGTACAAAATATCGATTTTCTCCATCATCCATTTACCTTGATCGGTAAACCAGGCAGAGGTAGAAACCGTACCGTTCATAAAATCGGCTACATAATAATTTCCTTCTATTTCAAATGTAATATCTTTAGCATTCGGGTATTTTAGATTGAATGCTTTGGCTACGTCTTCTACCGGAATAATACCTTCATGATTGTCGTCGTTATCTTTACTGCAACTGGCGAAGAATAGGGTTAATCCTGCAAAGACGGATAAAAGAGCAAATTTTGTGTTCATATATCTGATAGTTTTAGCGATTAATGAAAAGCGGAGTGTAAACGTTCCGTTTAGTTTCTTTCCTAAACAAGTGTACGATGCGAAAAGTTTTGCACAAAAGCGAACACACTGTTCGATATTGAACACTTAGTAGTTTTACTGGTATCACACTATCAGCTGATTACGCTTTTGGCACAAAGTTTGCCTTTGTGACGGCAGAGAATAAAAACAATACTAAATATGGACAGGGAGATTTCAAAAGAAGTACAAAAGAAGGAACAACGTAAGCAGCTTATCAAGGTTGGCGGGATTGTGCTGATTGTTTGCGTGGCTGTTGGGAGTGTCATTGCTTATATGCAGACTAGCCTGAACCGGAAAGATATAAATTTATCCAAAGTGGATAAAGGTATGATTGAAGTCTCGGTAAGTGCTTCCGGCAAGGTGGTTCCCGCTTTTGAGGAAATAATAAACTCGCCGATCAATTCCCGTATTGTAGAGATATATAAAAAGGGGGGAGATTCTGTAGATGTAGGTACGCCTATCCTTAAGTTGGATTTGCAGAGTGCGGAGACCGACTATAATAAATTGCTGGATGAAGAGCAGATGAAACGTCTTCAACTGGAACAACTCAAAGTTACTAATCGCAATAAACTCTCCGAAATGGATATGAAGCTTAAAGTGTCGCGTATGACGTTAAACCGCAAAGAAGTGGAGCTTCGTAACGAGCGTTATCTTGACAGCCTGGGAGCCGGTACGACCGATAAAGTTCGCCAGGCAGAACTCGACTATAACGTCAGCCAGCTTCAGTTGAAAGAAGACGAACAGAAATACGAGAACGAGAAAGCACTTGCCGAAGCCGACCTGAAAGTAAAAGAACTGGAACTTAATATATTCCGTAAAGGCCTGGCCGAAACGAAGCGGACTTTGGAAGATGCCCGAATCCGTTCGCCCCGCAAAGCGATCCTGACTTATGTAAACAACGAAGTCGGCGCACAAGTGGGGCAAGGTACAAAAGTGGCGATTGTCTCCGATCTGTCTCATTTCAAGATAGAGGGCGAGATAGCCGATACCTATGGCGACCGCATTGCGGCCGGAAGCAAAGCCGTTGTCAAGATCGGGAATGAAAAGCTGGAAGGCACCGTAAGCGATGTCACTCCTTTGTCGAAGAATGGCGTTATCTCCTTCACCGTGCAGTTGCAGCAAGATAATCATAAACGCCTGCGTTCAGGTTTAAAGACCGACGTATATGTGATGAATGCCGTAAAGGAAGATGTGATGCGCATTGCCAATGCTTCGTATTATGTTGGTAAGGGCGAATATGAGCTTTTCGTTGTACATGGAGACCGGTTGTTGAAGCGTAAAGTACAATTGGGCGACAGTAACTTTGAATATGTAGAAGTGATAAGTGGTTTGCAGGAAGGAGATGAAGTAGTTGTCTCCGATATGGCATCATATAAAGACAAGAACAAACTGAAATTAAAGTAGTCGAATAAACAAAGAAGAAATAAACGATTAATACGTAATAACAATGATTAAGCTAACAAACCTTGAGAAGATCTACCGTACAAAAGAGATAGAAACGGTAGCATTGGAAAATGTGAACCTTGAAGTACGCAACGGCGAATTTCTATCTATCATGGGCCCTTCGGGGTGCGGTAAGTCCACGTTGCTGAACATTATGGGGTTATTGGATGCGCCTACTTCGGGAACAGTAGAGATCAATGGAGTGAACACGGTTAACATGAACGACAAAGAACTGGCCGCTTTCCGCAACAAGCAACTGGGCTTTGTCTTCCAGTCGTTCCACCTTATCAACTCGCTCAATGTGCTCGATAATGTGGAGCTTCCCCTTCTCTACCGCAAAGTGTCCGCTTCGGAACGCAGGAAAGCGGCTGAGGCAGTACTCGAAAAGGTAGGCCTTTCGCACCGCATGCGCCACTTCCCCACTCAGCTCTCCGGCGGTCAGTGCCAGCGTGTGGCCATTGCCCGTGCAATTGTAGGTAATCCCGACATCATCCTTGCCGATGAACCGACCGGCAACCTGGACTCGAAGATGGGTATCGAAGTGATGGAACTGCTTCACCAACTCAATAAGGAAGACGGCCGCACCATTGTGATGGTAACCCACAACGAACAACAAGCGCAACAGACGTCCAGAACCATACGGTTCTTTGACGGACGCCAGGTACAGTAAATAATATTAAACACCGGCATAGCCGATAATACGAAGAATACCATGTACAAACTATACTTCAAGCAAGCCTGGCAGTTGATGGAACGGAACCGTTTCTTCAGCACTGTTTACATTATAGGAACAGGACTGGCTATATCCATGGTTATGGTCATGGCTGTTGTTTACCATATCCGTACAGCCAATATTGCGCCTGAGGTACACCGTGACAGGATGTGTTATTTGAATGGCCTGTCATACGTGCAAAGTAATATGAGCCGGAGCTCCTATAGCTACGGCTTACGAACAATAAAGGAATGCATATATCCGATGACAACGCCGGAAGCTGTTGCGATAAAGGTTGATCCGCTGCCTTTGCGGTATATCATAGGTGATAGCTATGCCCGGTTGCAGGGAGGGGATATTTCGCCTAAAGTAAACCTGATGGCAACCGACGATGGTTTCTGGCAGATATTCCGCTATCGTTTCCTGGCAGGCAAACCGTTTGATAAAGCGGCTGTTTCTTCTTCCCTCTCACGTGTTGTTGTGAACGAGAAGACTGCGCGTATGCTATTTGGGAAGACTGATGTAGTAAACGAAACGATTCTACTCAATGATGTTGAATATTCGGTATGCGGGGTGGTGGCAGATGTCTCAGCCGTTACGCCGGATGCTTATGCCGATGTTTGGGTTCCATACAGTAGCCTGCCTGCCTTATCGGAACTCTCCTCTATAGAGCAAAGAGCATCAATAGGGCCGTTTAGCGTATGTATATTGTTGCGCAACCCGGGTGATATGAAAGCATTTCGCGATGAATGGCAACGGCAGATAAAGCAATACAACACAATGTTGGTCGACGGACAATTGGAAGGAACGGAGCCTCTTCTCTATTTTCAGAACATGCTTTATTCGTTGTTTATGCAGGACTGGAAAAAGACCTTCTTCATGCTACTCATCATCCTTCTGCTGTTCCTGTTGGTCCCTGCGTTGAATCTGTCCGGGCTGAACACGTTCCATATACACGACCGTATTCCCGAATTAGGCGTCCGCAGGGCATTTGGCGCCCGCAAAGGTACACTCTTGATGCAGCTTCTCACCGAGAACCTCTTGTTGATGTTGCCGGGCGGCTTTGCCGGACTGCTATTCTCTTATTTGTTAGTTTGGTTATTACGCGGATTATTGCTGGGGTCGTTCGTTACGATGATGCTGTCCGGGGGAACAATGGATATGAGCCTTTCCCTGCCGATGCTTATTAATATGCAGGTGTTTGGCTATGCTTTTATGATTTGTCTGGTGTTGAACCTGCTGTCGTCGATAGTCCCTGCTTTCCGTGCCTTGCAGGTAAGCATAACGGACGCATTGACTAATACAGCTAATTAATAACGGGGGAGGAACTGTTTATGATACTACATATACTGAAACTGATTAAGGCAAACCTGTACAATAATTGCTGGGTGTTGGCCGAATTGCTGGTCGTGTTTATTGTGTTATGGTTTACTACCGACTATTTCCTTATGCGAGGCATACTGGCTAGCCGTCCGGTGGGATTCAATGTGGAAAATGTATACCGGGCAACAATATCCGTGCGTCCGCAGAACGCCCGGTCTTTTGTCAAATATGAAGCGGGAAGCGATGAACCCCGGCAGAATGTCTATCGCATCATAGAGAGGATAAAGGCTCATCCCGACGTAGAGGCCGTTTGTATGTCTTACGTAGCATTACCCTATACTTATGGTTGTTGGACCAGCCAGATTCATCACGATTCCACAAATGTTAATGTACGGTATTTGAATGTAAGCCCCGACTATTTTAAGGTGTTCGGCATCCACCTTCTTTCGGGAGGAAGCATGGAAGAACTTGCCCGGCGTCTACCGGAAGGAAAGGTAATATCTGCCACTACTGCAAAAGAGTTGTTCGGGCGGACGGATGTAGTAGGCAAGCGTTATTATGTGACAGATTCGATAAGCTACCCCATCGTAGCCGTGTCCGAACCCTTGCGTAACGACGAGTATGCAACAAGTGGCAACGTTCAGGTTTTTGAAATGTTGGACGACCGGTTCATGGAAACGTTGAACCTGAAGGAACACGATATGAATTCATTGGAGATCTGCTTTCGTACCCGTGCCGGAGTAAGCCCGTCCGGTTTTGCCGAGCGCTTTATGAAAGAAACGAAACGTTCGCTGACGGCAGGCAACTATTGGGTGTCCGACGTGGAGCCATATACCGAAATACGTTCCTCTTTCCTGGAATACTCGTTAGGATCGAGCGGGCAGAAGGTTTTATCTGTCATCTCCGGCTTCTTCCTTGTTAACGTATTTCTTGCAGTAATCGGAACCTTCTGGTTCCGTGTGAACCGGCGGCGTGCAGAGTTGGGGTTGCGCATGGCTGTAGGCTCTACCCGCCGCGGCATTTGCCGTTTAATGATAAACGAAGGATTGATGCTTTTGTTTCTGGCATCCTTGCCGGCTCTTTTTATCTGCGGTAATATAGCTTATATGGAAGTCCTGTCGGTAGATGTGCTGCCTGTCTCGGTCTGGCGTTTCGCTGTGGTAAGTATACTTACTTTGCTTGTCCTGGCACTCATCATCATCGGCGCCTGCTGGTATCCCTCGCGCTGTGCTTCGCGGATGGAGCCGGCGGATGCGCTTCACTATGAGTAACGGCCTCCACGGTGCATGACATTACTACCCCACGATGCGTGACATTACCACCCCGAATACCCTGGGCTTAGGCCTGCAGGCAATGCTCCCTAGCTAGGGGGAAGTTATCTCCCTACTTAGGGAGAACATTTCTCCTTACCTAGGGAGAATTTATCTCCCTACCTAGGGAGCATCGTTTGATACGGTAAAGGTAATCGATCCCATACGAGGCTTCTTGTACAACCGATAGCGGTAGTTGTATTGCGTGCATACGTTCAGTGTCCACTCTCCGGCCGTTAGCGGTAGGGGTGAGGCAAAGCATAATTCGCTGTCCGTGTTGATATAGAGCTTGTTGGAAGGGATGAGGCCGGTTTCGCCCGTTCCTTCACAGGTTAGATAAACGCCTACTTCGGGCAGGTCGCCCATTATCTTGAGGCGTTGGCCGTACACCCATAGCGGATCGTCGTAGCCGGCGGGGATGGGGGCGGGGGCGTGTTGGCCGGCTTGCTCCATCTGCATGATACTCTGGGCGGCTACATGAATGGGCCAGGGAGAATTGACGGCTCCCAGTTCGGACACCTCTCCGCGGATGTCTCCGGCCAACTGGCGGAGGCGGGGCGAGGGGCGTAGGACGGCGGTGCAGTGGTGGCGCTTCGGGTCGAAGCGGTCGTAGCAGCCGTTGAAACTGCCGTTTGCCGATATTTCCACCCTGCCCAGGTCGAAGTCTACATTGTAGCCACTTTCCAGGGCTTTGTATATCTCGTTCGTCATCAGGCGGTAGTTGCCGATAAGGGTTTCGGGCCGGCACCCGCAGCCATTATTGTGCAGCCGCTCGGCCAGTTCTTCAATATTGATAGACGGGCGTTGGGCTACATGCCCTTTGAACATCTCTTCCTGTCCGGGCAGGTTGCTTGGGCTCAGGCGGATATATACCTTTTGAGGTTTTGAACGGTGTTCCGAAGGTGGTAATGCTTTATCCATAATCTTTGTGTTTATATATGACATGAAAGCAAAGATACTTATTTTAACGACAGGCTGAGGCGTTACCTGTCCGCTTTTGGCAACACTGTCCGATAACGGACATATGGTGGAGGAAGCATGTGCTGTGAAACAGGCGGTTACTATCCTGGCATGCAATTTGTTTCTAAGGACTTCACAAGGAATAAACTCTAGTAAGATATGTATAAACAGTATTTCAAGCAAGTGATCGGCATGCTGGGGGAGAACCCGCTGCTTAGTATGATTTCCATTCTTGGCACGGCACTGGCCATTGCAATGATTATGGTGATAGTCATCGTTTATGAAGTGCGCAATGCTAACTATGAGCCGGAGACGAACCGCGACCGGATGCTCTATCTCAAAGCGGGTGTTTCCCGCAAAGCAACGGACGGGCATAACATCGATATGCTGGGCTATAAGGTGATTCGCGATGCGCTTTATCCACTCAATAGCGCCGAGGCCGTAACGGCTGTCTGCTCCCTATCCAAGCTGGTATCTGCTCCCGGCCGTACGGACGACTTTAAGTGTGATGTGAGCGGTACGGATGCCGCCTTTTGGAAGGTGTTCGGTTTTCGCTTCGTGGCCGGAAAGCCTTTTGATGCGGCGGATACGGAAAGCGGATTGCGGAAAGCTGTAGTGACGGACGATGTTGCACGCCGTCTTTACGGTACGTCCGATGTGGTGGGGCGGACGGTGCTGCTCAGTTTCGTTCCTTACACGGTATGTGGCGTGGTGCCGGCTGTGTCGCTGCTGGCCGAAGAGGCCTATGCTTCGGTGTGGGTGCCTTATACTTCGATCTATTCTAACCAAAGCCTCCTCAACACCGGCGGACAGGGGATAAACGGCGTGTTCCGTTGTTACATACTGGCACCTTCGGCCACAGATATGCCGGCCATAAAGGCAGAGGTGCAAAAGCGGGCGAAGGATTTCAATACAACGCTTACCGACGGCGTAACGTGGGACTTGGTGGGGCAACCGGATACGCATCTGGAGAAACTCTCACGCCCCCTTGTCAATGTTGCTCCTGATGTAAAAGGGATGCTGGTACGTTATTCCATCATCATAACGATCATGCTGCTCGTACCTGCTATCAATCTCTCGGGCATGACGCTTTCGAGGATGAGAAAGCGCATGGAGGAACTGGCCGTGCGTAAGGCATTTGGCGCCACCCGGCGCGAACTGATCGTGCAGGTACTGTATGAGAACATGGTGCTGACACTGATAGGCGGCACTGTTGGGGTGGCTTTTTCGTATCTGGCTGTGACCGTGTTGCGCAACTGGTTGCTCTCTACCCGTATGGCGGGCTTTAGCAGCGGCGAAACCTTGCTTAATGCCGAGATGTTACTCAACCCTTCGGTGTTTGTCTGCGCCTTCTTTTTCTGCCTGGCGCTTAACCTGCTGAGCGCCGGCATACCGGCCTGGTGTGTGTCCGGCCGGAATATTACCGAGTCATTAAAACAACAATAAAACTACGCATAGAGATGATAAAGCATGTATTAAGGATGATATGGAACCAGCGTGGCACGAATGCCTGGATAGGAGCCGAGCTGCTGCTTATCTCGGTGGTTCTGTGGTATGTGGTGGATTTCATGTATGCCACCTCCGTATTGCTGGCCAGCCCTACGGGTTTCGATATCGGCCATACCTATAAGGTAGAGTTTGAGAAGGTAGACGAGTTGAGTGAGGCTTACCTTACTCCGGAACAACATCGGTCAACTGATGCCGAAGACGTTCAGAAGGCGTTGGATCGTATCCGTACCTACCCCGGTGTGGAAAGTGTAAGTGTGTCGATGTGGGCGATGCCTTATTCGTTAGGCAACAGCTGGGCGCCACTGATTGTCGATACACTAAGCGCGCAGTCGCAGATTCGCTGCGGGACGCCGGATTTCTTCCGTGTCTTCCGCATTACGAACCGCCACGGGCAGCCGATTGCAATAAATCCGGGTGAAGAGTTGAAGTCCATCGTGCTGACGGAAGATGCTGCACGGGTGCTTTTCAATGATAAGGAGGCGATAGGCAAGGAGGTGAAGTCTCCCTTTGGCGATTCCGTCTTCCTGAAGGTGGCGGATGTGACGCCTCCCTATCGTCTGACCGAATATAAGAAGCCTAACCCGGGCGCCTTTCTCCTGGGTTCGGAGCAGGACTTGCTTGCGGATGAACCGGCATCCAACCTGGAGATATGCTTCCGGGTGGCCGAAGGTAAGGATAGCTCGGACTTTGTGCGCACCTTCCGAAAGCAAATGAAGGAGCCACTGCGCATCGGCAATCTCTATCTGATGGACATAAAGCCGGTGCGCGACATTGGTATTGCTTTCAACCGTGGCCGTGGCGACAGCAACGAGGTGAAGGAGTACGGAGCGATTGCTTTTTTCCTGCTGGTGAATATCTTTCTGGGAATACTGGGCACGTTCTGGTTTCGTACGCAAGGACGTAAGGGAGAGATGGGGCTGCGTGTTGCGTTGGGGGCTACGCCGTCACGCCTTCAGCAACTGCTCATTACGGAGGGGCTCGTCTTGCTGACGATTCCTTTCGCGGTAGCTATGCTTGTCGCTCTGAACATGACGTTGATGGAGATACCGAGTGTGGATAGGATGGATTTGTCTGTTTCACGCTTTCTCGCTACGGCAGTTATTACCTATGTTACGATGGCGCTTGTTATCGTCGTGGGTATCTGGTATCCGGCTCGCCAGGTCTCAAAGCTGGCGCCTGCCGAGTCTCTGCATTATGAATGATTTTATATCAGAAGGTCATCGACGCATACACTCCGTAATGCCCGTCTCCGGCGACGGGGCTTATGGAGAGGTTGTGCTTCCTGGCAAAAGGTCGGGTAAAGATGTAAGCACTGCCCGCACCAATGGCGGCTCCGGCGGCTACGTCCCACCAGTCGTGTTTCTTTCCATATACGCGGCTCCATCCGACGTAGGTAGATACCAGGTAGGCCGGCACGCCCCATTTCCAGCCGTAGCGACGTTGTATAAAGGCAGCTCCTGCAAACGATACGGAGGTGTGCATCGAGGGGAAGGAGTGCATGTCGCTCCTGTCCGGCCGTTCTTTCTTAACGATGTATTTCAGCGCGTAGGTAAGCCCTACGGTGGTTACTCCTGCCAGTGCTCCTTGTTTCAATCCCTGCCAGTCCTGCATGGCCAGTGTAGTTGCCAGACTGACCACAGGGGTAAGAAACACCAGTACGTCGCCTGATGTACGTACGGCTTTCCGGCTACCGCCGACTTCTATCTTTTGAGCGTTCACTCCACTGATAAGAAAGAGGAGGGTAAATAGGGTTATGATTGTTTGTTTCATAAGTTGTAGATGATATAGACTTCGTTATGTAACGGGGAATAGGGGATAATATTGCTTTACTATTACTACTTCTTCCGGCAAAAGGGTTAAGGCATCCCGATCATCTTGGGGACGAAGATGATTGCTCCTGCCACTGCTGCTGCTATTGCCGTAATCAACACAGCTCCTGCTGCCAGGTCTTTGGTGCGTTTGACCGCTTCATTGTATCCGGGAGAAACCAGATCGGCCAGGGCCTCGATGGACGAATTGACCGCTTCGGCAGCTAATACTGCCCCGATAACGATGCAGACCGCAATCCATTCCATGCGCGAAAGGTCGAAAAGGAATCCTGCGATGATTACGCATATTGCAGCAAAGCAATGAATCCAGGCATTGTGTTCTTTGGTTATCAGCAGGCGTATGCCGTTGAATGCGTACTTGAAACTCTGTAGCCTCTTATTGAATGTAAAACCGTCGTTCTTCATTTATTTGTTCTTTTAGGGTCATTCTTTACTCCAGATGCGTGTGTTCAAATCCAGTGCTTCGATGATGGAAACAAGGGATACTATTGTGTTGTACTCCTCCTGCAGCGTTTTCGTCTGGTTGACCGGACGCCGGATACTGGATTCGAAATGATCGCGGCTGCACTTCACCATGATAACCACTTTGGACTGGTAGAAACTGAACAGAAGGTCGTTGTCGAACTGTTCATCCAGCTTGATCATCCGCTCCATCATGGCTGGCGACAGGATATAGCGGGCTTCTACCTGATCGGTCGAAAAGACGTCGAAATGCTTTTCGAATACCGGGTCTTCCAGTTTAACCCTGTTGCCCATCATAAAGTTCAGGAAAGAGTTACGGTGTACAAGGGTGCGTGCGGCGAAGTCTTTGTTAAAATCGGCAATAAACATGAAGCCTTTGAACAGGGTAACCCATGTGGTAGTGGTCTGTCCTTTCGAGTTTGTGGTAGTATGCTTTTCTTCGGCATGCACTTCGGCAAAGCAGAAGGGGGTCTTTCCTATCTTTCCGCTAATCAGGTCTTCGCTATTGTAACGGTCGGGGGTGTTGAAAAGGCCGGTGCTGTTGAATTCGCTTTCAGACAGACCGGAATCGGGTTCGTATCTTCCGTTTTCAACTATTCCTTCTATCAGTTTCCCTATCAATTCTTTCTTATACTTCGGAGACAGGCGTTTGGAATGGCTGTTGAAGATGATCATTGTAGCCAGGATGGTAAGTAAAAACCCGAAAAACACCCCGGGGCCGGGCGCAGATGTTGCAATCAGTGAGATAATTACTGCTATCAGGATAATACAGCATCCCCAGACAGCACTTTTCTTTTTGGCATCGGTAAGCAGGGCGATACGGGTTTCTTCCAGTTCGCGGATAACCGGAGCCAACCTGTTCATGATTTCTTCAAAAGATAGGATATTATTCATGATTGTATGTATAAACTTTTTTGCGGGAGAACTTAAACAAGCCTGCTATCAGGTTGGAAGGAAAGCTTTCTACTTTATTGTTGTAGTCGGTTACGGCAGCATTGTAGGCACGGCGTGCGGCAGAGAGCTGTTCTTCCGTTTCGTTGATGGCACGTTGCAACTGCATAAAGTTATCGGAAGCTTTCAGTTCGGGGTAGCTTTCGGCTATGATCATGAGCTTTTCGCTGGCCTGACCGAACGATTTGTCCAGTTCCATTTTATCACTGTCCGACATATCCGCATAATTTTTGCTTCTTGTTTCGGCAATCTGTGCAAATAGTTCTTTCTCGTGGGCGGCGTATTGCTTGACTACGGTGACGAGGCTGGGTATCAGGTCGTAGCGTTTTTTTAGCATTACATCGATAGTAGCGAATGCGTTTTCAGCTTGATTTCTTTTGCCGATCAAGGAGTTATATATGAAGGTACAAATGAGTACGACTACAATAGTACATAATATGGAGAGTGTTGTTGCCGACATGGTGAATTGTTTTATTTGAATGCCGGGCAAAGATATATAATTCCTGATGATTTCAAAAACGAACACAGTGTCCGTTTCCGAACAGTGCATTGATTAGTACAATTCAGATTATCAATAGGGTACGTTTTTGGCATAGCTTTTGCCTTGTATGTGGCAAAAACGGATACGAGCATGAAAAAGGTTTATATTGCTATTGCCTGCTTATTGGTTGACATAGCTTGTTTGCGGGCAGAAGATAATACACATATAGTGAGGCTTACGTTGAAAGATGCTATTACTATTGCCCAGATTCAGTCTGTTGATGCTGCTGTTGCATTAAACGAGTTGCGTACGGCTTATTGGGAATATCGTACGCACCGTGCAGACCAGCTTCCTGAAGTAATGTTTACCGGTACGCTGCCTTCTTATAATAAGAAATATAGTAAATATCAGCAATCGGACGGTGCTTATACATACGTACAGGATAATTCGTTGGGATTGACCGGAGAACTTGCCATCGAACAGAATATAGCCTTGACAGGCGGTAAGATATCATTGAATACATCACTGGACTTTACACGCCAGCTAGGCACCGGAGCTTATAACGAATATATGAGTGTGCCGGTTGGTTTGACCTTGACCCAGCCTATTTTCGGGGTGAATGATCAAAAATGGAAACGTCGTATCGAGCCTGTGCGCTATCAGGAGGCAAAAGCATCTTATATTGAGAGCGTAGAGAAAGTTACGCTTACCACGATTAACAACTTCTTTAGTCTTTTGCTTGCCCAGGAGAATATGCATATAGCACAGCAAAATCTTGAAAATGCCAATAAGTTGTATGATATTGCTGTGGCGAAACGTAAGATAGGACATATCTCGGAAAGCGAATTAATGCGTTTGAAGCAATCGGCTTTGCAGGCAAAAGGACTGCTTACCGAAGCACAATCCGGTTTTAATGCAAATATGTTCCAGCTTCGTTCTTTTCTGGCTTTGAGCGAACAAGATATAGTGGTTCCGGTAGTACCCGAAACTGTGCCGGGCGTGCGGATGGATTATCATGAAGTATTGGAAAAGGCTCAGGAAAATAACTCTCTGGCAAAGAATATTCTTCGTCGCCAGCTAGAGGCTGACTATGATGTAGCTACAGCTAAAGGAAATCGCCGTAGCATTAACCTGTTTGCTTCCATCGGATATACAGGAAAAGACCATACGATGGGGGCTGCCTATAACCATTTAAAAGATAACCAGATTGTGGAAGTTGGAGTAACTATTCCTCTTCTCGACTGGGGAAAACGGAAGGGAAAGGTAAAAGTAGCCGAGTCTAACCGCGAGGTCGTTTTATCTAAGACGCGGCAGGAGCAGATGAATTTTAATCAGAATGTCTTCTTATTGGTTGAGAACTTTAATAACCAGGCTGCCCAGCTTGAAATAGCAGCAGAGGTAGATACACTGGCCGGCAAACGGTATAAAACTTCGATAGAGACTTTTATGATCGGCAAGATAGACATTCTCGATTTGAATGATGCGCAGAGTTCAAAAGATAATGCGCGCCAGAAGCATATCCAGGAGCTGTATAACTACTGGTATTATTTTTACAACATCCGTAGTATGACGTTGTACGACTTTATTAACAGGCATAATCTGGATGCCGACTTTGAGGAAATCGTAAAGAGGAGTTAAGCAGTCGGGAATATTAGAAGTTAAAGTAGTTAAGTAGTTAAGAATAGAGAAAGAAGTATTCTACTTAATTACTAAGCTAAGCGATATTAAATAATTAAAATTACCTTTGTAATCAAATACAGAAGAGTTTATGATATTGATTATAGATGATGACGCCGTGGTACGTTCCTCGCTGACTTTTTTGTTGAAACGTGCAGGCTATGAGACGGAAGCTGTGCCGGGTCCGAAAGAGGCTTTGGCGATTGTGCGTGCAACAGCTCCCCGGCTTATACTGATGGATATGAATTTTACCATGACTACGACAGGTGAGGAGGGCATACAACTCCTGAAGCAAGTAAAAATCTTCCGCCCCGATGTACCTGTAATATTGATGACGGCTTGGGGATCAATTTCACTGGCCGTACAGGGAATGCAGGCTGGGGCATTCGATTTTATTACGAAGCCGTGGAACAACCTGGTGCTTCTGAAATCTATTAATACGGCTTTGGAACTTTGCGAACAGAAAACGGAGAAGAAGGAGCCTCTTAACCGTACGGATGCTGATAATAAATTTCATTTTGATAAGATTATAGGACAAAGCACTGCCTTGATGGATGTGCTGGGAACAGTTTCACGTATAGCTCCTACCAATGCATCGGTATTGATTACCGGGGAAAGCGGTACTGGTAAAGAGCTGATAGCGGAAGCGATTCATGCCAATAGTCCGCGTGCTAAGGAAGCATTTGTGAAAGTGAACTTGGGAGGTCTTTCGCAAAGCCTTTTTGAAAGTGAAATGTTCGGGCATAAGAAAGGGGCTTTTACAGATGCCTATATTGACCGCACCGGACGTTTTGAGATGGCTAACAAAGGTACGATATTTCTTGATGAAATAGGTGACCTGGAGTTGTCTTGCCAGGTAAAGTTGCTTCGTGTGTTGCAAGACCAGACATTTGAAGTATTGGGCGATAGCCGTCCCCGGAAAGTCGATATCCGCGTAGTAAGCGCCACTAATTGCAGTCTCCCCGAAATGGTGGCGGCACGTACATTCAGAGAAGATCTGTTTTACCGTATAAATTTGATTACTGTTCATCTGCCTGCCTTACGTGAGCGCAGGGAAGATATACCTTTGCTAGCCCGTTATTTCGCAGACAGACAATCGGAGATGAATGGTCTGGCTAATGTTCGGTTTTCTTCGGAAGCTTTGACTTATTTACAACGTTTGCCCTATCCGGGTAATATCCGGGAACTGAAAAATCTGGTTGAACGTACTATGCTGGTGTCGGGTAAATCTGTTATAGATGTGTCCGATTTTGAAGGACAATGCCATAATGTTATGGAAACAAAGCGCTCTATCCCTACTTCTTTTGAAGGTCTTACCCTGGATGAATTGGAAAAGCAAACTATACTTCAGGCACTGGAAACGCATAACGGCAATCTTTCTCATGTGGCAACGGCTTTGGGTATTAGCAGGGCGGCTTTGTATCGCCGGTTGGAAAAATATGATATTCCTGTCGATAAATAGTTGAGATCATAGGATGAGAGTAAAAGGACTGTTCTGGGTATTTACTGTTTTATTGCTGGTTATATTGGCAATACTGACCTATTTTGTCTTTTTCTCATATTCCAAACCGATGTTTTTCTTCGTAGAAGGCTTGGTTGTCCTTACTGTTGTATACATGTTCGTTTTCTATCGTCGTATTATCAGGCCGTTGCACACGATAGGAAACGGTATGGAATTATTGAAGGAGCAGGACTTTAGTTCACGGTTGAGCCGTGTAGGGCAGACAGAAGCCGATCGTGTAGTAGATGTTTTCAACAAGATGATGGAACAATTAAAGAATGAACGGCTGCACCTTCGCGAACAAAACCATTTTCTGGATTTATTGATCAATGCCTCGCCTATGGGCGTTGTCATATTAAACTTGGATCGCGAAGTTTTGTCCGTTAATCCGGCTGCATGTAAGATATTTGGAGCATACACATCATTGGAGCTGGTTGGAAAAAAGTTGTCGGAAATAGATACCCCTTTGGCTTCGGAGCTATTGCAAATTCCGTTGTATGATTCCCAAACTGTTCGGCTGAATGATGCTAATATCTATAAATGTACTCATTCTTCGTTTGTAGACAGAGGCTTTCATCATCCGTTCTATCTGGTGGAAACACTTACGCAGGAAGTGTTTAAGGCCGAAAAGAAAGCGTATGAGAAGGTGATTCGTATGATAGCTCACGAAGTGAATAATACCACTGCAGGTATTACCTCTACATTGGATACGTTACAGTCTGCCATTGACGGAATGGATAATATGTCTGAAGTCGGCGAAGTGTTGCAGGTTTCCATGGATCGTTGTTATAGTATGAGCCGGTTTATAACCAATTTTGCGGACGTTGTGCGTATACCGGAGCCGCAGTTACAGCCGGTACAGTTAAATGAAGTAGTTAGTTATTGCAAGCGTTTTATGGAAATGATCTGCCAGAATCGTAATATACGGATCAGGATGGAGCTATCGGAAGTATCTCCGGTTGCCGATTTAGACCCTTCCCTTTTTGAACAGGTATTAGTAAATATCATAAAAAATGCTGCCGAATCTATAGAACAAGATGGTGAAATCTATATCACTACATCCGGCTCTCCGGTTTGCCTGGAAATAGCCGACACCGGTAAAGGTATCGACAAAGAGACGGAAACGAAACTGTTCAGTCCATTCTTTTCTACTAAACCTAACGGGCAGGGTATCGGTCTTATTTTTATTCGTGAGGTACTTTTAAAGCATAATTGTACATTCTCTTTGCGGACATATTCCGATGGACTCACAAGGTTTAAGATTTTGTTCGGATAACACAGGTTATCGATTTATAGCTCTTCTTCTTCGGGTAATATACCAATTTCGGGCAAAATAGCACGGGCCTCCCGATCGTTTAATGTGTCAACATCTTTTAATTTACGCTGGATAGCACGGGTACGCGTACCCAATACTTCTTCTATTTGTCCACTGGCTGTCTGGAGGTTCTTTTGTGCTTTTTCAAGCATGCCACCTACTTTTTCAAATTCTTTTTTTACCGCCCCTAAAATAGTCCAAACTTCTCCGGAATGCTTTTGTATGGCTAATGTACGGAATCCCATTTGGAGGCTGTTTAATATGGCGGCAAGTGTGGTGGGACCAGTAACTACGACTTTGTAGTCTCTTTGCAATTCTTCTAATAACGCCGAACGGCGAACCACTTCTGCATATATGCCTTCAAATGGAAGGAACATTATGCCGAAATCTGTAGTAGCCGGAGGGGCAAGGTATTTATCTGAAATATCTTTAGCCATTTTCTTTATGGTTGTTTCCAATAATTTGCCTGCCGTATCGATTGCCTGCGTATCGGAACTGTCGTATGCATTGAGAAGTTGCTCGTAAATATCTTTTGGAAATTTGGCATCTATCGGTAGGTAAACAAATTCGCGCACATCATCTCTGCCCGGTAATTTAACTGCAAATTCAACAACAGCATCAGATCCCTTGCGCGTTCGTACATTCGCTTCGTATTGCTCAGGTGCCAAAATTTGTTCCAGTAACATACTTAATTGTATTTCTCCTATATTCCCCCGGGTCTTTACGTTACTTAATACGCGTTTTAGTCCGCCTACATCTTGTGCCAGTGTCTGCATTTCTCCCAATCCTTTCTGAACATTTTCCAACTGTTCGGTTACAAGACGAAATGATTGGCCGATGCGGTCGTTTAGTGTTTTTTGTAGTTTTTCATCTACGGTGATACGGATTTCTTCCAATCTTTTTTCCGTATTATCTACCAGTTGACGCTGTCGTTCGTCGAGAGCTGAGAATTTTTCTCGTTGAAGGTTGTTGAACGAGGCAATACCTCGTTCAAAGGTTTCCCTGAATTCGTTCACGGAACGGGCAAGTTCTTCCCGGTTGTCTCGCGAAACCAGCCGGCTTTCTTCCCTGTTTAGCCTGAAGTCTTCCCTGAAGTTCTTTTCTATACGTTCAAATGAGCGTTGCATTTCGTTAAGCAGCTTTTCCAATTCTTCGTTTTTTTCTTTTAGCTGCTTTGGTCGCAGAAGTATTTGAATGACTATAATTACTAATATTCCACAGATGATTAACCAATCCATTTTTATTTAATTTAGAGCTCAAAGATAAAAAAACTATAATAAGAAAGGTTGATTAAAATAAGTTAAACGGTGAAACAAAAGCTAATTTCTATTGTTTCGTATAAACAAAGCTGCTTATCTTTGTAAGCAGTTTTAGGAGTGATCATAAAACTACATAAAAATGGCAAAAGTAACGTTAAAAGGTAATGAGGTCCATACAAATGGAACATTACCGGTTGTCGGAGCAGAGGCTCCGGACTTTAAAGGTGTGAAGAGTGATTTAACGGAATTATCGTTAAGCGACCTTAAAGGAAAGAAGGTTGTAATAAACATATTTCCGAGTTTAGATACTGCGGTATGTGCTACTTCTGTAAGGAAGTTCAATAAAGAAGCCGCATCTCTTCCAAACACTATGGTTTTGGCAGTTTCGAAAGATTTACCATTTGCGCAAGGACGTTTCTGTACTACGGAAGGCATTGATAAGGTTATACCGTTATCTATGTTCCGTTGTTCTTGTTTTGAAGATAAGTACGGGATGCTTCTGATTGATGGCCCGCTAAAAGGTTTATTAGCCCGTGGCGTGGTTGTTGTAGACGAAGCTGGTAAGGTTGTATATACGGAATTGGTTCCTGAAATTACAACTGAGCCGAATTATGAAGCGGCAATAGCTGCTTTGAAATAAAAATTGATTATTGTTTTTCATTGGTTAAAGTTAAGGGTTAGTGTAGGAGACCGTCGGATGTGAATCCTGCGGTCTTCGTTTTTTATGTAAGAATAGCCTCAATCAAATTTTCTTTAATACGGATGCTGAGGAAAAAAGGATGGCGACTAAATTAATTGGGGTAGGTATGTAAATGCAAAAAGGTAGGCATGTAAAAGAAAAGGCTTTGTCGGCAGTCAATTATGACTCCGGCAAAGCCTTTTTATAAGATGATATCTGGTGGCTATTACTGTTTGTAATAGCCCAGATCTTCGCGGTCGAATTTGCTGATGTAAGAAACGATTTTGTCTACTTCTGCTTGTCCGTAGTTGATATAGACTTCGGCAGAGCGACGGAAGCTTTCGTCCTGGTTTGCATCCTGAAGCAACAGGTATCCGAATATACAATGGGCTGCAGCTTCTACCATCCGGCGAGCTTGGAAGTCGATATACTCGTTGTCTTTGGTATCGATAACCATTGCAACGATCTTTTCGTACTTTTCGGTCATGGCCTGCAGTTTATTCTTCAGGTCTCCTAATTCCGGCTTGTAGTTGATTGCTTCGTATTCGCGAATCTGAGCCAGATAAGTTCCGGTTGTCACGTGGCGGATAGCGGCAACTACCTGCAACTGGGTTGTTCCTTCGTAAATATTCGTAATACGCGCATCACGATATAAACGTTCGCAGGCATAATCTTTCATGAAACCCGAACCGCCGTGTATCTGGATTGCATCGTATGCGTTCTGATTGGCATATTCGGTAGTCATACCTTTTCCCATAGGTGTGAAAGCGTCTGCCAGCTTTGAATACTTTTTCTGTTCCTGACGTTCTTCGGGGGTAAGCTTGCGTTCTTTCGAGATGTCATCCAATGCTTTGTAAACATCTACAAAACGGGCTGTTTCGTAAAGCATAGCACGTGAAGCATCTGCCTTGGCACGCATCAATGCAACCATTTCGTATACGGCTGGAAATTCGATAATAGCTTTGCCGAACTGTTTGCGTTCGGTTGCGTATGCATAGCCTTCGCGGTAAGCCGCTTCACTTAGTCCTACAGCCTGAGCCATAATACCTAAACGGGCACCGTTCATAAGGGCCATTACATATTTGATAAGGCCTAACTTGCGATCTCCACAAAGTTCTGCTTTAGCGTTCTTGAATACCAACTCACAGGTAGGCGAACCTTTAATACCCATTTTGTTCTCAATACGGCGAACGTTTACACCGCCATTGCGCTTGTCATAAATAAACATTGACAAACCGCGGCCGTCTTTTGTCCCTTCTTCCGAGCGGGCAAGAACCAGGTGAATATCTGCATCACCGTTTGTGATGAAACGTTTTACACCGTTCAGGTACCAGTAACCATCTTTCTCGTTGTAAGTGGCCTTCAACATTACGGATTGAAGGTCTGAACCTGCATCCGGTTCGGTTAAGTCCATAGACATTGTCTCGCCGGCACATACGCGTGGGATGAAACGCTGGCGCTGATCTTCGTTACCGAACTCATATAATGTTTCGGCACAGTCCTGCAATCCCCACAGGTTTTCAAAGCCTGCATCGGCGCGTGAGACCAGGTCGGCTGCCATAATGTAAGGAACGATCGGGAAGTTCAACCCGTTATAACGACGTGGCATTGCAATACCCATCAGTCCTGCTTTGCGGACAGCGTTCAGGTTTTCTTGTGTACCTTTTGCATACGTAACCCGTCCGTCTGCAACACTGGGGCCTTCATGGTCTACTGCTTCAGCATTGGGTGCAATGATCTCACCGCATATTTCGCCTACGATTTCCAGTACTTTTTCGTAGCTGTCCATTGCATCTTCAAAATCCTGTGGAGCATAATCGAATTGATCTTTGTCGGCATAACCGCGTTCCTTCAGTTCAACGATGCGCTTCATCAACGGATGATGAAGATGATGCTTCATGCTTGGATTATCTAAATAAAAATTAGCCATAATTTACTTCGTGTTTTGCTTGTAATACTTAATCATCTTCGGAAGCACTTCTTCTACAGTACCGTTGATAACGTAATCTGCGATTGTGTTGATAGGAGCGTTTTCGTCGTTGTTGATAGAGATGATGATACCTGCATCCTGCATACCTGCAATGTGCTGGATCTGTCCGGAAATACCGCATGCTATATATAGCTTGGGACGAACCGTAAGACCGGTTTGCCCGATCTGGCGGTCATGGTCGCAAAAGCCTGCATCTACAGCGGCACGGCTTGCGCCTACTTCTGCATGAAGTTCTTTTGCCAGGTCAAACAGCAGGTCGAAGTTTTCTTTTGAACCAACGCCATAACCTCCGGCTACAACAATGGGAGCGCCTTTCAGGTTATGCTTGGCTTTTTCTACATGACGGTCTATTACTTTTACTACGTAGTCAGTTTCCTGTACATATTTGGCAACGTCATGCTTTTCTACTTTACCTTTATAATGTGCATCTAGAATTTCTTTCTTCATTACACCTTCGCGGACAGTAGCCATTTGTGGGCGATGTTCCGGGTTGATAATCGTAGCAACTATATTGCCACCGAAAGCCGGACGTATCTGGTATAACAGGTTCTCGTATGTAATACCTGCCTTTTTATCTTCGTGGTTACCTATTTCCAGTGAAGTACAGTCGGCTGTCAGACCGCTTGTTAAGGCTGAAGAAACGCGGGGTCCCAGGTCGCGGCCGATAACGGTTGCTCCCATCAGGCAAATCTGAGGTTTTTCTTCTTTGAAGAGGTTTATCAGTATGGAAGAGTGGGGAAGTGATGTGTAGGGGAACAATCCCGGTGCATCAAATACGTGCAGTTTATCTACGCCGTAAGGCAATACTTGTTTTTCCACACCGTCCAGTCCTTTTCCAGCAACGATAGCTTCGAGCTGGCAGTTTAATTGGTTTGCTAACTTCCGGCCTTTGGTCAGAAGTTCGAGGCTTACGTCGGCAACTGTGGTGCCTTCAAGCTCGCAATATACAAATACATTGTTCATAATCTTATCCAATCGTGTGGTTAGCCAACAGTTCAACAATCATATCTTCAATATCTCTGTCCGAGCTGCTCAGCGTTTTGCTTTCCTTTGCCTGGAATACGATGTTTTCAATCGTTTTCACTTTCGTAGGGGAGCCTGACAGGCCGCATTGTGCAACGTCGCCTTCCACGTCGGCAACACTCCATTCTGTGATGTTCAGATATGGATATTTTTCGTAGAGGTCGGCATACGGGATGTATTCTGTTGCCAGGTTGATGGCTGCTTTTTCCTGTGCGCCTAATGCACGTTTATATTTTTGTACCAGTTTTGCATTGCGCGGACGGCAAGGTGCTGCCGATCCGTTAACTGTGATTACGATAGGCAGTGGGCCTTCTGCAGTTTCCACGCCTCCGTCTATATGACGTTTTACAGTGATACGGCGTGCTTTTTCGTCAACGTTCAGAATTTCTTCAGCGTATGTAATTTGTGTCACTCCTAACTTTTCGGCCACTTGCGGACCTACTTGTGCCGTATCTCCGTCGATAGCCTGGCGGCCGCCGATGATGATATCATAATCTTTGATTTTCTTTATAGCCGTAGCCAATGCATACGAAGTAGCCAATGTGTCTGCTCCGGCAAAGGCGCGGTCGGTTAACAAATAGCCGCCGTCTGCTCCGCGGTACAAACCTTCGCGGATTACTTCTGCAGCTCGTCCCGGGCCCATGGTTAACAGCGTCACTGTAGTTCCGGGGTGAGCATCTTTCAGGCGCAATGCCTGTTCCAATGCATTCAGGTCTTCCGGGTTAAAGATAGCCGGAAGGGCAGCGCGGTTTACTGTTCCGTCAGCCTTCATAGCATCCTTCCCCACGTTGCGTGTGTCCGGAACCTGTTTCGCCAATACAATAATTTTTAAACTCATATTTGTTGAAATATTAGATTTTCCAAGAGGAAATATATTATTCTTTCTTTTATAAGTCGCTGAATAGCGGCTTGCAAAATTAATCAAACATTCTTTAACTCAAAGTATTTTCCCCTGAAAAGTGCACACTTAAGGGCGTTTTGAGCATGATGTTTGCCTGTTTTGGAATGTTCGTATTATTTTATTGAAATGATTTAATTTGTTTGATTCGGAATTTGGCGTAACACTTCATACTGATAACTGAAAAAAATCATCCCGATGTTTTTTTGAAATTATCGGGATGATTTTTTCAAATGTTCCCGATGACTTTAGGAACAGATATCTTTAAAAAATTCTTCCAGTACCGCTACCGGTTTTGAGGCCTGGATGTTTGAGGAAAATAATATTAAGATTTTCTTTTTGCTGTTTCTGTCTATACAGGTCTTGTTTAAGGGCTTTAACCGAATTAAAATGGGATTTGAACAAAACTATTATAAAGAAAATCCTAAACTTTTATATAGTTGCTTTTTTCGCATCTAACCGCTTCACTACTTGTCCGTATACGATCAATGCAATGGCTGATACCAGAGCAATGGCTCCGAAGTAGTACCAGATGTAATGTGCATGTGCACTGGCGGCTTGCCATTCGGCATGTGTGCTGAAAAGGGCTGGCTCAGGGCAATATTTGCTCAACAGGAAGCCTGACAGACCGAATCCGAAAATGGACGACAGGAACGAATGCAGGTGGCTGAATCCGAGATAAAGCCCTTCTTCCCCTTTAGGAGCTTGCAGGGAGAAATACTCCAGAAAGCGGGGTGAGATAAACGTTTCGGCCAATCCCTGAAATACAATTCCTATTACCATCATAAAGGCTACCGGGTGCATGCCCAGGATGGTGGTGTTTCCTTCCAGCATATTTCCGTATGCCATGCACAAGGCAGATACAGGCATGATGAACATGCCGACGGTCATGGAAGTGAGTGCCGTTTTCTTTCGCATCATTTGCGTCACGAGGTTTACGGTGAGGACTACCACAAGTGGATTCACATTGGCGTACCAGGATGGCGATGCTCCTTCGCCTGCCAGACGGAGGACGTACTTCGGCATTGTGGCATATAGCTGGTGTTGTACCATCCAGAAACCTGTAATGATGAGGATCAGTATCAGGAGCCGGCCGTTGCTGCATACTTTTATCAGGGCGTTCCATATTTGACGGAACGTTTTTCCTTCGCCGGAGTGCTGGCTGCTTTTGTAGAAGAACCAGATGGCGAGCAGGGCAAGAAATGTCATGCTTGCCGAAAAGTAGTTTAGTGTGATAAGGCCTTCGTTACCTAGTGCTTCACGTAAGGGCTTTACGATGGTTTTGCCTGAAAAGGCGCCAATATTCACCATTGCATAGAAGATGGAGAAACCTTTGGCGCGGGTTTCGGTGGTGGTCTCCTTCGCTACAGTTCCGGAGATAACGCTTTTGATGAAAGCGCCTCCGCATACGATCAGTGCCATGATGGGGATGATTCCGTAGCTGAAGTTACTTTCCAGCAATCCTGTAAAGGTAGTGGTGGTTCCGTATTCTACCAGACCGGCGGATTGAAGCCAGGTGGGATAGAGAGCCAGTCCCAGATAGCCGCAAGTGAGGAGGGTGAAGGCTAGCAGCATGGAGTTGCGGAAGCCTATCTTGTCGGCAAGTGCTCCGGCAAAGGTGGGGAGCAGGTAAAGGCAGGCTGAGAATATGCCGGCGATACCGGCCGCCTGAATGTCGTTGAACCCGAGGATACGGCTCAGGTAAAGGGTTATTACAATAAAAACGCCGTAGTAGGCGGCGCGTTCAAACAGTTCTACGGTATTGGCTACCCAGAATGCTTTGCTGAATTTGATTTTCTCTTTCTTTGTTGTTGTATTCATGTGATAATTGTTATTTGTTTCTTACAGGATGGTGCGGATGAGAAAATAAGAGCTACGCGAAACCTGTATTTATTTATAAGTATTAAAGAACGCAGACAGTGCAGACGGGAGCGTATTTATTTGTTTTTAATAAAATCTGCGTCCCTTTGTGTTGTCTGCGTTCTTTTTTTTCATCTATTTCTTTGTGTAGTTCTGATGGATGGCCTTGTCGAGCGCTTTCCAGTGTTCGTCCGTCATGCTGTTGGGCGTAAAGAGGGCGATTCCTGCAGCACCGTTTTCCATCGAGCCGCGTACGGCTTCTTCTATTTCGGAGGGCAGCAGGCCGTGTCCTTCGGGGTCTTTGATGTTGGCTTTGTTTTGCCAGTCATGGCAGATAAACAGGCCACTGTATACCGGGAATTTACCGCCAACCGTTTCTACTTCTTCCTTTACGATGGGAGCGAGCCAGGAAGCGGGTTCCAGATAAAAATCATTATAGTTCATCGGGAATACGGCATCCAGATTCCATTTGTCCCACTCCTGGCGAACCATCCATTTGGCATGTGAGTCCGGGCCGGGGAATACGGCTGCACTCAGTTTCTTGCCTTTGGCATGAACGGCGTCGGATATTTTGTTTACCAGGTTGGTGATTACGTCGCAACGGAACTGTGCCCATTCCGGACATTTCGACGGATCTTTTACAGTCAGGATATCGATGCCGGTGGCTGCTTTGAAATCGGCTACGCATTTAGGGCAGTAGCAGTAGTCGGCCGTAGGATACTCTTCGTTCATTACCAGTCCGTATTTATCCCACAAGCCTTTGGCCAGGATCACGTCTACATAGCGGATATAGTCGAGGTGTATATAATCTACTTCCGGAATGTCGGCCACGTTGCTGTATTCCTGAACAATGTAATTAATCACACTGTCATTGTTCGGACACATGAATTTGTAATAAGGAACATAGGCCTGTACGTTGTAAGCCGATTCCCCTTTGCGGTTTATGGCATACCATGACGAATCGGCGTTGCCATTCAGCATAGTGGGGATCCATGCGTGATACTCCATGCCGTTAGCTTTTGCTATTTTGGCGGCGCGTTGTATTTTCTCAAGGTTATAGCCTATGTTGTAGCACATGCCGTCTACTCCGTGGGCGTGCCACTTGCTAAAGTCTTCCTGAATGGTTTGTTCGGTTGCGTCTTGTCCTTCGCCTTGCCAGGCGTAGACTTTTACCGTTTTCTCCGGTGCTTTGCTGCAGGCTGTCATGGCAACGGCTGCAAGAGCGAAAAGAAGTGTTTTCATTTAGAGTGATGTTTTAGTGAATAATATTCGGAATAAATAAAAAGGGCGCAGATTATGCAGATGTTTGTTCCGCTTAATCTGCGCCCCGGAAATATGTAATATCAAATTAGATTTCGCAAGAGCAGATCGTCGGAATCAGGTTGCGGTCGCCGTAAGCATTATCCACGCGGGCAACGTTGATCCAGAATTTGCCATCATGCAGCCATTCCAGAGGGAATGCAGCTTTGCTACGTGGGTATTCGTGCTTCCATTCGTCGGCAGCTACTTCGTATTCGGGATGCGGTGCATTCTTTAGTACGTTGTCTTCTTTTGAGGCTTTCCCTTCTTCTACTTCCTTGATCTCTTCCCAAATACATTCCATAACTTCGGCAAAACGATCCAGTTCGGCTTTGCTTTCGCTTTCGGTCGGTTCTATCATCAATGTGCCGTGTACGGGGAATGAGAGAGTGGGTGCGTGGTAGCCAAAGTCCATCAAACGTTTGGCTATGTCGCCTTCGTCGATACCTGAGCGCTCTTTCACTGTGCGGCATTCCAGAATCAGCTCGTGGCCTACGCGTCCGGTGGCCCCGGTGTAAACAATGCCGTAGGTGTCTTTGAATTTTGAAGCCAGATAATTGGCATTCAGGATGGCCGTTTTCGTAACTGTTGTCAAACCTTCTGTCCCCAACATGCGGATGTAGCCGTATGTGATCGGCAGGATTCCTGCACTACCATATGGAGCGGCAGAAACAGTGTTCAGATCGCTTCCCCAAAGGACAGGGTGCTGAGGTAAGAACGGTATCAGATGTTCTGCAACGCATATCGGACCGACGCCCGGACCACCCCCGCCATGAGGAGATGAGAATGTTTTGTGAAGGTTCAGGTGGCAAACGTCTGCGCCGATAGTTCCCGGATTTGTCAAACCTACCTGCGCGTTCATATTTGCACCATCCATATATAGCTGTCCGCCACAAGCATGTACAATGTCGCACATCTCTTTGATATCTGTTTCAAAAATACCGTGGGTAGACGGATAAGTGATCATGCTGGCAGCCAGATTGTCTTTATTTTCTTCTGCTTTGGCACGAAAATCTTCCAGATCGATGTTTCCGTTCTCATCACATTTTACTGTTACGGTTGAGAATCCGCATTGAACAGCGCTGGCCGGATTGGTTCCGTGTGCCGATGCCGGCAAAAGTACGATGTTACGATGTCCTTGCCCAATACTTTCCAGATAAGCACGGATTACGCGCAAACCGGTATATTCTCCGGCTGCTCCTGAGTTGGGTTGCAAAGTTACTCCTTTAAGTCCTGTTATTTCTGCCAGATAAGAGCTCAGGTTTTCTATCAGTTCTTTGTAACCTTCAACCTGTTCTCCCGGAGCATAAGGGTGAATATTCATAAATTCGGCACGGCTTAGCGGCAGCATGGTTGATGCCGGATTCAGCTTCATCGTACACGAACCTAGTGAAATCATTGAATGTGCCAATGATACATCCTTACGTCCCAGACGGGTGATATAACGCATCAGTTCCGTTTCTGTATGGTACTTCTTGAATACATCCTGTTGCAGGAATTCGGAAGTACGTGCGAACTTATCGTCAAAGTAGCGTTTTGCAGGAACAGATTCATTCAACATATAGTCTTTGCCTGCTGCGCCAGAGAAGATATACAACAGAACGCCTATATCGGTAGGCTGGGTTGTTTCGTCAACACTGATACCAACTTGTCCGCCTTCGAAGTAACGCAGGTTTACTTTGCATTCCAATGCAATTTCGCGAAGAACATTGATTGAAACGTTGGCAGGAAGTTCGATCATCAATGTATCGAAATAATTCTTGTTTAATTGCTTATATCCCAGTTTTTCCAACTCTCCGGCAAGGAATCCTGCAGAAGAATGGATGCGTCCTGCTATGTCTTTCAGGCCTTCGGCTCCATGGTAAACGGCATAGAATCCGGCCATTGTTGCAAGTAAAGCCTGAGCGGTGCAAATATTGGAGGTTGCTTTTTCGCGTTTGATATGTTGTTCGCGGGTCTGCAAAGCCAAGCGGTAGGCAGGGTGTCCGTATGCATCTTTGGAGATACCGATGATACGTCCGGGGATAGTACGTTTGTACTCCTCTTTCGTAGCAAAATAAGCTGCCGACGGACCTCCGTAAAACATAGGGATACCGAAGCGTTGGGTAGTACCGAATACTGCATCAGCACCCCATTCTCCCGGAGGAGTGAGTAATACAAGACTCATCAGGTCGGCAGCAACGCCAACTTTGGTATCGTTAGCATTGGCACGGGCAACAAATTCTTTGTAGTCTTCTATAGAGCCGTTTGCATTCGGGTATTGTACAATGGCACCGAACACGTCGGGAGTTAGTTCGAATTTCTTATAATCACCTACGACAACTTTGATGCCTTGTGGTATCATGCGTGTATGGATCACTGCCAGAGTGGACGCAAATACACACTCGTCAACAAACACTGTGTTGGCTTCCGCTTTTACTTGTGCGCGGCTGCGGGCGCCATGGAACATGGTTACGGCTTCGGCTGCTGCCGTAGCTTCGTCAAGCAATGAACAGTTGGTCAGAGGTAAACCTGTTAATTCGCTGACAACTGTCTGGAAATTTATTAGAGCTTCCAGTCGTCCCTGAGAGACTTCTGCTTGATAAGGAGTATAAGATGTATACCAAACCGGATTCTCGAATACATTACGTTGGATAGGAGCGGGACAAATAGTATCGTACCATCCCATTCCGATATAAGATGTGAATATTTCGTTCTTGGATGCCAATTCGGCAATATGCTCGGCATATTCCCGTTCGGTCATTGATTCGGGAAGGTTCAGGGGGGCTTTAAGACGGATGTTGGCCGGAATTGTCTGGTCGATCAATTCGTCAAGCGAGTTTACACCAATAGCCTGCAGCATAGATGGAACGTCTTCCGTAGAAATGCCTACATGGCGGTTTACAAATTTGTTCGTGTCCATAATATTTGATCTTATAAATAAGGATTATTTAATTTCTCGTTGATAATGGTTGTCTCCGTACCGTGACCCGGATAAACAACTGTTTCATCCGGCAATGTTAACAGCTTGTTTTTTATGGCTGCAATCAGTACATCCTGATTGCCGCCCCAGAGATCTGTCCGTCCTATACTTCCCGAAAACAAGGCATCGCCTGCAATAATAAAACCGTTTTTGGAGTTATAGAAACATACACTTCCCGGGGAGTGCCCGGGTACTGTAATTACCTGTAATTCGGATTTGCCGAATTTAATAATTTCTCCTCCTACCAGGTATTTTTCTACAGGAACATCTTGTATGCCGGCAGGTAAACCGAATTGTTTTGCTTGTTCTTCGGAAGAGGGCAGGCCTTCTACGTCTGCTTTATGGGCTTCTGGCTTGAGGCCGTATGTTTTATATACAAACATATTGCCGAATATATGGTCTAAGTGTAAATGTGTGCACAGGTAACGTTTAATTGTCAGTCCGTTTTGAGCAACAAAATCACTTATTTCTTTTTCTTCGTTTCGGCGTATGCATCCGCAATCAATGAGGACTGCTTCTTTTGTCTCATCATACAAAAGGTATGTGTTTTCTGAGAAGTAATTTACTTCAAATGCTTTTATTGAAATCATAGAGGGATATATACTACTTTTTTAGTTTCAAAAAATTCTTCTTTAAAATGAGCTTTCAGATCAATTGTAACTGCCTGATTGCGGAAAGGTAAAACCTCATGTTGCAGTTCGCCGCCTTTAAGGCAAATAAGTCCGTTAGGCAATGCATTCATTTGTTCTTTCCGTATGTTTTTACGTACAATCTTAGCAAGGTCAGCCAGCGGCATTACGGCACGGCTTACTACGAAATCGAAAAGCTGCTTTTCTTCCTCTCCCCGGCAATGACGAAAGGTTACGTTTGTAAGCCCGATGCTTTCGGCAACAGCTTGTCCTACTTTTATTTTTTTACCGATACTGTCCACCAGGTGGAATTGTACTTCCGGGAAAAAAATTGCTAACGGAATCCCGGGAAAACCTCCGCCGGTGCCTAGGTCCATCACCGACGAACCATTCTTGAAATGGAGCATCCTGGTAATTCCCAGCGAATGCAGTACGTGGTGGAGATATAAATTGTCAATATCTTTCCTTGATATGACATTTATTTTAGAATTCCAGTCTGTGTATAAATCAAAAAGAGCCACAATTTGTTCTTTTTGCTTTATGGTTAGTGACGGGAAATAAGTACTGATAGCTGATAATTGATAACTGATAATTGATAATTTGTCATCCGGTTGATTTTGCTCCATCTCCATTTTGTTTGTAAGTTTTTGACTATTAATCTTCAATTAATCCGGCAATAGGACTTTCCTTCTTGAGTAGATGTTTTATTTCGTCAAAAGGAAGGTGTACATTGATTGTTCCTACAACATAAGCGGCGATTTCATATTCATTGAATGTGTAAGTAATGCCGGTCGAGTCGATCAGGAAATTACCGTTGGGGAAGATTTCTTCGATACTGAAAAATCCTGCATTTTCTAATTCCTTGGGGTTTTCGGCATTGTTCTGTTTGGTAATTTTGTCTACAATGATTTGGCTTAAATTGTCCTGGAAATTTTCAACAAATATATCTTCTTCTGTGACGGGTTCGCCTGTCTTCAGGTTTAACACATGATTCATGTGCGAATGTGATCCATGAGCGCCGCCCGTATAGCTTTCCATGTTAACGGTGTAGCTTATTATGTCGTTTTCGTTATAAACAATATCATTGGATGCCATTTCGTAATAAGAGAACCAGGAAGCGACAGGTTGGTTTTTGTCTTTTTCCAGCTCTTGTTTAAAATCAGTTTCCAGGTCTTTGTATGCACTTAAGTAATCTTGCGTATAACGTTCGATTGCTTCTTGCGGGGTTGCATTTTCATACGTGTCACCGAAACACGAAAGAACAAATTGCTTTTGTATTTTTTGAAGTATTTCTTTGTTTGAATATTTTACGGGGAAAGTAAAACTGATTTGCAGGTTGCAATTCGGGTTATCAGGATTTTTCAGTAAATGATAGGTTCTGTCTACACTGATGGAATCGAACTGGATATTGTTTTCTGCAGTTTTTTTAGTTCCGGGCTTACAGCCGGTTATCATAAAACTCAGGAAAAAAAGTACACACAGGCCATTAATATATGATTGCGCTTTCATAGGATAACAGATTTAATATTGCGATGCAAATGTACGTCATTTATTTTATAGTTTGCCGAAACAAATGTATTTTTACCCCGTTTTTAATAATCAATTTAATTCTCAAAGAGACCATGAAGAAGACATTAGTGTTTATGTCCGTTGTTTTGTCTGCCTGCTCCATTACTGACAGTACTACGGTGGAAGTTATGGACAGATTGGCGACAACTACTCAGAACGAGTTCTATGTGAGTAACAAAGCTCCTTTACAACCTCAACAGTTTATTAAATTACCGGTAGGCAGTATTGAACCGGAAGGATGGCTCCTGAAACAGCTCGAATTACAAAAAGATGGCTTGAACGGACATTTGGGGGAAATCAGTGCCTGGCTGCAAAAAGGCGATAATGCCTGGTTGACAAACGGAGGGCAGTGGGGATGGGAGGAAGTTCCCTACTGGTTGCGTGGTTACAGCAATCTTTCTTATATTATGAAGGATGAAGCAATGCTGAAAGAAACAAAGTTTTGGATTGAAGGTATACTGAAAAGCCAGCGGGCAGACGGTAATTTTGGTCCGGTTCATCAGAATGATGGCAAACAGGATTTTTGGCCGAATATGATCGTTCTGTGGATTGTGCAATCATATTATGAATATTCCGGTGATCAACGGATTATTGATTTTATGTCCAACTATTGTAATTATTTGCTGACTGTTCCGGACGAAGATTTTCTGTATAGTTACTGGGAGAACAGCCGTGGCGGGGATAATCTGTGGAGTGTAGTATGGCTTTATAACCGTACCGGAGACAAAAAACTGTTGGCTCTGGCAGAAAAGTTACATAAAAATACAGCCGACTGGACTAAATCCACCGAGTTGCCCAACTGGCATAATGTGAACATTGCCCAGTGTTTCCGCGAACCAGCAACTTACTTCTTGTTTAATAAAGATTCGGCTATGTTGGAGGCTAGTTATAATGTGCAGAGTTTGATACGCCGGGCTTTCGGCCAGGTGCCGGGGGGTATGTTCGGAGCAGACGAGAATGCGCGGACAGGTTTCTTTGACCCTAGACAAGGAACGGAGACTTGCGGTTTTGTAGAACAGATGGCTTCAGATGAAATTATGCTTCTGATTACCGGCGATCCGTATTGGGCTGAAAACTGTGAAGATGTTGCATTCAACAGTTATCCTGCTTCTATGATGCCCGATTATAAATCATTGCGCTATATAACCTGCCCTAATCATGTGATAAGTGATTCCAAAAACCATCATCCGGGTATTGATAACCGTGGCCCGTTCCTGGCTATGAATCCGTTCAGTAGCCGTTGTTGCCAACATAATCACGGTTTTGGCTGGCCTTATTATACAGAGCATTTGGTTCTGGCTACTCCTGATAATGGTATTGCTGCCGTACTTTATAATGCATGCCGTGCCAAAATAAAAGTGGGTGACGGAACGGAAATTACCCTGCATGAACAAACTAATTATCCGTTTGAGGAAACCGTCCGTTTCTCAATAGAAACACCGGAGGCGGTAACATTTCCTCTTTATTTGCGTATTCCGTCCTGGTGTAAAAATGCTTCCGTTTTGGTGAATGGTAAACCTGTAAATGCCGGCTTGAGTGCAGGAAAGTATATCCGGATCAATCGTGAATGGAATGCAAACGATGAAGTAATACTGAATATCCCGATGGATTACTCCGTACGTAACTGGCAGGTTAATAAAAATAGTGTCAGTGTGAATTACGGCCCGCTTACATTGTCATTGAAGATAGACGAAGATTATAAAAAACTGGATAGCCGTGCTACGGCAATAGGCGACTCCAGATGGCAGGAAGGGGCAGATGCAGAGGCTTGGCCTACTTATGAGATTTATCCGGGAAGTAACTGGAATTATGCGCTCTTAACGAACTCGCCGATCACGTTGCTACGTAAAGATTGGCCGGAAGACGGTAATCCGTTTACTTTTGATAAAGTACCTATGGAATTTAAAGCTAAAGGACGTCTTGTACCCGGATGGAAGGTAGACGAATATGGCCTTTGTGGTGTTTTGCCTTATGAAAATGCGAAAAAGTCTGATACGGTTGACGATATAACCCTTATCCCTATGGGAGCGGCACGCCTTAGAATAACTTCATTTCCTACGTCGGAAAAGTAATCTTGGTATCTGCTACGATAACTTTGAATTTAACGAGTTAATATTAGGTTGAAAATTGAGAAATCCGGTCTGTAAAGCCTCTGTAGGCCTACGAAGGTATCACCGGAGCTCCGGCGAAGGTTTTGTAGGGGTACGAAATGGTTGCCGGGGCGTCTGTAATGGTTTTGTAGGCCTACAAAATGGCCGCAGCTACTCCGGTAATGGTTTTGTAGGGGTACGGAGCTTTCGCCGGAGCTCCGGTAATACTTTTGTAGGTATACGCATCCTTTCCTGCCTGAGTTTCAGATTTTATTACCTGGATTTTATAAATTCCGACGGCGATTTGCCGTATTGTTTCTGGAAACAGGTTGAGAAGTAAGCAGGTGAGGAAAAGCCTACCTGAAAGGCTATTTCGTTCATCCGGGTTTCTCCGTTTTGCATCAGTAGGACTGCTTTTTTCAGACGTGAAATCTTTATAAAGTCTACCGGCGACATTCCGGAAAGCCCTTTTACCTTTCGGTATAAACTGGAGGTACTCATACCCATTTCGGCAGCCAGCATTTCCACATTCAAGGCTTCATCAGTGATGTGTTCATCCAGGTAAGCGTTGAATTTGCTTAAGAAAATATCGTCTACGGGTGATACGGCCAATGATGAGGCCGGCGCCAGAGGCTTTTCCAGGTACGTTTTATTTAGTATTTCCCGGCTTTTTAATAGGTTTTGTATCTGTGCAATCAGTAATTCGATGGAGAATGGTTTCTCCATATAAGCGTCTGCACCTTTGTTTAAACCTTCCAGACGGGATTGGAGGTTATGTTGTGCTGTTAAAAGTATAAACGGGATATGGCTGTAGTCTACGTCGTTTTTTACCGTATTACATAGTTCAAAGCCATCCATTACCGGCATCATGACATCGCTTATGATCAGGTTTACATTATTTTCTTTCAGTTGGCCGAGTGCGGATTTCCCATTATCAGCTTCCAGTACCTGATAGTTGGTAGAAAGTTCTTGTGCAATAAACTTACGCATATCGGCTTGGTCTTCCACGATCAGGACAACAGGTTTGCCGGCTTGCGGAATGGAAATCGTTTCACTTGGATAGGTTTCAGGGGTTTCGTCGGCCACCATTGTGTAGCCGTCTGCTTGTTCCGTGGGTAGTGTGAGGCAGAACAAGTTCAGGCCATCGGTTGTGTGCCTGTAAGTCAAATTGCCGCTGTGAAATTCGGCCAGCGAGCGTGCCAAAGACAAACCTATACCGCTTCCTTGTTTGTTTTCTGTTTCTTTCAGACGATAGAAAGGTGTAAAGATATTTTCTTTTTCTTCTTCAGGAATAAGGAAGCCATCGTTGGTGACAGAGACGGTAAAAGTTTTCTTTTCGTTATCAGTTGTCAGGGTCAGGCAAACCGTTTTATCGGAGTATTTGATGGCATTCGCAATCAGATTACTGATGATTTTAGAGAAAGCTTCGCGGTCGATATAAGCAGCGATATATTCCTCAGGAATATGGGTGGTGAACTTTTTTTCCTCCTTCTCAAGTATGGGCATGAAAGGTTGCAAAATGTTTTCAATCCAAAGTTTTACATCCGTTTTCACGTAATTGAGACGGAAACCTTTACTTTCGGTTTTCCGGAAATCAAGCAATTGGTTGCTGAGATTAAGTAAGCGCTGGGTATTCTTTTCGATGATTTCGAGGTTTGCTTTGGTAGAGGCGTTTCCGTCGTTGGATTTTAATATCTTTTCCAGCGGTGCTTTTATAAGAGTCAGCGGGGTACGTATTTCATGTGTGATAAAGGTGAAAAATTGTATTTTGGCATTGTAAAGTTCTTTTTCTTTTTTGCTTTCGAATATTTCTTGGTTGATGCGGTGTTTTTCTATCAACTTCGCTTTTTTATAATAATAAAAGATAGCTATACAGGCAATTATTAAAATAAAATATAACAGCATAGCCCAGCCGGTTGCCCAGAAAGGAGGGGTTATGATTATTTGCAGTGTCTGTTCGTTTTCTTGCCACACACTGCCGCTGTTGGTCGATTTTACTTTGAACAGATAGCTGCCGGGAGAAAGATTTGCAAAAGTAACCTCTTTGTTTTGATTCATATATATCCAGTCTTTGTCTACACCTTCCAGTTTATAGGCATATTCGATTGCTTCCGGAGAAGTAAAGCTCAAAGCTATATATGAAACCGTAAATGTAGATATGTTGTATGGCAGTTTTAATTGGTAAGTGCTTTCAATCGGAGACATTTTAGCCTTGTATTTCCGCTTTTGATCACCTGGAATGTTGATATTCGTAATGTAAATGGGAGGGGTATAAGTATCTGCCCTGAAATGCTTCGGGTTGAAGGCCAGCATACCGTCAATTGTTCCCATATAGATTGTTCCGTCCGGAGCTTTGAAAGAGGAGCTGAAATTAAACTGCATTTCCTGTAAACCGTCCGTATAGGTATAAGTACGCATTACAAATGTTTCGGGGTCAAATTTTACTAACCCGTTGGCCGTTGAAATCCAGAAGAAATGTTCGTCGTCTTCAACTATGCGATAGATAATGTTGCTGGGCAGACCGTTTTCGGAAGTGATCCGGTTGAACGAATCGGTTTGGTCGTCATAGCGTGAGAAACCGTTGCTTGTGGTTATCCATATCCTGCCTCTGCTGTCTTCATAAACTGAGTTTCCGTTATTGCTGCCTAATCCCTGGGATTTGGATAAATCGGATGTATAACGAACAACCTTGTCTTCTTTGGGAAGATATCGGTATACGCCGTCGTTTGTAATGATCCAGATCGTCCTTTTTTTATCTTCATATATCTGGCGGACTAATGATCTGATATTTTTCCACGGCTGGAAACTGTCTGTCGATTTATTGTAGAAAACCGTACCGGAAGAAGTTCCTATGAGCATGTTCCCGTTGTCCAGTTTATGGAAACAAAGGACAAAATCGCTTATTAACCCTTTTTGTGTATTTGAACGGGTGTAACGTTTTATTATTTTGCCCGACGGAATGTCCAGTACGTCTATTCCGTTATTGAACGTACCAACCCATAGTTTATTCTCATCTGCCAGCAGACCGTGAATGTTTGTTGCCGATAAAGGGTGATTGGGGTTGTTTAGGGAAAAATTAACCATCTCGTTGGTTTGCAGATCATAGCGATTGATACCGTTATCTTCTGTGCCTACCCATAAATGGCCGTATTTGTCAGGGCATATTTCGCGAACAGCATTTCCCAGCATACCCGGATGTGTTTTCCCTCCGATGAAATACCGGAACCCTGTGTATTCTTTAGGAAGGTAATTTATTCCTCCGAAGAATGTGCCTACCCACATGCCTCCTTCATTGTCTTTTGTTAATGCATAAACAGCGTTATCGGCAATTGTGTATTCGTTAGTAAGCGATTTCTGCAGATGTTGTATTTTTTTATCTATTATGTTATAAATGTATATCCCCGATTCGGATGCAATCCAGAAGGTGTTTTTATTGAATGCGGTAATGGCTCTGACTTGTATTTTGGGAATAATTGTTTCGATCTTTTGCGTTTGGTAATGAAATAGCATAAGTCCGGCTTTGTCTGTTCCTATTAAAATGCCGGTTTCAGGAATCTGGCAGATGACGGAAAGATGAATCTGCTGGTTCTTTTCTTCTTCTTCCAGAATCGGGGTCATATCAAAACTGTTGGTTTCGTTCCTGTATGAATATATGTTGCTGTCGTCACAAAAGATAGGATAGCCGTCTTCCGACAGAATCATATTGTTAGGGTGAAAATATTTTTCAGCGGGATAAACTTGTATGGATTTTTCGGTTGGAGAATATTTTACAATATAATTGTATTCCATGCACCACAAATTGCTTCGCTTGTCTTCCAGCACGGATTGAAAGTATTCGGTTTGGTTGTTCCTACCGGGGAAGGTCAGGGGATGAAATGAGTTTGTATGATAATCGTAGTAACAGGTACCCTGGTTTGTGCAGACCCATATTTTCCCGTCTGTTCCTTCGGATAAAGAAATAATATGATCGCCCGGAATGCTGGATTCTTCCCACGAATTATATCTGTAAATTTTAAATGTATATCCGTCAAAGCGGTTTAAGCCGTCGTCTGTTCCGAACCACATGAATCCTTTTTGGTCTTGCAAAGAGCAAAAAACAGAGTTGTGCGACAATCCGTGTTTGTTATTATAATGCTTGAAATAGAGTTCGCGGGCCGTACTGCTTTGGCAATACAGAATACAAATCATATTTATAACAACAAGGATGAAAGATTTCATAAATATTGGAAAATAAGTGCTTTTCAGGGGCAAATCTACTACAAATGAATGATGTTTGAAAGCTTTTGAATGATTTCTGAAAGCATTCATCTTGTTAAAACTGTTCTTTTGCTATCGGAAAAACAGAGATGAATTTAAGTTGTGTATTATATATATATCATGAAAAAGCATTTTTATTTGTTTTTATTTTTGGTTGGACTGTTGTTTAGCAGTTGTTCGGGCCCGGGAGTTTCTTTTCAACCTGAAAAGAAAAACGATCTGCGGGCTCCGGCATATCCACTGATTACAATAGACCCTTATACCAGTGCCTGGTCTTTTTCGGATCATTTGTATGATGATTGTGTACGTCACTGGACAGGGAAGAAGCATCCTTTAATAGGGGCAGTTCGTGTGGATGGCAAGGCTTATCGTTTTATGGGCAAAGAGGATATGGCTTTAAAGGCTATATTGCCTACAGCTGCCAGAGAAAAATGGGATGCTGCTTATACTGAAAGAGAACCTGCTTCTGGCTGGTTGTCGATGGATTTTAATGATGCATCATGGACAAAAGGAAAAGCAGCCTTCGGAACATCTGAAATGCCTAACCTCTCTACTTCCTGGATAAGCCCTGATATTTGGATTAGAAGAACTTTTGATTTACCGGAAGATGATTATAACGGACAGACAATCTTCCTTGAATATTCTCATGATGATGTTTTTGAACTTTATGTGAATGGGATAGAAGTTGTGAATACCGGAAATACATGGAAAAACAACGTGATAATAGAACTTCCGGCCGAAGTGAAAGCAACGCTGAAACCGGGAAAAAATATAATAACAGCACATTGTCATAATACAGTTGGCGGTGCTTACGTGGATTTCGGTTTATATAGGAAAGAAGATAGAGGCAGTAGTTTTGATTTAGTGGCCAGGCAAACGTCTGCCAACGTATTGCCTACTCAAACGTATTATACATTTGAATGTGGTCCTGTTCAACTGGATATGATCTTTACTTCTCCGTTATTATTGAACGATTTGGATCTGATGACTACTCCGGTCAATTATATCTCTTATCAAGTACAATCTTTAGACGGAAAGGAACATGACGTACAGTTATATGTTGAAGCAACGCCCCATTGGGCAGTAGACAATGAAGGACAGCCCGTTTCGTATGAAAGGGAGGAACGGGACGGTATCACTTATTTGAAAACCGGTACGATAGAACAACCCGTATTGGCAAAGAAAGGGGATGATGTGCGTATAGACTGGGGATATTTCTATATGGCTGCAAATGATGCTGAAAATACATCCCTTGCCATAGGCGATTATCATAAGATGAAGAGTGATTTTATTAAAGTTGGTGAATTATCGGCCAACACGTTCAATCCTGATATGGCTCCGGAATCTGAAGATATGAATGTTTTAGCTTTTAACCGGAATCTGGGACATGTTGTTTCTCCGGTCGGCGGATATGTTATGCTAGGATATGATGACGGGTATGCTATCCAGTATTTTAAGGATAATCGCATGGCATATTGGAAACATGACGGCCAGGTGAATATTTATAATGCTTTTGAAAAAGCAGGCAAAGACTATGCTTCTGTCATGAAACGTTGTGCCGGGTTTGATACCCGTATGATGAATGATGCAGAAAATGCCGGAGGGAAAAAATATGCCGATTTGTGTGCATTGGCTTACCGTCAGGCTATAGCAGCCCATAAACTGATACAGGATAAGGAAGGCAATCTGTTGTTTTTCTCTAAAGAAAACTTCAGCAATGGTTCTATAGGCACTGTGGATATTACTTATCCTTCTGCTCCTTTGTTCTTACTTTATAATCCTGAATTATTGAAAGGTATGATGAATCCGATTTTCTATTACAGCGAAAGCGGAAAATGGAACAAGCCTTTTGCAGCCCATGATGTTGGAACTTATCCGTTGGCTAACGGGCAAACTTACGGAGGGGATATGCCTGTTGAGGAAAGTGGCAATATGTTGATATTAACTACAGCTATTGCTGTACGTGAAGGAAATGCCGGCTATGCAAAAAAACATTGGGATGTGCTGACGGTTTGGGCTAACTATTTGATGAAAGAAGGCTTGGACCCCGAAAACCAATTATGCACTGACGACTTTGCAGGACACTTTGCCCATAATACTAACCTGTCGATCAAAGCTATCATTGGTATAGCCGGCTATGGTAAACTGGCTGAAATGCTGGGCGAAAAAGAGGTGGCCGATAAGTACACCAATGCAGCCAGGGAGATGGCGAAAAAATGGGTAAACATGGCGGACGATGGAGACCATTACCGTCTCACGTTTGATCAGCCCGGAACCTGGAGCCAAAAGTATAATTTGGTGTGGGATAAATTGCTGGGCTTGCATGTCTTTCCTGAAGAAATTGCAACAGAGGAAATGGCTTATTATCTGACAAAACAGAATAAATATGGCCTGCCTCTGGATATCCGTAAGACATATACCAAGTCCGACTGGATTCTTTGGACAGCTTGTCTTACCAATAACATGGATGATTTTAACAGCCTGGTTGATCCGGTATATAAATATGCGAATGAAACAACAACCCGTATGCCTTTGAGTGACTGGCATGAGACAACGGACGGTAATTCGGTTGGTTTCCGTGCCCGTTCGGTAGTGGGTGGTTATTTTATGAAGATGTTGGAGCAAGCAATGGCTAAAGATATTTCTTCAATGTAAAAATACCCAAGTGGAAAACGCCAAAATTGGGTACATACGATTAATTTGATTTACATTATTGATGGATTCTTCCGTTCCCCGCCTGAGAAGGTCGGGAACTGGAAGTTTATTTAAAATGAAATTTTTAATTACTAACTTATAAATCTGAATTAGCATGAGAAAGAATGTATTAATTGGCTGTGCCTTGGTTTTGGCAATGTGCGTACAAGCACAATGGAAACCAGTAGGTGATAAAATCAAGACACAATGGGCGGAGCAAATCAATCCGAAAAATGTGCTGCCCGAGTATCCGCGTCCTCAAATGGAACGGGCCGATTGGGTGAACTTGAATGGCGAATGGGATTATGCTATAAAACCAAAAGGTGAAGTGGAGCCTGCTTTATTTGATGGAAAAATATTAGTACCGTTTGCAGTGGAGTCTTCCTTGTCCGGTGTGCAGAAAGAGGTCGGTGAAAATAATGAATTATGGTATAAACGTTCGTTTACAGTTCCTTCTTCCTGGAAGAATAAAGACGTGATGATAAACTTCGGGGCAGTGGATTGGAAAGCCGATGTTTATGTAAATGATATTTTGATAGGTTCACATAAAGGAGGATTTACTCCGTTTTCTTTCAATATTACTCCTTACCTGAATGGCACAAGCAATCAGAAACTGGTGGTTCGCGTTTGGGACCCGAGCGATAAAGGTTACCAGCCTCGCGGCAAACAAGTGTCAAACCCCGAAAGTATCTGGTATACTCCGGTAACCGGTATCTGGCAAACCGTATGGTTGGAACCGGTTGCAACAAATCATATCCAGTCGATCAAGGCTATTCCGAATATTGATACGAAGACTATGTCTGTAACGGTTGCTACTTCTGTAGAGTGTCCGGCCGGTATTGTGGAAGTTAAATTGATGGATAAAGGAAATGTAGTTGCTACAGCTAAAGGTGTGCAAGGAAAAGAATTGCGTTTAACAGTGCAGAATCCTACTTTGTGGAGTCCTGCGAATCCATATTTGTATGATATGAAAGTTTCTTTGTCTAAGAACGGTAAAGTGATAGACGAAGTAAAATCTTATACCGCCTTCCGTAAAATCTCTGCAAAGAGAGATGCAAACGGCATCATGCGTATGCAGCTGAATAATGAAGATTTATTCCATTTTGGTCCGTTGGATCAGGGTTGGTGGCCTGATGGTTTATATACGGCTCCTACGGATGAAGCTCTTCTTTATGATATTATCAAAACAAAAGACTGGGGCTTTAATATGATCCGGAAGCACGTAAAGGTAGAACCTGCACGTTGGTATTACCATTGTGATAAGGAAGGTATCTTGGTTTGGCAGGATATGCCTAGCGGTGATCATGGCTCTTATATGTGGGAACATCATGTGTATAATGGTGGGAAAGACCATGAACGTACCACCGAATCGAAAGACAATTATTATCAGGAGTGGAAAGAAATCATGGATCTCTGTATGTCTAATCCATCTGTAGTTGTATGGGTGCCTTTCAATGAGGCATGGGGACAGTTCGATACTGAAAAAGTGGTTGACTGGACTAAATCTTACGATCCTTCCCGTTTGGTGAATCCGGCAAGTGGCGGCAACCATCGTCCTTGTGGTGATATACTGGATTTGCATAACTATCCTGCACCCGATATGTTCCTGTTCGATCCGCAACGTGTGACTGTGTTAGGCGAATACGGTGGAATCGGCCTTCCGATAGAAAATCATTTATGGTGGAATAAACGTAACTGGGGTTATGTACAGTTTAAGAACAGTGACGAAGTAACTGCCGAATATGTAAAATATGCAGATCAATTGAAAAATTTGGTTCCGAGAGGATTCTCTGCTGCTGTATATACACAAACAACAGATGTGGAAGGCGAAGTGAACGGTTTGATGACTTATGACCGTAAGGTTATTAAGATTAATGAAGCTGCCGTGAAGAAAGCTAATGAAGCTGTTATTAATTCTCTGTCCAAGTAAATAATGCGAATCAGTAGTTAAAGTAGTTATCTCTCGTTTCACTCGTTAGAAGTTAAGTAGTTAAGAGTTTTTCTATTTGACTACTTTTACTACTGATTCACATAAATAATGAAATGACTCATATATCATCTCCTGTGATACCTGTCAAACGGATCACTTCAATTGATGCACTGCGCGGTTTTGCCCTTATGGGAATTATGTTGCTTCATTGTATGGAGCGTTTTGATCTGACGTTGGTTCCGGTTGTAGAAAATCCATTCTGGCAGCAGGCGGATACGTTTGTGTTTGATGCTCTTAATTTCCTTTTTTCGGGAAAGTCGTATGCCATGTTTTCCCTTTTGTTCGGACTGAGTTTCTTTATGCAGATGGACTCTCAGGCATCGAAAGGAGTTGATTTCAGAGGACGCTTTTTGTGGCGCTTGGCATTATTGCTTGTTTTCGGATATATTAACGGCCTTATCTATCTCGGGGAATTTTTTGCAGTTTATGCCATATTGGGCGTTTTGCTTATTCCGCTTTATAAGGTTCCGACACGTTGGCTGATTGTATTGGCGGTATTGCTGTTTTTGCAGATTCCGGCTATTGTTAGTTTTGTTTCCCTACTTGAAAACAATGTGCCGAATGAACCAACTCATGCTGTTGCGTATATGAATCATTTGTATGAGGTTTGTGCCGGTATTTTCATTGACGGATCATTATGTGATGTGATAGACTTCAATCTTTGGAAAGGTCAATATGCCAAAATCCTGTGGGTCTTTAATAACTTCCGTTATTTACAGTTGCTCGGACTATTTATTGTAGGTATGCTCATTGGCCGTGCAGGAATCCATAAGAGTGAAGAAAAGATGATTAAATATAGTCGTTTATTGCTTCCTTATGCTGTTGTATGGTTTGCCATGTTTTACACGATTGCTTATTCTTTACAGAAAATGGGAGTAGACGGCTTTGCTTTGCAGGTTGGAAAAACGATGTTTAAAACATATGGAAACCTGGGGCAGATGATGATTTATTTTTGCGGGCTTACTTTAATATATTACCAATATGGAGGTCGTAAAGTGCTGGATTATATAGCTCCTGTTGGCCGTATGAGTGTGACAAACTATATGGCGCAAAGTATGGTTGGAGTCGTTATATTTTATGGTTTTGGCTTGAATGGTGCTGTGGAATTGAACTATTTGCAAAGTGCTCTTGTTGGGATTGTTTTTTGTATGGTACAGGTATTTTATAGTAACTGGTGGATTAAGCATTTTTATTATGGTCCGATAGAATGGATTTGGAGAGTACTTACCTGGCTCCGCCCTGTACCGTTGCGTCGGAAATAGCATAAACTGTTTTTACCGGATCATCCCGGGCATTTATAAAAAAGATCCCGATGGTTTTTCAAAATCATCGGGATCTTTTTTTATTCTCATTTTACGATTTTAATTAATGAATGGATTACCTTCCAGATTCCAACAATCTGTTTTTATTTCTTTGGA
This sequence comes from Parabacteroides provencensis, assembly GCF_900232875.1. Taxonomy (NCBI): domain Bacteria; kingdom Pseudomonadati; phylum Bacteroidota; class Bacteroidia; order Bacteroidales; family Tannerellaceae; genus Parabacteroides; species Parabacteroides provencensis. The sequence goes on along the minus strand of NZ_LT960488.1, from coordinate 578,533 downwards.
CAGGTTTACATCTACCGTTTTCGATTCTCCCGGATTTAACCAGAAGAAGTTTTCCGAAACAATCAAACGGTATTCATTTTCCGGACATTGGATATTTACGCCTACAGCCGGAAGTTTACCAGTGTTAGTTATTGTTATCCGGTTACCTGAACGTTCGGTAGCAAGAGTTGTGCGGGGAAGATTGAACAGGCTGCCTTTTTGTACTTCAAAGTTCATAAAGTAAAAGGTGCGAAACAGCAGTTTGTCTTCTGACCTGACTTCGGAAACGAATAACAGGGCAGGCGAACGGGTTTGATCCGTATCCAGGTTGAGTGATCCTAATTGATTGACTTCTTTTTGATTATCCTTTCCTTGGAATGACTCTTGTTTAATCAATGCCAGTGTATGATTATAACAGGATATGTTTATTTCCCAGCTTTTTCCTTTTAAATCGAGATTGTCGTCTAACAGAAATACAGGGAGGGATACAGCTTGGCTGGACATATTTGTTTGATTAAACAGAATAACAGAAGCCAAAGGTGCAAAAGAATTCTGCACAAAATAATGAATCGGTTTAATCGCTCCGAACCAGTCTACAGCAGCCCATGAGGCGGCAGGGTAATTATCGTTTAGTTTATAATATAAAGCGCCTGACGATTCAGGCCAACGTGTACGGGCTCGTTCTAATGTATGACGGACAGCAACTACTTGGGCGAGCTGCGAGCCGGTAATGAAATGATCTATTGTGTTATCGGGCATCAGATAGCCGGAATACTGGGCTAGTCTCTGTAAATCGCTTGCTATACCGAAAATAGGGGTATGGTGGACAAAATCGCTCTTTTGTCCGAGAGGCCATACGTTCTTTTCCGAATCGGAAAGATATTTCATTACACTTTCTTTTTGAGGTAGAGAGGCAATACCAAATTCACCCCAGAAGGGCGATGTCATGTTCAAGGCATGGTTCAGGTGTGCCCTTTCCCACCAACAATAATAATTGTGTGTACTTCCTCCCCAGGGTTCTCCCCGGTGGAAAGGCCGTGTGCCGTCAAGTTCTATACTTGTTCTTCCAATCATGTCTATTGCTTCTCCGAATGGTGCCGGCGATTCGTTCCCTCCGCCGTACATAACAAGACAAGGATTGTTGCGAATGCGTAAAGTGTTTAGTTCGACAGTTTCTTTCAGTACATTGTATGGTTGGGTGAGGTGACTGTCCCAAGCTGTTGGCCATTCTTGGATTATCATGATTCCGTATCTGTTGCACAGGTCATAAAAATCGTCTGTTTCGGGAATACCACCGCCCCAGGCTCGAAGCATCTGTATATTTTGCTGTTTGGCAATAGAAAGCAGGTGATCGTATTTTTCTCTGGGGAAGTCCATAAGTTGGTCCATGGTACACCATCCGGTACCTTTTACAAACATAGGTTTATCGTTGATGACGAAAGTCCAGTTGTATCTGTCCGGTGATACGCCCTCGGGGGATGGAGCCATTTTGATTGTCCGGATACCGAAAGAAGTCTCAGCATAATCTGCAGTCCCCTGGTTGTCGGGTACGAAAGATATTTTTAATTTATAAAGATTAGGATCTCCTTTTCCGTTGGGCCACCATAGGCGGGGATTCTTGATCTTAAAATCAAAACAAACTGTTTCTTCTTTTCGGGACGAAGCTATTTTGTAGTCAAAGGATGTTTCTTCTCCTTCAAAATTGTCAGGAAGAACGGAAACTTTTAAAGTACCTTTGGGCTTATCTGATGCACTTCTGAGAGTTAGCTGAAGTGACATGTCTCCATCCAGGCTACGGGTGGCAATAAAAGGATGCTCTATTTCTACACTGGCATGGTTCTTTATATAGACAGGGCGCCATATCCCTAAAGACGGAATTCGCGAGTAATGCCATCCGTATACACAGTTAAATACGACGGTGTTTCTCCAGCTTGTGTTAGATAGCGTACTGTCGTTCTCTTCAAATATGCGGGGGATAGGCTCCAGTTTGACGATAAGCGTGTTTTTTTCTTTTAATAACTTATTGACATCAAAGAATGGACCACCAAACATACCTTCGTGATTGCCTAATTTTACTCCATTCAGCCAGACCGTACATTTATTTGCAATGCCGTCGAATATCAGACGGGGAGCATTTAGTTTATCCGTGATGGAAAATTCTTTTTTATACCACCAGGCCGCTTCATAGCTTTGTCGTGTGGCAATAGAATCATTTTGCCTGAGGTAAGGATCCGGTATTATCCCCGCTTTCCATAGGCTTCCATGCACACTGCCCGGTACTGAGGCTGTGATGGCATCGGACCAGTTTCCTCCCAGCCTTTCTTTTTCATTACCGCCTTTTGCTAATTGCCAGTTACCGTTAAGCATCAGGTCTTTTGTGGGCTGGCTGTGTATAATTGCCTGAGGCTTGAGGGTGACAGATATACCTGCTTTTTGAAAAGGTTTATACTGTGCATTGAAGCTTTCCCTGTCTATCTCATCCATTGACTTCTGGGCTTGTACAGATAGTACTGTTGCACAGAGCAACATGAGTATTACATTCGGTTTTTTCATTATGTGCGTGGTCTATAATGTTCGGTAAATGAAATGAATGACGAAGGTATATTTTCTAATTTAAAAAACAAATAGTTAAAGAGTTATTAAGAAGTTTTTTATTAGCGCTCTTCCTTATAAGTCAATTATAATGTGTAAATTTGCAAACTAAACAATATTGAAGGAATGAAATACAATACAGAAGAAAAGAGATTGGCGTTGCCGGAATATGGACGTAATATCCAAAATATGGTGGACTACTGTGTCTCTATTCAGGATAGGGAAGAACGTAAACGTTGCGCTAATACGATTATAAATATTATGGGAAATATGTTCCCGCACCTACGTGATGTAAATGACTTTAAGCATATTCTTTGGGATCATCTGGCAATTATGGCCGATTTTAAGCTGGATATTGATTATCCGTATGAAATCGTGAAGAAGGAAAATCTTTATTCACGTCCTCCACGTATTCCGTATGGCAATTCACGTATTCGCTACCGTCATTACGGAAAGACATTGGAACTGATGATTCGCAAAGCGACTGAATTTGAGAATGGAGTAGAGCGTGACCAGCTTATAAAATTGCTGGCAAACCAGATGAAGAAATCTTTCCTTACCTGGAATAAAGAATCAGTTGATGATCGTAAGATTTTTAAAGATCTCGATGAGTTGTCCAGTGGTGAGATTGTTTTGGATGAAGAGGTGCATAAACTAACAGAGAGCCGTGATATTCTGGCTCGTAACTCTAATAATAGTAAGAAAAACTATACGCGCAAAAGCCGATGAGCTCATTTGTTATAGAAGGAGGCTATAAACTATCCGGAGAAATTACTCCCCAAGGTGCTAAAAATGAGGCTTTGGAGGTGATTTGTGCAGTCTTGCTTACCTCGGAAAAGGTGACTATTCATAACATTCCTGATATATTGGATGTAAATAACCTGATACAACTTTTACGGGATATGAATGTGAAAGTGGAGCATCCAAGTGCAGATACTTACACTTTCCAGGCAGATGATATTGATCTGGATTATTTGAAGACGGATGACTTTTTGCGTAAAAGCGCCTCTCTTCGTGGTTCGGTTATGATTGTTGGTCCGCTGGTTGCCCGTTTTGGCAAGGCTATGATTCCGAAGCCGGGCGGCGATAAAATAGGCCGTCGTCGTTTGGATACGCATTTTGTAGGTATTCAGAAATTGGGGGCTTGCTTTAGTTATGATGCCGAACGTCAATTGTACGAAATAGAGGCATGCCGTTTGAAGGGTGCTTATATGCTTCTGGACGAAGCTTCTGTAACCGGAACTGCAAATATCCTTATGGCAGCAGTGCTGGCAGAAGGAGTGACCACTATTTATAATGCAGCCTGCGAGCCCTATCTTCAGCAACTTTCGGCTATGCTTAACCGCATGGGAGCCCGTATATCGGGGGTTGGATCCAATCTGTTGACTGTTGAGGGCGTAGAGTCTTTAGGTGGAACTGAACACCGCATACTGCCCGATATGATTGAAGTTGGCAGTTTTATTGGTATGGCTGCCATGACAGGGTCTGACATTACAATAAAAAATACAGGATATGATAAATTAGGAATTATCCCCGAATCTTTTCGCCGTTTAGGTATTCAGGTTGAACAGCAGGGTGATGATATTTATGTTCCTACACATGATTCGTATGAAATTGATACATTTATAGATGGTTCTATCATGACAATTGCAGATGCTCCCTGGCCTGGCCTTACGCCGGACTTGCTGAGTGTTTTTCTTGTTGTGGCGACGCAGGCGGTAGGCAGTGTGCTTATCCACCAGAAGATGTTTGAGAGCCGTTTGTTTTTTGTAGATAAACTGATCGATATGGGAGCACAAATTATATTATGCGATCCTCACCGGGCGACGGTAATCGGGCTGGGAAACCGTTTTAAGTTGCGTGCTGCAACAATGGTATCTCCAGATATTCGCGCGGGTATTGCATTGCTGATTGCTGCCATGAGTGCGGAAGGAACTAGTCGTATTCATAATATCGACCAGATAGACCGTGGATATCAGAATATAGATAAACGATTGAATAACATAGGTGCCCGGATTACCCGGCTTTAAAGATAACATGCCATGATAAGGGAAGAAGAGGTTTTTAAGATAGGACAGTTTGCTAAACCGCATGGTATTAAAGGGGAACTGGCCTTGGTTACAAACAGTGATGTCTTTGATGATGCAGACGATCCTTATATTGTTTGTGATATTGACGGCATTCTGGTTCCTTTCTTTATCGAGGAATTTCGCTACAAAAGTGATAATGTGGTTTTGTTGAAGTTGGAATGCGTCGACAATGAAGATGCTGCCCGGGAGTTTGTCAACAGGGATGTTTATTATCCGTTGGATGCGGTAGGCGATGACGATCTGGCCGGAAATATGACGTGGGATAGTTTTATCGGTTATACCGTGGCAGATGAACATCTGGGAGAACTGGGGGAGATATCGGATGTTGATGAAAGTACGGTTAATGTACTTTTCAAAGTGGACTATAAAGGGAGAGAACTTCTTTTCCCGGCTGTGGAAGAATTGATAACAAGTATAAATCATGCGGATAAACACATCGTTGTTTCTCTTCCTGAGGGCTTGTTGGATTTGTAAAGTGAAGAAAAGGACATGGCATCAAAAAAACAAAAGAAGAAAAATACTAAATCATTCTGGCACCGGATTCGTTTCAAATACAAACTTTCCTTTTTCAATGAAGGTACATTGGAGGAAGTTTGGTCTTTCCGGCTGTCTCAGCTTTCTGCATTTATGACATTAGGAGTGTTTGCATTTTTTCTTGTAAGTGTGACAGCACTGATTATCATTAAAACGCCTATTCGAAATTATCTTCCGGGCTATCTGGATGTAGAGGTTCGTAAAGAAATTATGCAGAATGCTTTGCGTGCGGATTCTTTGGAACGGATGATGGCTATACAATCCCTGTATTTAAAAAATGTAGTAGGTATTCTAACAGGAACTGCTCCTATTGATTCTATCCGTGAGATTGATTCGTTGGCACATGCCAATGCCGATTATAATATTCCCCGTAGTAAAGAAGAAGAAAAGTTTGTCAAGAATTTTGAGGAAGAAGAAAAATATAACCTGGCAGTGCTTAATCCGAATCCCGTTCCTACGGACGGAATCTTTTTTTATAAACCGGCAAACGGAATTGTCTCTTCTCATTATGAGACGGATATCCGGCATTTTGGGGTGGATATTGCATCATCCCCAAAAGAAAGTGTATTATCCACACTGGACGGAACGGTTGTTTTTACCGGGTATGATCCCAATTACGGAAATGTAATACAAGTACAACATAAGAATGGATTTCTTTCCATTTATAAGCATAATGAACTTCTTTTAAAGGAAACAGGAGATCATGTCGTAGCAGGCGAAGCCATTGCTTTGGTGGGGAATACTGGTAAATTATCAACAGGACCCCATTTGCATTTTGAGCTATGGTATAAAGGGAATCCGGTCAATCCTGAAGAATATATAGCATTTTAATTATCCATGAAAAGACAATTAGCAATATTGGGTTCCACGGGATCTATCGGAACCCAGGCTTTGGAAGTAGTGAGCGAGCATGCCGATCTGTTTGAGGTATATGCCCTGACTGCTAATAATCAGGTGGACTTATTGATTAATCAGGCACGTAAGTTTATGCCTGAAGTGGTAGTAATAGCTAATGAACAAAAATATCCGGAACTGAAAGAGGCGCTTGAAGACTTGCCTATCAAAGTATGGGCAGGATCGGAAGCAATAGCACAAGTTGTACAGGCAGAACCTATAGATATGGTTCTTACAGCTATGGTGGGATATTCGGGTTTGAAACCTACAATTGCCGCTATTAAAGCCGGTAAAGCCATTGCTTTGGCTAATAAAGAAACTCTGGTTGTTGCCGGCGAATTGATTAACAGTCTGGCTACCGAGCATAAAGTACCTATCTTGCCGGTCGATTCCGAACATTCAGCTATTTTCCAGTGTTTAGCTTGTGGGTATGATAATCCGCTGGAGAAGATACTTCTGACAGCATCGGGCGGACCATTCAGAACAAAGACATTGGATGAATTGGCCCATGTTACTAAAGCACAGGCCTTAAAACATCCTAACTGGACAATGGGGGCAAAGATAACCATTGATTCTGCTTCAATGATGAATAAAGGCTTCGAGATGATTGAAGCGAAATGGCTGTTTGGTGTGTCGCCGGATCAGATACAGGTTGTTGTTCATCCGCAGTCTGTTATTCATTCAATGATACAGTTTGAGGATGGGGCGGTTATTGCACAGTTGGGCACTCCGGATATGAAGTTGCCTATTGCTTATGCATTTTCTTTTCCGAAGCGCATGAAAAGTATGGCTCCGCGTCTGGATTTCAGCCAATATTCGACACTTACATTTGAAGAACCGGATATGAAGCGTTTTCGTAATCTGGCGTTTGCTTTTGAGGCTGTCGGAAAAGGTGGAAATATGCCTTGTATATTGAATGCGGCAAACGAAGTGGTTGTTGCTTCTTTTTTGCGGGATGAAATAGGTTTTCTTCAGATGAGTGATATAATTGAAAAGACAATGGAGCGGGCTACTTTCGTTGCAGCACCTTCTTATGAAGATTATGTAGCAACAGATGAAGAAGCCCGGCGTCTTACGGCTTCTATGATAAAATAACAAGAACAATTTAATAACAGAACAGATAATAGATGGAAACATTTTTGATTAAGGCGTTGCAACTGATTCTGAGCTTGTCGATTTTAGTGTTGGTACACGAGTTCGGGCATTTTATTTTTGCCCGGATATTCAAGGTGCGTGTGGAAAAGTTCTACTTGTTCTTTGATCCGTGGTTCTCACTCTTCAAATTTAAGCCAAAGAACAGTGATACGGAATATGGTATCGGTTGGTTGCCGTTGGGAGGGTATTGTAAAATATCCGGTATGATTGATGAAAGTATGGATAAAGAGGCGATGGCCCAGCCGGCAAAACCGTATGAGTTTCGTTCCAAATCAGCCGGACAGAGATTGATGATTATGGTAGCCGGAGTGCTATTCAACTTTTTGTTAGCGTTGTTCATCTACTCGATGGTTCTTTTCACATGGGGAGATACCTACTTGCCATTAAAGAACATGAAAATGGGTATGAACTACAGCGAAACTTTCCAGGAGATAGGTTTTCGTGATGGTGATATTTTATTAAAAGCCGATGATGTTGATCTGGAACGATATGACGAAGCGGCTTTCCGTGCGGTGGTAAATGCAAAAAATGTAACTGTTTTGCGTGATGGCGTGGAAACTGTTATTGCTATGCCGGAAGATATGATACAGCGTGTTATGCATGATAAAAAGGGGTTTGCAGATCCATTCCGTATACCTATGATTGTCCGCGAAGTGGAATCTGGAAATACTCCTGCCGCAATTGCAGGCCTGCAGCCAAAAGATAGCATCGTTTCTATTAATGGAACGTCTGTCCCTACTTTTGATGATGCATCTAAAATATTGGCTCAGAATAAAAATAAGGAGATAGAACTGGGCTTTTTCCGTAACGGTCAACTCCAAAACCTTACGCTAACAACGGATTCGGCAGGCAAATTAGGTGTGTTCATTATGCTTCCGCAAGATCTTTATCAGACGGTAACACGTAAATATGGTTTCTTCGAATCTTTCCCTGCCGGTATTATGTTGGGTGTTAATACGCTGAAAGGGTATATAAGCGATATGAAGTATGTCTTTACAAAAGAAGGTGCTTCTAACCTGGGCGGATTCGGTACAATAGGTGGACTGTTTCCTTCCGAATGGAACTGGCGTTTGTTCTGGGAACGTACTGCATTTCTTTCAATTATTCTGGCATTTATGAATATCCTGCCTATTCCGGCTTTGGATGGAGGACATGTGATGTTCCTTCTTTATGAGGTAATCGCACGTCGTAAGCCAAGTGATAAATTCCTGGAATATGCGCAGATGACAGGTATGGCTATTTTGTTTGCTTTGCTGCTCTATGCAAACGGAAATGATATATTCCGGTTCTTTATAAAGTAGAATAATATATTAGCGTGCCCTGAATACCGTCTCTGTGTGCCACAAATAAATACAGTAGACGGGATAATTTAAAACAACAAGCCTGCCAGTTTATCATCACCGGCAGGCTTGTTGTTTTAAAAAAGAGATATAGTCTGTTTATTTATTTAGTTGCATTGATAGCATCTAGTATTTTCTTAGAGTTTGCATCGCCGGGAGTAATGGCCAGAGCTTGCTGGATAAAATCTTTGGCTTTTGCCATATCTGCATCGGCTGCTGCTTTGGCTGTCTTATATTTATCCGGTTCCGAGGTTGCTAGGGGAGTTGCTTCCTGCAGGGCTTTTGCAGCTTTGTTGTAATACATAACTCCTGCACTGTAAAGGGCATTTGTCTTGTATTTTTTGTTTGACACGGTCAATACATCTTTGAATAGTTCTTCTGCCTGGTCATATTTACCGGCTTTTTGTGCTGCTTGACCCGATTTAATGCAATATACATACAATAATTTTTCCAGATTGCCACGCTTGGGATTGTTTTCAGGTATGGCTTTCATGCCCTCTTCTACGGTAGCTGTGAATTCGGCAGCTTTGTTTTGGTCGCGTAAAGCCATCGCTTTTCCCAGATAAGCATCGTCAATATTGTATTTGTATTTAATGGCCATGTCAAAGAATTTGGCTGCTTCTGCCGGTTTCTTTGCCTGGGTAGCAGCAAAGCCGCAGTTGTAAATACGTACTGTATCCTGGTAATTGGTTGCTTCCAGATACTTGCTGTAGTTTGTCACTACATTTGCATAATCTTTAGCTTTTAAGGCAGCATCACCTGCTTCTCTGAATTTGTCGGCATCTTGTGCAAACATATGTCCGGCACTAAGGCATAGAGCCAATAATAAAACAATTTTCTTCATGATAATAAAATATAGTTTGAAATGTTAACGTAGGCTAAGGTACTTAGTGCAGGTAGAGGAACAAAATATTTTGCTATTTTTTAAAATTCTATAAAGATAATTGAGATTATCGAATACGCGTTTGCCAGATTGGTTATGGTAATATGCAATTATCCCTGCATATCTCTTTCTATGGTAATATGCAGGGATAATAAATAAGGTTGAATGAGAATAAATATGCTTTTTATTTGCTATAGCTTAGTTAGACAGGATGATAAGGCAAACCGAATGTTTCGGCTACGGCTGGGTAAACAACTTTGCCGTTTACGATATTAAGTCCTAACTTAAGTCCCGGGTCTTCCGCGCAGGCTGCAGCCCATCCCTTGTCTGCTAACTTAATGACGTATGGCAAGGTTGTATTCGTAAGAGCCAGTGTGGATGTTTGAGGTACAGCTCCCGGAATGTTGGCCACACAGTAATGAATGATGCCGTCCACCTCGTAGATAGGTTCTGCATGGGTGGTAGGGTGTGAAGTCTCAAAGCAACCGCCCTGATCGATGGCTACATCTACCAGAACACTCCCTTTTTTTAGCAGCGATAACATTTTACGTGTGATAAGATGAGGCGCTTTGGCTCCGGGGATCAATACGGCACCGATTACTAAATCAGTAGCTGGTAATTCCTGTTCAATATTATGAGCTGAAGAATATAATGTCTTGATATTTGCCGGCATCGTTTCACTTAGATAGCGGAGACGGGGCAATGAAATATCTGCAATCGTAACGTCGGCTCCCAGGCCAGCGGCCATCAAGGCGGCATTCTGGCCTACAACTCCTCCTCCTAACACTAATACTTTGGCGGGTTTTACACCGGGCACGCCTCCCAGTAAGACTCCTTTGCCTCCCTGAGGCTTTTCAAGGAAGCGGGCGCCTTCCTGGATAGACATCCGTCCGGCTACTTCGCTCATAGGGATCAGCAGGGGAAGTGTCCGGTCCGGATTTTCCACCGTTTCGTAGGCCAGGCATATGGAACCGCTGTCAATCATGGCGCGTGTGAGTATTTCTTCGGAAGCAAAATGGAAATAGGTAAATACCAGCTGCCCGTCCCTGACAAGTGGATATTCCGAGGCGATAGGTTCCTTCACCTTTACAATCATTTCCGCGCTCCGGTAGACATCTTCGATGGCAGGAAGTATTTTCGCTCCCGCCTGCTCGTAGGCCGCGTCCGGAAAACCGCTGTTTTCTCCCGCCGTATGCTGTACATAGACAGTATGGCCTCTTTTTACTAGTTCTTTTGTTCCGGCAGGTGTAAGAGCCACGCGATTCTCGTTGTTCTTAATCTCTTTGGGTACTCCGATGATCATAGTGATAGTTTTAAAGGTTTATTTGCCGGCAATATACAGAAATATCTGACATTGTGTTATCTCCTGATTCCACTATTTTATATATGTTTAGAAACAGAAAAAGAGGAAATCCTTTGTTGGGAATTTCCTCTTTTTATCGGAACAAAAGCAATAGCCTTTGTTTAAATTACATTGTCTTTATAAACCCTGTCCGTGACAGTTCTTGTATTTTTTGCCGCTTCCGCAGGGACAAGGATCGTTGCGTCCTACACGCTTTTCGGCACGAACCGGTTCCTTGCGGGGTTGTTGCGGAGCACGTTCTTCAGGGTTGTTGTTGCCACTGATATCCGTTTTTTCCGTACGGTATCGGCTCATATCCTGACGCTGTTCGGGTGTAGCCTGTTGAACGGCGATGCGTTGGCGGGCAGCTTCTGCAGCAGCCTGGCGAGCCATCATAGCCTGCTTTTCTTCTTCGGTCGGTTCTTCGCGAACAGGTATCTGACCACGCATCAAAACAGCAGCCGTTTTACGGTTCATTGCGTCTACCATACCTTTGAACAGGTTGTATGATTCCAGCTTGTAGATCAACAACGGATCTTTGTTTTCGTAGCTGGCATTCTGTACGGAGTGGCGCAGTTCGTCCATTTCACGGAGATGTTCTTTCCATGATTCGTCGATGGTATGCAGCACGATTGATTTCTGGAATGCCTTGGCGATGACCTTACTTTCTGTTTCGTAAGCTTCTTTCAGATTACATGAAACGTTGTACATGCGTTTGCCGTCTGTAATAGGAATCATGATGTTTTCGTACATTGCACCCTGGTTCTCATATACCTGCTTGATGACCGGATTGGCAACCTGGGCCATACGTTCCATGCGGCGTTTGAACAGGGCTAATGCGGCTTCAAATAGTTTCTCTGTCAACTGGGCAGGCTTTGTACTCTTGAATTCTTCTTCGGTGAATGGGCTCTCCATAGCAAATGTCTTGAACAATTCCAGCTTGAAGCCTTCATAATCCTGGAATTCTGCATGCTGTTCTACGATAGCAGTAGCCGTATCATAGATTGTATTCAATACGTCCAGACCGATACGTTCTCCCATTAATGCGTGACGACGACGGGTATAAACTACGTTACGTTGTGAGTTCATTACGTCATCATATTCCAGCAAACGTTTACGGATACCAAAGTTGTTTTCTTCCACTTTCTTCTGTGCACGTTCTACCGACTTGCTCAGCATATTGTGTTCAAGCACTTCACCTTCTTTGAATCCTAACTTATCCATCAGCCCGGCAATCTTTTCGGAAGCGAACAGACGCATTAGGTCGTCTTCTAACGATACGAAGAATACGGATGAACCCGGATCACCCTGACGTCCGGCACGACCACGCAACTGGCGGTCTACACGACGGCTTTCGTGGCGTTCCGTTCCGATGATAGCCAAACCTCCCGCAGCTTTTACTTCGGGTGAGAGTTTGATGTCGGTACCACGACCAGCCATGTTGGTGGCAATGGTAACGGCAGCTGTCTGTCCGGCGGTAGCAACGATCTCGGCTTCCTTCTGGTGCAACTTCGCGTTCAGTACGCTGTGTTTGATCTTACGCATGGTAAGCATACGGCTCAGCAGCTCGGAAATTTCTACAGATGTAGTACCAACCAATACCGGGCGTCCTATTTCCGTCAAATGTACGATCTCTTCGATCACGGCGTTGTATTTTTCGCGCTTGGTCTTGTAGATACGGTCATTCATGTCATTACGGGCGATAGGGCGGTTGGTAGGTATTACGACAACATCCAGTTTGTAGATGTCCCATAATTCGCCGGCTTCCGTTTCGGCCGTACCGGTCATACCGGATAGCTTATGATACATACGGAAGTAGTTCTGCAACGTAATAGTTGCGAATGTCTGCGTAGCAGCTTCCACCTTTACGCCTTCCTTTGCTTCGATAGCCTGATGCAAACCGTCCGAATAGCGGCGTCCATCCATAATACGTCCTGTTTGTTCGTCTACGATCAATACTTTGTTGTCCATAACAACGTATTCGTCATCCTTCTCAAACAAGGTATAGGCTTTCAGCAATTGGTTGATCGTATGTACGCGTTCGCTTTTTACAGAATAGTTGGCCAGTATCTCGTCTTTCTTTGCCTGTTTCTCTTCCTCTGATCCTTTGAAATTCTCCAACTGGGATAGTTCGGAAGTGATGTCGGGCAATACGAAGAAGTGAGGGTCATCGGTTTTACCTGTCAGTAGGTCGATCCCCTTATCGGTAAGTTCGATACTATTGTTTTTCTCGTCGATTACGAAGTACAGTTCGTCTGTAGCCTCATGCATATGGCGCATGTTCTCAGACATGAAATATTCTTCGGTCTTCAGCATCTGCGCTTTGATACCTTGTTCGCTCAGGTATTTGATCAAAGCTTTGTTGCGGGGATAGCCTTTGAAGGAACGATACAATTGGATGCTTCCTTCTTCCACTTCCTTCTGATCGTTGCTCGCCATCTTTTTCTTTGCCTCGATAAGCAACTTCGAACAAAGCTCCTTCTGTGTATTCACAACTACTTCCACATTCGGGCGGAACTGTTCAAACAGTTGTTCTTCGCCTTTTGGAATGGGACCTGATATAATCAGCGGCGTACGGGCGTCGTCAATCAATACGGAGTCTACCTCATCGACAATTGCATAGTTATGCTTGCGTTGTACGAGGTCGCTCGGACTGATAGCCATGTTGTCGCGCAGGTAGTCAAAACCGAATTCGTTGTTGGTACCGAATGTGATATCGGCATTATAAGCGGCACGGCGCGCGTCGGAGTTTGGTTGATGCTTGTCTATACAATCTACGGAAAGCCCGTGGAACATGTAAAGCGGTCCCATCCATTCCGAGTCACGTTTTGACAGATAGTCATTCACGGTTACTACATGCACTCCGTTGCGGGTTAAGGCGTTCAGGAATACAGGAAGTGTTGCTACCAATGTTTTACCTTCACCGGTTGCCATTTCGGCAATTTTACCTTTATGCAGAACCACGCCACCAAACAACTGTACATCGTAGTGTACCATGTCCCAAACGATTTCGTTACCTCCTGCTTTCCAATGGTTCTGATAGATCGCTTTGTCTCCTTCGATACGAACGAAATCGTGTTTGGTAGCCAGATCACGGTCGAACTGAGTTGCAGTAACTTCAATTTCTTCGTTTTCGGTAAAGCGGCGTGCCGTATCTTTCATAATAGAGAATACTTCGGGAAGAGATTCTTCCAGGACGATCTCCATCTTATCGGTGATACTTTTTTCAATCTTATCTACTTCCGCCCATATAGCTTCACGTTCTTCCAGTTCTTTATCGTCAATGCCTTTGCGAAGTTCTTCTACTTTGGCACGTTCTTCGGTTACATAATCCTGGATGCGTTGTTTTATCTCTTCCGTTTTAGCACGCAATTCGTCGTTTGAAAGTGCTTTGATAGACGGATATACGGCCTTAACCTTCTCTACGTAAGGTGTGATTTCTTTAAGGTCTCGCTGCGACTTGTTGCCGAACAGCTTCGTCATGAATTCATTAAATCCCATGTGTGTATTGTTGTTTTGTTATTTACTAAAATAGTTATCTGCAGAGTTGACTGCTGCGTTATTTGTCGACTGTCAGCTCTTTTAACGGTAAGCTGAGTGTTGCATTTGGCGGCCTGATCCTCAGCACATGGGTTACCGTTGGGGCTACCTCCGTGGCTTTTATTTCTCGGTAGATATGTTGCGGCTTGAGGCCGTTGCCCATAAATACCAATGGAGTAATAACAGCGTTATTTCGTATTACTTTTACTTTTTCTTTCGGATTGTCGTAGTTTACTTTCCATCCGGGTTGCAATTCGATAATCAGATCGCCGCGTCCAAGATGATGGGTTCCCTGGCGGAATTTTGCCGTTCCTTCGTTCCAATCGCCCGAACGTAAAGCATAATCGGTAGTAACATGCTGCACACCGCTGAATTCGAGAAGGAAGTCGGCCGATTTCTCCTGTATCTCCTTCAAGTTCAGTTTTGCATCTTCAATTGCTTTATGGTTTAGATATATCTGATTGTTATAATAGCCTTTTACCCAATTGTGCTGTTGTCCGTAAACAGCCATCAGGTACATATTGAGTAGGGCTACGCAACGCTTCGGATGAAAATCTCCTCCGTTCACCATTAAACCGTCGGGGTATTCTTCTTCGCTTCTGTAATACCCTGAGCCTGTAAATACGATTAATGTATTGTTAAGGCCGACTTTCTTGTCGATTGCATCCAGCAGTTTGGAAATATCATCGTCTAGCTGATAATACGTATCTTGTATTTCACGTGTGTATTCTTTGTTTAATATTCCGCGGTAATTGCCGGCATAATAAGTAATAGCCAGCATATCAGGGCAACTGCGTGTACCGAATGCTCCGTATTCGAGGAATTGAAGGGCAAGGCGGTTTATCTCTTTATTGATAAACGGAGAAGTTTTAAAATTAGGATAACAGTTTGCCGTATTCTCCTTAAATGTGTAACGAAACGGCAGGTCGTCTAGTACGTATGGAAAGGCATTGTACTTTTCCAGTGGCAGGGATGGAGTCCATACCATTGTTTCCAAACGGGCAGAAAGGGCTTCCGGGCCGTTGTTGTAACGGTCTACATACCATGGAACGCCTTTATAATAAGTGGTTGTTGCCCATTTGCCGTTCAGATTGTCCATCCAGAAGGCACCGTTTGCCGCATGTCCGGCTGATATAATGGCTCCTTCGGCATCGGGGGCAATGGCATATACATCACTTCTGCCTTTGGATGCGATCTTTAATTCGTCACCTATAGTAGAACTGAACAGTTTTTTGGGTGAATAGTTGTCTTTTGTATAGTTACCCAGATATTCCGGATCGTTCAGGATTGAGATTTCTTGTTCTTTCTCAAAATTAAATGTCTTGTTACCCGTTATTCCGCTGAAACACGGATTGCTTCCCGTAAACAGCGTTGCGAAAGCACTGGCCTGGTCTATATCCGAAAATTCAAAACGAATATTGTTGTAAACAACTCCTTCGTTTAGCAGGCGTTTGAAACCCCGTTCGCCGAAAGTGTTGTAAAAATATTCTATATAATCGCCTCTTAACTGGTCTACTGTGATACAGACTACCAATTTGGGAGCATGCTGTTGTGCCTCCATGTTAGTAACCACTAGTATCGCAATAAGCGACGATAAAAATTTCCTCATTCTATTTTCCATATTCAAATTGGGCTTCAACCTATCGTTTTATAGGTTTGTCCTTTAGTCTGTAAATACCAAATCCAGAGCGTAGCCATAAGGTTGCTACCAAAGGAATGAACGCCATATTCATATGTTGCGGGATGAAATGCCATCCCAGCAGCATTAGTGTAAGCGCCGCAAAGTTAATAAAATGATAGTAATATGCAGCTTTCTTGAGTTTTTTTACAGAAAACAATATGACAGCAATCAAATCCAAAGGCTGTAGCCATATCATCGACCAGTTAGGCCATGTGCACGGATGAACGGATATGAAACTGAGGAAAAACAGAATCACTCCTCCTAGTCCGGCTGCCAGAAACAAAAGACAGTCAACAATAAGAAAATATTTCTTTTTACGCCATTCTATATATGTCGATAATGCAACCAGCAAAAAAAGTGCCAAACTGCAAACGATGGGTGTAAAGAAGCCGTCGTCGTTTATTTCGGCGTTTCCGTCAGCTGTTGTAATCTGGATTGTGTCAGATATTAGTTTGCGTGTTGTACTGTCCGGGTTCTGTACTGTAGCTTTGGCAAATTCGTCTTTTAAATACTCTGGCAAAAACATCATTTCGTGGGCAGTTGCTTTTCGGTCGGTTGGACTGCCAAGGGCTAAATCGCAACCAAATGTCAGCCAGGCATGGTTGCGCGTACAATAATTTATCATGTCGCGGAATGTTTTCGGTGCCGGCGGATCATTATATATTATTTTGCCATCTATGTATTTTTCTATGATGGCAACGGGACGTGTTGCACAGTTATCAAAAAAGAAATTATAACGGTAAACTCTGTTTTCCGGTTTATAGTTTTCGAGTAAAGCTTGCAGGATATGGTCTTTTTCTTTGGGGGTGAGATTTAAAATTTGTTCGGTTACTTCGCTGCCCCGCATCTGATATTCTATTACGTAACTTTGGAAATCTATTGCACCTAGTTTATAATCCGTCTCTCCTTTGGCAAAACGATAAATAAAGTTTGGTTTGGAAAAGTCGAATATTCCATAGTTAAAGATTATATCCTGCTTTTGATCCGGGTCAAATACCCGTATGGCAGCGTGCCCGTATACGGTAAATACTTCATCATCATACGGCGAGCTTGTTAATATGCTTATCCGGGCATTGTCGCTTAATTTGAATTGAGCATATCCCGAAGTGTATATAAGCAGGGAAAGTAGCAGATATGTTATTTTTCTCATTCCTTTGTTTATTACGTTACAAAGGTAGATTTATTTTTTTAATTAGGTGATATTACTGTTTCAGGATAGGGACTTTTGTTTTTTAGTGTGGCAGTTTTTAAGAAAAACATCCCGTATAAATAATCTTTTGGGCAGCTGAAAATTAATTTTGACCTGGGGCAAAATTAAATTCTACCTGCCCAAAAGAATAATTTGTTCCGATCTTTTTTATAAATATACGGATAAGAAAAGATAGGATGTTCCGGCTTTATTTGGAAGATGTACCACTCTCCAATATACTAACGATAGAGAACAGTGTAAAACAAATTCCTCCTAAACTGGCCAGTACTCTGGCCGGGACAAAATAATTGCTGCTCAGTTCGGCTAAATCAAATAAGTATGATGATAGAAAAAAACAAGCTAGTGCCGTGAATATGGGTATTAAAGGGATACGGTTGGCTAATTTGAATTCCCGTTTCCATATTTTGGCTAAAAGGATAACTTTACTGGATATACTGTAACAAACCAATCCGAGTCCAACCATGATATATCCGGTAGTTGCTTCAGCCGGGTCATATGTCCCCATGATAATTAATCCCCAGAAAATACTTAATGTGCCGAAAAACAGTACGAATCCGGGCCACCAGTTCCGCTCAAAGTCGGAATAAGTGTTTCTTATCTGTCTGACAATGGTACTTACCAGAGCTACCAGGCTTGTACATATACAGGCCAATCCAACCATTACATGACCTGCTACAGAATATTGCGAATGTTGTCCGCTTCCGGATAATAGTTGAAATGCCCATATCCAGGCAACTAAAGCTATAATAACAGCAACCAAAATAAGCGATACTGCTTGTTTCTTTGAAAAAGCGGCCTTAGGAATACGCGGGTCATCTGTCTTTGCATTTACCTGAATTAAGGTAAAACGGGTAGATGAGGTTGCAGTTGTAGCTACACAGGCAGTAATCAGTCCAACTCCGCATATTACATGTCCGGCAACAAACAAAGATGGATCCGGAGATGATGATAAAAGAAATATACCTCCCAGAATCGTAACTACAGCTGCCAGATAACCGGTTATGGGAAGCGCGTATTTGACTACAATATTATATGTATGTATAATCTGTCTGATAATTGTGGCGGCAGTTGCAAAAAGTGCAATACAAATCATACCTAATGAGAATATAACCGGGCCAGCAATAAATTTACCGGTTTCTGTCCCGAACTCAAGTATGAATAATCCGTAACTAAAGCAAAAAAGTGCCATTAATAACGGAATAGCCCTGAATAATATACTAATACCGTAATTCATACCAATTTTATATTAATAATTTTCGGTTTAAACAGTTTTTGTTACGGTTTAGTTTTGGAATTGAATGTAATGTTTTTATTTGTTCTTGTTGTTATCTCGTCATTTTTATGTTTCTTTGCGGAAAATATCAGCGAAGTGAATCTTATCATAGAACAAGGGAACACGTCATCGAAGGTTGCTATATATAATAAAGGGAAGATGGAAGCATCTTTTGTGTATAAAGAGTTCGGTGTTTCGGTTATAGCTCCGCTTATGGAGGCATACGACTTGACGCAAGGTATCTTATCTACAGTAGTCGATACGGATGAAGAATTGCTTGCTTTTTTGAGAAGTAAGTTGCGTTATTTTGTGTTTTTGAATGAAGATGTAGCCCTGCCTGTCTCTGTGCAATATGAAACTCCGGCTACTTTGGGCAAAGACCGTTTAGCTGCAGTTGTAGGAGCAAATTATCTGCAGCCGGGAAAAGATATACTGGTAATAGATGCAGGGACAGCTATTACTTACGAATTAATTGAAGCTTCCGGTATTTATCTGGGGGGGAACATATCTCCGGGGATGACGACTCGTTTTAAAGCCTTGAACTTTTTTACGAAGAAGTTGCCTTTAGTTATCGAGCAAGACAATGTTCCTATGCTGGGAACCTCTACTGAAACGGCAATACAGGCCGGAGTTGTGAAAGGAATTGTTTACGAGATGGACGGATACATTGAAGAGTTACGAGTGAAATATCCTGAACTTTTGGTTTTTTTAACAGGCGGTCATTCGTTTTATTTTGAAAGAAGACTAAAAAACTCCATCTTTGCAGACATTAATTTAGTGTTGACAGGATTAAATAGAATCTTAGAGTATAATGTTGAAAATTAATAAGGTCGTAATAACAAGCATTCTTATATTTACTCAGTTGTCTTTAATGGCACAGAACAATACTAATTCACCTTATACTCGTTTTGGGTATGGTGAACTGGCCGACCGCTCGTTTGGCGCCGGACGTGCAATGGGTGGTATTGGTTATGGGTTACGTTCATCAAAACAGATAAATCCTATGAATCCTGCTTCTTACAGTAGTATGGATTCACTTACTTTTTTGTTTGACTTTGGTGCATCCGCGCAATTATCCTGGTATAATGACGGAACAAACAGGCAGAAAAATGTAAATGGTAACGTGGAGTACATTGCAATGCAATTCCCTATTTCCAGGCGTATTGCTATGAGTGTAGGTATGCTGCCTTATTCTTATGTAGGATATAAATACGGAAGTAAAATCAATAATAAAGATAATGGTTTGGATGCCGTAGCCTCTTATGTGGGAAAAGGAGGTTTGACAGAAGCATATGGAGGTATTTCTGTCGATCTGTGGAAGAAAAGACTGGCTGTCGGTTTAAATGCCGGATATTTATTTGGAAACATTACGCATGAACAAAATGTTACTTTTCCAAGTCCGGGATATAATATAGTCCGTACGCAAGAGGTGCAGGTACGGGATTATAAATTGGATTTTGGTATTCAATATACTCATCCGATAAGTGCAACCGAAAATATTACAGTGGGTTTTGCTTATTCGCCGAATAACCATTTGAATGCAAAATCTTATAATACTTTGCAAAAGGTAACATCCAGCGGAGGCGTGGTTGATAATGTTGCTGATACGATAACGAATCAGGCATTTGATTTACCTAATTCGTACGGAGCGGGTATTTCGTATGTAAAACAAAATAAATTAACTTTGGCGGCTGATTTCTTATACGAAGAATGGGGGAAAGCCCGTTTTTTTGATAGTAAAGACGATTTTAAAAATCGTATCCGTGTAGCTGTAGGTGGCGAATTTATACCGGATGTGCAAAATCATAATTTCCTGGCAAAGGTGAGATATCGCGCAGGTTTCCATTATAGTAATTCTTATCTGAAGATTAATCAGACTGAAGATAATGGATATGCCAGCGGTAGCTATGGCGAATATGGGGCAAGTGTCGGTTTTGGACTGCCATTAGTGGATTCCCGTTCATTTGTGAACGTATCTTTTGAATATGTAAAGATTCGTCCCGAAGTGAAGACTATGATTAATGAACAGTATTTCCGGTTTACAGTGAACTATACATTTAATGAATTATGGTTCTTTAAACGAAAAGTCGATTAATTAAATAGTTAACTTTAATATAAAAATAGATATGAAGATCAAAGTATTATTGCTTGCAATCGGATGCTCGATAGGAGCATTGGGTGCATATGCACAGAAAGGTGTGGATAATGGTACACGGTTCGGATCAGGTGAGGATAGTGTTCGATGCATAACCAATATCAGTTTATTTGTTCCTTATGCTAAAGGAGGAAACTATAAGGATGCATTGGAGTCATGGAAAATTGCGTATAATGAATGTCCTGCTGCAACAAAGGATATTTATTTATATGGTGTGAGAATTGTAGGATGGCAGATTGAAAACGAAAAAGATCCTGCAAAAAGACAGGCTCTTATCAATGATTTGATGGCTGTCTATGATAAGCGCGTTAAATATTTCGGGAACGACAAGCGTTATGGCAAGGACTGGATTATTTCGCGTAAGGCTCAGGATTATTTGCAGTATATGGGCGAAAATGCCGATTTTAATACTGTTTATAACTGGTTGAATGAAATTATTAATGAAAAAGGCGACGATACGGAGATTCTGGGTGTTTCGTTATTTGCTTTTTCTGCGTTAAAGAAATTGATGGCAGATCCGAATTTCAAGGAACAATATATTCAGGATTATCTGAAAGTTTCAAAAATATTGGAAACACAATTGAATGCTGCCCAAGCTGCAAATAATGCAAAAGAAATTGCGGCGATTACTACGATAAAAGGTGGCGTTGATAACGGTTTTGCAAGTAGCGGTGCTGCCGATTGTGAAACACTGCAGAATCTGTATGCAGCTAAGATTGATGAAAACAAAGAAAATCTTCCTTTCCTGAAAGAGACTATCGCTTTATTAAGACGTGTTCGCTGTCAGGAGATTGATGCTTACTTTGCTGCTTCTGCTTATGCCTATAAACTGGAACCAAGTGCTGAAGCTGCTATAGGTATTGCCAAGCAGGCTGTTAAGGCAAAAGATTACGATAAAGCTATCAAGTATTTTGAAGAAGCTGCTAATATGGAAACTGATAATTCAGCAAAGGCAGACGATTATTATATGATTGCTTTGTTGTGTTTTGAACAGAATAGCTATTCAAAGTCCAGACAATATTGTCAGAAGGCTTTGGAATTGAATCCTAATTCAGGAGCTCCTTTAATGTTGATAGGTAAAATGTATGCGGCAACAGCTAAGTCTGTTTATCCGGATGACCCTGTAATGGTAAGAGCCGTGTATTATGCTGCAATTGACAAGTTTGAAAGGGCAAAACAGGTTGATCCCAGTGTGGCTGATGAAGCTAATACATTGATTAATACTTACCGTGCTCACTTGCCGTCTACCGAAGAAATTTTCATGCATCCTGATTTGGAAAAAGGAAAGAGCATTACAATCGGCGGCTGGATCGGTGAGCGTACAACTGTCAGATAATTATGGTTGGATCACGTTTTCTTAGTAAAACGAATAAAGATAAAGGCATAGCAACTATCCCGGTGATAGTTGTTATGCTTCTTTTATTTTCGGCATCTTGTTCAAAAGAAAATAAAGAGGTTGTAGATGTGGAGTTTGATCCGAATCAAACATATACAATGAAGACAACGGAAGTGGCAAGCCTTATATCGGATTCCGGAATAACCCGGTATAGCGTGAAAGCTAAAGAGTGGCTGATGTTTGACAAGGCGGTCGAACCTTATTGGTATTTCCCTGAAGGTTTGTATATAGAAAAGTTTGATACGACTTTCCATACGGAGGCAAGTGTACAGGCTGATACGGCTTATTATTATAATAAAAAAGGGTTGTGGAAATTAATTGGCAATGTTGAAATAGAGAATTTAGAAGGTGAGTACTTTCAAACGTCATTGCTATATTGGGATGAAAAGCAAGGAAAGGTATATTCTGATAAATATATCCGGATAGAACAGGTGGATAAGGTAATTACAGGTGTCGGTTTTGAGTCTAATCAGGATATGACTAAATATAAAATATTTAATTCGACAGGCATTTTCCCAGTGAAAGAAGCGCCGGCTGATAGTATTCGGACAAACCAGCCTTTACAGGAAACACCTTTGGAAGAAAAATTAGAAGAAAAAACACAGGAAGAGGATATGCCAATGTCTACAATGACCCCTTTAAAAAGTAAGTAAATGAATGCTTTACCGTATATACTAATATCATTAGCATTTTCTGCTTTTTTTTCAGGTATGGAAATCGCTTTTATTTCTTCCAACAAGTTACGGTATGAACTTGATAAACGGAATAAAAGTTTTATAAGTAAGATCTTAGATATTTTTTATAATAATCCGAACCAGTTTATTTCTACAATGCTGGTTGGCAATAATATTGCTTTGGTTGTATATGGTCTGCAAATGGCCATGTTGCTTGAACCTTATATCGCAAAAGTTGTTGATAACGAAGCTTTGATTGTACTTATACAATCTGTTATTTCTACGGTGTTGATTTTGTTTACTGGAGAGTTTATTCCGAAAACCATATTTAAGCTAAATCCGAATTTGTCATTAAAGATATTCTCGGTGCCGCTTTTTGTTATATATGTAATTCTATATCCGGTTTCTAAATTTTCTTCTTTGCTATCTTTTGCCTTTTTGAAATTGGGAGGAGTGAAAAATCTGAAAGATTCATCCGACCGTACGCTAGGTAAAGTTGACTTGGATTATTTTATTCAGCAAAGCATAGAAGATGCTCCGCAAAATTCTGATATGGATACGGAGGTGAAGATATTTCAGAATGCGTTGGATTTTTCGAATGTCCGTTTAAGGGATTGTATCGTGCCTCGTACGGAAATTGTAGCATGTGATACGTCTGCTACTATAGATGAACTGCGCTCAAAATTTATAGAAACCGGACTTTCCAAAATATTAATTTATAACGAAAATATTGACGATATTATAGGCTATATCCATTCATCCGAATTGTTTAAACACCCGGAAGACTGGACAGAAAGTATTCGTAGTGTGTCAATTGTTCCAGAAACAATGGCCGCCAATAAGTTGATGAAGGTTTTGATGCAAGATAAGAAAAGCCTGGCTGTCGTTGTGGATGAGTTTGGTGGAACCTCGGGTATTGTGACCTTGGAAGACTTGGTAGAAGAAATTTTTGGTGAAATAGAGGATGAGCATGATATGAAATCTCATGTCGCTAAAAAAGTAGGAGAGGACGAATATCTTTTATCCGGTAGAATTGAAATTGATACTTTGAACGAAATGTTTGGATTGGAGCTGCCGGAATCGGACGATTATGTCACTATTGCGGGTTTTATTCTTCATTTTTATCAGAGATTTCCGAAATTGAACGAATCGGTGGTTATTGATAAATACACATTCAAAATCATAAAGGTTACGGCAACTAAAATAGAACTTGTGCGTATGAAAGTGGCTGAATGATGAAAAAAAAAGGATTAAATGATGTGACAAATTCTTTTTTTCGTATCTTCGTGCCCTTAAATGAGAAATAATAAACTTTAAAAAATAAATAAAGATAAATGGCTACGCTGGAGAAAATTAGAAGCAAAGCAGGTTTGTTGGTCCTTGTTGTGGGATTGGCATTGTTTGCTTTTATTATTGGAGACTTTTTGAACTCTGGTTCTACTTATTTCAGACAAACTCAGGAAAGAGTTGCGGAAGTTGACGGAGAAGTTGTTAAGATTCAGGATTATCAGGCACGTGTAGACGAAATGGCCGAGATGTATAAAATGCAGACTGGTTCGAATAGTTTGCCTGAAGAATATATGTCGCAGATTCGTCAGTCTGTATTTGATGCTATTGTTCAGGAAATCGTTCTGGATGAAGCTACAGCTAAATTAGGCATGGTCGTGACTCCTGAAGAATTATTTGATATGGTTCAGGGTGAAAATATTTCTCCACTGATTCAACAAATGCAGATGTTTACAAATCCCCAGACAGGAGCATTTGATAAAACAGCATTGTTGAATTTCCTGAAAACGATCAGTGATGACAATTTGGCTAACTATCCGGCTGATCAGCAAGCTCAGATAGTTAAGGCTAAAAATTTCTGGTTGTTCTGGGAAAAGAATATTAAACGTCAACGTTTGGAAGATAAATACACTACCTTGTTGAGTAAGGCGATTTCTGCTAATATGCTGGATGCAAAAGAAGCATTTAATGAAAATGCAGAAAGTTCGGATATTGTATATGCAATGCAATCTTATGCAACAATTCCTGATTCTGCAGTACAGGTAAGTAAGAGTGAAATTGAAAAACTGTATAACCAGCGTAAGGAAATGTTTAAACAGAAAGAAGGCAAAGTTGTTAAATACATTGCTGTAGACATTCGTCCTAGTAAAGAAGATTATGACAAAGCTCAGGCTGATATTGAAAGCTTGAAGGAGGAATTAATTTCTTCTGCAAAAGTTGCCGATTTGGTAAACGAAAACTCAGAGGTGCCTTATATGGATGCATTCTTTACGGCTTCTGCTTTTGATCCTGAGTTGAAACAATTTGCAACAACAGCCGAAGTAGGTGCTGTATATGGACCAGTATTTGAAAATGACAAGTACAGAATGTTTAAGTTGGTTGACAAAACAAATGCACCTGATTCTGTAAAAGTAAGCCATATCATGTTAGCAGGTAAAGCAGAGAAGGAAACAGTTGCTTTGGCAGATAGTTTGATGAATGTATTGAAGAATGGTGGAAACTTTGAAGAATTGGCAAAACAATTCTCTGCAGATCAGGCTGCCGAAAAGGGTGGCGAACTTGGCTGGTTTACAGAAGCTACTGCTTTGAGAGGTGTAAATGAGGAATTTAAGAATGCTGTTTTTTCAACTCCGGTAAATAATGTTGCGTTGGTTAAGTCTTTATATGGTACACATATTGTTAAAGTAACAGACAAAACTGCTAATGTGAATAAATATAAAGTTGCAGATATAGATATGTCTGTATCTCCAAGTTCAAAGACTTACAGCAATATCTATAATGAATTGAATCAATTTATTTCAAAGAACAGTGATATTGCTAAATTGGATGATGCTGCTAAAGAAGCCGGTTATAGTATTATTTCAGATGTAACGGTAACAGCTGACAATCAAATGTTGGGAACAATCAAGAATTCTCGTCCGGTTATCCGTTGGGCATTCCAGAATGATAAAGGTAAGGTTTCTGAAATTTTTGAATGTGACAATAAATTTGTAATTGCTGCAGTTCAGGGTTCGCTGCCTGAAGGATATCGTCCTGTTGATATGGTTGCTCCTGTATTGAAAGCAGAGTTGATCAATCAGAAGAAAGGCGAAAAGATTGTTAGTGATTTGATTGCTAAAAATCTGACATCTTTGGATGCATATGCTCAGACTATGGGAACTTCTGTTGACTCTGTTAAATTTATTAGCTTTGGAACACGTCGTATTGCCGGTATGGGTGTAGAACCTAAGTTGAATGCAATGGTCTCTTTAACTCCGGAAGGTAAATTGAGTGCTCCGGTTGCAGGAAACAACGGTGTATATGTATTTGATGTTTTTGCGAAGAATAAGGAAAATAAAGAATATAATGAAGTAAGTGAAGTTCGTGCTTTAGATGCAGCAAACTCATACAGAATCGGATTCCAGGCTATACAGGCTTTGGTAAATAAAGCAAAAATAGAAGATAACCGTATCCGTTTTTATTAATACCGGATGAAGATATAAGGCTTAAGTATATGGCCTGTGATAAAGCTGCCGTACTCTATATGAGCACGGCAGCTTTTTTATATCTTTGCAAAATAAAATAATAGATTAATACGGAATGAACGGAAAAAAACGTTTGCTGGGTATGACTCTGGATGAATTGAAAGAGGTTGCTTCGGAAGCAGGATTGCCTGGATATGCGGCAAAGCAAATGGCTGATTGGTTGTATAAGAAGAAAGTTGTTTCAATAGCTGAAATGACAAATATTGCTGCAGCTAAACGTTCTTGGCTTGAAAATCATTATGAAGTTGGAGCAATGGCTCCATCGGATTTTATGAAGTCGGTAGATGGTACTATAAAATATCTTTTTCAGGTAGGGGAGGGACGTTTTGTTGAATCTGTGTATATACCTACGGAAGATAGGGCAACATTGTGCGTGTCGTCTCAGGTTGGATGTAAAATGAATTGCCTTTTTTGTATGACAGGAAAGCAAGGTTTTACTGCCGATTTGACTTCGAATCAAATATTGAATCAGATACAGTCATTGCCGGAAAACGAACAATTGACAAATATCGTTTTTATGGGAATGGGAGAGCCGTTGGACAATGTAGGTGAGTTATTTAAAGTGCTGGAAATATTAACAGCCCCTTATGGATATGCTTGGAGTCCGAAACGTATTACCGTATCTACAATCGGAGCAAAGGGACTGAAACGCTTTTTAGATGAAAGTGATTGTCACTTGGCGGTTAGTTTACATTCCCCTTATTCTGCAGAACGTTTGTCTTTAATGCCTGTAGAGAAAGCTTTTCCGGCTCATGATGTGCTGGAATTGATAAAGCAATATGATTTTACGCATCAAAGACGTGTCTCTTTTGAATATATTGTTTTTAAAGATTTGAACGATAGCCTGAAACATGCGGAAGCGTTGGCTTGTTTATTAAAAGAAATACCTTGTCGGGTGAACCTGATCCGTTTTCATGCAATACCGGATGTACCGTTGGAAAGTTCGGACATGGGTAAAATGGAATTGTTCAGGGATATGTTGAACTCCAAAGGCATTATCTGTACTATCCGTGCTTCCAGGGGAGAGGATATTTTTGCTGCTTGCGGGATGTTGTCTACTGCAAAAAACAAGCAAAAAGATTAAACAGGCGGTATTTTGACAGAAAAGGATTACATTTGTATTATATAAAACATAACGGGTATGAAAACACATTTATTTATTGCCAGTTTGTTGCTCCTGGTATTATTAGGGGCTTGTAGTTCCGGTCCGGTGATGACACAGGCTACTGGGCTTGCTTATGAAGTTGTTGTCGTAATGGACCAAAAGGATTGGAAAGGGGAAGCAGGTGAGATAATCAAGGCTGACCTGGAATCTCCGGTGCCTGGCCTTCCTCAGTCGGAGCCATCTCTTAAAATTACATATGCTCAGCCTAAAGATTTTAACGGATTGCTTAAGCTTGTACGTAATATATTGATTGTTAAAATTAATCCGTCTACTTATACGAAAGTTTCATTAAGCTATGAAAATAATCCTTGGGCAAAAGGACAAGTTGTGCTGACTTTAAAAGCTCCGGATGCACAAAGTATTGTTGAATATTTGACCGCTAATAAAAATAAACTGGCCAATTTCTTTGTTGAAGCAGAAATGAACCGTGCGATTGCTCAGTTGGAAAAGAATTATAGTTCTGTTGTAATGGAGCATTTGAAGAAAGATTTTGACGTAATGTTGAATGCACCAGAAAATATGACTTATTATAAGGATACGACAAACTTTTTCTGGGCATCTAATAACGCAAATACAGGACGCACAGATTTAGTCGTTTACACATTCCCCTATACGGATCCGGATACATTTACAGCCGATTATCTGGTAGCAAAGCGTGATTCTGTGTTGAAGGCTAATCTGCCGGGTGCATTCCCTGGTTCTTATATGGCAACAGAAACCCTTGGAGGCGTTCATTATGAGCCAATTACTGTTAATGGTAAATATTGCGGAGTGTTACGCGGTTTATGGAAAATGCGAGGTGATATGATGGGAGGGCCGTTTGTAAGCCATATCCGTTTGGATGAAAAGAATAATAGGGTTGTGGTTGCTGAAGGTTTTGTTTTTGCACCTGAGACAAGTAAGCGTAATTTTATACGTCGTATAGAAGCGGCATTATATACTTTACGTTTACCAGGGGAATTTGACAAGCCGGTAAGTGATCCGCTTGATGTTCCTGAACAAAAGAAATAAACATACTAATATATGGAAGAACGATTGATTAAAGTGGGGATTACTCACGGAGATATAAATGGTATCGGATATGAAGTGATACTGAAAACATTCTCGGACGCCCGTGTTGCTGAACTTTGTACACCTGTTATTTATGGTTCTTCAAAGATCGCGGCATACCATAGGAAAGCTTTAGAGCTTCCTCCTGTTAATATGAATATTATTACCAAGGCGGAAGAAGCAGGTGCAAATCGCGTAAATATCATCAATTGTGTGGATGATGAGACAAAGGTTGAGCTTGCTCAGTCAACTGCTGTGGCAGGAGAAGCTGCATTTAAGTCATTGGAAGCTGCTGTAATGGATCTGAAGCGAGGTGTTGTTGATGTGTTACTGACGGCTCCGATTAACAAGCATAATATTCAGAATGATGATTTCCATTTCCCCGGACATACGGAATATTTGGAAGAGTGTTTTGGCGGTTTAGGAAAGAAAGCTTTGATGATATTGATGAATGATACTCTTCGTGTTGCATTGGTTACCGGACATATACCTTTGTCAAAGGTTTCTTCATCCATAACTCAGGAAGATATTGTAAGTAAACTCCGTATATTTAATCAGTCATTAAAGCAAGACTTTGGAATAGTAAAACCCAGAATTGCTGTATTGTCATTGAATCCGCACGCCGGAGATGCTGGTTTGCTGGGAAATGAAGAAGAAACGATTATTATACCGGCTATGCAAGAGGCCGAAAAAAGAGGTGTGATGTCTTTTGGACCCTATGCCGCCGATGGCTTCTTTGGTTCTTGTATGTATGATAAATTTGATGGTGTTTTAGCTATGTATCATGATCAGGGACTGGCTCCGTTTAAGACTTTGGCAATGGAGGACGGTGTAAATTATACTGCCGGTTTACCAATTATCCGTACTTCTCCTGCACATGGCACGGCTTATGATATAGCAGGGCAGAACCTAGCTTCTGAAGAATCGTTTCGTCAGGCTTTGTATGTGGCTTTGGATATATATCGTAATCGAATACGATATTTTGAAGCGACAGCAAACCCTCTCCGTAAGCAATACTTTGACAAGGGAGGCGATAATGAAAAACTTGATTTGACGAAGGATGAAGAATCCGGTGATATTTAAAAGAAAAGAAGCATGGATAGAATGAAATCCATGCTTTTTTTAAGTCCTGAAACGTATGCTTTTTCCTATTATACTTTTTAGATAGGAAAAGTTTGTGTAAGTTTGCGGTTCAAAATTAAAATAGCGACATGTTTAAGGATAAAACGATAGTATATACTTCCGGGACATTTGATATGTTTCATTACAATCATCTTCGGATGATTAATTATGCCCGTAGCCTGGCGGATATTTTGATTGTAGGTGTAAGTACGGATGAATTAGTATCTTCTTACAAGGCATGTCCGATAATCCCGTTTAATGAACGTCTTCAGATTATAGAAGCCTTGAAAACACCGGATATCGTAATTCCCCAACATTCGTTGGATCATTCGGAAATTGTCAAAAAATTAAATATCGATGCATTTGTTGTTGGTGATGATTGGTATGGTAAATATGACTATTTGAAAGATTTGGGAGTTCAAGTTTTTTATTTTCCTTATGGAACAGGCGTTTCCTCTTCAAATCTGAAAAAGACCATTCATGATTCATACGAAGCTAATCTTAAATCTCAACGTAATGCGAAGCCTCAATCCGTAAAAGGCTTTAGCGAAAAAGAATAGAATACACTTCATGGAGAAATATGCTTTAATTACCGGAGGTACAAAGGGTATTGGTAAGGCGGTTGCTTCTTGTTTAGCCAAATCGGGTTATAATCTTTTGTTGACTTATGCCTCGGATTGTATAAAAGCTGCGCAGGTTTGTGAGGAACTTTCGGCGATTTATGATGTAAAAGTCAGCAGTTTGAAAGCTGATATTTCCGATTGTAATTCCATAGAAAGCATATATCTGTATTTGACAGACCAATCCATTCAGTTAGATGCCATTGTATTTAATGCAGGCATGACTTGCCGTGATCCGTTTGAAGAATTGTCGGTGCCGGAATGGGAGCGGGTATTTTTTGCGAATGTTCATTTTCCTGTATTTCTTCTACAGCGTATTGTTGGTTTAATGAATAAAAGAGGATCGATAGTTTTTACCGGTTCTTTAATGGGTATTGAACCTCATTCCGTATCTCTGGCATATGGTGTGACTAAAAGTGCGATTCACGCTTTAGTGAAAAATTTAGTTAAGTTTTTAGCTCCATATGACTTACGGATAAATGCTGTGGCTCCCGGCTTTGTTGATACGGAATGGCAGAAAACGAAACCAGTGGAGATACGGCGGAATATAGAAAATAAGATCGCTTTAGGGCGTTTTTGTGATCCCGACGAGTTGGCTGAAGTCTATAAAATGTTGATAGAAAATAGTTACTTTAATGGCGAAATAGTTGTTGTTGATGGTGGCTACTCATATAAATAATGAACAAATGAGTAATTTGGATAAAGAATACGAGGCTTCGTTAAAATCAATAGAGACTGAAAATGTAATTGACAGGATATTTTATCGTCCTATTGGTTTTCGTATTGCCAAGATGCTTCGTGGTACAAGGATTACACCGAATATGGTAACAGTCGTTTCTATTTTTGTAGGGGCTGGTACCGGATTTATGTTTTACCACGATAATTTGACGTATAATATTATAGGAATTTTATTGCTTGTATTTGCTAATATATTGGACTGTGTAGATGGGCAGCTGGCACGTCTTACTGGCATTAAATCGGCAATTGGACGTATTTTGGATGGTTTTGCCGGAGATATCTGGTTTACTTGTATATATGTGGGTTTCGCTTTGCGGTTGGCGCACGATTATGGTACTTACTGGTTTTTTGCTTTGGCCGTATTATCCGGACTCTCTCATCTGATACAAGCGAATATTACTGACTATTACAAAACACTTCATCTTTATTTTATAAGTAAGGATAAAGGAGCCGAATTTCAATCTTTAGAACAGGTGAAGGCCAAGCACAAAGAAATGAAATATGGTATTAATAAGGCTTTTTATTTCTTATATCGCTGGTATACCCTGCTGCAAGTAAAAGCAACTCCGACTTTGCAACAAATGCTATGTCGTTTACATGCTGAATATGGAGATAATATTCCTGAAGATATCAGGATTAATTTTCGTAAGCAGAGCCGTGAACTTATGCGTCTTATAGATTTGCTAACATTTAACGGACGTACTATAGTCATGTTTATTATAGTGCTGACCGGACAGGTTTGGGCTTATTATTTGTATGAACTAATCGTGCTGAATATTGTTTTGGCTATTGCAATGAAGAAGCACGAAAAGATGTGCGCATCTTTCTTGTAATAGGAATTATGAAAAAAAGTGTAGTTGATATATATGACCTACAGGAAATGGTCCCGTTTTTTAAAGGACCTGTTGGAACTTTCTTAGGGAAATTGGTCATCAAGTTGCTTTGTGTGGACAAAGTTAATAAAGTACATGCTAATAATTGTGCATTACGTGGGGCTAAGTTTACAACATCTTTGTTGGGCGATCCGCTGATTGATATTAAATATAATGTTCATAATGCAGAGCTTTTAGATCATTTGCCGGAAGGTGCTTTTTGTACAGTTTCCAATCATCCGATCGGATCGTTGGACGGTATTATGTTGATTGATATATTCGCTGCTCGCCGCCCGGATTTTAAAGTGATGGTAAACGGCATTCTTTCCAAGATCGGAGCGATGGATGACAATTTCGTATCGGTAGTACCGGATTCCAATAACCAAGGAGCAAATCCAGCTAATGTTAATGGAGTCCGTGTCTCTTTACAGCGTTTGAAAGAAGGGCATCCGATGGGTTTCTTTCCGGCCGGAGCAATTTCCTTTTATAATAAAGATACAAAAAGAATACAAGATTTGCCTTGGACTCATAGTGTCATACGTTTGATTCGTAAATCAAATGTTCCGGTTTATCCTGTATATTTTGATTTTCTGAATTCAAAATTCTTTTATTGGCTGGGAAATATCAGTTGGAAAATAAGGACATTGCGTATACCAGCAGAAGCGTTTAATAAACGTGGTAAGACGGCTGATGTTTATATAGGTGAACCAATTTCTCCAGAGGAGATAAAAAATATTTCAGACGATAAGGAGCTAGCCGAATTTTTGTATAACCGTACTTACGGTGCTAAAAAATAAGAAACGACTATTAGATTCTGCTTTCTGTTGTGGAAGTTTGGATTAAGATTTGTAATTTTGGCAGATAAACTGAAATAATTACAGATATCTAATAAATATGATGTTAAAAATAGACGTGCAACAGATAAAGCAGCGTTTTGGAATTATTGGTAATAGCCCGGCCTTGAATCGTGCGATTGATGTGGCTTTGCAGGTTGCTCCGACCGATTTATCTGTTTTGATTACAGGTGAAAGTGGTGTGGGAAAAGAAACATTCCCTCAAATCATACACCAGAATAGTCCCCGTAAGCACGGACAATATATTGCAGTAAATTGTGGCGCAATTCCTGAAGGTACTATTGACTCCGAATTGTTTGGTCATGAAAAAGGTTCTTTTACAGGGGCGTTGGCCGACCGTAAGGGATATTTTGAGGTAGCTGATGGTGGAACCATATTTTTAGATGAAGTGGGCGAGCTTCCCATGCCTACACAGGCTCGTTTGTTACGCGTATTGGAAACAGGGGAGTTTATTAAAGTAGGTTCTTCAAAAGTTCAGAAAACAAATGTACGTATAGTTGCGGCGACCAATGTAAATTTGATACAAGCCGTATCCGAAGGAAAATTCCGTGAAGATTTATTTTATCGTTTGAGTACGGTACCTATCCAGGTTCCTCCATTACGTGAACGCACAGAAGATATTCCTTTGTTATTCCGTAAGTTTGCCGGAGATTGTGCAGAGAAATATAGAATGCCTCCTGTCCGTTTGGAAGATGAAGCACGTCAGTTACTGATAACTTATCGTTGGCCTGGGAATGTGCGCGAATTAAAGAATGTGACCGAACGTATTTCAGTAATTGAGGAAAACAGAGATATTACGGCTGATATATTACGTCAATATCTGCCTAATTTGAATGTGGAGAAATATCCGGTACTGGTAAAACAAGACAATGATCAAAAGATATTCAACAGTGAACGGGAGATTCTTTATCAGGTACTTTTTGATATGAAAAAGGATGTCAACGAACTAAAGAAATTAGTGCATGACATAATGGGAGGAAATATACAAATGCCTGTTCCGGAAGAATCATCATATGCTCATCCTATACATCCGGTTCATCAGGTACACCATGCGCCGATACAAGAAGCTGAAGATGTAGAAGAAGAGGAGTCATTATCCTTGGAAGATGTTGAAAAGGAAATGATACGTAAAGCTTTAGAGAAACATAACGGTCGTCGTAAAAATGCTGCTGCCGACTTGAAAATTTCAGAACGTACATTGTATCGTAAAATTAAAGAATATAATTTGGAGTAATATGTTGAATAAAAAAATAATAGTATTCTTTTGTCTTTTGACCGCATTGGTTACGGCATGTTCTATTTCGTATAAATTTAATGGCGCTTCCATTGATTATACAAAAATTAAAACAATAACCATTAAAGATTTTCCCAACCAGGCAGCTTTGGTATATCCTCCTTTATCACAGGTCTTCACAGAGACATTGAAGGATATTTACATACGTCAGACCCGTTTACAATTAGTACGGAGCAACGGCGATTTGGATTTGGAAGGTGAGATAACTGGTTATGAACTGACGCCTATGGCAGTGAAAGAAGATGCTTATGCGTCTCAAACACGTTTGACAATTACGGTTCGTGTTCGTTATTCAAACCGGGTTACTCCGGATGATGACTTTGAACAAACTTTTTCTGCATATCGTGAATTTGACAGTAATGTGATGTTGCAAAATATACAGGATTCTTTGTGTAAAGAGATTGTAGATGAACTGGTAGATCAAATCTATAATGCAACGGTAGCTAACTGGTAAGGATGAATACGGCGGAACTATATCGTTTAATGGAGAATCCTTCTTCGTTGTCGGAAGAAACGCTTCCTGTTTTAAAACAGATTGTGGATGATTTTCCTTATTTCCATACGGCAAGAATGTTATATTTGAAGAATCTTGCTGTGTTGAATGATATATGTTTCGGTTCGGAGTTAAAAAAGATGGCAGTTCATATTCCTGACCGAAAAAAAATGTTTGTTTTGGTTAAGGGTGAACTTTATGGATTAAAAACAAATAATTCTTCAATAAAAGACGATTTTGAAAAAGATGATTCTTTTTCTTTAATAGAAGCATTCTTGTCTTCAAGCGCAGATGATAACGGACAACAGACGGAGAATACATTACTGTTCCAACCGTCTGTTTCTTCGGATTATATTTATTGGTCTCTTTCCGAAACAGATGAAAAACATGAGAACAATGAACCGGTTGCAAAATTGCAGCATCATGACCTGATTGATTCTTTTATCAAAAATGAAGAACAACGTATTCCTGGCAGTGGATTAAATATAGAGTCTGCAGATGAGAGTTTAGATATTTCTGATTCGTCGGATGAATTGGAAGAAGCACATCTTAAACCGTTGGATGACTCCTATTTTACGGAAACTTTAGCTCATATTTATGTTAAACAAAAGCGATATGAGAAAGCGTTACAAATAAATAAAAACTTAAACTTGAAATATCCGGAAAAAAATATTTACTTTGCAGATCAAATTAGATTTTTGGAAAAATTGATTATTAACACTAAAAAATAAAACTAAGATGTACGTATTTATTTCTATCTTAATCCTAATCGCTTCAATACTGTTAATCTTAATTGTATTGGTTCAAAATTCAAAAGGAGGCGGTTTGGCTTCAGGATTCTCTTCTTCTAACCAAATTATGGGGGTACGTAAGACTACCGATTTTCTGGAAAAAGCTACATGGACTTTGGCCGGAACTGTAATAGTTTTGAGTATTGTTATTACTTCATTTATTCCTAGAGTAGAACATTCCAGTCAGTCAGAGATCAAACAACAAGTTGAAAATGCTGTAACAATAGATCCGAATACTGTTGCTCCTAACTTTGGAACGGCTCAACAGCCAGCTGCAACTGAAGAAGCTCCTGCAGAAAAGCCGGCAGAATAAAAATACGTTTCAATAACGATATGAGAGACATCCGACATGAATTGCCGGGTGTCTTTTTTTTTGTTTTTGGCCGGACATTGTGATTTGTCAATCATAAGATAAAAAGAATCTATTGTTTATATATGCTTTATCTTCGTATCTTTGATTTACAAATAAAATTTATATTAGAAAAATAATGAATATGGAATCAATTAATTTTGATGGTTTGCTGATAGGTATTGTAACCTTCTTGATTATCGGATTATTCCATCCAGTAGTAGTAAAAGCCGAATATTACTGGGGAACCAAATGTTGGTGGATATTCCTTGTTTTGGGGATAGCTGGAACTGTTTCCTCTTTATTTATAGAGAGCGTATTTCTTTCTGCTATATTCGGGGTATTTGCCTTTTCTTCTTTCTGGACAATAAAAGAGATATTTGAACAAGAAGAGCGCGTGTTAAAAGGTTGGTTCCCGAAGAATCCTAAAAGGAATTATCCCCGGTAATTTAATTCCTCTTTTATTTCGAGGATATATGCTTTGCCCCGATCAAATAATCGCCTTTTTAGTTCCCGAGTAATTGTGGAATCTGAAGCTGAATGATAATAAAGGTAAACAAAATGCTTATGTTTGCGGTCCTTTGCTTTTCGTCTGTTCTGACTAATAAAGATTGGAACCGTACTTTTGGAATCTCGGTTTCTTATCGTTTCGGTGATTTAAAAACGAACGTTAAGAAAGCGATGCGGAGCATTCATAATGACGACCTGCTAAAAAAGAGAATAGTAACTAAATATAATTCAATGTTCGTGATAATGGTTCCGGTTTAGCTTTTTTTCTTTGAACCATTCAACAAGCACATTGTCTTTGAAACTTAAAATGTAATAACCATCTTCGTTTAGTATGTTAGCAAAGGGATAGCTGATTCTTTCAAAAGAGCCGTCCGGCGTTACACTGGCTCCAACTGTATCGTAGTTTTTACCAAGTACAGATACTACTTTCTTTTTGGACATACCTAATTCAATCTTGTGCATTTGATTTTCTATTCTATAGGAAGCACAACTGGTTAGCATTAAAACAGTCAGCAGCACAGATGTCCATTTTGTAGGTCTCATATCGTATTTGTTTTTTATTTGTTAACGGGGCTAAGATATATATTATTTTAGCGACATTCGTGGGAAAGGAATAAAAAAAGAGGAAAACTTTTCAGTTTTCCTCTTTAAGAGCGGAAGACGGGGCTCAAACCCGCGACCCTCAGCTTGGAAGGCTAATGCTCTATCGACTGAGCTACTTCCGCAAGTTGCATAAAATAAGGGTGGGCAGTGATGGATTCGAACCACCGAAGGCGAAAGCCAGCTGAGTTACAGTCAGCCCCATTTGGCCACTCTGGTAACTGCCCCCTTGCTTTTAATTGCAGTGCAAAGGTACAATTAATTTTGTAATTTGCAAGAAAAATCGATCATTTTTATTGCTGTAATAGCAGCTTCATCTCCTTTATTTCCGTATTTTCCACCGGCACGATCTTCTGATTGTTGCATGGTGTCAGTAGTTAACAGTCCGAAGATGAAAGGAATATCGTACATAAGATTCAGTTCTGTAATGCCTTGGGTAACTCCAGAACATACGTAGTCAAAATGTGGAGTATCTCCTCTTACAACGCATCCTAAAACAATTATAGCGTCTAATTCTTTAGATTCAGCCAATCTTTTGGCGCCAAAAGTCAGTTCAAAACTACCCGGAACGCGTTTGACAACGATATTTTCCGGTTTTACTCCGTGCTTTTCCAATGTGTTGCAAGCACCTTCCAGCAATTTTTCAGTTATGTTTTTGTTCCATTCTGCAACTACGATACCAATATTCATTTCTGATGCATCAGGAATGCTGTTGAAGTCGTAATCCGATAAATTCTGATAAGCTGTAGCCATAATTGTATTCTTAAAAGAAAAGGATGCCTTATAAGTTGAGACATCCTCTTGTTTGTTATATTAACTATGTATTCCGTTTTTAATTTTCAGATAATGCAGTCGCACGAATAATGTACTTTTCAATATCGGCAGCTTCCATTGAAGTAGCATATTTTTCTTTGATAGATGTGTATGCTTTTGCTGCATCTTTGTATTGCTTTAAACTTTCGTAAGCAGTACCTGCCTTTTTCAGATATATCGGGCTTATTACTTCGTTGTCTGCCTGTTTTGCAGCTTTTTCAAAGTAGCTGATGCCTTCCTTAACATTACCCATGTTTACATAACAATCTCCGATAAGACCTGTGATGGCCGGTGAAATCATGTTGTCGCCTGAGCTGAATGATTTCAATAAATCCAATGCTTTCTGCGTATCTCCGAGCTTAAAATAGCAGATACCGGCGTATGCTTTTGCCAAATTAGCTGCGTCGGTGCTTCCGTATTGGTCGATGATAGCTTCGAAGCCTTCATAATCAGAACCGTTACCGTTCAATGCCAATGCAAAAGAGTCTCTTGCAAAGTATTGTTCACCTTTAAACATAGCAGCTGCGGCTTTCTTTTCCTGAGGAATTAAATAACCATGCCTGATTCCCAAAACAGCTCCAACAACGAGTGCAATAGCTATTATACTGTAAATAATTTTCTTTGAGTTGTTCTCAATAAACTGTTCCGATTTGGAAACAATTTCTTCCACTTCTAACTCTTTGTTGGTGTCCTTTTCTTTAGTAGCCATAATGTGTTATAGTTATTTATTAATTTTATCACTGATTTAATGCCGTAATTATGAACTTGGCAATTCAAAGCGCAAAAGTAGTTTTTTTTACTGATATAATCTATACTTAGAAGTATATTTTTTAATTTTGTACGATTAATGCGGTACAGATGATATTAAAAAAGCTTTCTATTCTTAATTACAAAAATATTCTTCAGTCGGAAGTCTCTTTCTCTCCCAAAATGAATTGCTTTTTTGGCAATAACGGGATGGGTAAGACGAACTTACTGGATGCTATCCATTATTTGTCTTTCTGTAAAAGTCATATCAATACACCGGACAATCAAATTATTCGTAATGATGAAGAACTGTGCGTGATTCAAGGTTTTTATGACTATGAAGGGCGGGAAGAAGATATATTCTGTGCTATGCGCCGTCGCCAGCGGAAGCAGTTTAAACGGAATAAAAAAGAGTATGACAAGCTTTCGGAGCATATAGGCCTTTTGCCTCTCGTGATGGTGTCTCCGGCCGATTCGGAATTGATCCAGGGCGGGAGTGATGAAAGACGACGCTTGTTGGATGTTATTATTTCCCAGCAAGATAAGCAGTATCTTCATGCTTTGATACAGTATAATAAAGCCATGCAACAGCGTAATGTATTACTGAAAAACCAATCTCAGGATGCTTCTTTGTACGAAGTGCTCGAGATGCAGATGGGTATGTATGGCGGGATGATTAGGGAAAAACGCCAATCTCTGGTAGACGAATTTACCCCTATCTTTAATGAATACTATCAAACGATTTGCCAGTCTGCAGAGCAGGTCGGATTACGTTACGCATCCCAACTTGAGGAGGGAGACCTGGCGGATATGTTATTGAATAACCGTGAGCGGGATCGTATTCTTGGTTATTCCTCGACGGGCATTCATAAAGATGAACTCGAAATGACACTGGGAGGATACCTGATTCGTCGTATCGGTTCGCAAGGTCAGAACAAAACGTATCTTATTGCTTTGAAGCTGGCGCAGTTTGTATTTCTTGCCAGAAAAGGCAATACAACGCCTATACTGTTGCTCGACGATATTTTTGATAAACTGGATGCCGCCCGTGTTGAGCAGATTGTCAAGTTGGTGAGTAATGACACATTCGGACAGATTTTTATTACGGATACGAACCGTAAATATCTGGATGAAATATTATCGGCTATGCATCATGATTATGCATTGTTTAAAGTGGAACAGGGTGAAATTCAACCAATGGAGGAATAATGTATGTTGCGTAAAAATACACAATCGATAGGAGAGGTTCTCCGGGACTTTTTTGAAGATAATACCGAACTGTATGAGAAAATGATCGAAATCCGCGTGCAACGTGCTTGGGGAGAGGTGCTGGGCCCAATGGTTTTGCATTATACACGTAATATATATGTACGCGATAAGGTACTTTATGTTTCGCTTACTTCTTCAGTCTTGCGTAGCGAACTTACCCTTTGCCGGGAAAGGCTTATTAAAAGCCTGAATGAATATGCCAAAGCAACAGCTATTACTGATTTGGTTATCCGTTAGAAGTTAGATGACTTCGTTTTCCGTGATGATGTAATCCATCTTTTTATCAAAAGGTTCCACCGGGATTTCGTTTTGTAGTTGGAAGTCGAAACATATTCCTATTTTAAGTGCCGAAAGTGTAGACAATAGTCGGTCGTAGTAGCCTTTGCCCCGCCCCATGCGGTTATGTAGCCTATCGAAAGCTACTCCCGGAACGATGATTAAGTCTATATCTTTTTCATCTATGACTTTTTCTTCTTTATCTGGGGTTGCCGGTTCCAAGATGCCAAATATGCCTGATCTTAGGGAGCTTTTTCCCGTATAAGGCAACAATCTCAGATCGTTGCCTTCTATTACAGGGAGGAGTATTTTTTTCTTTTCATACCATTTTTCAATGAAATCTGCCGTTTGTACTTCTCCGGCAATGGCATGATACAGAGCAATACAGTTGGCTTTTTTGAAAGCATCAGTTTGCTCCAGTTTGTCCATTATCTGCTGGGATAATTCAGATAATGTAGTTCTCGAATATTCTTTCTTTCGCAAGGCCATAGCCTCGCGTAGCATTTGCTTGGCTTTGTAATTCTCCATTGTTGGATGTTTTTTCAGCAGTCGGTACGGATTTTCCTTCTTTCAATATTTCAATTGCACGTTTCAATGTAACGTCGTCGTTATAAAAGATCGGATAGAAACCTTCGTCGTCAAAGAAATTGCGTACGATATAAGCTTGCAGCTGGTTCTCGATCAGTTTACCTGATATATTAATCAGTGTAGGACGTTTCTTGATACCTTTTGTTGCTGCAAAGTTTGTAAAGTCTGTCAGCAATGGTTGATGTTGCAGATATTTGTACATGTCCTGCCAGGTCTTGAAAGAAGCCAGCTTCTTATGATTACGGTCGGAATATTCTAATGCATACAGGTAAAGTACGCCACTGTTTATAATGCTTGAATAATAAGAAGTGATGCCGCTTGTGTCGCGTGGGATGAAAATGTCAGGCATAATACCTCCTCCGCCGTAAACGGTGCGGCCCTTCACTGTTTGGTATTTTAATTTATCATTCATTTTGATACTATCGGCCGAGTCAAACTCTCCGTGTATGTAACGGTTATAAATATCCTGATCGTAATCATCCGTTTTACCCATTTCATAGTTTTTCTGGATGCAACGTCCTGAAGGTGTATAATAACGGGCTATGGTAAGGCGTAGCGCGGAGCCATCGGTAAGTGCTATCTGGGTCTGTACCAATCCTTTTCCATATGTGCGTCGTCCTATAATCAGCCCCCGGTCATTATCCTGGATGGCTCCTGAGAAAATCTCACTGGCCGAAGCCGATATTTCATCTGTCAATACTACGATAGGATTATCCTTACATGTTCCGGTACCATTGGCATATACATCCGAGCGGGGGAAAGATTTTCCTTCGGTATAAACTATCAGTCGTCCTTCCGGTAAAAATTCATTCAACATATTGATGGCAGCATCCATGTATCCTCCTGTATTTCCTCTGAGGTCTACGATAAAAGAGGTGCATCCTGCCTCTTTCAGTTTGGCTATGGCGGTTATGAATTCGTTGTATGTAGTCCGTCCGAATTTGCTTACTTTGATATATCCGACACCTTTATGCACTTCATAAGCTACGTCTACAGATTTAACAGGTACGTCGCCTCTTGTAACATCAAAGTAGATAAGTTCGGGCGAGTTGCCGCGTTTTACTCCCAGTTTTACTGTGCTGTTTTTTGCACCACGCAGGGTTTTCATGATCTTTGCCTGTGATGTTTTGTTGCCGGAGAATATCGAGTCGTTAATTGTAATAATACGGTCAAACGGTAGTAGGCCTGCTTTTTCGGATGGCCCGCCGGGTATGACGCTTATGATCATTATCGTATCGGTCTGCATGTTAAAAGAAACGCCAATACCACTGAATGAACCTTCCAGGTCTTCGTTTACCATTGCAGCGTCTTCGGCCGGAATGTAAACCGAATGCGGGTCGAGTTCGCTGAATATCTTAGGAATAGCTCCTTCCACCAGCTGCCCCATGTTGACAGTATCTACATATTGTTCATCTATTATGTCCAATACTGCGTTTATCTTATTCCCGCTCGAATACTTATGCCGTTTGCCTTGTCCTATGGTATAGTAATGGTTTCCGATGAAAATACCTAATGAAATACTGGCAGCTATTATAACGGGTAGCCAGATGGCCAATCTTTTATTTTTACTCATAAAACGTCTAATTATTCTTTCGTCTCTATATAATCTATTATAACACCTGCACGTTTCAGTAAGTTGCAGCCGTCTTCTATACGGTATTTTTCGGAATAAACCACGCGTTTAATACCTGATTGTATGATAAGTTTCGCACATTCTATGCATGGGGCGGAAGTGACGTATATAGTTGCTCCTTTACTACTGTTGGACGATGCTGCCACTTTGGTAATGGCATTTGCTTCGGCATGTAGTACATAGGGCTTGGTTACGTTGTTTTCGTCTTCGCAAACATTCTCGAAACCGGAAGGCGTACCATTGTAACCGTCAGAAATAATCATTTGATCTTTTACTATAAGAGCTCCTACCTGACGGCGTTTGCAATACGAATTTTCAGCCCATACGGCAGCCATTCGGAGATAACGTTTATCCAATTCGAGTTGCTTTTCTGTTTTTTCGCACATCGTTTACCTGTTTTATCCTTGTAATCAACCGCCAAAGGTAAACATATTTGTTGAAAAAAAGGTCGGCATCTTTTTGTTTTTTGATGCCGACCTTTTTCTATTAGGCTGCCGATGTTTTTTTCTTTTCATCCCGATGTTTTTTTTATTTCATCGGGATCATTTCCAAAAATCATCGGGATCATTTATTTGTAACCTTTACAGGCGTTTTTATTTCCTGATGCCGTTGCGGATTAACAGTGCATCAATGGTTGGTTCTTGTCCACGGAAACGCTTGTATAGTACTGCCGGATCTTCGGTTCCGCCTTTTGAAAGAATATTATCACGAAACGATTTAGCAACCTCTTTATTGAATATTCCGGCGGCTTTGAATGCGGCAAATGCGTCGGCATCCAGTACTTCCGCCCATTTGTAGCCATAATATCCGGCAGAATAACCTCCTGAAAAGATATGGCCGAAACTGGTGCTCATCAGTGTACCGGGTATGTCCGGAAGAATTTGAGCCTGTCTCCAGGCCTGTTTCTCGAAAGCTACCACATCTCCTTCGAATGGAGTTGTAATTGTATGCCATGCCATATCCAGCAAACCGAAACTAAGTTGGCGGCAACAAAAGTAACCTGCATTGAAGTTGGATGCATCGATTAGTTTCTGAATCATATCCTGGGGGATTTTTTCGCCGGTTTGGTAATGTACGGCAATCTGGTCGAGGAATTCCTTTTCGGTCAGCCAGTTTTCCATGATTTGCGAAGGCAATTCTACAAAATCCCGATATACACTTGTACCCGAAAGGCTAGCGTATGTTCCGTTGGCAAACATGCCATGTAGTGCGTGCCCAAATTCATGTAACAGGGTGTTTACTTCATCAAATGTAAGCAAAGACGGTTTTGTGTCTGTAGGGCGGGTGAAGTTCATCACGATTATGATTTGTGGGCGGCTGTCCTTGCCGTTGGCCTTTTCTTTGTACTGGGGTTTGATGTTGTTCATCCATGCACCGCTTTGTTTTCCATCGCGTGGAAAAAAGTCTGTATATAATACGGAAAGGAATTTTCCGTCGGCGTCATATACTTCGTAAGCTTGTACTTCGGGGTGATAAACCGGAATCTTTTTGTTTTCTTTAAACGTAATGCCATATAGTTGGGTTGCTAGTCCGAAAACACCTTTTTTTACGTTATTGAGTTCAAAGTACGGACGCGTCATTTCATCGTTTATATTGAAACGGATATCTTTTAGCTTCTCGGAATAGTAACTCCAGTCCCAAGGCATAATCGTGATGTTTTCCTTTTCCTGTCCTATGGCAAAACCTTGTACGGCATTGTATTCGTTAATGGCGACAGGTTTGTATGCTTCCAACAGTTGGTTTAGTAGTTTGTACACATTAGATTGGTTTTTAGCCATAGTGTGCTTCAGGTTATAATCGGCAAAGTCTTTAAAACCCATTAGATTGGCTATGTTAAGACGAATGTTTGCTATTTGTTTTACGATCTCTTTATTGTCGTATTCGTCTCCTTTG
This sequence comes from Parabacteroides provencensis, assembly GCF_900232875.1. NCBI lineage: Bacteria > Pseudomonadati > Bacteroidota > Bacteroidia > Bacteroidales > Tannerellaceae > Parabacteroides > Parabacteroides provencensis. Next base: position 534,588 of record NZ_LT960488.1, on the reverse strand, counting down.
TTACCTATACTCATGAATTCGCGGTACATTTTTTCGCGGAGATCACGACGGTCTGAATAACGCATGAAGGGTGTATAACTAGGTGCCGACAGGGTAAACAGCCAACCTTCTTTCCCTTTTGCTTTGGCAGTTATGGCTGCAGCTTCTTTTGCACTTTCGGGTAATCCTGCTAATTCTTCTTCATTAGTAATCAGCAATTCGAAACGGTTTTTGTCTTTCAATGCATTTTGATCGAACTTTAAGGCAAGAATGCTTAAATCCGTACTTAGTTTGCGATACTTTTCCTTATCTTCAGGATTGAGAGTGGCTCCTTGTATTTTGAAAGCTTCGTATGTTTCATCAAGTAATTTAGCGTCTTCAGTAGAAAGATTTAATTTATCTTTTTGATCATATACGGACTTTACCCGGCCGAACAGATTCTCGTTCAGATAAATATTATTTGAGCTTTCCGACAGTTTGGGAGATATGCGTTGGGATATATCCATCATTTCGTCGTTGGCTTCTGCACTTAATACGTTAAAGAATGCGTTACTTACGTTATTTAATAGCTTGCCGGCATGCTCAATTGCTATGATGGTGTTCTCAAAAGTAGCAGGTTGGTTGCTATTGGCAATGTTCTCTATTTCTGCATTTAGCTGTTTGATACCTTCCTCAAAGGCCGGTTCGTAATGTCCGGTCTTGATCTTGTCGAAAGGAGGTGTTTCAAACGGTGTTTTGTATTTCTCGAAAAAGGGATTGTTTGCTGCTTCTGCCATATTTAAAATACTTAATAAAATTACTACATTAATAATAAGCCTTTTCATTTGATATATGTTGATAATTGTATTTGCAAAATTACATAAAATTCTCGATTTGCAGATGATTCGGATAAGCAAGTACATACCTGGTATTTCGTTTGCAGGTAATACATGAATTTAATAATGAAATATGTAAACAGTAAAGAGAAAGACAAAACGGCGAGTTTTGCGACAAAATGCCATTTTTGGAGTGATAGAGTAATATGGTTGAAAACATGAAAAGTGTAAAGAAAAGGATATGTCTATTAACAAAAGTTTGTATGTTTGACAACACACCTCTTGAGCATATTTACCTGTAATAATTTGATAATCAAAGATGATCAAGGAATCAAATAACCGTCTTTCCGAATAAAAATGAAAAGCAGTTTGCTTTTTCAGTTTATAAGTAATACATTTGATTCACAATAGAAATGATTACATTTTGATAATTAAAAGCAATAACTTAAAACCCAAATATACGTATGAGTTATCTTAAATTTGACAAAACAGTAATGATAAATCTGGAAGAGTCATTGACTCGCGAAGTGCTCCGGACGAATCGTTTGGGGGCATACCATAGCACTACTGTTGTTGATTGTAATACCAGGAAATACCACGGATTGCTCGTAATGCCTGTTCATGCTATTGATGATGATAATCATGTAATTTTATCATCTTTTGATGAAACTGTTATCCAGCATGGTGCCGAATTTAATCTTGGTTTACATAAATATCAAGGGAATAACTTTAGTCCGAAGGGACATAAGTATATCCGAGAGTATAGTTCGGAAACAGTACCCAGGACACTTTACAGAGTAGGTGGCGTTATATTTTCCAAAGAGAAGGTGTTTTCGATGTTTGAAAACCGGATTATGATCAAATATACTTTGGAAGATGCACATTCGGCGACGACACTACGTTTCCGTCCGTTTTTGGCATTTCGTAGTGTAAAGAATTTAGCTCAGGCAAACGGGAATGTAAATCAATCGTATACGGAAATAACAAACGGTATTAAAACCTGTATGTATCCGGGCTATCCCGAATTGTTCATGCAGTTTAATAAAAAGGTTAAGTTCGTTTATGAACCTTACTGGTATAATGGCGTAGAATATTCGAAAGAGCAGGAGAGAGGCTATCCGTATAAAGAAGATCTTTATGTTCCGGGATATTTTGAAGTGCCGATTAAAAAAGGGGAATCTATTATTTTTAGTGCAGGCGACAGTGCGGTCTCTACAACCCGTTTGAAGGCTTTATATGAAAATGAAGTCTTAGCGCGTACTCCGCGAACCAGTTTTTACAATTGTCTGAAAAACTCGGCACAGCAATTCTACTTCCGGCCTAAAGAAGATGATGCTTATTTGTTGGCAGGTTATCCTTGGTTTAAGGTACGCGCGAGAGATTTATTTATTGCACTTCCCGGATGTACTCTTTCTATTGATGATCCGGTACGTTTTGAGAAAATTATGCATACGGCAATGCCGGCCATTCGTAATTTTATGGTGAGCGGGCAGCTCGATTCCGTAATTAAGGAAATAGACGCTCCAGACGTTCCTATGTGGGCTATCTGGGCTATACAACAATATGCGAAAGAACAAGGGATAGAGAAAGCCAGAGAGTTATATTCCGGTTTTGTTGGCGAAATTATAGATTATATTTCATCGCAAAAACATCCGGATATGAAGCTGATGGAAAATGGATTACTTTTCGCAAATGGGCGTGATAAAGCAATTACATGGATGAATTCTACGGTAAACGGCAAACCTGTAGTTCCCCGTTCCGGTTATATTGTTGAGTTTAATTCTTTATGGTATAATGCTCTTTGCTTCTATAAAGAATTGACGGGGGAAATGTCTATTGAGAAAATAGATACTATTATTAATGCAATGGATAAGTCTTTTGCAGGAACATTTGTAAATGGTTATAATTATCTGTTTGACTCGGTTAGCGGTTTTTCAATGGACTGGAGTGTTCGCCCGAATATGATTTTTGCTGTAGCTTTTACATATTCTCCTTTGACACGTGTACAGAAACGTGCTGTGGTGGATATTGTGACAAAAGAATTGTTAACGCCTAAAGGATTGCGTTCTCTGAGTCCTAAGAGTGAAGGATATAAACCTTATTACGTAGGTGCACAATATGAACGTGATTTGGCATATCATCAAGGTACGGCGTGGCCGTGGCTGTTGGGAGCATACCTGGAAGCTTATTTACGCGTATTCGGCAAGAGTGGCGTAGCTTTCGCAGAACGTATGTTGATAAGCTTGGAGGAAGAAATGTCATTGCATTGTATCGGTACGATTCCGGAATTGTTTGATGGCAATCCTCCGTTTACCGGAAGAGGCGCTATTTCATTTGCTATGAATGTCGCCGCAATTCTCCGGGTGGTTGATTTATTGAAGAAGTATAACGCCGATTAAAACTAAGTACCATATGAAAGCATTGATGTTTGGATGGGAATTTCCTCCGCATATCTTAGGGGGGTTAGGCACTGCCAGTTACGGACTTACGCGAGGTATGGCTATGCAACCGGATATGGATATAACTTTTTGTATTCCGAAGCCCTGGGGTGATGAAGATCAGAGTTTTTTGAAAATTGTAGGTGTCAATAATGTACCTATCGTTTGGAAAGATGTTGATTATAATTATGTACAACAACGAGTTTCGAAAGCAGGTATGAGCGCAGACCAGTATTTTGCGTACAGGGACCATATTTATGCCGACTTTAGTTACCGTTACGTTAACGAATTAGGATGCATGGAGTTTTCAGGCCGTTATCCGGGTAACCTGTTGGAAGAAATAAACAACTATTCCATTGTGGCAGGAGTGATTGCCCGTACGGAACCGTTTGATATAATCCATGCACATGACTGGCTTACTTATCCGGCCGGTATTCATGCGAAGCAGGTGAGTGGTAAACCGTTGGTGATTCATGTGCATGCAACCGATTACGACCGTAGCCGCGGGAATGTGAACCCGGATGTATACGCCATAGAGAAGAATGGCATGGATAATGCCGATCATATTATTACGGTAAGTAATCTGACCCGTCAGACTGTTATCGAGAAATATCATCAGGATCCGTCGAAAGTAACGACTGTGCACAATGCAGTTGAGCCAATGAGCCCGGAGATTCTGTCAATTCAGGATAAAAAAGGCGTGAAGGATAAGGTGATTACTTTCCTGGGACGTATCACGATGCAAAAAGGTCCTGAATACTTTGTTGAAGCTGCAGCCAAAGTGTTGGCAAGAGCTCCGTATGCACGTTTTGTAATGGCGGGAAGCGGTGATATGATGGACCAGATGATCCGTTTGGCTGCTGCCCGTAATATATCAGACCGTTTCCACTTTACCGGATTTATGAAGGGTAAACAGGTATATGAAGTGCTGAAAGCAAGTGATGTGTATGTAATGCCTTCAGTTTCAGAACCGTTTGGTATTTCTCCTTTGGAAGCTATGCAGTGCGGCGTTCCTTCTATTATCTCAAAACAATCCGGCTGTGCCGAGATATTGGATTATGCTATCAAGGTAGACTATTGGGATATAGAAGCGTTAGCGGATGCGATGTACTCGATTATCACTTATCCGGCAATGCATGAATTCCTGAAAGTGGAAGGCAAGAAGGAAGTGGATAATATTAAGTGGGAGTATGCCGGGCAGAAAGTCCGCCGTATCTATGACATGGTAACAGGTAATTAATAATTAACGACAAAACAAGAATAAAACGAATAATATTATGAAAACGATCTGCTTTTATTTTCAGATACATCAGCCGTTCCGTTTGAAAAGATACCGCTTCTTTGATATAGGTAACGATCATTATTATTATGATGATTTTCAGAATGAAGAAATTATTCGCCGTATAGCGGAACAGTGCTATTTGCCTGCAAACCGGACTATACTGGAGATGATTAAAACAAGTGGAGGTAAGTTTAAAGTGGCTTTCTCTATTTCCGGTGTTGCTTTGGAACAGATGGAAATTTACACTCCTGAGGTTATAGACAGTTTTAAGGAACTGGCCGCTACAGGAAATGTGGAATTTTTGTCGGAAACATATGCGCATTCTTTGTCTTCTCTCGGAGATCCGGATGAATTTAAGCACCAGGTAAAGAAACAGGAAGATAAGATTAAAACACTGTTTGGCGTAAAACCGAAAGTATTCCGTAACACCGAACTGATCTATTCCGACGATATTTCTACAATGGTTGCCGAAATGGGGTATAAAGGAATGTTGACGGAGGGGGCTAAACATATTTTGGGGTGGAAGAGCCCTAATTATATGTACTCATCCTGCGTGGCTCCTAAACTGAGTTTACTATTGAAGAATGATCGCTTCAGTGAAGACTTATCCAATCGCTTTAGCGACTATAGTTGGAATGAATATCCACTGACTGCCGATAAATATATGTCATGGATTGCAGCAACACCGGAATCAGAACAGATTATTAATTTGTTTATGAATTATGAGGTGCTTGGTTCTTTGCATCCGGCAGCGACAGGTATTTTTGAGTTTTTCAAGGCGTTGCCTCGCTTTGCCGAAGAAAGAGGTATTCGCTTCTCTACTCCTTCTGAAATCTTTACATTGATTAAACCGGTAGATTCTATTTCGGTTCCCTATCCGATGTCATGGGTAGATGAAGAAAAAGACTGTAACTCTTGGTTAGGAAATGTCTTGCAACAGGAGGCTTTCCGCAAAATCAATGAAATTGGCGAACGTGTACGTATGTGTGAACCTCGCCGTATTCGTCAGGATTGGTATTATTTGCAGAGCAGCGACCATTTCTACTATATGAGTACGAAACACATGGGACAAGGAAGTTTTAGCCCGTATGACAATCCCTATGACGCTTTTAATAACTACATGAATGTATTGTCAGACTTTATTGTTCGTGTAAATGCAGAATTCCCTGAAAATATAGAGAACGAAGAATTAAATTCGCTTCTTACTACGATTAAGAATCAGGGAGAAGAGATTGAAACTTTGCAGAAAGAGCTTGATAAATACAAAAAGAAAGCAACAAAGAAAGCTGTTGGAAAATAGAAACAGTTGGAAAATAAGAAAGGCGGATCTTTTTGGATCCGCCTTTCTTATTTATTTTTGTTTTATGTCAGTTCTTAAATATACACGATGTTACCACAACTTGAGTAACTTCGTCGTCTTTCCTTAATTCGACACCTGCCGGAGCCAGATAATTGCTCAGGGATATCGTATAAGCATCCTGATAATACGTAGCCTGTGATACTTCTCTGTTAACCGGGATAGCAACCATTACGAGGTCTTTTTCGGGAGCATTGTCTATCTGGTATTGAAGAATATTAGAAATGTTGCCAAATGTATAAGAGCGCGTACTTGCATCATACGTTCCTGATAAGAACGATGTTTTGTTGTTCTCAATCTGATTCTTTTCAAAGAAACCTTTCACCGAATCCTGAGGCAACAATAGTAAATAGGGGGGAGGTGTTAATGCGTATTGCCAGTTTGGCTGAGGCATAGCTTTCATGGTAAGAGGTAAATTTGTAAGGATACGGCCTTGTACGACGGATATAATATCTTTAGCCGGTAAAACTATTTGAGTGCATACACCTGCCGGGCTTTTTATATATGTATATTTATCATTCGGTTTCAGGAGTTCGGTCATGTCTGTATTCTTGAAACGATTGAGCTGGATAACTTCCTTGGTTACATTGAAACGTTCATATCCCTTAACTATGGAATCTTGTCCGGCACTACCAGTTACGGTGTATTTATAATATATAGTAAAGGAAGAACGGTCTACAAACAAGATGTTACCCGTACCATACGTATTGGTAACATATAATCCTGGGAAGAATTTATTGAAAGAATCCTGGTTTTTGAAAGTGCCCGGGTTATTGATTGTTTCGTCATAAAACTTTTGTCCAAGTTCTTTCGGCATACGGATTGTCACATTCGGATATGCGTATGTGCCATCTACATCCAGTCCGTTCTTACGTAGAGAATCGGTAATGCTTGGGTCGAAAGCTGTATACGTTTGCGCTCCTAAAGATATTTGCATATTACAATAATCTTTCGGATCAATATTGGTATAATAATTATTTGTCAAAGGAGAGGTAACCTGAAATATTTCGGCACGCATGGGAGCTAATGAATCCCCAATCCATGAACTGGCACTGTATTTGATCTTGAAATCCACCGAATCGATTTTACCATCAAGTGGTTTGTGTTTGAATTGATAGTCTTCGGGGCAGTAAAACTGACAGATGTAATCGCTTTTCAGATTACCGTAAAGAGGATCATAAATATCTCCAAGCAGACCGTATTCGGTTTTTGCATAAATAGAATCCATTTGTATAGTCGATGCTTTTATATGAAAAGTATCGTTGTATACTATAGGTCTGTCTCCTTCTGGTTGGATAGTAGATCCTACCAGGCTCAAATCATCATTACACCCACTCAGACAACTTGCTCCTAAACAAAGTCCAAGTATCAAAAGGTTGAATTTCATCTTATTAATCTTTATTTCTTGTTGGAGTTCAATACCACATCGTAAAACTCATTAAACTTGTCAATATAGGTTTCCGGTGATTGGTAAGGAAGAAAAGGAGTATTCTTTTTCGTTGAAATATAATCCAATACATCCTGATTGATTGTTTCACTACCTTGTATAACACCGTCGGAAAAATCTATAGCCAGCTTAGTTAACGCAGTAAAACTAGTATCAGTTTTTAATGCTTTGACATCACCATCTTTAGCTCCATCCATTTTTAGTTTATTGGCAAACTCTTTTCTAAACGGATTTTTGAAGTCATCATTGTATATGGAGTACACAATTTTTGCATTACGCAGACAAGGATCGTCAGCATACATTCTGCGGATATATAAGCCTGTCAGGGCAGACATCCATCCGTGGCAATGGATTATATCCGGAATCCAGCGAAGTTTTTTGACTGTTTCCAATACCCCTCGTATGTAGAAAATAGAACGGTCGTCATTGTCTTCAAACTCATTTCCGTTTTCATCTGCTATAGTGGCTTTTCGCTGGAAAAAGTCTTCGTTGTCGATAAAGTATACCTGCATTCTTGCTGATTGAATGGAAGCAACCTTGATAATCAGAGGATGGTCCGTGTCGTCAATGATAAGATTCATCCCGGAAAGACGGATTACTTCGTGCAACTGGTTGCGTCGCTCGTTGATATTTCCGAATTTAGGCATGAATGTTCTGATTTCGCGGCCATGTTCCTGAATGCCTTGCGGCAGATTTCTGCAAATTGTTGCAATTTCTGATTCGGGAAGATAGGGAGTGATTTCTTGAGCTATAAACAAGATTTTTTTTGCATCCATTCTGTAAACTAGTTTTATAAAGACGCCACAAAGATAATAAATTTCTTTCATTTACCGTAATTATTTAGTTGCTTTGCACCGTCATTAAGCATCTATAAGATGAAAATAGTAAACAGCATTAAAGAATTGAAGCAGTTTCTTGCCGGGGAAAGGCAGGAAAATAGGCAGATAGGCCTTGTTCCTACAATGGGAGCATTGCATGAAGGACATTTGAGTCTGGTTAAACATTGCGTTGAAGAAAATGAAATTTGTGTAGTGAGTATTTTTGTAAATCCTACACAATTCAATGATAAACGCGATTTGGAAACTTATCCTCGGACATTGGAAAAGGATTGTGCCTTATTGGAACCAACCGGATGCAAATATGTCTTCGCTCCGACTGTTGAAGAAATGTATCCGGAGCCTGATAATCGTATATTTGACTTTGGTACTGTGTCGCAGGTAATGGAAGGTGCAAAGCGTCCCGGACACTTTAATGGAGTGGCACAGATTGTCAGTAAATTATTCTATGCGGTAGAACCGGATAATGCTTATTTCGGAGAAAAAGATTTCCAGCAGATTGCTGTGATCCGTGCAATGGTAAAACAGTTGAACATACCTGTTAAAATCAAAGATTGTCCTATTATACGTGAGGCGGATGGCCTGGCATTGAGCAGTCGTAATACGCGTTTAACACCTGAATTGCGTCAAAAAGCACCGCTTATTGCACGCACATTGAAAGAAAGTACTACATTTGCATCCGCAAAGAGTGTACAAGAAGTTATCGGCTATGTAGTTAAAACGATTAATAGCGATCCGGACATGGAAGTGGAGTACTATGAAATAGTGGATGGCAATACATTGGAATCCATTAAAAATTGGTCGGATACAAACTTTCCGGTAGGCTGTATTACCGTATATTGCGGAGAAGTCCGTTTGATTGATAATATCAAATACAAGTGAGAATTGTGGTTTGTAGATTGTAAATCACGAATTGTAAATCTAGAATATATATGTTTATAGAAGTAGTTAAATCAAAGATTCACAGGGTGACGGTTACTGAAGCCAATCTGAACTATATCGGAAGCATAACGGTAGATGAAGATCTGCTGGATGCGGCCAACCTGATTGCTAATGAAAAGGTTTCTATCGTGAATAACAATAACGGTGAACGTTTTGAAACGTACATTATTAAAGGGCAACGAGGTTCAGGTGTTGTCTGTCTGAACGGAGCTGCCGCACGAAAAGCACAACCCGGAGACATTATTATCGTTATGTCGTATGCTTTGATGGATTTTGAGGAAGCTAAAACATTTAAACCGGCCGTTGTGTTTCCTGATACGGCGACGAATAAACTGGTATAGCATCGGTAAGCGATATTGATTGTAAATTGAATAATATAAGCTCGCCGTGAATGGCGGGCTTTTTTTGTCACCTTTTCTGTTTTATAGAAAACATTATATGTATACGAATAAACAAATATGGAATGTCAGTTATCCTATCTTCCTGAGCCTTTTGGCGCAGAACGTAATAAATGTGACTGATACGGCTTTTCTGGGCAGGGTGGGAGAAGTGGAGTTGGGCGCTTCTGCTATGGGAGGGCTCTACTATATATGTATCTTTACGATTGCTTTTGGTTTTAGCACAGGTTCGCAAATTGTGATTGCCCGCAGAAACGGAGAACAGCAATATAAAGATGTTGGTCCCGTAATGATCCAGGGGGTGTTTTTCCTTTCTTTCCTGGCGGCCGTTTTATTTGCTTTTTCCCGTTTCTTCGCAGGAGATGTAATGCGCTTGCTCATTTCGTCGGATACGATTCTGCATGCTACCGAAGAGTTTTTGGACTGGCGTGTATTCGGGTTCTTCTTTTCATTTGTCAACGTTATGTTTCGTGCTCTGTTTATCGGTATTACGAGAACGAAAGTCCTTACTTTAAATGCTGTTCTCATGGCAATGACGAATGTATTGCTTGATTATCTGCTTATATTCGGTCATGTAGGATTTCCGCAGCTGGGAATCAAAGGGGCGGCTATAGCTTCAGTCATGGCAGAAGCGGTGTCTATTGTTTTCTTTGTGGTATATACCCGTTTTACGGTAGATATAAAAAAATACGGACTGGACCATCTCCGTTCATTTGATTTCGGTTTACTGAAACGCGTGTTGAGTATATCTGTTTTTACAATGCTGCAGTACTTTGTTTCCATGAGTACGTGGTTCTTTTTCTTTGTGGCTGTTGAGCGTTTGGGGCAACGGGAGCTGGCAATTGCAAATATAGTCAGGAGTGTATACATCGTTTTGCTGATACCGGTTAGTTCATTGTCTACTACCACGAACTCATTTGTAAGCAACACTATTGGAGCCGGACATGCAGACCAGGTAATACCGATTATTAAAAAGATAGCCCGTTTGTCGTTTTATATTATGGCTGTATGTGTCGTAATTGTCTGTTTGATGCCTAAGACAATATTGTCTATTTATACAAATGAACAGGCTTTGATTGCAGAATCTGTACCTTCACTGTATGTAATTGCTGGGGCGATGTTGGTAGGTGCTGTGGCAAATATAGTTTTCAATGGCATATCCGGAACCGGCAATACACGTCCGGCTCTTATTATGGAGACGGCAACATTGGTTTTGTACTGTGTTTATGTTTATGTAGCCGGTATCTGTCTGCGTATGCCTGTAAGTGTATGTTTCACTACCGAAGCCATCTATTATACAGGCCTGCTTATAGCAAGTGCGATTTATTTGAAAAAAGCATCTTGGCAGAATAAAAAGATTTAGATAATTGCTTCCTTTTTCGTACTTTTGCGCACGTTAATAGAAAGAAGAAAATAAAAATACATACAAATTATGTTTGAAAATTTAAGCGAAAGGTTAGACAGATCGTTTAAACTGTTGAAAGGTGAAGGCAAAATTACCGAGATAAATGTGGCAGAAACATTGAAAGATGTCCGCAAAGCCCTCTTGGATGCCGACGTTAACTATAAGGTTGCAAAGCAATTTACCGATACCGTAAAAGAGAAAGCTCTCGGTCAGAATGTGCTTACTTCTATTAAGCCAAGCCAGTTGATGGTGAAGATCGTACATGACGAATTGGCCAGCCTGATGGGTGGTACGGCTGCGGAAATTGACCTTAAAGGTTCTCCTTCTATTATCTTGATGTCTGGTTTGCAAGGTTCGGGTAAGACTACATTTACCGGTAAGCTGGCAAACATGTTGAAGACAAAAAAAGGCAAATCACCATTATTGGTTGCCTGCGACGTATATCGCCCTGCGGCTATCGAGCAGCTGAAGGTATTAGGTGAGCAAATAGGTGTACCTGTATATGCAGAGCTGGAAAGCAAAAGTCCGGTAGAGATTGCACTGAATGCTATTAAAGAAGCTAAAAACAAAGGCAATGACTTGGTGATTGTCGATACAGCCGGACGTTTGGCTATAGACGAGCAAATGATGCAGGAAATTACTGCAATCAAAAATGCCATTCAACCAAATGAGACTTTGTTCGTGGTAGATGCCATGACTGGGCAAGATGCGGTTAACACGGCAAAAGAATTTAACGAACGTCTTGATTTTAATGGTGTTGTTCTTACCAAACTGGATGGTGATACCCGTGGTGGTGCTGCTCTTTCTATCCGTTCCGTAGTAGACAAACCTATCAAGTTTGTAGGAACCGGCGAAAAGATGGATGCCCTGGATGTATTCCACCCCGACCGTATGGCCGACCGTATATTAGGTATGGGAGACATTGTTTCGTTGGTAGAACGTGCGCAAGAACAATACGACGAAGAAGAGGCTAAACGTTTGCAGAAACGAATTGCCAAGAATCAATTCGACTTTAATGACTTCCTTACCCAGATACAACAGATCAAGAAAATGGGTAATCTGAAAGAACTCGCATCAATGATTCCGGGAGTAGGTAAGGCATTGAAGAATATAGATATAGACGATAATGCATTCAAGAGTATAGAAGCAATTATTTTTTCAATGACTCCGGAAGAACGTGTTAATCCGGGAGTGTTGAATGGTTCTCGTCGGCAGCGTATAGCTACCGGAAGTGGTACGTCTATCCAGGAAGTAAATAAACTGGTTAAACAGTTTGAAGAAACACGTAAGATGATGAAAATGCTTACAGCCGCTAAACCCGGTGCACGGAAATTACCTTCATTCAGACGATAAACTACAGGAGATATGAATATGGAAGAAAAACAGTATCAGTTACTTGATGGTAAAGCTGTTTCTGCACAAATGAAGCAGGAGATGGCTGAAGAAGTGGCACAGATTAAGGCGGCGGGAGGTAAAATCCCTCATTTGGCTGCTATCTTGGTAGGTCATGACGGTGGAAGCGAAACATACGTTGCCAGTAAAGTAAAGACTTGCGAAGAAATAGGTTTCAAATCTACCCTGATTCGTTATGAAAGTGATGTGACCGAGGAAGAATTGCTTCGTAAAGTAGACGAACTGAATAATGATCCGGATGTAGACGGATTTATAGTTCAACTACCTTTGCCTAAACACATTTCCGAACAGAAAGTGATTGAAGCAATAGATTATCGTAAAGATGTGGACGGTTTTCATCCTATTAATGTAGGACGTATGTCTATAGGGCTGCCTTGTTTTGTTTCTGCTACCCCTGCCGGTATTCTGGAATTATTGAAACGATATAATATTCCTACACAAGGAAAACACTGCGTAGTGTTAGGACGTAGTAATATCGTGGGCAAGCCGATGGCAACCCTTATGATGCAGAAAGCCTACCCGGGAGACTGTACTGTCACTGTATGCCATAGCCGTTCTACTAACCTGAAAGAAATGTGTCTTTCTGCCGATATTATTATTGCAGCATTAGGTGTTCCCGAATTTTTGAAAGCCGATATGGTAAAGCCTGGAGCTGTTATTGTAGACGTGGGTACAACCCGTGTTCCTAATGCAACAACTAAAAGCGGGTTCAAGCTTACCGGCGATGTTAAGTTCGATGAAGTAGCGCCTAAGTGTTCCTATATCACTCCGGTACCGGGTGGAGTAGGTCCTATGACTATTATTTCGTTAATGCGCAATACTCTGCTTGCTGGGAAAAAGGCAATCTATAAATGAAATTTTTAGATTGATTTTTGACTGAAATATTTGTGGAATTAAAAATAATATCTATCTTTGCACCGTCTTAAAGAAAGAGAGACTTATAAATAGACATGGTGAATGTAGCTCAGTTGGTTAGAGCATTGGATTGTGGTTCCAAGGGTCGTGGGTTCGAACCCCATCTTTCACCCCAGCAAAGTAAAAAGAGAGACTGTTTAACATTAAAAGTTAGACAGTCTTTTTTTGTTGCCTATTTGTCACAGTTTCATTGCCTACCTTATTCAATTTAGTTGCCTACCCAAATACTGTCATATATGGGTTTCAATAAAAGGTCGTTTAAGGGTTCACTTTGTCACCTTCTGTCACCTTCTTCGGGGGGTGTTTCAAAATCCGAAAAATTATCTACAGACATTCCATGCAATCATGCAACTTGCTATTGTAGAAAATATTACATCACGCCGATGCGGTTTTTAAACTCCTAAAAACGGTCAATGCAGATTTCATTTTAACACTCCCGCGAACACTTTCCCTAAATGGCTTTAGCCTGGTTTCAATTGCCGTCGGTTTTAACCGACGGATAGTAAAGCATCCATCTTTCAAGGGCTTCAGCCCAATAAGAATGAGATAACCAAAAAGAACTTTCCAAGAAGAAATTTGGCTAAAGCCAATACAGATATATCCCCTTTTAGTCCGTCAGCTGAAGCACAATGTCATTAAGTTAAGCACTAGACCGCTCTTTTATAATTCGTAAGTGTCACATACTTGCCTAGAAGTTTGATTGATTTCTTTGTTCGTGTATATTTCCTGCCTGGCCTGACAGGCTCTAAATACCTTTCGAATAAGGAAGTCAATTCCTTCAACAAGTAACCTGCTTGTTCAGCATGGAGAAATAAATCGATAACCCTCCCTTTCATCAGAGCCCAGCATACGTTCTTATTGATCTTATACTTGATTGTCCTTTGTCGGTTTACAGTTCGCACGTATTCCTCACAGCTCTCTTCTATAACGGCTTGCAGGTTGAACACAAAAATGTTAGCATAGAAGTCCTGTTCTATACTAACAGGGCTGATCCCACTGAAGCACTCTACCTGTAGCTCATTTTTGAGGTAGCCATAAGTGGTCTCCACCGGCCAACGCAAGAAGTAGAGTTCCTTTAGAACCGGAAGTGTATATGCTTTTGTGTCGTAGAGATTCGTTATCAATATCTCGTCCTGACCATCATCCAGCCGTATTCTGGCCAGGCGAACCTTGACCTCTGTCTCCGGTGGGATTTCCACACCCTGATCCTTTAAGCCTTTGATCGCCTTATAAGTGGCTCGAAGGGTGACTATCTCTTCTTTTTTGCCAGAGGAACGGAACTCGTCAACCACCTTGCAGAAGTTTGCTTGGGCACGCATCACGAAGTGAGAGTCTTGCCTGTTTATTAGTAAATAGAACAACATGAAGGATGGATATCCGCGGTCCAGTAGCAGCAAGTCGTCCTTATTCAAGAAAGGGATCAGGTCGCATGCCGTGGTACGCTCAGCCTCTTTGAGTGAGCATAATTTGCTATTAACCACCAACTTGTTCAATACGTCATAGAGAACTGAAGCACGGGCTGTGGCCGATTTTATTCCATGCTGGTTGGTACTGTATCCAAAATGCTGTCTCAAAGCTCTCGTATTTGGCAATGATAACTTCGTGCCATCAATGGCGAATATCCTAAAACCTCGCCACCTCCTCTCTTGCCTCCGGGTATTCCGATAATAGGAGGATATCAGTATGTCATTCCAGTCCTGAAAAAAGACAGGCTTTAATTTTCTTCGCTGTTGGCAAAAGGCCGACTTGGTCACGGTCGCAGAGCTGATATGAGAAAAAAAGCTCTCTAGTTCTACGCTTAAACTCCTTTTTAAGAGATTGATATGTAACGCAACCATCCTCGAAAAGGATAAACTGCGTTTACGCGTGAAATCTGTTGCCTTGTTTACGTATCGCATTTTTGTTTCTTTATCACTCATTGTATTTTGAAAAAACTCATTCAAATCGTTTATTATTTCTATATTTGCGGAAACCATTGGCTTGTTTTTTTAGATTCAATTATAAAAAAACGGAGTTTCCGTTTTCAATCCAATGGTTTTTCTCTTTTTTTCTCTTCCTGAAAAAACTTATCATCCATTCTGCATTATTGAACTTCCACTTTCTTGTAAAGCTTCTCTTCATTGTCATGAGAACACAGGGTTGTCAGGCACTTATCGCTTAACTTAATGACATTGCGCTGAAGCAGACGGCAATTGAAACCAGGCTAAAGCCATATCGAAGAAAGGTAACCGAAAACAGACGTATTGAAAACAAGCTCGTCAAGAGCAGACCGTATCGGCCATCCCAAAAGAAAGCGCAGCTTTCTTGTTAGCGGCATCAGTGGCCGGGCGTTAAACGCAGGTAAAAGACGTAGCGACGAACCAGCGGCTGTTTGAGCGAAGCGAGTTCCGCTGGTTCAGCGAAGTCTTTTGCCGGAGTAGCCCGGCCGGTGCAGCCTTGACTTTTTGGTTACTTTTGGGTCAAGCCAAAAGTGACAGAACTGATCTTGAGCGTAGCGAGTTCCGCTGGTTCAGCGAAGTCTTTTGCCGGAGTAGCCCGGACGGTGCAGCCTTGACTTTTTGGTTACTTTTGGGTCAAGCCAAAAGTAATAAAAAGTGTTCGCCGGAAGCACTAATGCATTGCAGTTGCCACTTTGTGTCAGTGAAATAATAGTGTGTTTATCAATTGCTTATGCCTGGTATCAGATCATTTTGCAATTTAGGAATAAGCCCCGAAGAAGGTGACAGAAGGTGACAAAGTGGAATATGAAAACAACTTACCTTTTATTCTTTCGTGTACAGTCCTTCGCGGGATAATTGTTTGTCCAGATTAGCTACTCCCAAGACAACAATTGCTGTTACTGTAGCTGTGTGTTCTTGGTATTCCGGAATGTTTTTGGTAAAAAGGTCACGTTCCGTGTGCCATATCTCGCCATAGCTGAAGTTGTAGCCTTTAATGTCTTCGGTAATGAATCCCAGTGTTGGCACTCCTTGTACGGCAAATACAGAAGCATCTGTACCTCCTACTTTAGTAGGACGTTTACGAGGTTCGCGTACTTTTACTTCAAACGGATAATCGGGACGTATTTTTTTAATTGGTTCGCATATCCTGACAAACTCATCATATACGTTTTGTGGTACAGAGATACCTACCGGTGGTTCCGGTCCTCCGTCACGGTTAAACATGTTGGCTATCTTGGGTAATTTGGAAGCATTTGTCTTAGCCCATGCTTGCGCTCCGAGTAATCCGAACTCTTCTCCTGCAAAACCGATGAACAGGATTGTACGTTTGGGTTTAGCTCCCGATTGTGCAATCATGCGGGCTACTTCCATCATCGGACCTATACCTGTTCCACAATCGATGCCTCCGGTTGCTACATCGTAAGAATCGAGATGCCCGCTTACGATTACATATTCATCCGGATACTTGCTACCTTTGATAGAACCTACCACATTATAGTATTTTACGGGGCCTAGTTTGAAATGGTTGCGAATGTCAAATTCCAACAAGAATTCACGACGTTCCTTTGCCATTTGCTTGATGATTGCATATTGATGTTCATCTAATTTGATGTCTGCTACTTCGGGCAAATTATCAAAATTGGTAGCAGTATCCTGAAGCATGTTGCGGTCATATAATGCACGCAAAGGGACTGTTGCCGATTGAATGAATCCTAATGCTCCGGCTTCACACATTTCTTTGTAAAACAAACCCGGATATTCTTCGTAAGGTAGCATTTCATGCTTTGTACCTTTTGTCCAGTTTTCTTCCATCAGTTCATCATTCTTTTTAGCAATCTCTTCATTTTTCTTTTTGGTTTCCACACGGATGGAATCTCCATGTGCAGAACGGTCGACAGGCCATCCTTCGTTTGTGCCGGATATGAGTACCCATGCACCTTTCAAACGGCCTTTCATGCGATTAAATTCTTCTTGCGTGCGAGGTTCTAATAAAACATGACCGCGTTGTAGTCCTTTTGTGCCTGATGTATAAGAAGGAGTGACAAAATGAAGATCCATGGCATTGTCTCCCAATAAACGTCCGAACCAGGGGCCACGGTTGAAGCCTACCGGAAGGGTTCCGGCTTCTTGCAGCTCTACGTCTACTCCCCAGCTTTTAAATTCACGAACGATCCATTCGGCGGCATTTTCGTATGCGTCGGAACCAATAGGGCGCCCGCCGAAACGATTTGTCAGTATATCCAGATGGTGCATGACCTGATTGTCTGTTTGTCCGGTTTCGATAATCTTTTTTATTGCCGGTTCTTGTGCAAATACAGTAGTGAAAGACAGGCAGGCCATTGCCATAAAAATGAGTATATTCCTTTTCATACAAGTATTATTTAAGTCCTTGCAAAGAACGGGATTATTTCAAATTATATCAAGTGATAAGAGTGAAAATGATTTTTAAATCGGAAAATGCTGATATATAAAATAAATACCTTTACATCGAAACGTTATTTAACCATAGCGCTGCCCTTGTAGGGTTGGAAAAGAGCGCCGGGATATGGGATGTGGAATTATAATTCTTATTTTTGTGCCTGAACTAATTAAAGTTACATATGATATTCTATTTCACAGGTACAGGCAATTCCCGTTGGGTAGCAAAGAATTTAGGTGAAGTATTTGATGAACCTTTATTCTCTATAGCTGAAGAATTAAAGCAGAATAAAAGCGGGCTTCGTTATTCGCTTAAAGAAGGAGAAAAGGTTATCTTTGTTTATCCTGTCCATTCGTGGGGACCGGCGGTAATGGTTCTCGAATTTATTTCTTTATTGAAGCTGGAAGGATATAAGCAACATCCCGTTTATTCGGTTTGTACCTGTGGAGACGATTGCGGGCATACGTCGGATATTGTAAACAAAAAACTCCGGAGCCGTGGTTTGAAACTTACGGCAGCCTTTTCCGTACAAATGCCCAATAACTATATACTCTTGCCTGGTTTTGACGTCGATCCGGAGAAGGTGGAACAGGAGAAACTGGTAAACGCCCCGGCCCGCCTTTCTGCAATAGTGGATGCTATCAATCATCAACACGAAGGCAGTTTATACCATGCCGGAAGTGCCGCTTTTTGCAAAAGCTATCTTATTTATCCCCTTTTTACTAAATTTGCATTGGGAAGTAATGCCTTTTACGCAACAGATGCATGTGTCTCTTGCGGGTTATGCGAACGTATTTGTCCGACAAATACGATCTCCATGCAAAAAGGATGCAAGCCGCAATGGTCGGATAGTTGTGTGCAATGCCTTGCCTGTATTCACCGTTGCCCTGTGAAGGCTATAGAATATGGCAAAGCTACGCTGAAAAAAGGACGTTATCATCATCCCGAAATATAAATAATAAATAATCATGAATATGAAACAATTCGTAATGCTGGTTTTATCCGGTTTGCTTATGGTTAGTTGCCAGGAAGTGCCCAAAGGATATGTCATTAATGGTATAGTAGAGAATATGCCTGAAGGTAAAGTCTACCTGAAGTCGTTTCGCAATAAAATGTTCTTCGATGTAGATACGGCAGATGTAAAAGACGGCAAATTCACTTTCAAAGGAGAAGTAGACCAACCTTTATTGTTTGGTTTGGCTACCGACCAAATGGATTACCCGGTACAGTTCTTTATTGAAAATGTCAATATGAATGTAGCGGTCGACCCCGAAGGAGAAACAATTACTGTTGAAAATTCTCCTATCAACGATCTTTTCTGGGAGAATGCCACCAAAGTGTTTGAGAAGGGATATAATATAGACAGCTTGGTTAACAAGTATCCCAGTTCGCCGGTGGCGGCTTTCTTTTTATACCGTTACTTCACTTATCAATTGCCATTGCAACAGTTGACTGAAACGAGAAATCAGTTGTCGCAAAACTTGGCCGATTGTCCTTATGTAAAAGACTTGGATGCTATTATCGAACAATTGAACCATGTACAGATCGGACAGAAGGCGCCGGAGTTTTCGTTGCCCGATACGGCAGGTGTGATTGTTTCTTTATCCGATTTTAAAGGCAAGTATGTCTTGTTGGATTTCTGGGCATCCTGGTGTCCTCCTTGCCGTAAAGAAAATCCGAATGTCGTAAAAGCATATCAGAAATATAAGGATAAGAACTTTACGGTGCTAGGAATCTCTTTGGATAAAGACAAAGGCAAATGGCTGAAAGCAATAGAAGATGACCAGCTTACGTGGACACATCTTTCTGATCTGAAATACTGGGATTCCGAAATACCTGCCCTTTATGGAATACGTGGTATTCCTGCCAACCTGTTGCTCGATCCGGATGGGGTAATTATAGCTAAGAATATTAAAGAGGAAGAGCTGCATAAAAAATTGGAAGAAGTTATTAAGTAGAACTTTTCCAATCAAAAACAAATCTATTCTTCAACTTGTTATTTTAACATAATAAAGAGTTGAGGAATAGAACAATGAAAATAGCAATCAGTGGAAGCAGCGGTTTTATAGGAAAGCATTTGGGTGCATTTTTTTCGGGACAAGGCGATACGGTCGTCCCGTTAAAACATGCTTATTTCAAGATGTCTTCAGACGATGTTCTGAAAGATGCTCTTTCCGGTTGCGATGTTGTTATAAACCTGGCCGGGGCTACTATCAACCAGCGGTGGACAAAGGTTGCCAAACGCAAGATTATGAATAGCCGGGTACAGACTACACGCCGGCTTGTTTCTATCGTTAATGACATGCCTTTGAAGCCAAGCCTGTTTATCTCCATCTCAGCTGTAGGCATTTATCCTTCTGATGGTATATATAATGAAAGCAGTAGCCAGGAAGGAAGTGGCTTTTTAGCAGATGTTTGTAAGAAATGGGAAGAGGAAGCCCAGAAGCTTTCTACTGACATTCGTTTGGTTATTGCGCGCCTGGGTGTTGTTCTGGCATCCGATGGCGGTGCACTTCCATTTATGTTGCTTCCGTTCCGTTTTTTTGCAGGAGGAAAAATTGCTTCCGGCAAACAAGGCTTTTCCTGGATTCATATTGAAGATTTGATGTCTGCCATGCAATTTGTTATTACACACAAAGAACTGAGTGGAATAATCAACTTTGTATCTCCTCAGCCGGTGACGAACCGTGTGTTTACAGAAGCTGCTGCGGCTGCTTTGCACAGACCTGCCTGGTGTGTGGTTCCTAAGTTTGTGTTCCGTCTTTTATATGGAGAAGGAGAGGTGTTGGCAACGGAAGGCCAGAAGGCTTTTCCTGCCAGGCTACAATCGGCGGGTTATGCTTTTTTATATCCTGATATACGGATCGCGCTGCAAAGCTTGGTGGTTTAATGCAACGTCCGGTTGTTGTTAATGATTGCTTTCTTTGATCGTTGTGGGCAAACCATTATCACATGTCTTATTAAATTGTTTCTCCATCTCCGTTATAAATAATGCGAATCTAGAGTCTTGTGTTTTGGAATAAAAGAGAAGAGGTTGTGTCAAAAGTCGGAATTAAGGAACGCAGACTACGCAGAGACAAAGCGCAGAGAAACGCAGACCCTATTGATTATTAATAAAATCAGTCTGCGTCTTTCTGTGTATTCTGCGTCATCTGCGTCCGGTAATAGCGTTTTGACACAACCTCTTCTTCCGTTTTTTAGTCAGGATGATTTGCTAGTAACTATATCCGGTTTTGCTCTGTATGCTCGCTATGCTGTTAACAGGGATTAATGTGAATCCCCAGTTATATTCGCGATTGGCAGGCAAAGTATGCTGTGGCAGCGGGCGATCGCCCCAACTGTCGTAGCCGGCAAGGCCTTGTTGTTTCATGTCTACACATACTTCCACAAAGTTGCGTGGTGTAATATCGTTTACGTGGTGTTGGCGGCGAAGTACGTTTTTAGCTGCTTCTTCGTCGTGGTTAGCTATTGCTTCCGGCGTAAAATTGTTCCATTGACGGGGCAGGTCTGTTTGCTTTTCGTCGTCAAAGTCCTCAATAGAATTGCGTAAGGCATTAAACTCTATCAGCCCGTTGCTGTCGGCCTCGATCAGTAATCCTTTGCCTTTGCCTTCCGTGAGAGCTAGCCAGCGTGTATCGGTGTGATGTCCGTTTTCCTGAGGACGTACGTATGGATAGTACTCATCCGTAGCCGTATTGCTGTATAGGCCGACAGGATAACCAGCTTTGCGATCCCAATAGTTTTCTTTAGGACCACGGCCGAAAAATGTCAGTTGTTCCATATTCGCCGGTAAACGGAAGCGTATGCCGATACGGGGTACATTCAACTTGGATGACTCCCTGCGTGCTGCGTCTTGTCCGGGTGTAAAGGTTGCCATCTTTGTAGCTTCGGAAACTTCGGTTTTTGTAGCATCCATATCTGTGGAAGTGAACCGTGCAGTTACGTTGATTACTCCGCTGGGATATATTTTATAAGAAACAATATAGAGGTTTCCTGCAGGTAAAAGGTAATTCACGCTAACGATAGCATTGCCGTCGATAATATCGGCTGTGGCATCGGTAACATTGAAGTTTTTACTACTCTGTTTCCAGATTTGTTCGCGCTTAGGTTGACCATTGCCGTAATCATTGTCGGTAGGGGCACGCCAGAAATTGGGCTGTATACCAAAACCTTCGTCGAAATATTCCGTTCCGTTTACTTTGTAGGAAGTAACGACTCCACTTTTCTTATCGAATATAAAGTTTACTTTGGACGAAGATACTTTCAGCAGCTCTCCATTTGTAGACGTACTTAGTTTAGGACCTGTAGTCTTATATACTTTCTTTTCTGCAAAGATTGGCAATTGGAATTGGTCGGATGCAATTTCGAATCCGGCAGGAATCAACTTGTCCGGTTTTGTCGTGGTAACTTTAAAGTTTACGAAGTATTCTACTCCCGGTTGTGCTTTCAACCCGTTTACAGGAACCGTATAATCGCGGGTTGTCTGCGGAGGGAATATTTCGGGGTAGAATTTACCGGATTTAATTATTTTCCCGTTCTCAGTCAATGTATAACTTATCTGATAGTCTTTCAGGTCTGTGAAATAAAAACGGTTGGTTGCACGGAATTTGCCGTTTGAAGCGTCCAGCATTTCAAAGCCTATGTTCTGGTGCGCATACTTTACCTCCTGCATGGCTGGATGCGGGTTGCGGTCCGGATTTACCAATCCGTTGCATAAGAAGTTCCCGTCGCTTGGGGCATTTACGCCAAAGTCTCCTCCGTAAGCCCAGAACTCGCGCCCGTTCTTATCTTTTTGCAGAATACCTTGATCCACCCAGTCCCAGATAAATCCGCCTTGCAGGTTGGGGTATTTGTAGATGGCTTCCCACTGGGCATTCAGGTTGCCGGTAGAGTTACCCATAGCATGCGCGTATTCGGAAGGTACAACCGGGCGGTCGCTTCCCTTTTTCCCGATTTCTTCCAGCCATTCGGCACTCGGATATTGCGGAACGTACATATCGGTATTCCATTCCCACAAAGCACGTTCGTAGTTTACAGGACGATTCATGCCGTTCTTTTCTTTGTTTTTTATATAGAGATAGGTCTGGTAAAAGTTGTAACCGTTGCCGGCTTCATTACCAAGCGACCAGAAGGTGACGGATGGGTAATTTTTGTTGCGTTCATACATGTTTTGTGTACGATCCATGTGAGGAACCAGCCATTCTGGATTATTTCCCAGAGAACCTCCTTTACTCAGGCTGTAATACATACCATGTGACTCGATATTGGCTTCGTCGTAAACATATAAGCCATATTCGTCGCATAGTTCGTAAAAGCGGCGGTCTTGCGGATAATGGCAAAGTCTGACGGCATTCAGGTTGTTTTGTTTCATCAGTTCAAAATCTTTGCGCATTAGCTCTTCAGTCATATAGTGTCCGGTCTCCGGGTTATGTTCATGGATGTTTACACCTTTGAACTTAACAGGTTGTCCATTAAATAAAAGCACGTTGTACGGTTTCCCATTGCCGGCCAGTTGTTCGGTTAGTTTCATCTCTAAACGACGGAATCCGACATGGAAGGGTACAACTTCCAATACTTTATCACCATCCTTTACGGTCATTAACAGTTTATATAGATTTGGGTGTTCGGCGCTCCATTTGTTTACCTGTTTCAGGTTGGCCTCAAAAGAGACAGTCTGCATATTTGGATTGCTAACCCAGATTGTTTTGGATGCCGATGCAATTACTTTTTGGTCAGCATCCAGAAGTTCGTAATCTATGTTCAGGTTTTTTGCTTCCTTTGTATTGTTTTTCAGGTCGATGGCAAGTTTGAATATCCCGTTTGTATAACTGTCGTCTAATGTAGATATAACGCGAAAGTCATGAATGCCGGCTTTTGGCTGGGACCATAAAAATACATCTCTTTCTATACCGCTCATGCGCCAAAAGTCCTGACATTCCAGATAAGAACCGGTACTCCACCGGTAAATTTTCAGGGTAAGAACATTCTTTCCCGGTTGCAAATAGGGATTGATGAGAAACTCCGCCGGATTCTTTGAGTCTTCACTGTAGCCTACTTCCTTTCCGTTTATATAAACATATACGCCGGATTTTGCTCCTGCCAGTTGCAAATAAATGTCACGGTTTTCCCATCCTGCCGGAATATTTATATCCCGGCGGTAAATACCTACCGGATTCTCTTCCGGCAATAATGGCGGTTGAGGATTACGGGGTTTGAATTCGTATCCGTGGTTGGTATAGATTGCAACGCCGTGTCCCTGTAGTTCCCAATTACCTGGAACTTGTATATTTTCCCAGGTTGTTGTGTTTATGGAAGGATCTGTTATGTCTGCGGGTAAATCTTTGTAAGAGTCTGCAAAATAGAATTTCCATGTACCGTTTAACAAAGAGTAATATGGACTTTTTTCGTATTGTCCGGTTAAAGCAGTTGTCCGGTCGGGATAAGTCATAAAAGATGTACGTGGCAGTTCTTTGTTTACGGCAACTGTTTGGATATCTTGCCAGTAAGGTTTGGATTGCTGGGCTTTTGCTGTATTGGTCAGCAAAACTACTGACAATAAACAGCCGAATAGACTGGAGAGTAATTTCTTCTTGTGCTTGCGTTTCATGTTGTTATATTTAGATTAGCAGACTGAAAAATTGAGAAGATGTGTCAAAAGTCGGAATTAAGGAACGCAGACTACGCCGACGGAGCGCAGAGAAACGCAGACCCTATTGATTATTAATAGTCTGCGTTCTTCTGCGTCATCTGCGTCCGGTAATAGTGTTTTGACACAACTTCCCTATTGTTAATTATCTTGCGGCATAGTAAGAATACCCGTTGGCAACTTGCTGGAAGGCAAGTACGCCGGCTTGGTTTAGTTCTACATTCATTTCTTTTCCGTCCGGCAGATACATAACCACTTCGTCATTGTTTTCAAACTTAAGTAACTTGGTTGTTTCTCCGTTTGCTTCAACACTCCATGTTTTGTCTGCTTTGTCGAAAACAAGGTCTACGGCTTTTTCTTCTCCTTCTTTCTGGATATGATAACCGTCATTCTTTGTTTCAACGGTATATACTCCGTCTTTAGTGTCAACCGTTTTTACGGAACCGACGTCTGCAACAGGATTATCACCGCTCCAGAACTCAATAGAGTTAATTACCAATACATCCGCCAATGCAGAGATTTCATATACCGGAACAATCCAGAATGCAATAAATACCAGTTCGTTAACGAACTTGCTGTCTATGTTTCTGTTCCATGTTAAAAGTTTGTTGGTCAAACCGAAGGAACCGATACAGGATGAGAATAATACACTACTTGCTAATGTAGTTGCTAATAATAGTGTTAAACTTCTTTTTTTCATGAATTTTTAATTATTAGTTATTAATTCACTGCGAAGATATAAACTTTTCTATAATAATTCCTACTTTGTTATTATGCGAATTACCATTTTGACAAATCATCCCGATCATTTTCTGAAAACATCCCGATGATTTTTTTAAATGATCGGGATGATCTCATTTTGCCAATGAACTTGTGCGGCACTTTCGTCGTTGGGAAAGTTTATTGTATCTTTGCTGTTCTAAGTAAAGATAATTATGATTTCGGTTGAAGGATTAACAGTTGAATTCGGCGGTTTTACGCTGTTTGATGATATATCATTTGTAGTAAATAAGAAAGACCGTATTGCATTGGTGGGTAAAAACGGGGCCGGCAAATCTACGATGTTGAAAATATTTGCCGGATTACAATCTCCGACTGCCGGTAACGTAAGTATTCCTAAAGATATAACGATCGGCTATCTGCCGCAGCAAATGCAACTGACCGATTCCCGTACGGTTCGCGAAGAGGCCGAATTGGCTTTTGCCCATATACACGAGACTGAAAAAGAGATAGAACGTCTGAATATCGAATTGGGTGAGCGTACCGATTATGAGTCGGAGGCTTACCAAAAGTTGATTGACCGTGTTACTCATTTGTCTGAACATTTTCAAATGATGGGGGGAAACAATTATCATGCCGAATTGGAACGAACTCTGATGGGGTTGGGTTTTTTACGTACGGACTTCGATCGCCCTACCTCCGAATTTAGCGGCGGATGGCGTATGCGTATCGAACTGGCAAAACTGTTGTTGCGTCGTCCTGATGTTTTATTGTTGGACGAACCTACCAACCACTTGGATATCGAATCAATACAATGGCTTGAAAACTTTATTGCTACCCGTGCAAATGCTGTCATTCTGGTTTCGCACGACCGGGCATTTATAGATAATACCACTATCCGTACGCTTGAAATAGAACTGGGTAGTATTTATGATTATAAGGTAAAATATTCCGACTATGTAATTCTCCGTAAAGAACGTCGTGACCAACAATTACGGGCGTTTGAAAATCAACAGAAAAAATTAGCCGATACGGAAGCTTTTATAGAGCGTTTCCGCTATAAGGCAACGAAGTCTGTACAGGTTCAGTCACGTATAAAGCAACTTGAAAAGATAGAACGTATTGAGGTGGATGAAGTGGATACGGCTATGTTGAGCCTTAAATTCCCGCCGGCTCCGCGCTCAGGTTCATACCCTGTCATTATGGAAAATGTGGCAAAACGGTATGGTGATCACTTGATTTTCCAAAATGTCACTTTTACTATTAACCGGGGTGATAAAGTAGCTTTTGTGGGAAAGAACGGCGAAGGTAAATCTACCCTTGTGAAGTGCATCATGGACGAAATAGATTATGAGGGCAAACTTCAATTGGGACACAATGTTAAAATTGGCTACTTTGCGCAGAACCAAGCTCAGCTTTTAGATGAAAATCTTACGGTTTTTGATACGATAGACTACGTTGCACAAGGAGATATCCGTACTAAAATTCGGGATATATTAGGTGCGTTTATGTTTGGGGGTGAGGCTTCCGATAAGAAAGTAAAAGTTCTTTCGGGTGGAGAAAAGACGCGTCTGGCAATGATCCGCCTGTTGCTGGAACCTGTCAACTTATTGATATTGGACGAACCTACCAACCATTTGGATATGCGTTCTAAAGATGTATTGAAAGATGCTTTGAAGGAGTTTGACGGTACGGTTATTCTTGTTTCCCATGACCGCGAATTTCTGGACGGACTGGTAGATAAAGTTTATGAGTTCGGAAACCAGAAAGTGGTAGAACATTTAGGAGGAATTTATGACTTTCTGGAACGTAAAAAGATGGATAGCTTGCGCGAATTGGAACGTTCTAATTCATTGACAAGCCAGTCTGCCGAGAATCAGGATACTCAGCCAACGCAAAACAAGTTGTCGTATGAAGCCCGCAAGGAATTGAGCCGTGCTGTCAAGAAGCTAGAGAAGGCTATCTCTGATGCTGAAGAGCGTATTTCCGTACTCGAAAATTCAATTGCTGAAACAGAAGCTAAATTGGCTACTCCGGAAGGAGCTTCGGATGCCTCCTTGTATACTCATTATTCAGAATTAAAGACTGAATTGTCTGAAATTATGGATAAATGGACAGAGCTGACAATAGAAAAGGAAGGATTAACAATGGAAAACGTTTAATTCGGTAAATCTCCTTTTTATTGAAAAAAAACTAATTTGAGTAACATACTTTTGTAAAAAGTAGCTAGCTTTGTATGCTAGAAAACAAACACACAACCTAATTCATCAATATGTTAACTCAAATTATTAATGGCAAGATCCTTACTCCGCAGGGCTGGCTAAAAGATGGCTCTGTGCTGATAAGGGACAACAAGATTCTGGAAGTAACCAACTGTGATTTAGCTGTTATAGGAGCAACTCTGATCGATGCCAAAGGAATGTATATAGTTCCCGGAGGTGTTGAAATCCATGTACACGGAGGTGGCGGCAGGGATTTTATGGAAGGAACCGAAGAGGCTTTCCGTGCTGCCGTGGCTGCTCACATGCAACATGGTACTACCAGTATTTTTCCAACCCTTTCTTCTTCTACCATCCCGATGATTCGTGCAGCAGCAGCTACTACCGAAAAACTAATGGCCGAAAAAGATAGCCCTGTATTGGGATTGCACCTGGAAGGACATTACTTCAATATGAAAATGGCAGGCGGCCAGATGCCTGAAAATATAAAAAATCCGGATCCGGAAGAATATATCCCGTTACTGGAAGAAACAAATTGTATTAAACGTTGGGATGCAGCTCCCGAACTACCGGGCGCCATGCAGTTCGGTAAGTATGTATCTTCAAAAGGCGTGTTGGTTTCCGTAGGTCATACGCAGGCGGAGTATGAAGATATCCGTACAGCTTATGAAGCGGGTTATACACATGCTACACACTTCTATAACGCAATGCCTGGTTTTCATAAACGTCGTGAGTATAAATACGAAGGTACGGTCGAAAGTATCTATCTGATAGACGATATGACAGTTGAAGTGGTGGCCGATGGCATTCACGTTCCGCCTACTATACTTCGGTTGGTGTATAAAGTAAAAGGTGTGGAAAGAACTTGCCTGATTACAGATGCTTTGGCTTGTGCGGCAAGCGATAGCCAGGACGCTTTTGATCCGCGTGTGATTATAGAAGACGGAGTTTGTAAATTGGCCGACCGTTCGGCTTTGGCCGGTAGTGTAGCGACAATGGACAGGCTTATCCGTACAATGGTGCAGAAAGCGGAGATACCGCTGGAAGATGCTATACGTATGATCTCCGAAACGCCTGCCCGTATTATGGGTGTAGACGACCGTAAAGGTACGCTGCAACGCGGTAAAGATGCCGACCTTATGATTTTGGATAATGATCTGAATGTTCGTGCCGTATGGGCTATGGGCAAATTGGTGGAAGGCACTAATAAGTTATTTGCATAAAACACGGAAAGGAAATACAATGTTAACACAAATTATAAATGGCCGGATTCTTACACCCCAAGGATGGCTGGAAGAAGGATCTGTATTGATTCGGGATGGTAAAATCCTGGAAGTGACAAATAACGATTTGGCGTTGATAGATGCTACTGTGGTGGATGCTAAAGGAATGTATATTATTCCGGGCTTTGTTGCCATGAATGTGCATGGCGGGGCTGGCCGCGATTTCAAGGAATGTACCGAAGACGCATTTAAAGGCGCGGTTGCCGGCCATATGAAGCATGGTGCTACTTCTATCTTTCCAACTCTTTCTTCTTCTTCTGTTCCAGATATATACAAGGCAGCCTCCGTATGTGAGAAGTTGATGGCAGAAGCAGGCAGTCCGGTACTTGGACTTCATGTAGAGGGGCCTTATCTGAATACTAAAATGGCCAGTCTTCTTTATGCAGACACGATTAAGGCTTTAGATAAAGAAGAGTATACCGCTTTGCTGGAAAAGACGGATTGTATCAAGCGTTGGGATATTAGCCCCGAACTGGAAGGCGCACATGAATTTGCCCGGTATATCAAATCCAAAGGTATATTGGCTGCCATTACGCATACCGAAGCAGAATTTGAAGATATAAAGAATGCCTATAAAGCAGGTTTTACCCATGCTGCCCAATTCTATAATGCAATGCCGGGTTTTCATAAACGCCGTGAATACAAGTACGAAGGAACCGTTGAGAGCGTATTTCTTATGGATGATATGACCGTGGAAGTGATTGCCGACGGTAAGCATCTTCCGTCTACTATATTACGCCTGGTTTATAAATTGAAAGGAGTGGAACGTATGTGCCTTGTTACAGATGCTCTTTCGTATGCCGCGGGAGGAGATCGTCCGGCTCCTGGTTCGCGAATCATTATAGAAGACAATGTTTGCAAACTTGCCGATCATTCGTCATTGGCAGGTAGTATTGCCACAATGGACACATTAGTGCGTGTTATGGTGCAAAAAGCAGAAATTCCGTTGGCTGATGCCGTACGGATGGCTTCCGAAACCCCGGCACGTTTGATGGGGGTTGATGATCGTAAAGGGTCTTTACAGCGTGGAAAAGATGCCGATATTGTTATATTGGACCGTAAATATAATGTCCGTGCCGTATGGTCAATGGGCAAATTAGTACCGGAGACAAATACATTGGCTTAACTTTTTCCCGATAAATTTGTTTTATAAATAAATGCAATATGATGTTGGCGGAAATAGCTATATTTGTAATTCAAGTAAAGTAAATCGAATTTAATGTAAATAAGACATGAAAAAGGACCTTAGTTCTCAGATTACCTTGACGCGTATACCCCAGCGGTATTACCGTCCGGAAAATGCTTTTGAGCATTCAGTGTTAACTCGCTTGGAAAAAATCCCGACTAATATTTATGAGTCGGTAGATGAAGGGTCTCTCGCTATAGCTAATGAAATAGCAACTCAAATACGTATGAAACAAGAGATAGGCGAGTCATTCGTTATCGCTCTTCCCGGAGGACGTTCTCCGCTGAATGTGTACAAAGAATTGATACGCATGCATAAGGAAGAAAATCTGAGTTTCCGTAATGTGATCGTTTTTGTTGAATATGAGTTTTATCCGTTGGCATCAACTTTCGGTGGAAATGTCGCACGTTTGCAGGAAGCCTTATTTGCGCACGTGGATATTCCTTCTGAAAATATTCATGCTCCGAATGGAAATATGCCGAAAGATGAGGTTCTGGATTTCTGCCGGAAATATGAAGAAGATATCAAACAAGCCGGAGGATTGGATTATATTTTACTGGGGTTAGGACAGAGCAGTAACATCATGTTCAATGCAGCCGGTTCAACTATCAGTTCGCGTACCCGTCTGGTTGTGTTGGAAGGTGCTGCCCGTAAGGAAGCTGCCCGTACTTTTCCATCAATAGATAACGTACCTGCCGGCGTAATTACAATGGGTATCTCTACTATGATGAATGCCCGTAGCGTAGTATTAATGGCTTGGGGTGAAGATAAAGCAGGTATTATTGCTAAGACAGTAGAAGGCCCGGTGACAGACCTGATCCCTTCTTCTTATATACAGAATCATCCGAATTCAAAAGTAGTTGTTGATCTGTCTGCAGCGTATGATTTGACAAGAATAAGCCATCCATGGTTGGTGACCAACTGTGAATGGGATAATAAACTGATTCGTCGTGCTATTGTGTGGTTATGCCAGCTGACAGGAAAGCCTATTCTGAAATTGACGAATCGTGATTATAGCGAACATGGTTTGGGCGAATTGCTGGCTTTGTACGGTTCTGCATATAATGTAAATATCAAGATTTTTAATGATATTCAGCATACAATTACCGGCTGGCCGGGTGGAAAACCGAATGCAGACGATTCGAACCGTCCGGAACGTGCTACCCCATTCCCGAAGAAAGTGATTGTCTTCAGTCCGCATCCGGATGACGATGTTATCTCTATGGGAGGAACTTTGCGCCGTTTGTGCGACCAGCATCATGATGTGCATGTAGCTTACCAGACTTCCGGTAACATCGCAGTAGGTGACGAAGAGGTAATCCGTTATTGCGAATATCTTCGTGATGTATGCGATAAATATGCTGCCGGAGATAACTCCGTAAAGAAAAAAGCGGAAGAAATAATCAACTACCTCCGTTATGAAAAGGTAGAAAATGGAGAACCCGAACGTAAGGATGTACTATTTATGAAGGGTACGATTCGTCGTGAAGAAGCCCGTCATGGTTGCCGTTATTCGGGAGTGAAAGATGATCATGTTCATTTCCTTGACCTGCCCTTCTATGAAACAGGTATGGTGAAAAAGAATGAACTGAGTGAAGCTGATAAGGATATTGTAAAGAACTTACTGCTGAAAGTAAAACCGGATCAGATATTTGTTGCAGGCGACTTGGCAGACCCTCATGGAACCCACAAGGTTTGTCTGGATGCTGTTCTTGCAGCTATAGATGACGTAAAAGATGAAGAATGGATGAAGAACTGCCGCGTATGGATGTATCGTGGAGCATGGGCGGAATGGGAAATGGATCACGTAGAAATGGCGGTTCCTATTTCTCCTGAAGAATTACGCCATAAACGTAATGCAATCCTGAAACATCAGTCGCAGGCAGAGAGTGCTCCGTTCTTAGGAGATGATGAACGTTTGTTCTGGCAACGTGCAGAAGACCGCAACCGTGCAACGGCGGAGGTATACCATCAACTAGGTCTGGCTTCTTATGAAGCGATGGAGGCATTTGTACAATACATACCATTACGTTAATCCGAGTTGGAAAATGAATATAAAAGCTTTAGCTCATTACGGGCTAAAGCTTTTTTTATTCCTTTATATTGTATGACTCTTGCTTAAAATGCTTGTATTTTTCTTATAAAAAGCATCAGTGAATCTTGTCTATTCCTTTTATAAGCTGTTACTTTGCAGCCGAATATAAAAGGGTAAGGTATTATGTTGAAATTCCTGAAAAACTGGACTCTGCCGGTTGCTATGCTGGCCGGAGCGTTGGGGTACTTTATTTTTGCCAACTTCTCTTTTCTGGAGCCGACAAAACCGTTTGTTTTTTCTTTAATAGCTTTCCTTACGCCTACTTTGATCTTTGCCCAATTGCTGCTTACTTTCTGCAAAGTGGACCCGCATGAACTAATGCCTCAACCCTGGCATGGGTGGTTGTTACTATTTCAGATAGTAACCTGTGCTTTAATGGCAACTTTCCTGATAGTTGTGAGGATGGATGAAGCTTACAGGGATGTATTTGAAGGAATTATGGTTTGTTTGATTTGTCCTACCGCTACTGCCGCCGCTGTAATTACCGGAAAATTGGGAGGCAGCGCTTCGAGTTTAACTACATATACATTACTTTCAAACTTACTGGCGGCAATAGTTGTGCCATTCGTTTTTCCATTGGTGGAACCTCATGCGGATATTACCTTTTTCTCTGCATTTTTGCTTATATTAAGCAAAGTATTTCCATTGCTGTTGTTTCCGTTCTTTTTGGCTTGGGCGTTACGTCTGTTTTGTCCGCCGGTTCATCGCTTTTTATTAAGTTTACGTGATGCTGCCTTTTATCTTTGGGCGGTTGCACTTGCAATTGTAACGGGACAAACCGTTCGTTCGTTGGTGAATAGTGATGCCGATCTCCTGGTAGAGATACTTATTGCTTTGGGAGGACTCGTTACCTGCTGTATTCAGTTTTATTTGGGTAGGCGTATTGGTAGTGTCTATAAAGACCGTATTAGTGCCGGTCAGGCTCTCGGACAGAAAAATACTGTCTTAGCTATCTGGATGGCCTATACCTACTTAAATCCCCTTTCGTCTGTAGGTCCCGGAAGCTATGTGCTGTGGCAGAATATTTTTAATAGCTGGCAGTTGTGGCAGAAAAGGAAAAAAGACTATAGATGAAATAATCAGGCTTGACAATGTTTGCCAAATTCTCGTATGGCCTTTGGTTGCTCTGTCATTTTCCGCAAAAAAGTTGCATGTGATGATGACGGAATAATCTCTATCTTTGCAGTTGCAGCAGACAACTAATAATAAAGATAATATGAAACTGAGTAATGTATGGTTTACCGCGCTTTCGGAGAGCGAGGAAGGACAAATGATAACGGTGAGTGGCCGCGAAGAACTGACTGAGTTTGTACAGTCAGGCAAGTTTAAGGAGCGTGCAGAGATAACCTGGAAGTATGAGGCGGATAAACTTGGCATGCCTTCGGAAGAAGTTGCAGGACGTATGGAAGAGATACAGGCCGTGCTGCAAAAAGCGATGGAGAAGGATAAACTTTCTATCCTTACCGGCGTTTATACAGGAGGCGGCGAGAAGGTGTGGGTGTTCTATACCCGTACGGTGCGTGTTTTTGGCGAACGTTTGAACGAGGCTTTGGCTTCCTTCGAACTTTTACCTATTTCTATCTATACCGAAGTAGACCCGGAATGGGAAGAATATCTGGATATGTTGGAGATGAAAGAATGGGCGGTGGAATAACCGCCCGTTCTTATTACTATTGGTATTTTATAGTAACCGGAAGTAACTGTACTCTGCCGGTTCGGTTGGCAAACCACAATGGATCAGTCCCGGGCGTGCAACGCGGTCCCAGCGTACTTGCTTGCTATAATCGCGTTTCGGGGCAATGTTGTTTAGGGCTTGCCACGTTTTTCCGTCTTTGCTCCAGAAGAAAGTACATTGAGTTCCGTTGTTTACTTCTATTTTCAGATAAGGAGAAGTAGCAGGGAGCGGTTCGTTGCAGACGATCTGCTCTTTACCGTCTATCACCTCTTTCAGTATCAGTTTGTCTCCTTGGGCGCCAAAGGCTACCAATGTTTTGTCATCGCCGTAGAGGGTAAGACCTTTCAGGCTGCTATTATGGTTGATTACCTGTGTGGCAAAAGCATAATCAGGTTTTACCGGGCGGAGACAGAGTGCCGAGCCGTTATGGTTGCCTTCCTTCATGGTTCCGCTTAGCGATAGTTTACCTTTGCCTGTGTGGATGTTAACGGTAGTATAAGGATAGTTCCATGTCCATCCGGCTTTCAGCTTATTGTTTTTGAAGTTGTCGAAGAAGCCAGGCGTTGCTTTCTGCTCTTTTCCTTTGAATGGAAGCGGCTGTTCTAACTGCGCCGTATCGCCTGTGGGGAAGTGTATCCAACCGTCATCGCCTATCACCATTTCCTGGAGCATGGGTTGGCGTCCGGCAAAGAAACGGCCTCCGGTCAGATAGGCGTGGAAGAAATAGAACATACGTCCGTCCGGGGTAGTGGTCACTGTACCGTGTCCGCATGACTGAACTTTGTCGCTACCGCCGTGCAAGACCGGATTACCATCATATATCTCATACGGGCCTTTCAGCGTTTTGGAACGGGCAACGCGTACCTGATAATCGCTTTTAGGCCCGCAGCAGCTATGCGTAGAGTAGAGCATATAATAATAATCTCCTTTCTTGAAGTGGCATTGGCCTTCCATTCCGATCCGGTCGTCGTCGCGCATCAGGGTGAATGTTTCCCCAACAAGGCTTAGGCCGTCGTCCGAAAGTTGGCTGCAAAGAAGTTCGATAGGCCGATTATCCAGTCCGTAGGCTTTCCATGAGATGTATTGCTTGCCGTTGTCTTCCAGAATAAAGGCATCGATGGCTTCGGTTCCGTATTCAACAACCGGGCCATGGTCGGTAAATTCCTTTGTCGGGTCGTCTGCCGTGGCTACACCTATATAGGACACGCCCTTTTTGTTGCGTGCCGTATAGTAGGCGTAGACCTTATTGTTCATATAATACAACTCCGGAGCCCAGAACGATGAAACGGTCCACTCCGGCTGTTTGTCGAAGATATGCCCGGTCTGTTTCCAGTTTACCAGGTCTGTAGATGTAAACATTGGATAATAAGGCGCCCACTCCGAAGAGGTTCCGGTAGCATACCAGGTGTTGCCTATACGAATGATGGAGGGATCGGCCACATCACCGGGAATAACCGGATTGTTAAAGTGCCCTTTTGTTTGCCCGTACATATTAGCTGCACACAAAGCAGCGCAGGCAATGACGATAAATGTCTTTTTCATGGTCTGAATTGTAAATAAAGAATTTAAAAACAGGGCAAATATAAAGAAATACATTGATATTACGCACGCTGATAAGGCGTATTTGTGTTGGTGGCAACCTTCTGCTGATTTGTATGGGTTAATAGCAGGTCGAAAATTGAGAAATCCGGCCTGTAAAGCCTCTGTAGCTCTACGGAGGTATCACCGGAGCTCCGGCAATGGTTTTGTAGGGGTACGAAATGGCTGCCGGCGCGTCTGTAATGGTTTTGTAGGCCTACAAAATGGTTGCAGCTACTCCGGTAATGGTTTTGTAGGGGTACGGAGCCTCCGCCGGAGCTCCGGTGATACTTTTGTAGGGGTACGGAGGTTTTCCGTATGGTGCGGGCATTCCAGCCTCCCTCTTTTCCCCTCCCCATAGGGGAAGGGTTACTCCTGATACAACGGACTTTGAATTGTCTTTTTTTCTATTATTGTGCCATCAGGTAGGCTTTGAAGCCGGCAAAGTCTTTGTTGAGTTCTATGCTTTGTTTCTTACCTTTCATAAAGGCTTGCAACTTGGCGGGGATTTCGATGTCCGAAGCCAGGATACTGTCTACCGTGCCTTTGAACTTGGCCGGATGGGCTGTCTCCAGGAATACACCGGTTTCGTTTGCATCAAGTGCATTTTGTACCAACGCCTGGAAGCCACATGCCCCGTGGGGATCCAGCAAATAGCCGCAGTCGTTGTAAACGCGTTTCATAGTGGAAGCAATTTCTTCATCGGTAAAGCGGTAGCCGGAGATCAATCCGCAGATTGCTTTGTGCGGATCGCCATAGATACCGAACAAGTCCAAAATGCGTGCAAAGTTGCTAGGATCGCCTACGTCCATCGCGTTGGCAATGGTGGCTACGGACGGACGGGGATTGTACTTGCCGGTGTTGAGATATTCGAGGAATACATCATTGCGGTTGTTGGCCGCTATAAAGCGTTTGACAGGAAGTCCCATCCGGTGTGCAAACAGTCCGGCTGTGATGTTGCCGAAGTTCCCGCTGGGAACACTTACTACCAGTTCGTTTGCTTTTCCTGCTTTGTCCAGTTGTGCATACGCATTGAAGTAATAGAATGATTGCGGAAGGAAGCGGGCTACGTTGATAGAATTGGCCGAAGTGAGTTTCATGTGTCCATTCAGTTCGCTATCCATAAAGGCGGATTTTACCAAGGCCTGGCAATCGTCGAAGGTACCGTCTATTTCGAGCGCCGTGATGTTTTGTCCCAGTGTTGTGAACTGGCATTCCTGTATAGGGCTTACCTTTCCTTTGGGGTAGAGCACATACACGTGGATACCTTCAACGCCCAGAAAACCGTTGGCTACGGCACTTCCTGTGTCTCCCGAAGTAGCAACAAGTACGTTTACCTCTTTCAGTCCTTGTTTCTTAATGAAGTACCCCAGCAAACGGGCCATGAAGCGGGCGCCTACGTCTTTAAATGCCAGCGTGGGGCCGTGAAAGAGTTCCAGGCTGTAGATGTTGTCTTCCACATGTACTACCGGCGTGTCGAACGAAAGTGTATCTTTTACGATCTTGTCCAATACGTCCGGTTCGATGTCTTCGCCGAAGAAAGCTTGTGCCACTGTGCACGCTATCTCATGGAAAGACATATGTTTCATTTTGCTAATAATATCCTTACTTAAGGAAGGAATCCTTTCGGGCATATATAGTCCCTTATCGCCGGCTAAACCTTTTATAACGGCTTCCTCTAGCGTAGCAAGAGGGGCTTGTTTGTTTGTACTGTAATATTTCATGTGATTTATTCTTTAAGAAACTCTTTAATGAACAGGTCTTTTTCCAATACTCCGTATTTTCCGTCCAGTACCGAGAACTCGTCGAAGCTGGTTACGCTGTCCGGTTGTATGCCTGGTTTATATATAAGGAAAGGCACAGGTGTATTAGTATGCGTACGGATGGCACAAGGGGTAGGATGGTCGGGCAGAATAGCAATACCAACAGGCTCGTCCCATTTCTGTAATTCTTCATAAATAATCCGTATTGCACGGTTATCCAGATATTCGATTGTTTTTACTTTCAGGTCTACGTCGCCTTCGTGCCCGGCTTCGTCACTGGCTTCTACATGCAGGTAGACAAAGTCGTTTGTCTTCAGGGCCTCAAGGGCGGCATGGGCTTTTCCTTCGTAGTTCGTATTCCATAAACCGGTAGCGCCTTCTACGTTGATAACTTCAAGCCCTGCATATACTCCGATACCGCGGATCAGGTCGACAGCCGATATTACGGCGCCTTTCTTGAAACCGTACATTTCCTGCATAGTTTGCATGGCTGGCCTATATCCCGGCGACCACGGCCAGATACTGTTGGCCGGATCTTTACCGGCTGCAATACGTTTCTTGTTTATCGGATGGTCGGCCAGGATTTCCTGGGATTTCAATATAAGTTCATTTAATAAACCGGCTGTTTCTCCGGCCTCCGGAACTTCAGCTTTTACCATCAACGGTTTGAAAGGATGAAGCGGCACGTCATGCGGAGGTGTACAGTCCAACCTTTTGTCTCCGCCTTTTATAACCAGCAGGTGGCGGTAGGAGACACCGGTGTGGAACTTTACCCGGTCGGAGCCCAGTTTCTCGTTAAGGAACCGGATCAGTTCGTCGGCTTCTCCGGTGGATATATGTCCGGATGAATGGTTTTTCAGTATGTCGCCTTCTACACAGATAAGGTTGCAACGCATGGCCATTTCTCCCGGTTGCAGGGTAACTCCGATGCTGGCAGCTTCAAGTACCCCCCGGCCTTCGTATACCTTGGGCAGATCATAGCCCAGAACAGCCATGTTGGCAACTTCACTACCGGGGTGGAAACCGTCGGCAACGGTCTTCATCTGTCCGGTAACACCTAGTTCTGCTAATTTATCCATATAGGGAGTATTGGCATACTGCATAGGTGTTTTACCACCGAGTGCTTCGATAGGTTCGTCTGCCATGCCATCTCCCAGAATGATGATGTGCTTCATAATAAAATTCAGTTTTATCGGATGTTCGCTATTGAGATGATATCAGCAAACACGCCGGCTGCCGTCACGTCTGCCCCGGCACCGTAGCCTTTTATGATCATGGGATATTCGTGATAACGTTCGGTTGAAATCATGATGATATTGTTGCTGCCTTCCAATTCATAAAAAGGATGATGGGCATCGACTTCCTGTAAACCTACTTCGCAGACACCGCGATCCATCTTGGCTACAAAGCGGATGCGTTTGTGTTCGGCTTCCAGTTGCTGGCGCTTGGCTTCGAATGCAGCATCCAGTTCTTTTATCTTTCCGCAAAAATCATCGACAGATCCTTCGAAGTATTCGTCGGGAATAAATAAGTTTCGCTTTACGTCTGCCTGTTCTACTCTGTAACCGGCTTCACGCGCCAGAATAACAAGTTTACGAACAACATCTTTTCCGCTTAAGTCGATACGTGGATCGGGTTCGGCATAGCCTGCTTCCTTTGCTAACTGGATGGCTTTGCTGAAGGGTATATCGGCACTGATTGTATTGAATATATAGTTCAGAGTGCCGGATAATACAGCTTCCAGTTTCAGTATATGATCTCCACTGTTTATAAGGTCGTTCATTGTATTGATTATAGGAAGGCCTGCTCCGACATTTGTTTCAAACAGAAATTTGATATCACGATGGCGGGCTGTCTCTTTCAGGGTCGTATAAGTCTCGAAAGAAGAAGATGCTGCTTCTTTATTAGCAGCTACTACG
Source organism: Parabacteroides provencensis (assembly GCF_900232875.1). Taxonomy (NCBI): domain Bacteria; kingdom Pseudomonadati; phylum Bacteroidota; class Bacteroidia; order Bacteroidales; family Tannerellaceae; genus Parabacteroides; species Parabacteroides provencensis. The sequence continues at coordinate 495,918 of NZ_LT960488.1, read as the reverse complement.
GACACGTTATTATTCAACAGTGTTTCGTATAATGCCGAAACCTTCGGGCTGGCAGTACAGTCTACGAATACGGAGTTGAAAATATTCATATTAAGTATTTCTTCGCAGAGGTGCTCAGGATTACTGGCTTCACCTTTTTCTTTCAGATCATCGATACAGTTTTCAAGATTCAACCCTTCGCGGCAGAAAAGTGCGTGTCTGGAGTTGGATACACCTACTACATTTAGTTTAAGCCCGTTTTGATCCATCAATTTGGGTTGTTGGATGCGGATTTGTTCGAGCAGGTTACCGCCTACCGTTCCAACTCCCGCTATGAAAAGGTTCAGAACTTTATATTCCGACAGGAAAAAAGAATCATGAATAGAGTTTAATGCTTTACGTAGATATTTTAGCTTGATGACAAACGATATGTTTGTTTCAGAAGCACCTTGGGCACAGGCTATCACACTGATACCTGCACGGCCGAGCGTACCGAATAATTTTCCGGCAATACCGGGAGTACGCTTCATATTTTCACCTACGATAGCTACGGTTGCCAGGTCTTTCTCGGCAACAGTGTCGCTCATGTCTCCCTGTGCACGTTCGAGGGCAAATTCTTCATCCAGAACGTTAACGGCTAAATCGGCATCCGCATTACGTACTGCAAACGTAGTATTGTTTTCGGAACTGGCCTGCGATACCATAAATACACTGATACCGTTTTTTGCCAAGGTTTTGAATATTCGATAATTTACACCGATAACCCCCACCATGCCTAGGCCCTGAACGGTGATCAGGCAGGTATCGTTAATAGATGAAATACCTTTAATGATAGCCTTACTGCTATCTTTTATCCGTTCTTTGGAAATATAAGTTCCCGGGGCTGTCGGATTAAACGTATTCAATATCCGGATCGGTATATTTTTATGGTAGACAGGATAGATTGTCGGAGGGTAAATTACCTTGGCACCAAAGTTACACAACTCCATTGCTTCGGTAAACGTCAAGCGGTCTATTACATAAGCAGAACTGATTACACGCGGGTCGGCAGTCATGAAACCGTCTACGTCTGTCCATATTTCCAGTACGTTTGCGTCCAGAACCGTTGCCAGGATAGATGCTGTGTAGTCTGATCCTCCACGTCCTAAATTCGTTACTTCGCCTTCCGTGCTGGTAGAGATGAAGCCGGGAACCAATGATACTTTGGGTAGCGGGCTGAACGCCTCTTTAATCAGTTTATTCGTTAATTCGAAGTCGACGATATGTTTGTTGAATTGCTTTACCGTTTTAATGAATTTGCGCGAATCGAATAATTGGGCTTCTTTTATGACATTAGATACGATTTGGGATGAAAGACGCTCACCATAGCTGACGATCGTGTCCGAAGTTTTGGCCGAAAGATCATTGATCAGGTAAACACCCTTAAATATATTTGCCAGTTCGTCAAGTAAAGTCATTACTTTCTTTTGAACGTCATTCCGTAAAGCCGGATCGGGAATTACACCTTCTATTACATCCAGGTGCCTGGCGATAATTTCAGACATTTCACGCTCATAAGCCACGTCTCCTTTTGAAGCCAGTGCTGCCGTATTTAATAATTTGTCTGTGATACCGCCAAGAGCAGATACAACTACTATTACCGGTTCGTCTATAGCTTCTACAATCTTCTTTACACTTAAAATACTATCTACGGAACCTACGGACGTTCCGCCGAATTTTAATACTTTCATCTTTTTATCATTGATAGCTGACTGTTGACAATTACGGTTATCATAAAGATAAATACCATATATGTAAACCGGCAACTATGGTTATTAATAAGAATTTCTTAATATGGAAATAATGAGATACTGAATGTTGACTTGTATGTGAAAGGACAATGCAGATAATTAACTGTCCACTGTCAACTTTCAATTTGATCGAAGTGAATAGATTCTAACCCCCCAAGGGGTCATCAATGCCCATGTATAATATGCAAATTCTGCACTCATTGATTTGTTTTCTATTTTGTATTGCAGGGGCAATATTACGCATTATTTTTCAAATGCAAGCATTTTTACCAAAATAAGTGTCTAAAAAGAAGGTGATTTATGGCAAATCCTTACTTTTTTGCAGTTTCTAAGGCTCTTTCCTTTTCTATATCTGCCCGGCTCTTACTCTGCGTAACCATATAGACGCCTACAAAAACAAATGCTGCAGAAAGTAATTTGTAAAAACTGAAAGAATCTTGTCCTACTAAAACTGCAATAAACGATGCTATGATAGGTTGTGCATAATTGTACATGCTGACGGTAGTTGGACGGATGCGCTTTAAAGACATCGGTATTAATAGGTAAGGTACAAACGTTGCTCCGAACAGAACAAAGAAAATAGCTCCTAATTCCCGGAAATCAAGAACTGACCTTTGGAAAGCGGGAGAATCTGCTATGTGCCCGATTGTAAACGGTAATACACTTAATGTTGAAAACAGAAACATCCACTTCATCATTGTTACGGATGAATATTTTAATGTCAGCGGTTTCGATAATACTAAATAGATGGAATAGATGAATCCACTGAATGTAATCATTAAATTTCCGGCTAAACTGCTGGCTTGGTTTGAACTGTGTGTGGACTGCAGGATGAGGGAGACTGCCCCGGTTATTCCCAGTAAAACACCTAATGCCTTTTTTCTTGTGATAGGCTCTTTTAGTATAATAGCAGCAAGTATCATAACGAAAATAGGTACGGCAGTGGCTATGATAGAAGCATCAACCGGAGATGTAATGTTGAGCCCCCAAATAAATAAACCTTGGTTAAAGCCTACTCCGCATAAGGCGCATATAAATAAAGTGCCCATGTCTTTTAACGAAACTTTTTCGAAAGGGACAAACAGTGAAGTAATCCAGAACATTACGCAGGCAAAAGACATACGCATGATTGTTAAAGCTTCAGGCGCTAGATGGGTAGGCAATAAATACTTGGAAACAGGCATATTTATTGCGAACAGGATGTTTGCCACCAATATAAGTAGGTGTCCTTTTTGTTTTTCTGAATTCATGTTCTTGCTGCTTTAGCTCAAGATGCAAATGTACGGTTATTGTGCTTCCTTCGCAAAAATAGTTCTATCTTTGTGTTTGCTTAAACGGATATAAAGATAAATGCTTATGAAACCGATTCGTATTATTGAAATATGTGCCAATTCGGCGCAGAGTTGTGTAGAGGCCGAAATGGGAGGCGCTAAACGCGTAGAGTTGTGTGCCGGTATTCCCGAAGGAGGAACAACGCCCAGCTATGGTGAGATCATGACCGCCCGGGAGTTAACGTCTACTATCGACATTAATGTGATAATACGTCCTCGCGGCGGCGATTTCCTGTATACGCCTGCCGAGGTTCAGTCGATGTTGCATGATATAGAAATGTGTAAACAGTTGGGAGTGCATGGCGTAGTGTTTGGCTGCCTTACGAAAGAGGGAGATATCGATGTTACGCTGATGCGCCGGTTGATGGATGCAGCTAAGCCTTTATCGGTAACTTGTCATCGGGCGTTCGACGTGTGCCGGGATCCTTTTGTTGCTTTAGAGCAGCTGATAGAACTGGGATGCGACCGTATTCTGACTTCCGGCCAACAGTCGGATGCTGTGAAAGGTATCTCTTTGATTGCAGAATTGGTGAAGCGTGCGGCCAACCGCATCATTATTATGCCTGGCTGCGGAGTGCGCGAAGAGAATATAGTAAAAATAGAGCAGGAAACCGGTGCTAAAGAGTTTCACACGTCGGCCCGCAGCATCGTTTACAGTAAAATGGTGTATCGCAATGAAAATGTTCCGATGGGTAGTAATGTGGTATCTTCCGAATTTGAAACCGTAGAGACAGATCGTAAAAAAGTAGCTGCTTTTGTGAGTTAAAAAGCAAAAAAACTGAAACCTTTTAAAGTATTCTTCTGTTGATTGGAGACGTAGAGCTCATTTTAAATTAGTATATATATGGAGAATAACAAAGACGCTTTAAAAGGTCGCATTATTGTCGCAATGCGTAATATTTTTGTTAGTGAATATCGTAAGATTGTAAATAAGTACGCCGATCAGCAGATTTGGACTGATATCGATCTTTCTTCTGATGCTGTTTTTAGTTCTTCAACTACAAACAGTTATTCTATGCAGGATGTATCAAAAGCGCTTCGTAGTATCAGTAATGAATTGAAAGTTCCGTTTAGCTTGTTTATAAGCGGTTATAAGTATGAAGAAATAGCAAAGCATTTGAATATTCCTGTCGGTACTGTAAAAAGTCGTATTTATTTTGCACGGCAAGCTTTACATAAGGTTTTGAGCAACGATAAAGATGATAGCAAATAAGATATAAATAACTTTACCGGCAGTAAGAAAAAAGCAGAGCGTAACGAATTCGCCGAATGTGTTCGTTACGCTCTGCTTTTATAGTTAAATATCCATGAATCAATGCACGCAGAATATGCAGATTATATTAGTATGAAAAAGTAATCGGCATTCAGTTATGCCTGTCTGCGTGTTATAAATACGTCTCTACTTTGTTATCTTTTGTAGCCATCTTTGGCTCCTGTACCTAGATTGTAAAATAGCCTGATTTTAGATGTGTATTTTTGGTATATATGCTATTGTTGCGTTACTTTGGTATTCTGCTTGTCATACATTAGTGCTTTCCATAGACGTTTTTTATTACTTTTCTCTTGGCAGAAAAGTCAAGGCTACACCGTCAGGGCTACTACGGCAAAAGACTTCGCTAAACCAGCTTTTCTGGTAAGCTACTAAATTGGATAGGGTAGGCAATTAAAAACGCAGGTACAATATAGTCTATTTCTCTGTACCTGCGTTTCTATAACAGTCTTTTGATATAATATCTTTTTATGCGGTTTCAATCTCTTCCGGGGTAAGTCCTGTTATTTTGGCAATATTCTCAATAGGTATTCCAAGGTCTTTCATGCCATGGGCAGCAGTACGAAGTTTTGCTTTTCCTTCAGCCAGACCTTCTGCTTTGCCTTCCACCTTACCTTTCTCGATACCTTCCGCTAAGCCTTCGGCTCTGCCTTTTTCTTCACCTTCTTTGCGCCCTTGTCTTTTTGCGGAGTTTATCGTGCCGTAGTAGTCTCTGTATATTTTGAGCGCTTCGTCATACCGGGCACGCTCTTTCTCGTCCAGCTTGCTGACATCGGCAATGTCGAGCAGCTTGTCGAAGACGGCTTTCTGCGCATTGAAAGGCATTCTGTCAAATGTGTCCATGTGTTTTAATATATAAATCCAACGTTCAAAATCTGTTTTACATTCGTCTTGCTCCAGGGTAAAGTAGGGCATTGACAGGTATATCTGTCTGAATTTTTTGTTTACCGCTTCACCTGTAGCGCGATCTGCCAATATTACATCTGTCCTGAACGAAACAAACGGCGGAATAATAAAGTTCAGGAAATAGATTCCGTATACCGGAAAGATCTCATATTCCCAATCTTTCCCTTTTATTCCCTGCCGAGTAACAGAGCGGCACAGGTAGTACAAACTTCTGTCCAGGAAGAAATCCTGGTATTGGTTCTGCATTTCGATTATGAAATAGGCCCCGTTTGTTTCCCTGCAGAGGATATCGAAGATTACCACTCTTCCGTTTGCCATTTCCGGCATATCTTCCTTNGCTTCACCTGTAGCGCGATCTGCCAATATTACATCTGTCCTGAACGAAACAAACGGCGGAATAATAAAGTTCAGGAAATAGATTCCGTATACCGGAAAGATCTCATATTCCCAATCTTTCCCTTTTATTCCCTGCCGAGTAACAGAGCGGCACAGGTAGTACAAACTTCTGTCCAGGAAGAAATCCTGGTATTGGTTCTGCATTTCGATTATGAAATAGGCCCCGTTTGTTTCCCTGCAGAGGATATCGAAGATTACCACTCTGCCGTTTGCCATTTCCGGCATATCTTCCTTATCCATAAAGGATATGTCGGCTATATGCCTTTCTCCGACCAATAAATCGTTCAGGAACGCGATAAGTACATCCTTACTAATCTCCCTTCCGAATATATGCTTGAAGCCTATATCCGTAAACGGATTGATAAATCTTCCCATAGTAGTCTGGTTTTGATGATTCACTACCCAATAGCAGGCAGTGAGGCAAAGGTAAGAAAGATTTGTGATTTATGAATTATGTGGCAAACAAGATTTGGGGTAGAAGTTATATATTAAAAAACATCCCGATCATTTTTTCGAAACATCGAGATGATTTGGAGAAATGATCGGGATGTTTTTTAGTATATTGTTGTATCTTTGGGTCATTGTATATTGAATGATGAATGACCATGAAATACCTGTATTTTTTTGTTGCCTTATTTATATCTATGTTATGTTTTGCACAGCAAGATTCGATTGTACCTTTTGACAAGGCATATAAGCGAGTGTACAATATTACGAAGGTTTCCGGCCAGAAGCCTGTGATAGATGGGAAACTTGATGAAGGTTTCTGGACTGAACAGGGTGAGTGGTCTGATCGTTTTGTGCAAATTATTCCTTATGAACGGGTAATTTCTCCTTCTCCTACAAAAGTGAAACTTTTTTATGACAATAAGTATATTTATGTGGGGGTTATGTGCAAGGACGCAGTACCCGAAAAGATGAATAGGTTTATAGGAAACCGTGATGATAACAGTTTGGGCGATTTGATTAGTGTCGCTTTTGATACGTATCATGATTACAGGGCTGCCCCTGAGTTTAATATAAATCTGGGAGGCAATAAAACAGATTTGGTTGTTACTGACAAATTAAGTGTCAATTTAAGTTGGAATGCCGTATGGGAAGGAAAAACCCATATTGACCAAAAAGATTCTTTATGGACTGCAGAACTGCGTATTCCATTTAGCCAACTTCGTTATAATCAGAAATCGGATGATGGTGTCTGGGGGCTTCATGTACGACGTATAATCCGGCGTAACAACGAAGTTCAAAACTGGAGCATGATACCATTGAAAAATAATGGCCATGTTTTTTCTTTCGGAGAGATGCACGGTATGACAGATTTGCCCAAGCCGCGCGGAATAGAGTTTTTGCCTTATGTAATGGGTAAGTTTCGCAATTCACCTCAGATACCGGGTAGCCCGTATCAAAAAGGACATAGTTGGGGAGGTAATGTTGGACTGGATGCAAAATTTGCATTGTCTGACTTTACGTTGGATATGACTATTAATCCGGACTTTGGGCAAGTGGAATTAGACCCTTCGGTAATGAATCTGACAGCTTATGAAACTTTTTATGATGAAAAACGCCCCTTCTTTCTGGAAGGAAAACATATCTTAGATTTTGCAAATGGTAATGATATGATGTTTTATACCCGCCGTATCGGTGCAGCCCCGTCTTATACTCCGCAAAATATTGATAATGTAAGCAGCTTTGCCGGAACAAAAGATAATGTTCCTATTATCGGTGCGTTGAAACTTACAGGTACCAATCGGAAAGGGGTTACAATCGGTGTAGTACAAAGTGTTACAGCCCGTTCTTCTGTTAAAGTCAGTAGAAATGGTAATGAAACGACGGAAGTAGTGGAACCTCTTACAAATTATACGGTGGGACGTATGCAAAAGAACTGGAAAGGAAATACGTTACTAGGGGGCATGCTGACTTCTGTAAACAGAGATTTGAGCGAACCTTATCTGGAAAAATTTCTGGTACGGAATGCGTTTACTGCGGGTATTGATTTTACACAGTATTTTAACAATAGGCTGTATTATATTGACGTTAAGGGAATGTTGAGTTCCTTGAATGGAACAAAAGAAGCTATAACTCTTTTACAACGGAATGCTGTACATTATTATCAACGCGAATCATCTAAAGGCTATTTAGGAGTCGATCCAAACAGGACTTCATTAAATGGAACGGGTGGTTATGTAAAAGTAGGAAGGAAAGGTAATGCTAAGTGGGCTTTTTCTGAATCGTTTGGTTGGTCTTCTCCCGGTTTTGATTTGAATGATATGGGGTATATGAAGGAGACCGATTATCTAAAGAATGAAACGGAGATAGCTTATCGCCAGACAGATATATGGAAGATGTTCCGCTATAACGCATTTACTCTTACACAAACGAATTGGTGGAATTATGGTGGGTATGCAATTAATAATGATGTTGCTTTGCGTTGGCAGAGTATGACTATGAATCGTTATGAAATGGATATGAAAGAAACGTTCGGATGGAATAAATTGGATACACGCATGCTCAGAGGTGGTCCTGATGTGCGCTATAATCCTTTTTTTCTGACATCTGTAAAGTTTAACACGGATAAAGCAAAGCGGGTTATGTTTATGTTGAAATATGAAGGTAACCATAATCTGGACGGATATAATCGTTTTAATACGATGATGCCGAGCCTGACATTCCGTCTGGGAAACCATGTATATCTGTCCGGTGAGTTGAACTATGCGTGGAATACGGACAATATGCAATATGTAAATACATTACTTCCTGCTAATGTAGAGTTGCTGAATACGCAAAAAACACTTACTCCTGTTTATTTGGCGGGACACTTGGATCAGAAAACGTATGGCCTTACCATGAAAGTACAGGTGAACGTAACTCCTGATATTTCTATCCAATTTTATGGTTCTCCTTTTACGTCTACAGCGAAGTTTAGTGACTTTAAACTGGCTGATGATACAAAGTCTCATTCGTATGATAATCGTTTTTATTCAATACATTCCGATGCTTTGAATTATAATGAAGGATTATATAGCTTTACCCATGAAGGGAAAGTCTATGAGTTTCCGAACCCGAATTTCAGCTTTAATGAATTCCGTTCTAATCTGGTGGCCCGTTGGGAATATTTACCGGGTTCTACCCTCTATTTTGTATGGGAACACCAAATGTCTAACCGCGACAGTAAACAAATTGGCGGTTGGGGATCGAATCTGGATCGTATGTTTGGGCTTCCTTCCACAAATACTTTTATGATTAAAGTAAATTACTGGTTTAATATATAGTATAATCGGTTTTTCTGATTATTTTTGTTTTTAACTCGTATACGGAATATTTTGCTTGAAATAAAAACATAAAACTAGAATATTATGGAAGAGAAAAAAAGAAGACTTACTCGTTCAAACGATAAAATGATTGCAGGTGTATGTGGCGGTATTGCCGAGTATTTTGACTGGGACCCTACATTGGTTCGTGTCGGTTATGTATTGCTGAGTATATTCACTGTTTTTTCCGGGGTTATAGCTTATTTTGTGCTCTGGTTAATTATGCCTAAAGAAAAAGAGTATTAAGAATGAATTTTGAATTATCGTCGCCTTTTAGTCCGACCGGAGATCAACCGGAGGCTATTGCTGCGCTTACCGAAGGCATACAGAGCGGTGTACCTTTTCAAACCTTGTTGGGGGTGACAGGCTCCGGTAAGACTTTTACAATTGCTAACGTGATTAAGGAGGTGAAAAGACCAACCTTGATTTTGAGCCATAACAAGACTTTGGCAGCTCAGCTGTATAGTGAGTTTAAAGCCTTTTTTCCCAATAATGCTGTAGAGTATTTTGTGTCATATTACGATTATTATCAACCGGAAGCTTATCTTCCGTCTACAGATACCTATATAGAAAAAGATTTGGCAATCAATGAAGAAATTGATAAACTGCGCTTGCGTGCTACCGCTTCTCTTTTGTCCGGCAGGCAGGATGTTATTGTGGTTTCATCAGTGTCTTGTTTGTATGGTATGGCCGATCCTCGTGCTTTTGCAGAAAAAGTAACACATTTGGAACGGGGAATGAAGATTGACCGGGATGTTTTATTAAGGCGTTTTGTCGATGCTTTGTATGTTAATAACAAATTGGATTTTAATAGTGGCTGTTTTCGGGTAAACGGTGATACGGTGGATATTTTTCCTGCTATTGAGACTTTTGACGGTGTGGCTTACCGTATTGAGTTTTGGGATGATGAGATAGACCGTTTATCTTCTTTTGATCCTAAGACCGGTCAGGAAATAGATGAACAGGATGAACTGAATATTTACCCGACGAATTTATTTGTCACTACACAAGACAGGATTAATTCCGCTATTGGTCAGATTGATGTGGATTTGGGTACGCAAGTGAATTTCCTGAAAGAAATAGGGAAGCCATTTGAAGCGAAACGTTTATATGAACGTGTAACTTTTGATCTGGAAATGATACGGGAATTAGGACATTGTTCGGGTATAGAGAATTATTCCCGTTATTTTGACGGGCGGGCTCCAGGTGAACGCCCTTTCTGTTTGTTGGATTATTTTCCGAAAGATTTCATGCTGGTGATAGATGAAAGCCACGTGACCATACCGCAGATACGTGCTATGTACGGAGGCGATTTTGCCAGGAAGAAGAATTTGGTTGAATATGGTTTCCGCCTTCCGTCTGCCATAGATAACCGTCCGCTTACTTTTGATGAATTCGAATCTCTTACTCCTTTGGCTATTTATGTGAGTGCAACACCTGCCGATTATGAATTGGAAAAAAGCGAAGGAATTGTTGTAGACCAGGTAATTCGTCCTACCGGCTTATTGGATCCGGTAATAGAGGTGCGTCCGACATTGAATCAGATAGATGATTTAATGGAAGAAATAGAGCAGCGTGCTGCTAAAGATGAACGGGTATTGGTGACGACACTTACTAAACGTATGGCTGAAGAGCTTACTACTTATATGACTCGTATGGGAGTGAGGTGCAATTATATTCATAGTGATGTGGACACGTTAGAACGTATCCAGATAATGGATGATCTTCGTAAAGGGCTGTTTGATGTTTTGATTGGTGTGAACTTATTACGTGAAGGATTGGATTTGCCGGAGGTGTCTTTGGTTGCAATTCTGGATGCGGATAAAGAAGGCTTTTTGCGTTCTCACCGTTCGCTGACGCAGACAGCCGGACGTGCGGCGCGTAACATAAATGGAAAGGTGATTTTTTATGCTGATAAGATAACTGATAGTATGAAGTTGACAATGGATGAAACAACCCGCCGCCGCGAAAAACAGTTAGCTTATAATGAAAAACATGGTATTACTCCGAAACAGGTTATTAAGAATAGTGTTTCTTTGGTTGCAGAGAAACAACAGACGGTTACATCTGAGCCTTATGCTTATATAGAATCAGAACCCAGTCTGGTGGCCGACCCGGTTGTTCAGTATATGAGTCGCCAGCAATTGGAAAAAACGATTGAACGTACAAAGAAACAAATGGCTGAAGCTGCCAAAAAGCTGAATTTTATAGAAGCTGCGCAATTTCGTGATGAATTGGTTAAACTTCAGGATTTGTTGGCTACAAAATAATTGAAATATGATTCTGAGATATTTTTGTATGACTATTTTCCTGCTTCTTCCTTTGTGTGGAAAAGCACAGGTCTTACCTGTTGTTGACTCTGTATATTATACGGGCGAAGACCGTGCTGTTTTTGACCGTTTTATAAAAGAAGTGGAGTCGGAGAAATCTTTACCTACAGGAGAATTGACGGTGAAAGCTGCTTTGTTCTTTTTGGGTGTACCTTATGTGGCCGCAACATTGGAACGAGTTCCGGAAAAGCTGGTTGTCAATTTCAGTGGATTGGACTGTATGACTTTAGTGGAGAATACGGTTGCTTTGGTGCGTACATTGCAGATGCCGTCTGTTTCATTCGATAATTTCTGCCATGTTTTATCTCTTTTCCGTTATCGTGATAATATGTCAGAGAATCTTTCTGCCGGTTTGGATTATACGGATCGTTTGCATTATACGACTGATTGGATTTATGAAAACCAGAAGCAGGGCAGGATAAAAGATATTACAAAAGAGATAGGCGGAAAGCCATTAGCCGTAAATTTATCATTTATGTCGACGCATCCGGATAGTTATGTTCAGTTGAAAGATTCTCCGGAACGTGTTGCAAAGATAACAGCAAAAGAAAAGGAGATAAATACCCGTTCTTATTTTTATTTACCTAAAGAAGATATAGGAGCCTGTGCCCGTGGTATTAAAGATGGAGATATAATTTGCTTTGTGACAAATATCAAAGGATTGGATATTTCTCACGTAGGTATTGCTTATAGGGTTGGAGATAAGCTTACTTTTATACATGCCTCTTCTGTTGCAAAAAAGGTTATTGTTAATGAAGAGTCTTTGGAAGCATATACAAAACGGATAAAGAGCAATGCCGGAATAATGGTTATCCGTCAGTTAAGTCCGTCATTGAAATAATTCAAATGCAAATTTGAATCCTATACTTTGATATTCCCATTTATTAAATCCGAGGAAAATGGCAATATTGAATATGTTGTTTCCTACACCATATCCGGCTTCGGTATAGCTTGGCAGTATTGGAGTCCATAATTGGCTTAAGTAGAATCGTTCGGAAAATATATGTTTGGAAGCTCTTTTATTTTTTAGTAGTTGGAAAAGGATAAAAGGGCTTTGATACATAAAATGCGCTTGTATATACTTATCGGAAGCATTATACCATTCGCTTTTTAGCAAATTGAAGACCCCACCTATTTTGTCATCCCACGAATCCGGGAAATTGTGCCGTGTAAAATATTCAAAGTCTGCAAAATAGGTTCCTTTTTGTTTTGTGTAAAGTCCTCCGCTGATATGATAATTCAGTTTACGTAATAAGCCCAGAGAGATACTTTGATGTATATCGGTTTCAATGCGCCCGTAGTTTCCTATGCTTTTCCCTACATTAGGAATTGCTCTGGCTATTTCCAATGAAATGGTCGGGTAGTAGGAACGGACATATTCTTTGCGATGCCCGTCCATCCGATAGTATTGCCGGGGGGTATATGAAAAACCAACGGTTGTGAGGAAATCATGATAGTTTTCATTTAAAATATTATCAACACCCTCTCCCGGGTCAATATCTGTACTTGTTTTTACCGGTATACGACGGTGATAAGATATTCCCGTCATTAACTGGAAACCATTGAATAATTCAATAGTATTACGCAGGTCAACATAATAGTGTTTGAAGTATTTGAGATTGAGATCATCAAAATTGAAGACGGAGTCTTTTAGCTCTGCATTGATCTTTTTGGTTATTTCGGATGAATAACCTTGATTACCATTTGCTATCATGAGACTTAGTGCTCCTAACTTTTCAGGTTTGTATTCCCAGTCGCCGGCAATTTTGAAGAAAAATTCTTTTCTTTTGGATGTAAAACCTATTTCGGGACGGAAACGGATTTGCCTGTCTTTTTTAAATGTTTTGCTTATGCGTATTTTTTGTTTGTAGCTTATACCGTTTCGTGCGGAATAACCTAATTGAAAAGGGTTAAGTATTCCTGAATATTTGATACGGGTAGTGCGATAGTCTAGGTTTACGGTATTTGTTAATTGCTGAGTGAGTTTTATATACTTTACCATGTTGGTAGTATCTAATTTATCTTCGTTTTTTTTGACCTGGGTGAGAATTTTATTTTCTTCATAGGTGAGAGGAATATCCCGTTTTTTATTCCAATAAGTTGAATCCCTGATAATAGGGATCGTATCGGAAGACAGACGGTAATAGCTGGTTAAATCGAGTGATTTTTGTCGCTTGCTTTGATGGTTTTCTTCAATCCATTCAACTTCCTTGTATTTGAAAGTCGCATGATAAGTACTGGCAATGACATTCCCCAGTACGTTGTATCTAAGAAACAGATCGGCTTTATCGGGTAAAAGAAAACGGCGGAAATCTCTATTAAACGTCATGACCAGATTAAATTCGGCGAAAGAAAAACGTCCATTCATGTCTATTTTGTCAATCACCCAGGAATTGTTGGTAATATATAAATCTCCGCATACCAGTTTTTGGCTCCACATTTTAGGCATAAAGCGGATTTTGTAGATTTTGAGTCCGAGTGTATCTTGTATGTCTTCCAATGTGAAATTATAGAAACTGAATGCATTGCTTGCTACCGGCATTAATATTTCTTCATTATAAGCGGTGGGAGAATATACATTGAGATTTAGAAAACTTACTACTTCTTGCTGTTTGCTACGGTTGGGTATACTGTTTCCGTTGACAGCCTTAAAACTATGGAAATAATTGTTGGGTGCGCTGAATTTAGATTGGCTGAACATTTCAAAGAGCATATCTTTATTTTTCCGGTCAACAGGAAAGAGATTATTGGCGAAACGGATTAAGAAGTTGTGTTTTAGTATTTCAGTACGTCCTTTAATATATATTTCAGCATCATACTTAGATACGACATCTGCATAACCGCAAGCACTTTCTATAACAATATTCATGATAGAATCGGCTAGCTGAGTTTTTGCTGTATGATTGTGTGTGTGCAAAAATAAATCCCCATAAGTATTTTTGGCATTTAGCATTGTACTTACAGTTGTTGCAAGAAGGGCAAGTATCAAATATAGGTATTTCAATGGTAGATTAATCTTTATATACAAATATAATGAATAAATTTCAGATTATAGATGAAAGAAGATAAAATGTTATGATTACCTGCAATTAATCATACAAAATGTTTTATTGTTTCAAAAGAAAAGCCGTATATTTGTGCTTCATAAGTATGTTATATAGCAGTCGTGGTTAAACAACTAAAAGAAGAGGTCGATTTATCGGCCAGTTTATCAGAAGTGTGGAGGGTTTTGACCGATAAAGAACGGGAAATCCTTCGTAATAATTCGTCCATTCAGCATTTTAAACGGAACGAATTGGTTTACTATGAGGGAGACGAACCGAAAGACATGATGTGCTTATTAAAAGGCAAGGTGAAAATCTTTAAAGAAGGTGTTGGCGGAAGAAGCCAGATTATTCGAATGATTAAACCTGTTCAGTACTTCGGATATCGTGCAAACTTTGCTCAGGAAAATTATCTGACGAATGCTTCTGCTTTTGAAGCATCCACCGTCTGTCTGATCCCAATGGCCGTTGTTACAGAATTGTTGATGGGTAATCCTCATTTGGCAATGTTTTTTATTCGCCAGCTTTCAATTGATTTGGGAGTTGCGGATGAGCGTACCGTTAATCTGACACAAAAACATATTCGCGGACGTTTGGCTGAATCTCTGTTGTTCTTGAAAGACAGTTATGGTTTGGAAGAGGATGGTGCCACATTAAGTATTTATCTGGCACGTGAAGATTTGGCGAATCTGTCTAATATGACTACTTCGAATGCAATCCGTACCTTATCTACATTTGTATCTGAGCGTATTATTGCGTTGGATGGTAGAAAGATTAAACTTATTGATGAGGAGAAGCTGAGGAAAATCAGCAAGATGGGATAACAGTTAGTAGGGTGACAGCCGACAGTTATATGTGTATTTGCCGGCTGTCATTTGTTTTTAGAATTTATATCATATGGTCAGAATAGATGATTTCTTCATCTTTTAAATAAGATATTATTTTATTGCTTCCCGGATTCGAATTAGTTTTGTAAGCAATTCTTCTAATAAATCCAATTGTAACATATTTGCTCCATCAGATTTTGCTTTGGAAGGTTCCGGATGTGTTTCTATAAACAGGCCGTCTGCACCAACTGCAATAGCAGCTTTTGCTATTGTTTCTATAAGGGCAGGCATTCCTCCTGTAACACCGGACGTTTGGTTCGGCTGTTGTAATGAATGGGTGACATCCATGATTACAGGAAAACCAAACTCCTGCATTTGTGGAATCCCTCTGTAATCAACAACGAGATCGGTATAACCGAATGTTGTTCCGCGTTCGGTCAGCATTACGTTATTATTACCAGCGTCTACTACTTTTTGTGCAGCAAATTGCATAGCTCCGGGAGAGAGAAACTGTCCTTTCTTTATATTGACAATTTTACCGGTTTCTGCGGCGGCAACAAGCAGATCGGTTTGTCTGCATAGAAAAGCCGGAATTTGCAATACATCTACATATTCGGCAGCCATGGCAGCTTCGGATGTCTCATGGATATCGGTAACAGTCGGTATATGAAAGGTTTCACTGACTTTGCGTAAAATCTTCAATGCCTTTTCGTCGCCAATACCTGTAAATGAATCCAGACGCGAACGGTTGGCCTTGCGATATGAACCTTTAAATATATATGGAATATTTAGCTTAGTTGTTATATCTGCTATCTTTTCGGCTATGCGTAAAGCCATATCCTCGCCCTCAATTACACATGGGCCTGCCATCAGGAAGAAGTTGTCGCTTTTGCTTAAGTCTTTTATTGTAATCATATTATTCTTTGTTACGAAGTAAATTTTCTGTGATTTCTATTTTATCTTCTGTCGGTAGAGTAGCATCGATCCAGTGTATCATGCAGCCACGGCGTTCCATTCCGCGGAACCAGGTCATTTGCCTTTTAGCAAATTGATGAATGGCAATCTCTAATTGCGAAACCATCTCTTCATACGACAGTTTCCCTATAATATATAATGTTAGGAATTTATATTCCAGACCATAATAAATCAGGTCGTCCGGCTTTACACCGCCGGCTATGATATTGCGAACTTCATCTACCATGCCTTCGTTTAACCGGTCACGTAAACGTTTGGATATCTTCCCGCGACGTAGCTCGCGGTCTATGTCAATGCCAATAATCAGGCTATGGATAGGATCGTATTCGTTTGCATCCGGTGCTTCCGTTTTATAATACTCTTCAATCTCGATGGCACGGATAGCACGTTGGGCAGAATCTACATCTGTTTTATTGTGTAATCTCTTGTACGAAGCTAATATATTCTCCAGTTCCTGCAAAGATTTATCTTTCAACGATTCCCGTAGAGCCGGATTCTGTGGAACATCCAGTAGCTTATATCCCTTCAGTACAGCTTCTATATACATTCCGGTTCCTCCACAAAGTACGGGCAGTTTGCCTTTCTCTTTGATAGATTGGTAAGCGCGGAAAAAATCGTGTTGGTATTCGAATACATTATATTTATATCCGGGCTCGCAAATATCAATCAGATGATAAGGAACTGCTTTGCCGTTTACCACATAGTCTTTCAGGTCTTTTCCTGTTCCTATATCCATCGAACGGTATATTTGCCTGGAATCTGCACTGATAATCTCCGTGTCCAGACGCTCGGCCAAGGCAGCAGCAAAAGATGTTTTGCCGGATGCTGTAGGCCCCAAAACGGTAATTAGTTCATACTTTTTCATTATGCAGACAAAGATAGGTAAAAATGCTCCAAATAGCTATCTTACTTAATATTTCCAAAAGAATACCTCGGTCAAATAAATAATTGCTTCTTTTTTGGAACTTCCCGAAGTTCAGGAACGCAGAGGAAATATAGAACTTGCCGGAACGAATGGAGTTACGGTTATCATTAATGGTAAGGCTACAAATATGAATGCAAGCCAACTGGCAGATTTATTGAAAAATATGCCAAAAGAGCGTGTCAGGGAAGCTGAAATCATTTATAGCGCACCGCCTCAATATCATGTACGTGGTTCTGTTATTAATCTGGTTCTGAAAAGTGGAACATCGGATGAACCCCAATTGCAGGGACAAGTGAATGCGCTGTATAGTCAAGGGCATTATGCAAATTATCAGGGAGGAGCGACAGTACTGTATAGCACTTCCAAATCGTCTACGGATTTCATATATTCGTTTGGCTATAACCAAGATCGCACAGGACAATAAATAATGTCTCATCATTTATTTAAAGATAAGGTTTATGATATAGAACAATCAGACAGAGAATACTCCAAAAGGCCAACTCATACGATACGTTTGGGTAATGATTGGTTTATGGATGATAAGAATAAGATCAGCCTGGCTTATACTTCGGAAATTCAGCAATGGTCTCATGCCTTTACATCTTCTAAAGGAACGTATTCGGATTCGGAGAACAGAAAGAATTCGGATAAGCCTATACAGTTGCATGATCTTTTGCTTGGTTATACTTCCGGCTTCGGGTTGAGTATGGGTATTGATTTTACACTTTATAAAAACCATACCACACAACATTATCAGGAGAAGATGACAGGAAAAGGAAATATCTTTAATGCTCAGTCCAAACAGGATATTCGTCGTTTCTTATTCATTAGATGGACATGATTGGTCGGTCTCTAATAGCAGCAGTGGCTTGAATGAATAGTTTAATACATGGACGCCCAAATATCTTGACCTTTATTATAAAACACAGAATCTGAAAATGCAGATGGTGCCTGATTCGAGAAGGATCTCATTGTCTTTTACCTATAAGTTCGGAGGATTCAAATCGAAGGAGCGTAAAGAAATAGACAGTTCAAGATTTGGGAAATAGGAGTTTCCTGTTGTGTCTGTGGTATGTTCGGAAAATAAAAAAGCCGTCCCTTGTGAGGACGGCTTTCTGTATTATTTTGTGATAAATTACTTACCAGCGATAACGCGAGCCATTTCACAAACTTTGTTTGAATAACCCCATTCGTTGTCATACCAAGAAACGATCTTGGCAAAGTTAGAATCCAAAGAGATACCAGCTTTAGCATCGAAGATTGAAGTGTTAGCGCAACCACGGAAGTCAGTTGAAACAACTGCATCTTCAGTATAGCCAAGTACACCTTTCAATTCGCCTTCAGAAGCAGCCTTCATAGCAGCACAGATATCTTCCATTGTAGCAGCCTTTTCAAGAACTACTGTCAAGTCAACAACTGAAACGTCAGAAGTCGGTACGCGGAATGCCATACCAGTCAATTTACCGTTCAATACAGGTAATACTTTACCTACAGCCTTAGCAGCACCAGTTGAAGAAGGGATGATGTTTTCAAGGATACCACGACCACCTCTCCAGTCTTTCTTAGAAGGACCGTCAACAGTCTTCTGAGTAGCTGTAGCAGCGTGAACTGTAGTCATCAAACCTTTAACGATGCCGAACTTGTCGTTCAATACTTTAGCGATAGGAGCCAAACAGTTAGTTGTACAAGAAGCGTTAGAGATGATGTCCTGACCTGCGTAAGTTTTGTCGTTAACGCCATAAACGAACATAGGAGTAGCATCCTTTGAAGGTGCAGACATGATCACTTTTTTTGCACCAGCCTGGATGTGTTTGCGAGCTGTTTCGTCAGTCAAGAAGAAACCTGTTGATTCAACAACTACGTCTGCATCAACTTCGTTCCACTTCAAGTTAGCAGGATCCATTTCTGCAGTAAGACGGATTTTGTTACCGTTTACAACCAAATTGTTACCTTCTACAGCAACTGTTCCGTCGAAACGACCGTGTACTGAGTCATATTTCAACATGTATGCCAAATAATCAGCATCCAACAAGTCATTGATACCTACGATTTGAATATCATTGCCGAAGTTCTTAACTGCAGCACGGAACACCATACGTCCGATACGGCCGAAACCGTTTATACCTACTTTAATCATTGTAATAAAACTTTTATGGTTTATTAAAAATATTGATTGTCCAAAACTTATCTAACAGCCACAAGGTGTTGCACATGAAACCAACATTGCAAGCATTAATGCAATTACTACTATTAAATAGATACAGTGTTTCATTTTATCCTTGCTTTTAACGACTGCAAATGTAACTATGTTTTTTGTATTGAGCTTTATAATAAGGTCAGAAAAGTATGTTTTCTAACATAAATTAATTGTTGGGCTTATTTCTTTTTCTTCGAGAATACGCTCCTAAGTAAATTCTTTGCTTTTTTTATGCCCCAGGTCATGATAAACGGTTGGGCAATGTCCCAAGCAAGGGGTAGCATACTCTTGGTAATAGACAGATAGTCAGAGAAGCCTAATGGGACAGCAGGTAGATCGCCGTTGTCATTTTGTGTTGTTGTGTTTTCGCCGGATTTAGCTGCCGATCTTGTTTTTGGGAACAATAAAGACGATACGCCTGAAAGCAATAAACTCCCTGCATTCTCTTGGATATAAGAGAAGTCTTCGTTGAGTTTCTGTTCATGTTCCTTGCATTGTTTCCGAATGCGCTCTTTATCAGAAATCAGCTTCTCCAGTGGTGTCTGTTTGTTGTTTATTTTCTGTTGCATTGTTTTTATCGTCATTTGCTGTCATTGCTATGATGACTTCGTTCAGTATGGCATTACTAATCTTGTTCTTGTTTATTACAATGATACCAATTAGCAGTATATACAGAATTGCTACACTGACAAAGCCCAAGCCGGATGAATTGAACAAATCTCCCAAGAAAAATCCCAGGGCAAGAAAGATAAATAAGATAGCAAAGAAGGCCAGAAACAATAACACCAAGTTGTACGAAAGAACCGCAATTACCTTTCCGGTCCTTTCGTATGTGCTTAATTTCAGGAGCTCAAGCTTTAACTCCACATAAGCTGAGATATCATTTTTTAGCTTACCGAAGAATTTTTCTGAGTCGTTCTCCATTATATCAGTTTTATTCTGCGCTTTCAGCTACTTTTTCTTTTACACTTTTCAAAGCTCCGCTTTCCTTTGCCTTAGCCAAAGCAGAGTTGAAGCCGTCTTTTACCTTGCCTGCTACTTCTTTCAGATCTTCCAATAGCTGTTCTCTTTTATCCGAAGCGGCTAAATAACCTACAGCTGCACCTACAGCAGCGCCTACTACGAGGCCTAGCAATAATTTAGAATCTACGTTTTTCATAACTCTTCCTTTTTAAAAGTTTCTACTAAGATAACGTTTTTATTTAGACTATAGTTTATTATTGTATTAACTTTTGAGGTTAATTAATGTTATCGTTTTTTATTGTTTTTACGGCTACCCAATTGTTTTTTTCTGCATGGGATAGTAGTGTAAGCCCGTTCTTAATACACTCGACCTCAATTACTGGTATATCTTCTGTATAAAATCCGCTCATAAATAAAAGAGCTCCCGGCTTCATACATTGCGTATAACGTTGTATATCATTGAGCAGGATATTTCGGTTTATATTGGCAAATACAATATCAAAGAGGCCGAAATTCGGAATTTGTTCTGCACCGCCTAATGCAATTTCTATTTTTCGTGCATTATTCAGTCTGATGTTTTCGAGCGCGTTGTTGTAAGCCCATTCGTCAATATCTATACCTATTACCCGCTTGGCTCCTTTCATACAGGCTAGAATGGCAAGGACGGCTGTTCCGCAACCCATATCCAGTATTTCTTTATCTTCGAGATCTAATTTTAGCATCTCATTTATCATCAGGTAAGTCGTTTCATGGTTGCCCGTGCCGAAAGCCATTTTCGGATCAATAATGATGTTATAGGCATAACCTGGTTCGGGCTTGTGGAATGAGGCACGTATTATACATTCGTTTCCGATACGGATAGGTTTAAAATAGTTTTTTTCCCATTCTTCGTTCCAATCTTTGCTTTCAATCAACTTTGCCGTATAATGGATGTCAACTTTTTCCAGCGGAAAGTTTTTCAGTTTATCCGTTAATATTATCTCATTATATGAAGTATCTGGGATGTAGCCAAGCAATCCATATTCGTTTTCTGTAAAACTTTCAAAACCTATTTCGCCTAATTCGGCGGCAAGCACGTCGTTCAGTATGGATGCTTCTATGGGTGAAGTATATGTGAAATCGAGTTCGTAGTAATTCATCTTTTTCGTTTTTGGTATAAGACGTTTTATTCACAAATATACGAAATATCTTTGATTTTCGGCGTATGGAAAAATAGAAATAATAGTATATGTTTTGTAATTAATATCCCTGGCAAAATTCATGTTGACAATTGTGAGCCAAGCGGCCGACAATTGTCAACCGTACGGCTGATAATTGTCGACCATTCGGTTGACGATTATCAACATTCATTTTGCCAGGGAAGAAACAGGGCAAACGCATTAGGATTTTTGATATAGTACCATTGCCTTTTTCATTATCTCTTTCTTTATATTGGGCTTTAATGCTGCTGCTAACATTTTCTTTTTCAAGGATGCTCCTTTTTTGTATGTAAAGGCTTTCAGTACCGGCATTGCCATTTTTCTTAATATAGCCAGGTTTAACACTTGGTTCTTTTTCATTTTGGTCTCATCTTCATTAAAAGATACATCTAGTTGCCAATGCAAATTGTTCTCTATTTTCCAGTGATTTCGTATGATATTCAATTGCATGGGTGCATCTTTCTCCAAGGAAGATATGAAACATCTTGTTTCTGTGGTCGTTTCTCCTGTAGACAGTATCGTTCTTTGGGAAGTAATTGTACCAAAGCTTTTGATTCCTTCCCATTCTTTTCCACACTCAGGTATCCATCCCTAATGAGAACAGGAATGACAAATACGGACTTCTTCTCTCCCATGTCCTCGGGTTATTTCTTCGGCATGATCTATCCATTTAGCTTTATCACGGTTGTTTTCTACTCGAATCCCTTCTAATATACCTTCATATAATTTCTCTTGATTGGCTTTCACAATAATCAGATAATCAGCTTTAGCTGCTGTAATAGCTTTGATAGACTCTTTTTGACAATGTAGAGCGTCCGCAGTAATAATAGTACTTGCCAAATAAAGGTCTGTAACTAATTTGCGAAGTTGCTCGGGCTCGTTTATCTTTTTATCTGCCACCTCCTGTCCTAAACACAATCCGGTTCCGGTAGCATAAGCAGTAACTACATTCAAACCAGAAACATCGGTTACAGAGGCAGCATATTTGCCATCAAAGGCTACTATTTCTTTATCTTTACTAGCCTGAGAATGATCCAAATCGCCGCGTAATTGAGATTGAAGGGCTGACATAGTCTTGCGAAAAGACTGTTCCAAACTCGAGGGATTAACCAAAGAGAAAAAGCGACTAAAAGTATCATGGGAAGGCACACCAACAAAACAAGAACCTAAGTACTCAGAGAGCAAATCTTCACTAGATTCAGCGATTTCAACGATATCATCCCAGTCTTTACCTCCACAAAGGATACCAACAAAAGCCATGAAAATAATGCTACAGGAAGGGTAGTATAGACGATTACCTGTACGGAAGTCTTCAACATCACGAGCAAAAGATAATAATAAAGAGTAATCAGAAGAAGGAGTCATAAAGAATATAAGTTAGAGATACAAAGCAAAGGTAGAAAAAAGTACAAAAAACACAGGAAAGAAAGAAAAAATCCTAATGCGTTTGCCCTGAGGACAGGACAGTTACACCAGGCATATATTATAATGTATATGACGTGACGGAGCTTTTGTCAAAAGATCAGAATGCAACAGGCGTTATTTTTTGATGCGCGTGCCGGGTATGGTAACAAAAATATTCATGAAACATTTGCATAATAAATTCGGATGCAGTACTTTTGCAGTCTGAAAATCTGCAGAGGGTAAACAAGAGGAGTCGGAGACGACGCCCACCCCCGGGACCTAACCTGTTTAAATTAAAAAGACAGATGTACGTAATCGTAGAAATTAACGGACAACAGTTCAAGGCTGAACAAGGAAAGAAATTATTTGTTCACCACATTCAGAATGCAGAAAGCGGTGCTGTTGTTGAGTTTGACAAAGTATTGTTGGTTGACAACGATGGTGATGTAAAAGTAGGTGTTCCTACAGTTGAAGGCGCAAAGGTAGTATGCGAAGTACTGTCTCCGCTGGTAAAAGGTGACAAGGTTCTTATTTTCCATAAGAAAAGAAGAAAAGGTTACCGCAAGTTGAACGGTCACCGTCAGCAGTTCACCGAAGTGAGTATTAAAGAGATTGTTGCTTAACGTTTAAAGGAGAAAAAAAGAAATGGCACATAAGAAAGGTGTGGGTAGTTCTAAGAACGGCCGTGAATCACATAGCAAAAGATTAGGTGTAAAGCTTTTTGGTGGAGAAATTGCTAAAGCTGGTAACATTTTGGTTCGCCAGAGAGGTACAGTTCATCACCCGGGTGAAAACGTAGGTATCGGTAAAGATCATACATTGTATGCTCTGGTAGACGGTGTTGTTACTTTCCGTAGAACAAAAGAAGACAGATCTTTCGTTTCAATCCAACCGGTTGCAGAAGCGTAAGTTTTTCTTGATAGAAAAGTATAAAAAGAGGACATCTTCATTGAAGAATGTCCTCTTTTTGTTTTCTTAATATATAACAGAAATAAGAAAACCATTACCTTTGTAAAAAAGACGTATCTGTGAATAAACAACAATTTCTATATATTCTTTTGGCTTTGCTTCTATTATCTTCGTGCGGAAGCAGGAGAGCAACAGTTATTTTACCTTCTGATTTTAAAGGTCCGAAAGAGTTGTCCCGTCTTTACGGTATTCGGATTACACCGGATGATAATATCTACTTATATAACGAAGGAGCTAAATGGCTGGGTGTTCCGCATCGAATGGGAGGCTTGACAAAGCGGGGTGTAGACTGTTCCGCTTTTGTAGCGATTGTCTTTCGGGAGGTATATGGAAAGCAGCTTTCTCGTTCGTCGGCCGATATGCTAAAGTATGATTGCCGCAAGGTAAGCCGGGCAAAGCTGCAGGAAGGTGATCTTGTCTTTTTTCGTACAGGAGGAAGAGGGAAGAAAAATGCGCCTAACCATGTAGGTATATACCTGAAGAATGGACGGTTTATCCATACCAGTACTTCAAGCGGTGTGATGGTGAGCAGTCTGAGCGAACCATATTATCTGCGAACCTGGTTGAGTGGCGGACGCGTGAAATAGTTTTTTTAGATAGCTTGCTCTATTTTGTTTAATTCTACGTACATTTGCATTTCATTTAAAAAACATAGACTGAAAGTATGTTGACGCTTAAAGTAATTACGGAAAATCCGGATGAAGTAATCCGCAGATTGGCCAAAAAGCATTTTGATGCGAAAGAGATTATCGGTAAGATTATCGAGTTAGATAAGACAAGACGTAATAGCCAGACCGCTCTGGATGCTAATCTGGCAGAACTGAACCGTATATCGAAGTCGATCGGTCAGTTAATGAAGGAAGGAAAGAAAGAAGAGGCTGAAGCTGCACGTGCAAAAGTTGCCGAGATGAAAGAAGGCAATAAAGATTTGCAGGAAGCTATGGACAATGCCCAGGAAGAGATAACAAATCTGCTATATACGGTTCCTAATATGCCTCACGAAAGTGTGCCTGAAGGAAATGGCGCAGATGATAATGTCGTAGAGAAAATGGGAGGTATGGAAACAGAGCTTCCTAAGGATGCGCTTCCCCATTGGGAATTGGCAAAGAAATATGATTTGATTGATTTTGATTTGGGGGTTAAGATAACCGGTGCCGGCTTTCCTGTTTATAAAGGCCAGGGAGCCAGATTGCAACGTGCTTTAATTAACTTTTTCCTGGATGAAGCCCGTAATTCCGGTTATATGGAAATTATGCCTCCTACGGTAGTGAATGCTGCTTCCGGCTACGGAACAGGGCAGTTGCCTGATAAAGAAGGGCAGATGTATCATTGTGGGTTGGATGATTTGTATTTGATCCCAACGGCGGAGGTTCCGGTGACAAACATCTATCGCGATGTTATTTTAGATGAAAATTCATTGCCGATAAAGAATTGCGCTTATACTCAATGCTTCCGTCGCGAAGCAGGTTCTTATGGTAAGGATGTTCGCGGATTGAACCGTTTGCATGAATTTTCAAAGATAGAAATTGTACGGATCGATACACCGGAACATTCCTATGAATCTTTGAAAGAAATGTTGGCTCACGTAGAAGGTTTGGTTCAAAAGTTGGAATTGCCTTATCGTATTCTTCGTCTTTGCGGAGGGGATATGAGTTTTACTTCTGCTTTGTGTTTTGACTTTGAAGTCTATTCGGAAGCTCAAAAACGTTGGTTGGAGGTTAGTTCGGTTTCAAACTTTGAGAGCTATCAGGCAAATCGCCTGAAATGTCGTTATCGTGACGCAAATAAGAAAACCCAACTTTGCCACACATTAAATGGTAGTGCATTAGCTTTGCCCCGTATTGTGGCTGCTTTATTGGAGAATAATCAGACTCCGGAAGGCATTCGTATTCCAAAGGCTTTGATTCCTTATACAGGCTTTGATATGATTAAATAATAAGAATGACATATTGTAAGGATTTTGATCCTGTTATTTTATGAAAAGATCCCGATGCTTTTAGTAGTGTCGGGATCTTTTTGGGTTATGTTACCGGGTGAACATTTAATATTTACGGTTTGTTCGTATTCACATAATACTAATATAAAACAAAAGGCTATGCTTTTACTTACGATTGTTTCTGTTTTGTTTTTAATTTTTGCTTTTATTTCTGCTGCAATTATCATACAGAGCTTAAGGCTGCACTCCCAATCGATGAAGGTTATGAATGTCGTATGGCCTTTGACTGCCTTGTGGAGTGGTTTGCTTGGTCTATGGGCTTATTTTTCTTTTGGAAAATCTGCCGGATCGTCTATGGATATGAGTATGGACAAGGATATGGATATGTCTGGCATGAATATGAGAATGGATGATAAACCTTTTTGGCAAAAGATAGCATTATCGACTTTTCACTGTGGTGCCGGATGTACGTTGGCTGATATAATAGGTGAGTCCGTCGGTTCAAAGCTTTTGTTTTCTCTAGGTTTATATAATATTGTATGGCAGTGGACGCTGGATTATATTTTGGCATTGATTATCGGAGCTTGGTTTCAGTATGCAGCTATTCGTCCGATGATGAAAAGTGCAACAAGAAGCTCTGTCTTTTTAAGGGCTTTGAAAGTGGATTTCCTTTCTCTGACCAGTTGGCAAGCCGGAATGTATATATTGTCTTATCTGCTGATTATTGTAGCAATGCCTTATTCGTTACCGCATGATACTTTTTTATTTTGGTTTATTATGCAATTGGCAATGTGTGCCGGTTTTTTGTGTTCTTATCCCATGAATTGGTTTTTAGTAAAGAATGGTATCAAGCCGGCGATGTGAGTTTAATAAAAATTCTAATGGATCAGCGCTTATTCTAGTATAAACAGCGGAATGTTCTGTGGGTGATAGAATGTTCTATTTTTCTAATTGAGAGCTGAAAATAAATAGATAGTTTTACTTGTCATCATAATATTGGATTGCAAATTACAGAAGTCAAGTTATCTTACGGGGATGAAGACTTTAGTCCCTTTTCGACTACATAGTACTTAGTGGTTATTCTTTGAAAACAAAAATGGCAGAGATGTGAATCAATTTCCGATATCTGAAAAATCCGTTCAATCAATATTTGGTATAATCGGTTAGTTTTAGCTATCTTTGACATACTGAATACAACATGTGGCAAATTCATTCCCACCACTGTTGCGTTGTGATTTGCTTTCAAACTATTATCTTTGACATACTGAATACAATAAACGAGGATTTCTAAAAAAATATAGACATGTTGTGATTTGCTTTCAAACTATTATCTTTGACATACTGAATACAATGGCTGTGTCGATAAATCTTTATTGATGGAGTTGTGATTTGCTTTCAAACTATTATCTTTGACATACTGAATACAATTCTGTATTAAATTCATCAGCCAGCCTGTTAGTTGTGATTTGCTTTCAAACTATTATCTTTGACATACTGAATACAATCTATATTGATAATGGGACATCTCCCATGCCGTTGTGATTTGCTTTCAAACTATTATCTTTGACATACTGAATACAATAGACTGTCTGCAATTAGTTGGAATTCAGTGCTTAATGCGTGTGATTGGGAAAATAAAAAATGATTGTAATTCAGTAAGAAATCCTACTTAAAAAGCAGGATTTCTTATTTTAAAAAAGTTCTAATTGTTGGCCTGGGGTATTAACAGGCTGCTCTTTTTTACCAAAGAAAAGCTCAATGTTGCCAAATTGTTTATCTGTTATGCATAGAATACCTACTTGGCCATTGGGTGGAAGAAAGGATTTAACTCTTTTTATGTGTACATCTGCATTTTCAACGCTTGCGCAATGGCGTATATAGATAGAAAATTGAAACATAGTAAAACCATCTTTTTGCAAATTCTTTCGAAAGTCAGCATGAGCTTTCTTTTCTTTTTTTGTGTCTGTCGGGAGATCAAAAAATACAAGAACCCACATAATACGATATTCACTAAATCTATTCATATTTCCGGATATGCTATGTGGCGAAGTTCACCACTAAAACATTTGTATAATGAAGCTGTCGTTTGGCTTACAGCGACCATGAGAGGACTACGTTTTCCGTTAACAGAAACTTCTAAAGTTGGGACTGTTAATAGTTTTGCCTTTATTTCTTTTGGCAGATTTGTAATGTCGTTATTATTGCTTATAATATTGACTATTAGTTCATCAACATATGGGCGATAAGGCTCCATGATATCATCTGCCAAGCAATAGGCATTATAACGATTATGATGATGGATGCCTAAAGTCGGCAGTAAGCCGCTTGACACTAATCCTCTGGCAACCACAGCACGCAAGATGGCATATCCATAATTTAATAAATTATTGGGTGGAATCCCTTCTCTGTCTCTGGTAAAATCTTTAATATCCGGAAATAGATTTTTCCAGTAGTAGGCTGCTGCACGAGCTTCTAAATTATCCGGATCTCCACTTCGGACATTATTAGCCCACACACGCATATTTTTAATTTCACAATTTCTGCTTTTAAACAAAACTGTCGCTTGATTGTCGATCTTCATCTTGATTGTTTGTTGCCAAAGTTGTTTTTTTAATGGTAAAGACGCGTCCAACTGATCCCGGAAACGCTCGTTTTGAGTCGTATTTCCGCATAAAGGTAGCATAAGTCCAACGGGCATACTTTTACAGTCGCATGTAATAATAGCACAGTTGTTTTCAAGAAGAGCTTCCAAAACTCCGGAAGTTATAGTGACTTGTTTGTTATCTAAAACGACAACCCCAATATCTTCTACTGGCTTACTTATGACCGCGTCTCTTTTGAAACTATCCGGTAAAGTATTATTTTTTTCTACTTCAGGGAGCTTGATAACTAATTGATTATTTTTCAATGATAGATATGCCGGATTTCCAAAGTATAATGTGCTTTTTATCATGGTTGTTTCGTTTTAATATTCTCCAACGGAAATAATTTGACCGATATGATTTATTCTTACTTTAATTAGTTTATCTATATCAGTTAAGGATTGAAATCTGACCCAAGTGATGTTTTGTAGTTCTTTTACGTCATTAACTGTTGTTTCCAAATGATGCCTGAATACATAATCTTTTGTTGTAATTTTTTGCACCCTAAATAAATTCGGACTAATTCGTGTATAATTATCGGGGTCCATTAAGTCTATTTCACTTGGATCGAAACCTGCCTCTTTATTTGAGAAAACAAAGTATTCATTTTGTTTCATGGAAAATAAAAATATCCATCCTTCTGATTTTTTATATTCTTTATCCACAATTGGTAATCCCAGAGACGCACGAGTTGTAGCTTCAAAGAAAGAAATGACATTTTCCTGCAAATGGTTGTTCGCATCTCTATAAATAGCTACATGATGATTATTATTAGTACTTACAAAGTCAACCGGTTGTTTCTTGCCTTTTCCATCAAGAATAGGATGCCCGTTATGATCTCGTTTGTCATGCAGAGCGACTGCATTGCTGACACCGCTTATTGTTACTCGTTTAATAGCAATATTTTTTTCTTTATTTAGCCAAATGGGATTTTCTTCCAAATTAGAAAATGCTTGCTTAGTATTTCCTTTATATTCATATAATCGTGCTTCTAAAATCCGACGAATTTGGGCATCAATAACTTTCTCTATTTTCAAATCAGGAGAGACTTCTTTACGAATCGTATAAATGGTTTCCAATGAAACTGTTTTTACTATTGATGGAACTTGTTTAGTTTGAAGTTTATTCAAGTAGATTGGATTTTTATCCAAACTGTTTTTTCTCGTAAATGCCTTTTGGGGGTTGTTATCAAATATAGTTAAACGATGCAATAAAGCTTCGCGGTATTCTTTATTGGCTACTTGCAAGATTTTTTCAGAGTTAAAATTTGAACCTACTTTTTCCATATTAATGACGTATTGCTTAATGCTTCCATATATGGTTTCATTATGCAACTGACCACGTGGGGTAAGTTGTACTTTTGTATTTAGACCATTTTTTTTCTTTGTTTTATTGGTGTTTTGTGTAACAACTTTGTTTTTCGCTTTGATTGAGACTAAAATACTTTCTAACTGTCGTTTGGCTTCTGCTCTAAATGTATTTAATGGCATTGGAGGAATGAATCTTGACTTATTGTGTTCATCTCTATATAATTCTTTTTGTTCAATGCCATAAATGCTTCCAGACTTATCGCTTTTTGCATTCATATTATTTAGATATTGAATGATACTTTGTTTCGTAAAAGCGATTGTCAAGGCGTCCATGGCATGATGCCGATGGTCATTGCGTTTTGTCCAATCTTTGATTCGGCGTATTTTCCGGCCATCTTTATCTTCATAAATTTCAGTGAGCCCAAGCTTATTATATTTCTCCCAATTTAACTCCTGCATGATATTCACCAACTGCCAATCTTCACGTAACCTGTCTGTAATAGAGCCAATAGTGGGTACGACAAACTTTACTAAATCTTCCAGTATTTCACGTGCTTTCTTTGCGATATATTGTGAATCCCGTAAATCTCTTTCTATAAATCCACTTGGAATATTAGCTTCTTCCATGAGCAGTTTGTCGTGTTTGGCCTTACTGATAGAATTATTTTTGAAGAGTCTATGAATCCTTTCTTCATAATCAGATAACTCTTGTTCACTATATTTATTTTTCACAAAATCGTAAGCGGTGGTATTGCTTTTTGCAATATTTACATTGCGGCTTTCAAGCGTTTTATTGGAAAATGAATCGTCAAATAATTTGGCTTGTGGAATGATATGTTCAATATCGAACTTTTTGCTAAAAAGTTCTTCTCTGGGAATATAAGTGTTTGAATATAATGTTTTATAGCCATTTTCTTTTAATTCCAAATATAACTTATAACGTATAATATCATTACGGCTTACATTTGTAAGTCCAAATTCTTTTTGCAGGATTGTTTTATATTCTTCTTTTTCACTTGTAGCTTTTCTAATGCTATTTGTCATTTTTTCCCGCTCTTTAGCGTTCTTTTTTAATTCTCTTGCTAATTCGATGCGAATTTCATCCGGTTTTCCATAAGTCTCCACAATAGAGTTGACGACATTAATCATTTGATTGAGTATCTTTTCTACAACAGGATTTCTCAAGCTATTACGAGGTAGGAGGGATAGTCTATCTTTGTAAACTTTCTTGTTCAGTTCTTCTTTAGTCAATGCTCTTTTAGAGTATTGGTATTTAGCATATTCACAAGCTAAACTATATTCATGTCCAGCTTTCATGAACGACAATATTTTGCGTATAGCTTTAGTGCTTAAACTTCCGTAATCAGGTTGGAAGGTAATATTTGCAAGTAAAATGGCATATTCTTTCTCGAATCCATATAGTTCAATTAATTTATTCACTAATTTTTCATTTCCGGTTTTGGAGTCATCTCCTTCAAAAGAATAAAGCAAATGCCATAACCTGTACATGGGTTGTTCTTCAAATTTTTTGCCCTCTAATGAGGAGTCAAAGGATAGAATACCAGTATTGTATCCTAAACCATTAAATATGGATTTTATAACATCTACAACCTCTGGCATAGACATTTGGGATAAATTTGATCTGTCATGTCCGCTAGCTTCGATAATACTCAAATAAATATTGAGTAGTGCGGCTTGTGTCCGATTACCTTCTATTTCTTTAAAATTTAAATCGATACCTATCGGTTTTACATATAATAATTGTAAAATTTCGGCTTTAGATAGTTTTTCTTTCCAGTTCAATTCAGCAAAAAGCCGTTCTTTCTCTTCTTGC
Source organism: Parabacteroides provencensis (assembly GCF_900232875.1). Taxonomy (NCBI): domain Bacteria; kingdom Pseudomonadati; phylum Bacteroidota; class Bacteroidia; order Bacteroidales; family Tannerellaceae; genus Parabacteroides; species Parabacteroides provencensis. Next base: position 464,383 of record NZ_LT960488.1, on the reverse strand, counting down.
TCCAGGAAACGTTTGTGGTTTCTTCCTTCTGTTACTATTATATTGTTAAGTATCTGCCAGATTTTAAATTCCTGAAATAAAGGAGAGGATTTAGGACATACTCGAAGGCCAACTGTTTTCAAATTTTTTTTACCGTCGCAGGTTATTTCTATATTTTTGCTCTCAAATTCACAAAAATCAATTAATCCCTTTTTGCTTTTCAGAGGGCGTTGATAAAAGATGATAATATCTCTTATTTCTTTTTTCAATTTTGAAGTGAGTTCCGGATGATACAAAGCTTGCGTTTCCCATAACTTTTCAAATTCATCTAAGTAGTCTTGGCGATAGAATATTTTGTTTTTAAGGCTGTAATTATGATTTTTATCCAATTCTGCCATTAAATATTGTCCTACGGTTTGTTTGTTGAAATATAATTCTTTACTTCTGTTGCAGATGTTGCCTAAATAACCACTCGAATTGTAGATTGCTCCATTTACATCACTGACTACAAATGCAATTTCTTCCAATGAGAGTTGTTTGCTTAATGCTTCTGAACGCCATAGATAAGCTTGTAATTGCTTATTTTTCTCTTTATTGTCCGCAGTATAAATTTTATATTTGCCTAAAAATATTTTAGAGGTATTCAGTTTACTTTTATCTTTAATTTGTTCTCTGAATTCGTTTGTTAAGATATCCGGATAAAATTGTTTTTGGAAATTCCATATTTTATTTAGTTCTAATTGCAAATCAGAACGGTAAAAAGCAGGGAGACGTTTCTTTCCTTGTCTTAATAAAGATAAAGAGAATTGGCCGGGAGTCTGGTCGTTTTCATATAATTGTAAGGCTATAGACATACTGTCAATTAATTCTCCTTCATCATTTGATTGAACTTTCCGACTGCTTTTATATCCTCGTTTCTTATTTATCATTAAAAGAACGCGTGAGAATTCCTCCAGTGTTATTTTTTCAGTAATTGCTTTCGAACGTAGGCGATAGGTCTGAAATGTTGTGTAATTCCCTTTTTCAGATAAGATAGTGTTATTGGTAATAAAACCATTGTTGCACAGTACTTCAATAAGATTCTGGCGACGGAGTTTGTAACGTTGCAAATTTCTTCGCATACTTTTTTTAAGGCTTCGATCTGCATTTGTAGTAATACTTTTTCCCTGTTCAAATTTTTTTTGTTCATCAACAGTTAAAGGGTTAACGCGTACTCCTAATTTTACAATAGAAGATATCTCTTCCTTATTTTCTGCTTCATTTATTAATGCCCACCCAATGCTATTTGTGCCTAAGTCCAGACCTAATATTTTTTTCATTTGTATTAAATTTGTGTTTTTTTCAAAAATAAGAAATATCTGTAAACATATTCTTGTTCTTATTGAAAAATGTATATCTTTGCTAATACAAAGATAATTTGAAGCAAATCACAATAAGGATCATTCCGTTGTGAAAACATTTAGGGCGGGGCAACTCGCCCTTTGTTTTTGAATTATAAAAGCCAAAAAGTTGCTTGTAAAAGCAGCCTTTTGGCTTATCAGAGTTAGTTTTGGAAATAGTTAAAAATAGGAATAATGTATTTGTGTTGGTTAGATGAATAAATTCACATTAGCCTCTTCGGCACGTTCAAGATAGGAGGCGACTCCGCCCAAAGTAACAGTGTCTAGAAGTTCTTCTTTTTTGACACCCATAACGTCCATACTCATTGTACAGGCAATCATTTCCACTCCGTTTTCTGTAGCTTGGGTAATTAAGCTTTCCAAACTGTCGATATGTTTGCGTTTCATAATAAGACGCATCATCCAACTGCCGGCTCCTGCCATATTCATTTTTGAAAGTTTTAGTTTTCCACTGTGTGAAGGCATCATCCAACCGAACATTTTTCCGAATATATCTTTTGATACGGCCGGTTTCTTTCGTTTCTTTATGACATTCAGCCCCCAAAATGTGAAAAACATAGTTACTTTTTTACCGGTAGAAGCTGCTCCGTTTGCAATAACAAACGAGGCTAGTGCTTTGTCCAGATCATCACTGAAAACAATTAATGTTTTGTTGTCTCCGTTGGTAATCATTTTGCAAGCATTTTTAGCTTCTCCTTTTTCTATGGTTGCATGAATGATGCCGGCTTTATTTTTTACTTCAACTAAACGGGCTCCAGTCATATTACACCAAGAAGAAACGTCTTTGGCAAATCCCTGATCGGTAGCTGTAATACGTAAACGTTCGCCTGTTTGCAGGTCGCTATAATGCTTTTTGAGTTGAAGGACAGGTCCCGGACATTGTAGTCCGCATGCATCTATTTCGATTAATTTGCCTGAGGTTCTTTCTGGCTCATCATCAATTATGGGTTTGTTGGGAACAGAATTATTGTGTTGGGTTATTTTCGCCGTTGCAGTGTGCCATGTTTTATATCCACCCGATAGGTTGCGGATGTTAGTATAACCATTTTGCTCTAATATACGATAAGCCAAATAGCCACGGAGACCTATAGCGCAACTTACTATTATGGGTTTATCCTTTGGTAGCTCGGAAAGACGTTCACGCAATTCATCTACCGGAATATTTATCGCTCCGGGCAAAGAACCAAGATTGTATTCATCACGGGTACGGACATCTACCAAAAGCGTATCTTTGTCTAAATTGGCGATGTCTCTCCATTGTACTACTTTGACTTTCCCTGTCAGGATATTTTCAGCGACATATCCGGCCATGTTTACCGGGTCTTTTGCAGAAGAATATGGAGGAGCATAGGCTTGTTCCAAAGAAATTAAATCGTAGATCGTTCCTTTTCGTTGTATTACCTGTGCCATCATTTCAATGCGTTTATCAACGCCGCCAAAGCCTACAACTTGAGCTCCAAATAATTGACCGCTTTCCGGTGAAAACAGTACTTTAATAGATAGAGGTACGGCTCCCGGATAATAACCTGCATGGGAAGCAGAGTGTGTATAAGAAGAACAATAAATAATCTGTTCACGTTTCAATAATTTTGCATTGGCTCCGGCAGTCGCGACTGTCAGATCAAATACCTTGGCAATGGAATTTCCAATAGTTCCCTGATAAGTTTCTTTATTACCGAAAACGATATTGTCAGCCACGATACGGCCTTGTTTATTTGCCGGACCTGCCAATGGTATTAATGCCGGTTTGCCGGTTACCAAATGTTTTACTTCTATGGCATCGCCTAAAGCATAAATATCCGGATCGGAAGTCTGCATATATTTATTGACTTCAATACCTCCCAGTTTACCAAGAGTTAAGTTGGCTTCTTTTGCCAGTTTCGTTTCGGGACGTACTCCAATGCTTAGTAGAACCATGTCCGAAACTACTTGCTTCCCGCTTTTGAGGTGCACAATTATGTTGTTCCCTTTTTCTTCAAAGCGATCAACACCATCTTCTAAGAGCAGGTTTACTTTTTTTTCTTTCAAATGCTGGTGAACAATAGCTGCCATGGAATAATCCAATGGTGCCATCACCTGGTTAGCCATTTCAATAATTGTAACATGAATGCCTAATTCGTGAAGATTTTCTGCCATTTCCAGACCAATGAAACCTCCGCCAACTACAACGGCTTGCTGGGGCTTTTCTTTATTTACATAGTTTTTTATAGTATCTGTATCGGGAATGTTTCGTAATGTAAATATTTTTTTACTTTGGATTCCTTCAATACCTGGGCGCAACGGTTCTGCTCCTGGTGAGAGAACCAGTTTATTGTATGTTTCGGTATATATTTCTCCGGTGGATAAATTTTTTACTTCAACTTGTTTTTTGTCGGGATAGATAGCTGTTACTTCTTGTTCTGTACGAATATCGATACGAAACCTGTCGGTAAAACCTTTTACCGTTTGTACGAAAAGTTTGTTTCTGTCATTAATAGTGTCTCCTATATAATAAGGAAGTCCACAGTTGGCATACGAAACATACTTACCGCGTTCAAACAAGATAATATCAGCTTTCTCGTCCATTCTACGCAAACGGGCTGCTACGGTTGCTCCACCGGCTACGCCTCCAATAATCAAATACTTCATAATTTATTTATTTTGTTTATACTATACATAGTTGTTAGTGGAAAATAATTGGATAAAAAAAGGGATTATTCCTTTTGTATGCAATTTTGTAATTGGTCGAAAAGAAAATCAAAGTTTAATTCCTTTTCCATCATTTGTTGTATTTTCTCTTTTCCTTTTGATGTAAGAGAGAAAAACATTTGCCGTTTATCGTTTTTGTTGATATTCCTGCGAATAAATCCTTTGTTTTCCACTGCTGTAATTACTTTGGAAACTCTGGAGTTGGAAAGTCCGATAAATTCACAAATCGTTCCGGCAGACTTTGATTCTCCCTCTTTCAAACAACAAAGTAGCATTGCTTCGTTGATTGTTATATCGTTGTTTTCTGTGAATGTCTTTTCAAATGCATACAGCGTTTTATATATGTCTTTTATAATGCAAATAGGCTCCATTTTTTTATAAATTGAATTATAGCTGCAAATATATAAATAATTTCTTGTAAAAATATTGTTTAGTGGAAAATATTTTATTTGCCTTATTTACAAATAAAAGGAACCCGCCTGAAAAGTAATATGCAAATATTACTTTTCAGGCGGGTTCCTTTTATTGTTGTGAGATATTTACTAGTCTCTGTTAGAAAAATATTTCATAAATTGTGAACGTTCATATACTGCAGGATTGGAGATGTTTGCATAATTTAGCTTTCCGCAAAATTGAGAAATCGAATGGTAATGTGTCTGATGCATCCATTCTTCTATGCAGGTAAGTACTTGCGAAATAATTTCCGATCCATGTGTGTAAACTGCACTGCACATTTGTACTGCAGATGCTCCAGCCAAAAGACATTTGATAACGTCTTCCCAATCATGAATTCCTGTTGATGACGCAATGCTGATTCCCGGAATTTTCCCGGAAATAATAGCTGTCCATCGAATTGTATCGCTCAGATCTGAGTGGCTACTAAATACGTTACCCGAAACTAACTGCATGTTATTAATATCAATATCCGGTTGATAGAACCGGTTGAATAAGACAACTCCATCGGCTCCATTTACCTTTAACGTATTAACTAGATCTGGAATATTACTGAAATTTTTTCCTATTTTTAAGATGACAGGAATTGATACTGTTTCTTTAACTCTGCGGATAATATTTACGTAAAGATCCCGTATTTCATTAAAGTCTTGTCCTATTTCGGTTTCAAGGAAAAATACGTTTAATTCCAGGGCATCGGCACCGGCCAGTTCTATTTGTTTGGCAAAATCAATCCATGCATCGGCTTTATAGCAATTGATACTTGCTATAATAGGTATTGTACAAAGTTCCTTTGATTTTTTGATTAGCTCAATATAATCGTTTACCTGGTTGGCTTTTACATAACCTCGAATGTAGTCTGCAGCTTCTGGGTAATCGGAATCTTGCATAAGTATTTCGCTTTGCATTTCAATCTGTTCTTCGAAAAGCGACTTCAATACAATAGCACCAGCACCGGCTTTTTCAAATTCCTTGTTGCGTTCTGCTTTATTGGTTAACCCAGAACTGCCAACAATAAGCGGATTACGAAGTGTAAGTCCCGCATATTGGGTTTTAATGTCAATCATGTCGATTTAATTTCGTTTAACTTTACAAATATAGATATTTATTTTGTCAAGCCTTTATCTCCGTTATTTAAAATGGTTAAAAGACTAATACTCACGTTCGCCGAAGATGCTGGTTCCCACACGAATAATTGTACAGCCTTCCTGGATAGCAGATGGGTAATCATGGCTCATACCCATAGATAATTCTGTAAAATATTCGTTGTTTTTGAAGTATGCCTCTTTGATTTCCAAAAACAAATTGTGTAACAAGTGGAACTCTTTACGGACTTGTTCTGTATCGTCCGTGTTTGTTGCCATTCCCATGATTCCGCATATACAAATGTTTTTCAATTCAAAAGGGGCTTTGCTTTCCAATAGTTCTTTGCATTCTTCCGGTGTATAACCATGTTTTGTTTCTTCTTCTGCAACATGTATTTCCAATAATACGCGGACGATCCGGTTTTGTTTTGCAGCCTGTTTATTTACTTCCTGTAATAGCTTTAAAGAATCTATACTGTGGATCATATAAATAAACGGAGCAATGTCTTTTACTTTATTACTTTGTAATGGTCCGATAAAATGCCATTCAATATCTCCTGGCAGTACTTTCTGTTTGGCAGTCAATTCCTGTGCTCTACTTTCTCCAAACACGCGTTGTCCGGCATTATACGCTTCCTGTATAGCTTCTGCCGGATGAAACTTTGATACTGCAACAAGCTTTATGCCTTCCGGTAATGAAGCTTTCAGTCGTACTAAATTCTGGGTGATACTCATATTTGTTACTTTTCTTCTGCCTGCTTCTTTTGTTCGGCTATCAGTTCTTCTCCCGTTTTTGGAGCAGAAGGGATGCTGTTTGCATCAAACGGGAATACGTCCATTAACTGGGTTTCAGTAACAGAGGCAATAGTATAATCGGCCATAGTTCCTTTCATTCCGTCTTCCAATACGGCAATAGCTTCTTTCAGTGTACAAGCTTGTGCAAGCATTTGTGCGGCAGTTTTCTTTTCTGCTCCGCTTTTTTCATCCAATGTGATGAAATAGACTTTTATTTTGTAAAAACGATCTCCATTTTCATTGAAGAATAGTTCGGAAAGACGAGCCCGTTTAATGTCTGTTACAGTAAATTCGCCGGTTATGAAAGGGCGTATTTCTTCAATAATGCGAGCTTCTGCTTCTGTGAAAGACAGGGCGTCTACCAAGTAAGGTTCGGTAACCTTTTTCTGCATTCCGTTTTCAAGTATCTTTTCGTAAGATACTTTGCATTCAAACCAATTATGCATATCTAATACATTTTAATTTTGTCTGTACTCTTGTTGATAATAAAAGTACAAATATAGACGCAATTGGGGAAAAATACAATAAAGTCAACTTTTATTCCATTCGAATGAAATGGAAAAAGAGATCGTTTCCGAAACTTTTTTGAATCTGCTTTTGTTATTAAGTTGTAGTGTGTTTTTCATGGTATTAGATTTTTAGATTAGTAATTAGGTTGTTCATCCGGTTCGAGAGGATAGGATGTAAGTTTCTAAATATAATAGCCGGAATTGAAAAGGTTTTTTACCTTGCAATTCCGGCTATTTTATGATTAAAATTCATCATTGGCATACAGACTCAACAGATTGTTTAACTTATAATCGTAGATTTCTGTATCATTGAAAAATCTTTTTAATTCCATAGCTGCTGTTTCCGGCGAATCGGATGCATGTACAATATTTTCTTGTACACTCATGCTATAATCTCCCCGGATAGTTCCGGGAGCTGCATTCCTTCCGTTTGTAGCACCGGCTAAAGTGCGTACAACCTGTATAGCGTCAACACCTTCCCAACAACATACAATTACAGGACATACGCTCATTGCATCTTTAATTCTCTGAAAGAAAGGTTTTTCTTTCAGATGTGCATAATGTTCGCTTAAAATTTCGTCAGTCAACCAGGTCATTTTCATACCTGCCAGACGAAGCCCCTTTTTCTCAAAACGAGAAACAATTTCACCGATCAAACCGCGCTGAACAGTGCATGGTTTTAAAATTACGAGTGTTTTTTCCATTTAGAATTGTATTAAGAGATTGAACTAAAGTCTACAAATCAAAATAGATGTAAATAATACTACCTCTGTCTATAGTAAAAAACAGAGGAAAAAGTATCTTTTTAGATATTTCGAACATATTTTCTCTATATAATTCTGCAAGTTAATACGAATAAACAAATAAATGCAGAAAAGGATGGAGGAACTTGCTTAATTTAACACAAGTTAAAAAATTGCTAAGTTGTTAAAAGTTCTAATTTCCATTCTGGTTTTATTTCTGAGGCGATTCCAGATGATTTTTCATAAAATCACGTAGAGTCTGTCTGTTGACACCCAGTTTTTTACTGATATATAACTTCGTTTTTTTCTCCTTTAAAAATTTCAGGATTATTTCTTCTTTACCTGCTAGTTTACATTGATCCAGACTGAAACCTTTCGGGCGCCCCAATTTAGTACCTTCTGTCTTCTTTCTGGCCAAAGCTTCGCGGGTTCGTTGAGATATGAGGTTGCGTTCAATTTCGGCACTTAAACTAAATGCAAATGCTAAAATTTTACTGTTAATATTATTACCGAGTTCGTATCCCTCTTTTACTGTAAAAACAATAATATCCCTTTCCATACATTGATGCAAAAAACTCATAACTTGCATCAGATTACGCCCAAGGCGGGAAAGCTCAGTTGTAATAAGAATATCGCCTTTGCGTATTTGCTTCAGCAATTTGCCCAATTGACGTTCGGATATACCTTTCGTCCCACTGATTGTTTCATCTACCCAGCTATCAATATGCATATTTCTAGCTTTGATGAATTTTTCAATTTCAAATCTTTGATTGTCAGTGCTTTGTTTGTCTGTACTGACTCTTACATAACCGTATACCATACTATTATATATTAAGTAAATACAAAGTAAGATACGTTTTATGTATTAATCCAAAGAGTCGATTAGTAAAAACAAACTTTTTTTATCGGACTCTAAATTTTTGCAGGGTATTTAATGCCTTTCTTAAAATGATAATTTAAATGAATACGTATGGAGAATGAAAAAATTAAATAAAACTTGTACCTTTACAGGTCTAATTTATAGACCATTTACTTAGTGTAGTGAGTTCTTTTAGTATAAAAACGTCATGAAAAAATTATTATCCTTGCCTCCTAATTTGGTGGATTGCTTTCATAAAATAGAAAAAGTTAATGCGAATGAATGGTTTTGTACTTCCGATCCTGTCGGTGCACGTTTAGGTTCAGGGGGAGGAACAACTTGGTTATTAGAGTCGTGCCATAAAAGCGAAGCGAAGGAGATGCCTTTTTCCGAATGGTTATCTGCAGATAAAAGAATATTACTTCATGCCGGAGGACAAAGCCGGCGTTTGCCCGGTTATGCTCCGTCGGGAAAAGTGTTAACTCCGATTCCTGTTTTTCGTTGGGCACGGGGGCAAAAATTATCTCAAAATTTGCTGTCGTTGCAATTGCCTTTATATGAGAAAATCATGCAAAAGGCTCCGGAGTCTTTGCATACATTAATTGCAAGCGGTGATGTTTATATCCGGAATAGTCAGCCTTTACAGGAAATACCTGAAGCAGACGTAGTTTGTTACGGATTATGGGTTGAACCTGCATTAGCGACAAACCATGGTGTTTTTGTGTCCAGCCGGAAATCTCCGGATGAACTGGGCTTTATGTTGCAAAAACCTTCTTTGGAAGAATTAGGAGAGTTGGCTGCAACGCATCTGTTTTTGATGGATATTGGTATTTGGCTGTTGAGCGACCGTGCTGTTGAATTGCTGATGGAACGTTCTTATGAGCAGAGTGACGGCATGATGAAAACCTATGATCTTTATTCTGAATTTGGTTTAGCTCTTGGTGAGAATCCTAAAATAAAAGATTCTGAACTAAATAAATTGACAGTTGCCATATTACCTTTACCCGGAGGTGAGTTTTATCATTATGGAACCAGCCGTGAATTGATTTCTTCTACTTTGGCTGTGCAGAACTTGGTACGTGACCAACGGGCTATTATGCAACGTAAAGTGAAACCGCATCCGGCTATGTTTGTTCAGAATGCAGAAATTCATCAGAAATTGACGGTTGGTAATTCTGAATTATGGGTGGAAAATAGTTGTATAGGTCAATATTGGACGTTAAATAGTAAACACATAATTACGGGTGTGCCTGTTAACAATTGGGCATTAAATCTGCCGGAGAGTGCATGTGTGGATGTGGTTCCTGTAAATGATAAAGATTTTGTTGCCCGTCCTTATGGCTTTAATGATGCGTTCAAAGGCGGTTTACTAGATAGTACTACTTCGTTTATGGGGCAATCTGTCATTGAATGGGCTTTGAAACGTGCAATACAATTGCCTGTTTGTAATGATATCCAGAATGCCCGTATATTCCCTATATGTAAATCGGTCGATGATTTAGGTATTCTTTTGCGATGGATGATATCTGAACCTGAATTGGCAGAGGGAAAAGAACTTTGGAAGTCTGCACTAAAAATGTCGGCCAATGAGTTATCCGATAAAGCAAATTTGCTTCGTTTGGTAGAGCAACGCGAATTTTTCAGAAAAAAAGATTGGCCAATGCTTGCGGCCAATCATGAGAAAAGTGTTTTTTATCAATTAGATCTGGCAGATGCCGCAGCGGAGTTCGTAAATAACAATATAGATCTTCCGGAACAACTTCCGGAAGATGCTTCATTGATGAAAAGAATACACGATCGGATGTTTAGAGCGCGTGTATTACAATTGCAGGGAAAAGACTTTGCAAGCGAACAACAATATGCTTTTTCTTTATTACGTGATGGTTTGATTGGATCTATTGCGGATGATAAACAGTATCCTCATCTTAATGTATATCGCGATCAGATTGTTTGGGGTAGAAGCCCTGTGCGAATAGACTTGGCCGGAGGTTGGACAGATACGCCTCCTTTTTGTATGTACTCGGGTGGTAACGTGGTAAATGTGGCGATCGAATTAAATGGCCAACCTCCTTTACAGGTTTATGTAAAACCATCGAATGAATATAAAATTATTTTACGGTCGATAGACCTGGGGGCAATGGAATGTATAACTTCCTGGGATGAACTCAGAAACTATAATAAGGTAGGTTCTCCATTTTCCATACCTAAAGCAGCTTTGGCTTTGGCTGGATTCGTACCTGAATTTGCCTTGGAAAATTATTCTTCGCTAGAAGAACAATTGAAAAACTTTGGTTGTGGCTTGGAAGTTACATTATTGGCGGCTATTCCTGCCGGTTCGGGTTTAGGAACCAGTTCTATTCTTGCAGCTACGGTATTGGGAGCAATATCCGATTTTTGTGGCTTGGCCTGGGATAAAAATGAAATAGGCAACCGTACTCTTATTCTGGAACAATTATTGACTACCGGCGGCGGATGGCAAGATCAGTATGGAGGCATACTTCATGGTCTGAAATTACTCCAGACCGGCGAAGGATTTAGTCAGGCTCCTCTGGTTAGGTGGTTGCCGGAATATTTGTTTACCGATCCTGAATATCAAGCCTGCCATTTGTTGTATTATACAGGTATAACTCGTACGGCGAAGGATATATTAGCCGAAATTGTAAGGGGAATGTTCCTGAATAGCAATTCACATCTGACTTTGCTTTCGGAGATGAAGGAACATGCTCTTGATATGTATGAGGCAATACAGTGTGGCGATTTTGAAACTTATGGAACATTAGTGGGTAAAACCTGGGAACAAAATAAAGCATTAGATTCAGGAACTAATCCTCAGGTTGTGGAGCAGATTATTAACCGGATTAAAGACTTTACGTGGGGATATAAGTTGCCGGGTGCAGGGGGAGGAGGCTATTTATATATGGTAGCAAAGAGCCCGGAAGCTGCTCTTCAGATTCGTAAAATATTAACAGCTTCCCCTCAGAATCCGAATGCCCGGTTTGTGGAAATGAATTTATCGGATAAAGGATTGCAAATAAGCCGTTCTTAAGGTTTTAGACTTGTTTGTAGCTAATTGGAATATTATCTACGTAATTTGGAACATTTTGGATCCCGAAAGGTGTTATACTTTTGCGGAGTTTTTAATGTGGTATATTGGTTGTGATGGTGAAAAGGTTTATTTGTTGGATATTTTTTATGCTGATTGCCTGGACGGCTAATGGGCAAAACACTGTAATAAGAGGAGTTGTTACCGATTCTATTACGGGGGAGGCTTTACCGTATGTTTCGGTATTGCTTGAAGGTACTACTATTGGGACAACGACAAATCTGGATGGACAGTTTTCATTTTCTACGTCATCCAAAACCCGGAATCTTCAGGTTTCGTATTTGGGTTATGCGGAAAAGACATTAAAAGTAATTCCGGGAAAAACAAATACGTTTAAAGTACAATTAGTTCCTGTTTCTATTGCGCTTTCCGAGGTTATAATAAAGCCTAAGAAAGAAAAGTATAGCAAGAAAGAAAACCCTGCTGTTACTTTCGTCAAAAATGCGATAGAAAGGCGCGAAAGCAATGATCCCCGTAATCATGATTATTTCCAGTATGACCAATACGAAAAAATGGTATTTGCCATGAACGACTTCCAGCCCAAACCCAAAAGGCAGGATGGCAAAGTCCGTAAATTTGATTTCCTGGTAGATTATATCGATACATTAGATATCGGAACGACAATTTTGCCGGTTTCGGAAAAAGAAAAAGTGTCAACGGTTTATTTCAGGAAAGATCCGAAAAGTGAGAAGCGGTTGATTAAAGGTTCAAAATCTGCGGGTGTTGATGAAATATTTTCGCGTGACGGTATTCAACAGTTTTTGGATGAGGTTTTTCGTGAAGTAAATATTTTTCAGAATGATATCCCTTTATTTTTGAATCGTTTTGTAAGCCCGTTGTCTACAATGGGGCCTAATTTTTATAAGTATTATTTGCTCGATACGTTGGAAATAGACAATCGTAGATGTGTTGATCTGGGTTTTGTCCCTTTTACTTCGGAAACATTCGGTTTTACGGGACATTTGTATATTACTCTTGATTCCACCTATTTTGTCAAGAGGGTTAAGCTGAATGTACCGAAAGATATAAATCTGAACTTTGTCGGTGGTATGACTATAGAACAAACTTTTGATAGGGCGGAGGATGGTACCCGCATTATCACGAAAGATGATATAAATGTAGATTTCAAATTGTCCCAAAAGTCAAAAGGTATGTATGCCCGCAGGCTCAATATATATTCTAATCAGTCTTTTGCCCCTCCGGAAGATCAATCTGTTTTTCAACAAAGTGCTCCAGTTATTACAGTGAAAGAAGCATTCAGCCAACCAGAGGATTTTTGGGATAATAACAGGCCGTTGGAGGCTGGCCGTCGTAAACAAAATACGGTGGAAGCTTTAATGGCTAAATTACGTTCCGTCCCTATTTTCTATATAACGGAGAAGGTTGTTTCCATATTGGTATCGGGGTATATTGCAACAAATAAAGATCCCCTGAAGAGCAAGTTCGAGTTCGGACCTATGAATACCACTATCAGTGGTAATGCAATTGAAGGAGCACGTTTTCGTGTGGGAGGAACAACTACTACAGCTTTTAGCAAAAGGCTTTTCCTTGATGGTTACGTGGCTTACGGAACAAAGGATGAAAAAATCAAATACGATGCCATTGCAGAATATTCTTTTATTGATAAGAAAGAATATCGAAAGGAATTTCCGGTACATTCCATACGAGCTGAATATAGTTATGATATCAATCAGTTGGGGCAGCAGTATATGTACACGAATCAGGATAATATCTTTTTGGCATGGAAGCGTCAGAAAGATACCCGCGCTACGTATTTGCGTAAGGCGGAACTGACTTATTATCGTGAACATTACAACGGTTTGGCATATGGTGCAGTGTTAAGAAACAGGAAAGAATATGCTACGGAGTATGCCGTGTTTGATCGTATTGGGGCAAATCAGGAGATTTCGCCGGTGAAGTCGTATTCTATGACAGAATTAGAGTTTAAGTTCAGATTTGCACCGAACGAAAAGTTTTATCAAACCCGGAATTATCGTTATCCTATAACGTTGGATGCTCCGGTGTTTACTGTAAATCATATAACGGCACTTAAAGGTGCTTTGGGATCTTCATATACTTATAACCGTACGGATGTGGGAATTCAAAAACGTTTCTGGTTCTCTGCATTCGGATATACGGACATTATTTGCAAGGCCGGTAAGGTCTGGAATAAGGTTCCTTATCCTTTGTTGATAATTCCGAATGCCAACCTTTCGTATACGGTACAACCCGAATCGTACACTTGTATGAATGCGATGGAGTTTTTGAATGATGAATATGCATCATGGGATGTGACTTACTTCATGAACGGGGCTCTGTTAAACCGTTTGCCTTTGATAAAAAAATTGAAGTGGCGTGAAGTATTTTCGTTTCGCGGATTATATGGTAACCTGACTGAAAAGAATAATCCGGCAAATGGAGGTGAAGGGCTTTATTTATTCCCGGCTGGTTCTTATGCGATGGGTAAGGCTCCTTATATGGAAGTAGGAGTAGGGGTGGAGAATATTTTTAAATTTTTGCGCCTGGATTATGTCTGGCGTCTGAATTATAAAGATCATCCCGGCATTCAAACACGTGGCGTCCGGTTCAGTATGCATTTAACATTCTGATGTCAATTGTGTATATCCCGATTTGCAAAAAAACGAACTCATAGTTATGACTTTTCAAAATCATAACTATGAGTTATAAAAATCATTACGATGAAATCTTTCGATACATGTAAATTCAAACACGGTGTTTAGTCGTCTTCCCTGAAGAACAGGTCATAGTCTGTATCAATCTGGTAGTCGACTACTCCCCATTTTTGTAACCATTCAATGTCTTTTTTTGCATCCAGCAGATTGTCGTTATTCATTGCTACCCTGTATGGACGATTAACGCAAGCCATTATTTTAATGTTGTTCTTTTTGCACCATTGGATGATTCGCGAATTCAGTTCGTCAATGCCTGCAAACAGAAAGTAATAATCTTTTGTTTTTTCGCCGTCGGCTTTAAAGAATTCGTCTTTTTCCCTAATCAGCATTGTTATGTAACTTTTCCCTTTGAAATAGTTGCCATGGCCAATAAAGTAAGAAGACTTCAGATAACCGGTCTGACTGAGTATCCGCTCTAATTCCTGATAAAATTCGAGACTGGGTTTGTCTATTTTTATATCGATCATCAGTTCTTCTATTTTGCCTTTACAATGATTGCAATAATCTTCCATTGAAACAATTGTATTGGTTTTCCTTTTTAGTGGACGAAGCGCTTGTATTTCAGCCCAGGTAAGTTCCGAACCGGTTGCTTTCGAGTCGTAATCTTGTTCGAATGTCCGGTTGTGATAAAGGAATAGTTTACCGTCTTTGCTTTGTCTTACATCAATTTCTACTCCAGTGTAGCCTCGTTTTATGGCTTCATCAAGAGCGCCAATACTGTTTTCAGGATAGAGACCGTTTTCTGTAACACCGCCGCGATGGGCAATCAACCGGTATTTCCTGTCAATGTTGGAACCGTTTACTTCTGAAATAAAAACAGAGAGTAAACCGATGATTAGAATTAAGTAAGTCTTCATAATTTATAGATTTGTGTAATTATTGTTTTGAATCAAAATACCGGAGCCTTTATCTATTTCTTCCTGTGGTAACGGGAAAAAGTAATTCTTAGGTCTTTTGAAATTCTTACGGCCTATATCTGTGGTGTTGGATGACGACGGATCGGCATAAAGTTTCTCTAAATCTATCCAATTGATACGATCCCAGCGAACCAGGTCAAAATGTCTTCGGTTTTCTCCCGCCAGTTCCAGACGCCGTTCTTTTATTAATTCGTCTTTTCCTGCGTTCTTGATAGCAGGCAAGCCGACACGTGCTCTCACGGTATTTATTTCTGTGTCGCCGGCCCCTGTGCCCGATTTTCTAATTTTGGCTTCTGCCACTAATAGGTAAATATCGGATGTACGCATTAAAGGGATCAGCAAGTCGAAATTGAGCTTACCGTCGTTTGTAAAGGTAGTATATTTATTGAAATGATATCCTGTTTCGGATTTGCTTGCATCATAATCCTGCAATTTACTGCCTATTTGAATCTTGTCTCCGGCAGCCCACATGGTCATGATTCTTCGCGGGTCGTTGCCGAAAGCTTCATATAAGTTGGGAAGTGGGTGGAAAAAATTCCAGCCTCCCAAATCACGGGGAGAAAAATAATAAATAGTGGATGTGTTACGCCAGGTAGATGAAGAGGCTACGTATAATAACATCTCTGTAGTAGGTGTGGATTTTTGCCTGAAATTGGCCTGATAATCTGTTGCTAATTTATAGTTGGCATTATTTATTACCTTTTCTCCGGCAGAGATTGCCTCATTTAGCAGGTTCTCTTTGCCGCTATAGCTAGACCAATGCATGTATAACTGGGTCAGGTAAGCATAAGCTGTCCCTTTGCTGATCCTTCCGGGAGAAGCCGTTTCATCTAACAATTCGGCTGCTTTTTTCAGGTCTTTTTCTATTTGCGAAAGCACTTCGTCGATATTTGCTTTTGGCTTGTTGTAATTAGCCGTTTTGACGTCATCCTCCAGTATTAAAGGTATTTCTCCATACGGAAGATAAAGCCACCAATAAGCGAAAGCCCTGAAGAAATATGTTTCGCCCAGACTGCGGTTTTTTATGGATTCCGAAATATTATTCATAGACGGAACATGAATTAATATATTGTTGGCTCTCGAGATCAATTCATATTTCCATTTCCAACCTGCTTTTAGCTGGGCATTTCCCGTATCGAATGTAAATGTTTCTATAGCTTCGTCTTCGGCATGGTCGCCTGCCCGGAACATATCGTCAGAACAGATATCCCATGTATAGTCTCCATGCGCAACAAAGTCTTCTACTATTAAAATACCATATAATCCGGTAACTGCATCCACTACAGCTTGTTCGTTTTTGAAGTAATTTCCCTCTGTATAGATACCTTTGGGATCGGAAGACAGGAAATTCTCACAGGATGTTAGCATATACCCTGTAAGAAGGCATGCTATTATATATAAATTTATTCGTTTCATATCTGTAATTGTTTTAAATTAGAAATTAACTTTCAATCCCAGGATGAATTTTCGGCTGGCAGGGTATTGAGCATAGTCAACACCTCTTTGCTTGTTGCCATCCGTGTAGCCGATTTCGGGAGAATAACCTGTGTACGGAGTGATTGTGAACAGGTTTTCTGCCGTTACGTATAAACGAAGGGCGTTGATTCTGAGATGTTGGGTCAACCGTTTAGGAATATTGTATCCTAATGTGGCTGTTTTTAGTTTCAGATAATCTCCTTTTTCAATGAACAAATCTGAAGTACGATGATTCAGGTTAGTCCGTTGTGTTGACATCTTAGGAATGGAATTGCTGGTTCCTTCTCCGTGCCATCTGCCCAATGCTTCTGCATACATATTGTAAGAATAACTCGGATCCAGACCTTGCATCCGGTCTGCATTATACAGTTCGGCTCCGAAGCTGCCTATGAAGTTTAATGATAAATCAAATCCTTTATATCCGAACTTGGCCTGGAATCCTAGGATTGTATTCGGATTCGGATCTCCCAGATATGTACGGTCTTTTTCATCAATGACACCATCGTTGTTGATATCAACAAACCGGACATCACCCGGAGTGATATTACCTTTCTGAGGATCGTTCTGTATGTTTGGGTCGTTTTGTATCTCTTGCATGTTTTGATAAAGACCATCTGTTTTCCAACCATAAAAAGATGCGATGGGTTTACCTTCATAGCTGCGTGATATTTCCTGAGCTTGGCGTCCGTAAGAAACGGAACCGATATAGTTGTTGTTGCCGTATAACTTTAAAATTTTGTTTTTTACAAAAGAAAGATTCATACTTAAGTCGTACATAAAACCATTAGAAAGCTCTTGTCTAAAACCTGCTTCAATTTCCCATCCCCTGTTTCTCATTTCTCCGATGTTACTGTCAGGTATGGTGGCGCGTCCCAGTGTTCCGATAGCTACGGTCGGGACCAGCATATCTACTGTTTTCTTATCAAACCATGTCACGGAAGCTGTTAATTTCTGATCGAAAAAGGTTCCGTCTATTCCTATATTTGTCATACCTGTCTTTTCCCAGGTTATTAAAGGATTGGATAAGCTGTTGATTTTAGCACCGCCTACTTGTTCCGCACCGAACGTGTATTTGTTGCCGTAATCAATGTTCTTTTTCATGATGGTAAGGTACTGCAAGTCTGCTACGTCTTGATTTCCCAGTAATCCCCAACCCCCGATTAATTTCAGGTTATCAATAAAGTTGACATCTTTCAGGAAAGATTCTTCAGAAAGTCTCCAACCCAGTGAAAATGCAGGGAAGTAACCCCATTGCTGTCCCGGCGCAAATTTAGATGATCCATCGGCGCGGAATGTCAATGTCAATAAATATCTGTTGTTGAATGAATAAAAACCGCGTCCGAAGAAAGAGGCCAGGGAGGACTCCGGATAATAATTTCCGTTTATGGCTCCCATTACGGAACCGTTATCCATAACCAGTTGATCATCGCTTTCGTCTGCAAAACTTTTCTTTGTTGCGTTAAAAAAATCACCTTTGTTTTTTTGGGCAGAGAAACCGGCCATAATATTCATATTATGTTTTTCTTGTATCTTCTTTTGGTAAGAAAGATATACTTCGCCCAGAAATGAATACCTGTTTTGATATCCTTGCTGCAATTCGGCATCATTTCTTTTACGCATCTGTTCGGTGACTTGTGGAAAAAAATCTTTGTAATTATATATGGTACCATCGAAAGCTGCGTTTCCTTTTAAAACAAGATCATCTATGATTTTGAAATCCAGAGTTAAGGCTGCCAGTAAACCGTGGTTGGTTTTTTCATGCCTTTCTGTAGATATCTCATATACGGGATTGTTTATATCTCCTAATTCATTATTCTCTACAGCAGATCCCCAGTGTTCGTCGTCAATACGGCATGGAATTGCCGGGTTGAACCGGAGAGCTTGCCATACTACTCCATTATAGACAGAAGCCGTACTGGGATTATACCATTTACGGTAGGTATATTGCACACTTTGTCCTACTTTAAACCGGTCTGTAATCTGGTGGTCTGAGTT
The DNA here is from genome assembly GCF_900232875.1 of Parabacteroides provencensis. Taxonomy (NCBI): domain Bacteria; kingdom Pseudomonadati; phylum Bacteroidota; class Bacteroidia; order Bacteroidales; family Tannerellaceae; genus Parabacteroides; species Parabacteroides provencensis. Next base: position 445,688 of record NZ_LT960488.1, on the reverse strand, counting down.
CAAGCGGAAAGATATACGTTCAAAATCTGAGTTCGTGATAATACCTTTTTCTTTGTAGTATCCGATACTGGACATGAAGTTTGATTTTTGATTGCCTCCGGTTAAACGTACATCCGCATTATAAACACTTCCCTGGTCAAATAACTCATCTTGCCAATTTGTGCGTTGAACTCCGTAGTAAGGATTTTCCCAAAATGTATTTACTGGAATGTTATCGTTGGCATAGCGTTCTTTTTTTAACATCACCAAATCAGGAGCAGTCAACAGGTCTAATGTTTTGCTAACATTGGCTATACCTGCAAAAGCATTGATTTCTACGTTTGTTCTTGTTTCTTTGTTTCCCCTCTTTGTTGTGATGATAACTACTCCGTTTGCTGCACGCGTTCCGTAGATTGCAGAGGAAGAGGCATCTTTCAAGATTTCTATTGTTTCGATGTCATTCGGATTTATATCCGATATTTTACCCGAAGGAACTCCGTCTACTACTACAAGAGGATTAGAGGCATTCATACTGCCTGTTCCGCGGACGCGTATGGTCGGTTCCGCACCGGGAGAGCCACCGTCAGATACGATATCTATACCTGATGCCAATCCTTGCAATGCATTTGTCAATTGTGCTACGGGTAAATTTTTAAGGTCATCTCCTTTTATGGCTGCAATAGAGCCTGTAACATCACGTTTTTGTTGAACTCCATAACCGACAACAACAATTTCCTCTAATTTTTTCAAATCATCTTGCATAATGATTTGGATAGTTTTCTGGTTGTTGACTTTGATTTCCTGGTTTATATATCCAATATATGAAGCTATAATAGTACAACCTTGAGGAACTTCAAGTTCGAAATTTCCGTCGATGTCACTGATAGCTCCTATACTCGTTTCTTTAACCAGAATATTGACTCCGATAAGCGGATCTCCGGCAATATCTTTTATATTTCCTTTGATAAGGATATTTTTCTGCTGAGGTGAAGTTGTGGGAGTGCTTTTTAAAGAAAACTGAGTCTCTTTTTCTTTACGGAGAACAATTTGCCTGTTATTAATAATGTAGGTAATACCTGTGTTTTTGAGTGCTTCTTCCACTATTTTTTCTACAGGTTTGTTTTCCAGATTAACATGAACTTTTTGGTTCATGTTGATTTTGTCGCTGTGGTAGAGAACTACATATCCGCTTTCTTGTTCAATATAAGAAAAAACATCTTTCAGAGACATGTTTTGCAGGTTCTCTGTTAACTCAAATTTCTCCTGTGATACAGAGTATCCGTGTAGCGGCAATATAGAAAACGATGCCACCGTCGTACATAAACAGATACATTTTAGATAATTAGTCTTTTTTAGACTAACCTGTTTTCTTTTTTTCATACCTTTGTTTTCTAATTCTTTAATGTGTAACTTTTTAGGGAATTCATAGGATCGGATAATACGACCAATATTATCCGGTCTTTTTTTGTTTTTCTTTTTTCTTCAATAGGCATTTGTTTTTAGTAATTAATATGTTATTTCCCGACGAATAAATAAAAACCAGTTTCTTTATTCCCTTTACATTCTAATGAAAGAGATTCTTCTATGTTTTTCAGTACACCTTCTATGTCTTTTCGTAAATCGAGTTTTCCCGAAATAGGAATATCAGCTACTTCTGTAGCATAATTTATGTTGACACCATAAAAACGGGATAATTGATTTAAGACATCGCTTGTTTTGTCAGAGTCCAGAAACAGTAAATTGTCTTTCCAACTTGTATATTTAAGTACATTGACATTTTGTGTAGTCGTTTTTTCTGGTGTGATATATGCCAATTGATCCGGTTGAAGTACTATTTTTTCTTTCTGGGTGGTTTCTATTTCCACTTTACCATGTACCAGTACGACAGATCCGGCTTTATCCTCCTTGTAGGCAGATACATTAAAAGCTGTTCCCAGTACTTTTATGTCGAAATTGGATGATTTGACAATAAACGGAGATTTGGGATTGGGCGCTACCTCTAAATAGACTTCTCCTTCTATCACTATTTCCCGTTTGTTTTTGTCGAATATCCGGGGGTATATAACTCGGCTTCCTGCGTTTATATAAGCTTTGGTTCCATCGGAAAATATGATTTCCGTACGTTTTCCTTTAGGGACTATTATTTGGTTTAATTGTATTTTACTATGGTGAATATCATCATGTATTGAGTCTTTGATCTGTTCCCGGGGAATTGTTAAAGAACCATCCGTACTATAATGAAGTATGGATTTGTCTTTTAGCTTTATGTGCGTTTGAGGAGTCATCAGACAAATATCGTCTATGCATTCGATAGTTGTCATATTATCCAGTAGTTGGGCCGATAAAGTATGATTGTTTTTGAAGTGGTTATTGTAAATATTCAAAGAAAGAAAGATACATACGATTGCTGTGGCTGAGTATGATATCCATAAAATTGTGCGTGTAAATGTACTTTTTTTCTGGGAAGAGGTTTTTGCATAAAGTTGTCTTTCTACCTCCTTCCAGGAGTTGTCTATTTCCTTTTTATTTATCTTTTCAGTCTGTTTAATAAGTGACAGAAACTGTTGTGATTTATGGATAAATAAATTGTTATATGTGCTCTTTTTCTTGTTCACTCGTCAATCTTTTTCATTAATACGAGGTGTTTTGAAAAAGGTACTCGTTAAAAGCGGATGGTTAACATTCTTTTGCAAATTTGGGGTTTAGCCAGTTTACAATATCTTTGATTTTTGGTGTATGGATGATGGAAATTACTTTACTTCCATGTATCTGCGCCTCTTTCCATTTCAGAAAATATAATTCGCGAAATTTAATGAGAGAGCGATATAGTAGATTTTTACTGGATTGGTAATTGATATCGAAAGCGGAAGATATATCAGCATGACTAACTTCTGCAACATAAAAGAGATAAAGTATTTCCTGTTGACGTAATGGAAGCTCCATGAAAGCGAGTTTTATAATCGCGTATTTGAGTGAAGCAGATTTATCTGTGGCTGATAGAACCAATTCGCTTTCAAATGTGAGTATTTCATCAATACAAGGGAACATTTCCTTTTGCTCACTTTGAGCTTTAAGCATGTCATAAAGATGATTTCTGAATGCTTTTAATAAGTAACCTTTAACTAATGCTGTTTTCGATAATGTACGGTGGTTTTGAATCAGACGGACAAAAAGATTCTGTATACAATCACGTATCAAATCTTTGTCTGCAGAAAATTTACAGCCATAATTATATAAAAGAGGATAAAATCGCTTATATAATTCTTCGAAAGCTCTTTTATCTCCTTTGAGGCACAACTCCCATATTGCTTCATCGGAAGATCTTTTCATTTTGCTACAATTAATGAGGACAAAAGTATAATGTTGTTTTTTCAAATATATTTCAAAATAATTACAAATGGAATATGTGGTTTTTAATCATATATTTTGATTTGTACCTCTTTCATTTTAATAGCGGCGACAAGATAGGTAATTTTATTAAAATAGAAAAAGGATTAGAAATTTTCTTTCTAATCCTTTTTTGAGGAAGAGGTTCCTGGCGAACCTCTACTTCTTTATTTTGCTTATATCTTTAATAAAAGATTAAACGCATATCTATTTGAAAATTAGTATATTGTTTTATTTGATAAAGAAAAAGAAATAAAATAAGATAAAAGATTGTAGTACCAATGTAGTACCAAATTAAAAAGAACCTCTATATTTATAGTACCAATTTAAACAGTAAAAGATATGGCAGCTACATTCATTCTAAGAACCGATAAAAGCGAAGGATATGCAACCTTATACGCTCGCATACAAAACAGAGTGCCAAAGATAAACATTCGGGTGTCTACTGGGCTAGAAGTTGATATCAAGGAATGGAATAAGTCTTTGACTGGTGCAAAAGCATTAACAGCGTTCAGGAATGGTAAAGGCAAAGACCTTGTTCTTAAACTTGATGCTATTTTTTCTATGCTTGATGCTCTTATAAAGAATGGTGTGGCTATTACTTCCGACATGGCTAAAGAGCGCATTCATGAAATAGTGTATGCAGAACAGATCGCAGCTGAAAAGGAACGTGCAGAAGCCGAGGCGAAAGCATTGGAAGAAGAACAGGCTAGAAACTTCAATGACTTCATTGTTCAATTCATCCATGAGTGCGAAACAGGAAAGCGTAAGAAAAAAGGCGGTACTACTAACGTATCACCTGGAACAGTAAAAAGTTATAAGGGCTTCCATTCGCAGTTTAAAGCATATCAGGAAGTAAGGCTAAGAGTTATTGATTTTGGTGATCTAACAATAGAGTTCTACAATGATTTCCGGTTATTCTTGACCGACAAAGAATATTCCCCCAATACTATTGCCAGAATGGTAAAGATTTGCAAAACGATCTGTTACGCAGCTGAGCAATTAAAGTTAATGGATGCCGGTAACGTTCGATCTGCGTTTGATGTTATTTACAAAGATGTTGATAATGTTTATTTGACAGAAGAACGCATACAGGAGCTTTACGAGTATGATTTATCTAATCGTCCGGCATGGGAGAAAGTAAAAGATGTGTTTGTAGTAGGCTGCCTGACCGGACAGCGTGTAAGCGATTATAAGCGTATCAATGCAAAGATGGTCGTTACTCTTACTGATGGGAACCGTTATATTAAACTAAAGCAGGAAAAGACAAGGAACATTGTGTATATCCCCCAGGACTCTCGGGTAGAAGCTATCTTGAACAAGTATGACGGATCTTTGCCAAAAGTTTACGATCAAAAGATAAACGATCATATCAAAGAGATCGGCGAGGCATTAGGTTGGACGGAGATGGTAGAATTGAATGAACAACGGGGAGCAATGGAGTATGTAGCAAAGAAACGTTTTTGCGACCTTTTGAAAACTCATACTTGCCGTAGAAGTCTTGCGACTAATATGTATAAGGCTGGTGCTTCTTTAAGTTCTATTATGGCAATTACAGGTCATAGCAGTGAGCAACAATTGAGAACGTATCTTAAACTAGATGAGTTGGAAAAAAGTATGTTAGCAGCAAAAGAGAATTATTTCACAAAATTGAAAGTAGCCAAATAAAGAAAAATGACAATGTTTGACGATTATGTGTGTTACATCCCTAATGATTCATCCGACATGCAGGATGAATTACATTTTTTCCCTTCCAGACATGATATAAATATGTCAAATGTGGCAAATCGTATTTATGGCCATGAGCCCTATAATTTGATTGATAGTTATGACTTAAGTATACAAATATCATTAGTAAAATTCTTAATTTACTATGACATTAGGATTCATGGAATAATACAAATGATATACGAAACAGAAGCTGAACATGGAGGCTACAAAGCAGTAGGGCAAGCTGAGGATATATTAAATGCGGGTAAGTCTATTAAACACATTAGCATTAATTACGGGGGAAAACATAAACCCATTAGAATAACCAATCGTGAATTTTTGGGAATGCTAATCAATAGTATAAATGATATCTGTAAGGATCTTATTGAACATTATCCTTTATGTGATATGCAAGATAAGGGTGGGTTACGCAGTTCTTATTTTGCAGATTTTCGAGATGAACTTAGACCCCTATACTTATTCCTGAAAGAATTAGGCTATGAGGATAATTTATGCTACACTAAAATATACAATCTCCTTCAATTAAATTTTTGCAATATAACTTCGTGGCTAGATACTAAGGTGAAAATAGAAATATACGGTGCAGTTGCTGGCGGCAACATAGCCTTTGATAATTTTTTTTCATCAGATAAAATAAAGGAAAGTATACGAAAAAGTAATGTTAATAAATTGAATATAAGAATGTAACGAAAAAAATATGCTGCACTTTTTGTTGCCGTGGGACTATTAAAGATTATAATCTTTTTTAGTCCCTTTTGTTTACCTTTTCCTTTGCATAAAAGATTTGCGGTGCACAACGAATCTTTCTTTATCAATCTAAAAAGAATAGGAAAGATGAATAATTTAAATTCAATACAACAATCTGTCATAATGAGCTTTTTTGCTCCTATTATAGATGTTATCGTAGATAAGGTATCAGAGAAGGTACTTGTAGCTACAGAAAAGAGAGAACTGAGGTATTATACCCGGCAAGAAACAGCCGATAAAATACATGTAACATTACCTACTTTGGCAAGGCTTACTAAAGAGGGGATTATTGAGTCTAAACGAATTGGAAGTAGAATACTGTATGATGCGGACGCTATAGATCGAGCTGTGAAAGAGCAAGTAGTATTTAAATATCGGAGGGGATAACATGGGAACAAGAAAAAGGGCGACCGAAGCCGCCAATCTCCCTAATGATAAGGGCAAAGATAATGAGTTTCGGCTACAATACCAAATTGTTTATCAGTCTTTTAAGGAACGGCCAAAGACGATGCTAGATGTATCCTTGGAAACCGGAATACTGAGAGCTAATATCTGCCGTTACGTGGCTAACATGGAAGATAAAGGACTGATCCAGCTTCTTTACAAGAAAGAGGACGAGCACACGAAGTTTGCGGCTGGATATTATACAACAGATAAAGAGTTATTCCGTCAAGTTGATAACCGGCAATTAAAACTATTTGGGGAGGGTGAATAATGGGAGGCTTTAACTACATTCGAGCCATAGGTGCAGAACTGCAAAAAGCCGATCAACTGGCGGCAGAGATACCGGAGCAGATAGGGATGTTTACAGTTAAGACCGCCAACCGAACTATAAAGGAGGCGGCACTAAGACCGAACCCGGATGCGCTTTGGTTATCGTTATGGTATGAGGGTGAGGTATGCTGTTTGTTCTCTGATTCTAATTTGGGTAAGTCTATCTATGCCGTACAGATTGCGACAAGTATAGCGGAACGGCAAAGGGCTTTATACTTTGACTTTGAGTTATCAGATAAGCAATTTCAACTACGATATAGCGATGAGGCAGGAAGTCTGTACCAATTCCCGGATAATCTGTATAGGGTCGAAATAAACCGGGATTCTTTAGACGCTACCAACTTTGAGGAAGCCGTTATAGGGAATATTGAACAAACAGCCATACAAACGGGTGCAAAGGTGCTTATCATTGATAATCTTACTTATCTGTGTATTGCTTCTGAGAAAGGAGATGCAGCAGGTACACTTATGTTTCGGCTTATGGCTCTGAAAAGGAAATACGGTTTATCAATGTTTATACTGGCTCACACCCCTAAACGGTGCTTATCTAATCCAATAACGCAAAACGACCTTGCTGGAAGTAAGAAGCTCTATAACTTCTTTGATAGTGTCTTTGCTATTGGTAAGAGCGCAAAAGATAACAATGTTCGGTATATCAAACAGCTAAAGGTAAGGTATGGTAACTATACCTATGATGCCGACAACGTGATAGTGTCTGCCATTGAAAAGGCAGGAACGTTCTTACAGTTTGTGAATATCGGATATGCGGCAGAGAAAGAACACCTGAAGGAACAAACCGATAAGGATATATCCCAACTGGCAGAGAAAGCTAAAGAGTTAATATCTCAAGGGGTGAGTTACCGAAATGCGGCAAGTGAGTTAGGTGTATCACTTGGTAAGATCCAGAGGATTATTAAAAAGAGTGTATCGGGTTGATATTGTAAATTGCAATGTAAATTATTGAATATCAGTATTAATTAAAACTGTATCGTATCGATACAATTGCGACATACCCGATACAGTAAAGCAAAAAAGTTATGGAAAATTTTAGTCAACCATATTTAGAGAAATATACAGGAAAAGCATCCCGGCATAAATGCCCGAGGTGTAACGATCCTCATTCATTCGCTCGTTATTTGGACGGTAACACCGGACAGGTCATAGATAAGAATGTAGGCAGGTGTAACCATGAAAGCGGATGCGGCTACCATTACACACCTAAACAGTTCTTTATTGATAATCCGGTAAAGAGAGAACGGTTTGTAGCTCCTGTCCGGCAAAAGCCAATACAGAAGCCTCAACAGGAAGTAAGCTATATCCCTTTCCAATACGTCGAAAAGGCAGTAAGCTATAACAGTGCGCTTATCCGCTTCTTGTGCGGCTTATTTGACCGTTATTCGTTGGAATCCCCTACTATTGTCCGGGTCATGAATGATTATGCCCTGGGAGCCACTAAAGACGGTAGTATTATCTATTGGCAGATAGACATCAAAGGGAAGGTAAGAACTGGCAAGGTTATGAAGTACGATCCGAATACCGGGCATAGGATTAAAAGTGGTGGGGGTATTAACTGGATTCATGCAAGGATGAAGAAACAGCAACTACTACCATATAATTTTAATTTGGTTCAATGCCTTTTTGGCGAACACTTACTAAGGATGTACCCTGCTAAAGTGGTTGCTTTGGTAGAATCTGAAAAGAGTGCTTTAATCGCTTCCGGTGTTTATCCTGATTACATTTGGTTGGCTACTGGTGGCAAATCTCAACTGTCTATTGATAAATTGAAAGTGTTACGAGGTAGAACGGTTATCATGTTCCCGGATGTGGACGGGTTCGAGTATTGGACGAATAAGGCTAAAGAGATTGAGGATATCGGATGCAAAGTAGTAGTTTCCGATCTGCTGGAAAAGAATGCGACGGCGGAGGATAGAGAGAATAAGATAGACCTTGCCGACTGGCTTATAAAGCAATTATCAATAGACACAGTAACAAACGTTAGGGATGAGTTAACAGAAGCGGAAAGAAACCTGCAAAAATTACTAATGATTAACCCCACATTACAATTACTAATTAATTCATTTAATCTACAATTGGCATGATAGCAACAAAAGTAGAAAATATCGACCAGATACGCCTTATTGACCGAATGGGTATGAGGATACCGTTTGATATCGCCTGGTGGGCGAGAAACCTAAAGAAAGGGAGTATCTATTTATACGTGGATCACGACAATAGACTAGATTACGCTTTTCGATTTACGGGTAAGCAGCCTGTTGTATTAGCCTTCGAACGGTTTGTAATGGAGATTATGTAGCATGGAGAAGCTAGATTTAATCTACAAACAGCAGCCTTCAGATATAGGCTATGAATCCCCGGACGTAAGTAATATGTTTAAGTTGAGGGTTGACAGTCGGACAATGTTCTATTTCCGTACGAAGGAGCAACGGCAACAGTTTATTCAGAAGCGATATGACCGGAAGTTGAAACGTTTTTATCTGCATTTTGATGACTGGTAAGAGAGGGGGTATACCCCCAGTATACCAGGTGCTAGAATTGAGGGGCATTCGATACAGATAAATTTTTTTCTTGGTTTTTTTACTTACTATTAAAACATAAATAATTATGAAACAGATTATTGATTTACCAAACACAGTTATCAACGAAGAAGCAAGAGCGGAAGAATTGCAGAGATTCCATGACATTGAGCAGTTTATCAATGAAAGTCTAGTTCCTGCATTCGAAAAGGAAGGCTTTGCAGTTGATATTGAATTGCTGGAAGCTTTAAAGACTGAACGGGCTATAGCGGAAATTATCCGAAATAAAGAACGGGAATACGTTTTTTCCCTTCCTTTTTGCCCGAATGAGGAGAAAGTAAGGATCAGAAAGGTTTTTGATGCTGTCTTAGGTCGTTTGGAGGGAGTTTGTACGGATTATGCCCGGAACATCAAAGGTGTAAAATTATCGCTTATTCAAGCGGAAAACGGACAATTCTATTTTAATCCTGATGAATTAGACAAGCATATTTCATCAATCGGTGTACGTAAATTCCGTGAAGAAGAAAAGAAGCTGTTTGAACTATATCAAAAATTGTACGCAGCATACAGGGAATGCCGGGATTATGAGAAAGAGCAGGGTTTGCGACCTTTTGCCGGTAATCAGCTTTGGTTTGCCCGTTTTGGCCAGGGTGTAACAGTTGGAGAGTTTGCTAAATGGGATTTATTCCGGTTAAAGCAGCTTTCTTCAAAGTACAGCAATGAACGATTTGAGAGATCCGGCGTTAATTCAGTAGGTCACTAATTATTAATCACTGGGGTGTGCTTATTTTCCGGCATACCCTCTTAATCAAAGTATTATGGCACAACAGATATATTCGCAAGAAGAAAGGGCGGCTTTTATGTCGCAATTAACAGAGAAAGAACGATTTTGTTTACAGGCTTATCTGATTACCAAAGACAAGAAAATGGCTTTCGTATGCTCACGGGGAAAGCCGTTAAAATCTGAGGGTGAAGGGTTCCGGGTTAACCTATCCAAATGGTTCAACAGTGATAAAGTACAGGCTTTCATTCAGGAATACCAGACCCAGGTACGAGCAGATGCCATTGACAGAGGCACAGAGGGCCAGGATATCGACAAAACTGAACTAGTTAGGGAACTGACAATATTATTCAGAAAAGAGAAAGACCCGAAGTTAAAGGCCGATATCGGCATGAAACTTGCCGACCTTCAGCAGATGAAGAAAGAACAGACGGAACAAGGGGAACAGATCAATTATTATCTTCCCTTGCAATGTTCGAGATGCGCTTTGTATCTTAAGGAGAAGGAATCAATAGCGAAAGCTGGTCAACCGGAAAGTTGAGCAGACAGTTTAGGAGTTAGCCCTGTTCCGGTAACAATCGGTTCGGGGCTTTTTATTTCTTGTATCGTTCTAAGTGTATCGATACGATACAGTATCTAAAACTCTATAAATCAATACGTGTAACCGTATCGATACCGATACACCTGATACGCTCAACTGTCCCACTGTCCCAAGTGTCCCACATCTTCAAAAGTGGGATAAAGCTATGTAACAACTTGGTATTATTATAGTTATCTGTCCCAGGAGTGGGACGGGACAATGTTGTTTATTCCAGTTCATACCCTTCGTAGTAATATGACTGGTTAATACCCTTAAATATCACTTCCCGATCATTTACACGGTCTGTCAATGCTTGTTTCAGTAAGACCCTTAATTCCAGATCGTTTATAGGGCTTCGTTCCATCGCTTGTAAATACAGAACCTTATCGACATTTTGCCAGTCTACAACAACAGAAAGACGCTTTTTAAGGATCATATCAAGCCATATCCTAGCAGATCGTCCGTTCCCTTCCATAAATGGATGAGCGACATTCATTTCAACGTATTTCGCTATAATTTCATCGAATGTAGTTTCCGGCATGTTCTCTATTACAGGTAATATTGCATCTAGGTATAAGCAATTGGCAAATCGGAAGTTCCCTTTTGATAAGTTGAGTTTTCTCACCTTCCCGGCAAAGTCATACAGTCCGTCGAAAAGATACCGGTGTATGTCACATAAGCCTTTTACGGTTCCTACCTCGATACGATCTATATTGCCGGTATCAAACAAGGCATGTGCTTTCTCTAGGCTTAATCTGTCTATTTCTTTTGTATTCATATTCATTCAGCTTTGATATTGATGTTTTTCCCGCAATGAGGACAGGTAAAGAATAAGGAGCCTTTTTGGGGGTGCTCGAAGAGGTCTGTAACCGGGCATCCTATTGCATCCGCTATTTTATTTAAAGTTTCTACTGTAGGGTTCCCGTTTACACTGTTTGATAAAGTTACACGATTTACCCCTAGTTTATCAGCAAGCTCCGTTATTGTCATGCCTTTTTCTTTAATAAGTTCTTTAATTCTAAGTTCCATAATTACAGCTTTTATATTTACAGAACAAATATACTTCTTTTTCTTATTTGTAGGCATAAAAGCTACTATTTTACTGTTAAAGTAGTGTTAAAACTTCTATTGTTCGCTATTTGTGTAAATATAAAACCTACCTTTGTGTCATAAACGAAGATTAAAGGCTATACAAAACAATGGAAGCACCAAAGTACAACAAAAGCAGAATCATGAAATCAGCTTGGTCAATGTTCAAAGCAGGTAAGAAGGTTGGCCGCCATGTATTAACATTTGGAGAATGCTTGAAAGAAGCCTGGAAGAACGAACGGTCTTCTTATAACAAAGCTATGAACATGTATAACCTTTGGAACCTTGCAGCAAAGCAGGAAAAGGAAAGAGACGCAAAGCGCAATGTAAAGGTTTCTTCTATGGCTTTCATGGCTGATACTTTGGTGAACTATTATGCTAACAGCAGATATAACGGAGATTAATAATCAGGGTGGGGTGGATAGTAACCACTCCATCCCAAACAAAAAATATTATTGACATAAATACATCATGGAAACAAAAAGAACTAACATCGACAGTGCAATCTTAGATAAGATTGCAGAATTACAGAGTAATAACAATGCACGTATCATGGATATCTTACAAGAGATAGACGAAATTACATGCGACACGGCCGTAATGATTCCCATGTTTAGCGAGAAAGGAGGCCGTAAATGAATGATACATTAAATATGGTAAACAAGAAGATTGATGTGCTGAATCTTAAATTGGATGTCATACTAGAAGAGATAGTCTTATTGGGAGGTGTCCAAAAACAATTCCATGAAGATATAAGGAGCCGAATCAACACACAAACGACAAGAGAGCAAATATCGGATAGTTGTAAGATTATTAACTTTAATCCAAAATAATAGGCATGGATAGATCTATACTTGAAGAATTACTGTATTACAACGATTTGCTAAAATCATTACTAAATTAATCGTATTAATTGCTACATAAAACAAGATAGATGCAGGATTGCACGTTGAGGGTCTTTCGTGCCCAACGTATCCAGACGCCCCTCCGGTAATATCGCCGGAGGGTTTGTACGACAATCCAAAATTGGATTCATGTAGATCGTAATGACGGGACAATGTAGAGTGAGACTACAACAGGAGTGCACTATTTTGTGCTTTCTCCACTATCGATTATACGTTTTGCGAAATCGCAATGGGGTATGTTGAAAATACAACATAGAGAAGGTAATGGCAAAGGCCAGAAAATCCAAACACGAAAAACTGTAGCATCTTCTTTACCATTTATTGTAGTGACCGAACGTAGTCATCTACAGTAGTATTGACCTTTAAAAATCGTCAAGATAAAATTAGCGAGGAAAACCGGGTTAAAGACTACGGTGTAGTAATTTGTCATGGTATCTATTTGCAATAAAAAAGGCTCTATTACCCGAAATAAGCAATAGAACCTTTTTTTTGATGTAGTACCAATGTAGTACCATTTTGTTTTTTGATGAGGTCTCTGGCGGATTCGAACCGCCGTGCATGGTTTTGCAGACCACTGACTAAGCCACTCATCCAAGAGACCTTACGGGATTGTCGTAATTTAAAAGTTAAAATAATTCATTACGTCAATTGAGGTTCCTGGCGGATTCGAACCGCCGTACATGGTTTTGCAGACCACTGACTAAGCCACTCATCCAAGGAACCAATATATGTATGCAAAAATCCTCATTTTGCGAGTGCAAAGAAATAGAATATATTTGGAATAACCAAATGTTTTATTCTTTTTGTTGCTTTCTCGAAAATCCATTATACGTGGTCTGGCTATCTATTTCATTGGGTAACTGTAATCTTTTCAACGTAATATTGTAGAAGTAGGAAAAATGCAGTTACTTTGCTATCTCGTTTAGATAAAAACAAAAATATGACATATATTGAAACAGAAATACCCGGTGTTTGGATTATTGAACCAAAAGTGTTTAATGATGCGCGGGGATATTTTATGGAAGCGTTCAAACAGTCTGATTTTGAGGCGCATATCGGGCAGGTTGATTTTATACAGGATAATGAATCTTGTTCTACTAAAGGAGTGTTAAGAGGGTTGCATTATCAGTTGGCTCCTTATTCTCAAGCAAAGTTGGTACGCGTGATAAAAGGAAGTGTTTTGGACATTGCCGTCGATGTACGTGCAGGTTCTCCTTCATATGGAAAATATGTAGCGGTTGAGTTGTCCGGAGAGAATAAACGTCAGTTTTTTATTCCTCGGGGGTTTGCCCATGGTTTTCATGTTTTAAGTGATGAAGCCATATTTACATATAAAGTTGATAATCAGTATATGCCTTCGCATGAAAGGGGGATTCGTTTTGATGATCCGGCTATTCATGTGGATTGGAGCATTGAAGATATTGAATGTGTTAATCTCTCTGAGAAAGATAAAAATGCACCTTGTCTGGAAGATGCCGAACTAAACTTTACATTTTAAACGATATACTAAAGGGAATACAAATATGAAAACTTATTTGGTTACCGGTGCAGCCGGTTTTATTGGAGCCAACTTTATTAAATATATGTTGGCAAAGTATCAGGATATAAAAGTGGTAATACTTGATTCGCTGACATATGCCGGTAATCTGGGTACAATTGCAACAGATATAGACAATAATCGTTGTGTGTTTGTAAAAGGTGATATTTGTGACAGGACATTAGCAGATGAGCTGTTTGCCAAATATCAGTTTAATTATGTAGTTAATTTTGCTGCCGAAAGCCATGTGGACCGTAGTATAGAGAACCCTCAATTATTCCTTATCACTAATATACTTGGTACGCAAAACTTGCTGGATGCAGCCCGTCAGGCATGGGTGACGGGAAGAGACGATCAAGGTTATCCTACCTGGCGTAAAGATGTTCGTTTCCATCAGGTTTCTACAGACGAAGTATATGGAAGTTTGGGTACCGAGGGCTATTTCCACGAGACAACCCCTTTGGATCCGCGTAGCCCTTACAGTGCTTCAAAGACTAGTGCAGATCTGTTTGTAAAGGCTTATTTTGAGACGTATAAAATGCCTGTAAGCATAACGCGTTGTTCTAATAATTATGGTCCGTATCATTTCCCGGAAAAATTGATACCTCTTATCATTAAGAATATACTGGAAGGTAAAAAACTACCTGTGTATGGTGATGGAACAAATGTTCGTGATTGGTTATATGTGGAAGATCACTGTAAGGCAATTGATGCCGTTATTCATAATGGACGTGAAGGAGAAGTTTATAATGTAGGCGGACATAATGAAAAGCAAAATATTGAAATTGTGAAATTAACAATTCGTACAATCCGTCAATTGATGACCGATCAGCCGGAGTATCGCCAGATACTAAAAAAGAGAGAAATAGATGCTGATGGCCGAATCTCTGTCGAATGGATTAACGACGATCTGATAACATTTGTAAAAGACCGTTTAGGACATGACCAGCGTTATGCTATCGATCCTTCTAAAATTACCAAAGAATTAGGCTGGATTCCCGAAACATGTTTCGAAGTTGGTATCGAAAAGACAATCCGTTGGTATTTGGAAAACCAGAAATGGGTAGAAGATATTACAGGTGGCGATTATATGAAATATTATGAACAAATGTATGCCGGAAGAGAATTGAAGTAAACTCCCGGCTATTCGGCCAATTCTTCTGCTTTTGCATGTATATGTGTCGAAACGTGTTCTGCTACAAGGCTGCCCGCTAATTCCGGTGCAGCCTCTTTTATTTGTTTCCGTATAGCTTCACGTATATTATGCCGTATATTAGTTCTTGTACTATCCAGTTCTGCTTGTTTTGCTGGTTTTAAGAAGTCTTTATATTTGCATTTTACGATTTTGTATTTGAAATCATCCAGGTTTCCTTTGATATCGATACCCAGCTTGAATGGTACGGGGGATTTTAGTACTGAGATATGATAATCGAATGTCATATCCAGATTGTGTGTTCCGCCAACAGCCACTTTGTAACGGTCCATTTCTACTAAAAAAGGGAATACTTCTATTTTATCATCATGTATGGCGAGATCTACGGAAATACTATCTATCATATTACGCTTTTTATTCTTAAACATAAGTGTTTTTGATATTTCGGTAAATGTTTCACCATCTAGTAATACCATGTTTTTTCCATGCAAATAACAGGCCGAATTCAAAGAAGGCAAAATAACAGACATTGTAGAGTCTATTTTGCAGGTAGCCGTAACTTGGCAATCCACAACGCCTTCAAACGAGCGGAGCATTGGAACTAATGTGTCAATGGCAGGGTAGAGACTTATTAGTTTTTCCACCTGGATTTGTTCCAGGTCAAGATCAAAGCCTGCGGTGGCACCTTGTTTGTTTTTTGCTGTATATACCATGGTCAGTGTTCCACATCCCATGTTTGAGTGCATACTTAAATTGCTCAAATTAACGCTTTGATCTCGCAAGATAACTTCTCCTTGTACATTTTCCAATGCCAGATCTTTGAAATCAATGCGCTTTGCGTTGGTATGAAGTGTAACATCTATATTTGCCGGAAGTATGAATAACTGATCGGTTGAATCGGCTTCTGCATCGGTTACGGTTGCTTGTATATCTTGTGTGTTCATATTGGTTATAGTACCGTTGCTAAGTGCTGTTAACTCGGAAGATACAGGGTGTTGCTCGGCATATTGCATGCCATTGTTCAGAGCTTTCATTAACTGGTTGCAATCTATATAGTCTGATGTGAGATTGAAATTCCCTGTTAATTTTCTACCACGGAGCATTGCCTGACGAATATGATTTATTTCTCCGCTTAATTTCAAATCGCTTTTTCCCAGATGCAGACGGGCATCTGTAAGAGTAGCTGTATTTGTGTCGAATTTTATACTTGTTTGTTCCATATGCATCGGAACAGGAAAAAGGTGGCTGAATGCCCGTAATTGCTTGAAGCTGACGTTTCCGCGTGCTTCCCATTTTCGTAATAGTTTATTTGTATAGTCCAGAGAATCTTGTTTTGCTTGTGAAGTGGTTTTGGTGCGTTTACGTACAACTTGTTGAGAGTTGCCAGACCGTAACCTTCTCTGCTGAGCCGCTTCACGATAAGGTAAAGCTTCAATATTGAATTGACTGCCAGTTAGAATTGCTCCGGTTCGTATAGGTGACATGAAGTATTTTAATGTATCGACATTAATTGTTGCAGCTATTGTTGGAATCCGTTTGTTTGTTGCAGATGCTTTCATACCCCCTTGCAAAGATGTGTGTCCTGCAATAACCCATACGGAGTCAGGTAAACGACTGCTTAAGTGATCGAATTCTATACCGGCAACTAAAGGTATTACAGCAGTGGTATCAATAACCGGAGTCGTGTTTGCCTGCATTTCTAATTGCCTGATCTTTGTATTTATATCGTCTTTATATGTTATATTCATTGTATCGATTGCCAAAGTGGCATTCAACAATCCTTTTTTATTCAGATATTTGCTTTCATTTTTTGTCGAACCTATAAAGAAACGGGTGCCGACAATATACATATCCATGTCTAAAGGTTTACTGAATGCTTTAAAATGGTCAATGTTTAAAATACCGGCGGCTTGTACTTTCCCATACCGGCTGTTTAATATATCGTTTACAGTAAATATTGCTTTCAGATCAGCTTCCAGTTTTCCCTCAAGTAATAAGGTGTCAGGATTTAGAAATTCTTTTGCCAAATGTGTAAAATCAACCTGCCCTTTTATTTGGGTATTGATTGCCGGGTTTTTGAACACATTGGTTACTTTCCCATTCATATTGAAAGACGTGTTCTGACCTTTTACGGTTAATTCTTCCAGAGATATGTAAGAGGAATCCGGATATTGTCCGTTCAAATGAATATCCAGATCCATTTGTATAGAGTCTATTCCCTGTTTTATTCCGCTTATGTGATAAGAGCCGTCATTTATTTTGCAACATAAATTGACTGAGGGAGTTATGCTGTCTCCAAATTCTCCATGAATATTTCCATCCAGAATAATACTTCCTTTTGCCTGCATTTTTTCCCTATTTTGGAAATAAGCATCGGGTATGAATTTAAGCAGGTCGTTCATGTCAGAGATTTTTAATCCCATATCCATATCGATACGCATACGTTTGCTATCCGGTATTGTGATAATTGATCCATCAGCGGTAAAAGGAAGAGAGTTGATTAATAATTCAGCATTTTTCAGTGTAATAGTATTGTAGTTGTTGCCGAGTTGTAATCTGCTTTTCAGTTTCAACGCAAGTTTATTTTGTAGTGTATAAGCCTGGCTGCGGAATAAAATAGAAGATGTTCCTGTTTCTATGTCCAGTGTGTTTTCTCCTTTGGTTAGTGAACCATCTATATTAAGGAAGAATCCTTTTATTTCCGTAAATACGTCTTGTTGTCGGTCATCGTATGTGAAATGTCCATTTGATATGCGTACTTTTTGTAAATCTATAGGAGGCAAAGACTTTTTGTTGTCGTTGTCTGTAGATGTGCTATCATGTTCGTTATGATATATATCCCAGTTTGTTCTACCAGCTTTATTAACAAATCCGTAAAAACGCGGATTGTCTATGATTACTTCACCTATTGTTATTTTTCCACCAAATAAATAATCGGTCGGACGCAATGATATGGTTGCGTTGCGGAAACTTAATAATGAATCCGATGGTATATGCAGACTCTCTTTGTGCATAGTGGAGTCTTCACCTAGATGAGAAATTAGCCGTCCATTGGTGAGTCGGATGCCCAAATGAGGATAGGTCTCAAAATAAGTAAGTTCTACTTTTTCGCATTCCAGATGTGCGTCGAGGAATTCATTTGTTTTTTGTATTACCAGAGGTGTTAGTTTTTCGGGAGGGAGAACCCCCCATTTTAGTACGCCGAATCCGATGGTTGGTAATATAAAAAAGAGAGTAATTAAAACTACTGCAGATACTATAAATATTTTTTTCTTGCTCTTTGTCATAATCTTTCTTTGTTTTGCCTTACAAATGTATATAAATAAACGCATATCTTTGTATTAATAAGTTTATTTAAAACGAAACAAGTCATGGATTTTCGCCTTAAAGTTTTTCATAGCGTAGCATGTAATTTGAGTTTTACTAAAGCATCACGCGAGTTGTATATAAGTCAGCCTGCCATAAGCAAACATATCCATGAGTTGGAAGTACAATATAAGACGCCGTTATTTGAACGTGTAGGGAGCCGTATCAAATTGACGAGGGCAGGAGAGTTATTGCTGTCGCATACAAATCTTCTTTTATCAGCTTACCGTCAACTGGATTTTGAAATGAATCTGCTTACCAATAATTTTTCAGGAGAACTTCGCTTAGGTGCTAGCACTACTATCTCGCAATATGTATTGCCTCCTATATTATCTTCTTTTATAAAGAAGTTTCCTGATATTCGTGTATCTCTTCTGAACGGAAATAGCCGCAATATAGAGCAAGCTCTTTGGGAAGGTAAAATCACATTGGGGATGGTAGAGGGAAGCACACGCCAGAATACATTGCATTATAGTCCTTTTATGAAAGACGAATTGGTTGTTGTTACCCATACGGGTAGTAAATTTGCTCATTTTGATGAACTTACTCTTGAACAACTGCGTTCGTTGCCGCTTGTGTTGCGTGAAAACGGATCAGGTACTTTAGAAGTGTTGGAAACGGCCTTGACTACTCATCAAATCAAGCTTTCACAACTGAATGTATTAATGCAATTAGGAAGTACGGAAAGTATCAAATTATTTCTTGAAAATTCTGATGCATTAGGTATTTTATCTGTTCGTGCAGTTACACGCGAGTTAATGTCCGGCTCTCTTAAAGTAATAGACATAGATGATTTTAAAGCAGAACGGATGTTTTCTTTTGTAGAACCTTTGGGACAGAATAGCGGATTGGAGGAAAGTTTTATACGTTACGTGGAACGTTATTGCTAGTTTGTCGGAAATGATCTCGATCTTTTTATAAAATGATCCCGATGATTTGGAAAAAAGATACTGATCATTTTTGTTCATCGTGTCCGGGCCTTTATAATATTTTTTTTATAACCTCGCATGATTTTCCCACAGCGATACAATTAGCAGGGATAGATTTTGTAACAACACTCCCGGCTCCGATTGTCGTACCGTCTCCTATGCTTACACCTGGCAAAATAATGCTTCCTCCACCAATCCAAACGTTTTTTCCGATGTGGACGGGTGCGGTGAGTGATTTCCAAAAACTACTGTTTTCTCCAATTCGTTCATGCGGTGCGGTGGGATGAAAGACCGTGTAAATATGCACTCCTGGACCAATCCCGGAAAAGTCTCCGATAGTTATGGTGTTGCAGTCTAAAAATACGCAGTTCATATTTATTTCCACGTTGTTTCCTATGTGTATGTTTTCCCCGTAATCTACAAAGAAAGGAGCTGCAATCCATACGTTTTTCCCTCTAGAACCGATTAGTTCATCTAATAAAGCAGAGAGTCTTTCCGTATTGTCGGACTGAGTGTTATTATATTCTTTCTGTAACTGTTTAGCCAAATGCCATCTGTTGATTAATTCTGTATCACCACAGTCATAAGGTTCTCCAGCCAACATCTTTTCTTTTTCTGTCATATCTTATAAGTATCAAGTTTATAATTCTGTATTAACGTGTATTTTTCCGAAAGTCTTTTGTGATTGCAAATTTAGGAATTCAAGTTGGTAAACAGAAATGGCTTGATTTCAATTTGTTGTAAACCTGTTAAAAAACACATCTGTCCTTTTTGCGATTTATACATCCCTTTGTTTTATAAACCGGAAAATCAGACTTAAAAATAATTGTTATAACTTCAGGTTATTTTCTATTCATTATTGTTATTTGGTAGAGTGTGCTCATTTGTAATACCTTTGTGCCGCAATTGAAAGTAATAATTAATAAGAAAATGATGAATACTCTCAAGTATCTACTTGGCAAGTATAATAAGCCGCTTTTTATCCTTCTTTTTATTTTATGTTTAATGCCGTTTATATCTCCTGCAATCGCCTTGTTTCTGGGATTGGCTTTTGGAATGACGGCAGGACAGCCATTTCCGGTATTCGGTAAGAAAACATCTAAATATTTATTACAGTTTTCCGTTGTTGGCTTAGGGTTTGGAATGAATCTGCATGAGTCATTGCAAACGGGTAAAGAAGGTATGGTATTTACGATTGTATCTGTTGCATCGGTTCTGATATTGGGCATGTATCTGGGTAAACGTTTGATAATGGACAGAAAAACGGCTTACTTGATTTCTGCCGGAACAGCTATTTGCGGAGGTAGTGCTATTGCTGCTGTTGCTCCGGTTATAAAGGCGAATGATAATGAAATGAGTATGTCGCTTGGTACTATTTTTATCTTAAATGCGATAGCATTGTTTATATTTCCTCCAATCGGCCATTTGTTGGGAATGACACAAGAGCAATTTGGTATGTGGGCTGCTATTGCAATACATGATACCAGCTCTGTTGTTGGGGCTGGTGCTGCTTATGGTGAAAAAGCCTTGGAAATAGCTACGATGGTTAAGCTAACTCGTGCTTTATGGATTATTCCGATGACAATTGTTACCATGTTCCTGTTTAAACAAAAAGGTGCAAAGATCACAATCCCTTGGTTTATCTTTTTCTTCATTCTGGCAATGATTGCCAATACTTATTTGTCGATTCCCCAGGAAGTGAGCGGAGCTTTGGTTTGGCTGGCCAAGAAAGGATTGACGGTTACATTATTCTTGATCGGTGCAGGATTATCCCGGAGAGTAATTAAGAATGTCGGTATCCGTCCGATGGTGCAAGGAGTAATACTCTGGATATTTATTGGTCTTATCAGTCTCGGCGTTATCATGTTGTTGTAATAGTTTTTTATTACCTTTGCGAACTAAATAATTGATGATAGCGGATTGATAATAATGAATTTTGTGCAAACAGTATTCTGATTATCAATTCTCAATTAATCCAAGGTTTATGGCTTCGAAAATAACAAAACGTATAATTATTTCATTCTGGGTCCTGTATCTAGTTGCACTAGGTGCGGTTGCATTGGTGTTTGTTGCAATATCGAACGGTTCAATAGGCTATATGCCTCCTGTTGAGCAACTGGAGAATCCGATTGACAAATATGCTTCACAAATTATCTCTTCCGACGGAAAAACTTTAGGTAGTTATGCCCATAGCAAAGACAACCGTATATATGTGAACTATGAAGACCTTTCACCGGACTTAGTAAGAGCATTGATAGCTACCGAAGATATACGTTTTACAGAACATAGCGGTATTGATGCCCAAGGCTTGTTCCGCGCTATTGTAAAACGCGGCTTGTTGATGCAAAAAAGTGGTGGAGGCGGTAGCACTATTACACAACAATTGGCAAAGCAGTTGTTTTCTCCGAGTGCCGATAATATTATGGAACGTCTTTTTCAGAAACCGATTGAATGGGTAATTGCCGTTCAGTTGGAGAAAAATTATACGAAGGAAGAGATCATAAATATGTATCTGAATAAATTCGACTTTCTGTATAATGCAGTTGGCATCCAATCTGCGGCACGCGTTTATTTTGGAAAGACACCAAAAACGCTGAAAATAGAGGAAGCTGCCACTTTGGTAGGTATGTGCAAAAATCCGTCTTATTTTAACCCCGTACGCCACAATAAACGTACATTGGGACGTCGGAATACGGTATTAGAACAGATGGTAAAGGCCGGATATATTACGAAAGCGGAATGCGACTCTCTAAAACAATTACCCCTTACTGTTCATTTTACCCGTATGGACCATAAGGATGGTCTGGCTCCTTACTTCCGCGAATATCTTCGTCTGACATTGACTGCTAAAAAACCGGACAGGAGTGATTATGCTTCATGGCAAATGCAAAAATATGCAGAAGATTCTTTGTCATGGGCTACTAATCCGTTATATGGCTGGTGTAATAAGAATAAGAAGACTGACGGCAGTCATTATAATATTTATACCGACGGATTAAAGATCTATACAACAATCGATTCGCGTATGCAGCAATATGCGGAGGATGCTGTGCGTGAACATGTAGGACAAACATTACAACCCAGCTTCTTTAAAGAAAAAAAGGGGCGTAGTTATGCCCCGTTTTCTCGTGATGTATCTACGGGGCAGGTCGATACAATGTTGATGCGTGCAATGCATCAGACAGACCGTTACAGGGCGATGAAGAAAAGTGGTATGAACGAGACAGAGATGCGGAAAGAATTTAAAAAACCGGTTGAAATGCGTGTGTTTAGCTGGAATGGTCCTATTGATACGATTATGTCACCTTGGGATTCAATCCGTTATCACAAGAGCTTTCTTCGTTCTGCTTTTATGTCTATGGACCCGCGTACCGGTCAGGTTAAGGCTTATGTGGGCGGAATAGATTACAATGATTTCCAGTATGATATGGTAAATGGCGGACGCCGTCAGGTAGGATCAACAATTAAACCGTTCCTTTATTCATTAGCTATGATAGAAGGTTTCAGCCCTTGTGACGAAATGTTACATGTGCAACAACAACTGATGGATGAAAACGGACGTTTATGGATTCCGCGCAATGCCAGTGCTAAACGAATTGGCGAAATGGTATCTATTCAATGGGGCTTGCAAAACTCGGATAACTGGGTAACGGCTTATCTGATGAGTCAGCTTTCTCCTTATACATTTGTCCGTTTGTTGCATTCGTTCGGTTTGAAGAACTATATAGATCCGGTAATTTCGGTATGTCTGGGTACGCCGGATGTGTCGGTAGGCGAAATGGTCAGTGCTTATACCGCATTTGCTAATAAAGGAATTCGTGTGGAACCGTTGTATGTGACTCGTATAGAAGATCCGTACGGTAATACGATCGCTAATTTTGCCCCTCAAATGAGTGAGGTGCTGACTGAAGATGCTTCTTATAAGATGTTGTATATGTTGAGAAGTGTGATAGATGGAGGTACCGGTGGCCGTGTTCGTTTCCGCTACGGTATTACTGCTCCAATGGGAGGAAAGACAGGTACAACACAAAATAATTCTGATGGTTGGTTCCTTGGATTCACACCAAGTTTGGTTTCGGGCTGTTGGGTTGGGGGCGAAGATCGTTCCATTCATTTCGACCGTTTGGCAGAAGGACAAGGTGCTAGTATGGCTTTGCCTATATACGGTTTATATATGCAGAAAGTATATGCAGACAAAACATTAGGTTATACGCAGGATGACTCATTTGAAGTACCTGAACAATTTTCTAATCCGTGTAATTCGTCCGGTTCGGAGGAATCCAAACATACACCGACAGACGTAGGAGGTATTGATAAAATGTTTGAATAAAATAATTATTCGGTTGCTAGGCAGATAGATATAAAAATGGTCCTGTTTCTTTTTGAATTTTTGGTATCATTGGCATCTCTTTAATAAAACCTTTTAAAATACTCCCTGTAAATGAAACTATTTCCGGAAATTATTGTTAGATTTGGGAGGTTAATCTTAAAAACAGGGAGGACACATGAAGCGGGAATCTGTAATATCGCAATTAGCGGACAAAGAAAAAGTATTTGACTTTGTAGTTATTGGTGGTGGCGCTACCGGATTAGGTATAGCTGTGGATGCAGTTACGCGTGGATATAGTGTTGCTTTGTTTGAACAGAACGATTTTACAAAAGGGACATCCAGCCGGAGTACCAAATTGGTTCATGGCGGTGTAAGATATCTTGCCCAGGGAGACGTGTCTTTAGTGCTTGAAGCCTTACGCGAAAGGGGCTTGCTTCGTAATAATGCTCCCCATTTGGTTAAAGACCAGACATTCCTTATTCCTTGTTATCATTGGTGGGAAGGACCGTTTTATACGATCGGCCTGATTCTTTATGACCTTATGGCCGGCAAACTAAGTTTGGGACGTTCCATATGTATAGGCCCGAAACGTGCTTTGCGGACTATTCCCAGATTAGTTTCTAAAGGAATGACAGCCGGAGTGATCTATCATGACGGACAGTTTGATGATTCCCGTTTGGCAATGAACCTGGTTCGTTCGGCTGTAGACGGCGGGGGGTGTGTACTTAATTATATGAAGGTGACTGATCTGTTGAAAGAAGGCAATAAAGTCTCGGGAGTTGTTGTATGCGACCTTGAATCTGATACTGTATATAATGTAAAAGCACATAGCGTAATTAATGCAACCGGTGTGTTTGCTGATGATATTTTGCAGATGAATGAACCGGGAAAACGCCGCACGGTTCGTCCCAGCCAGGGCGTACATTTGGTTCTGGATTCTTCCTTCCTGGAAAGCGACTGTGCGGTAATGATACCTAAAACTTCCGACGGCCGTGTGCTTTTTGCCGTCCCCTGGCATAACAAAGTGGTGGTAGGGACAACCGACACGTTAATGGATTGTCCGGTAGATGAACCGGTTGCTTTGGAACAAGAAGTACAATTCATTTTAGAAACAGCAGGGAAATATTTGACGAAAGCTCCGAAACGGAGCGACGTTTTATCTGTCTTTGCAGGCCTTCGCCCGTTGGCCGCACCCCGTAGTGAGGGTACCAAGACAAAAGAAATATCTCGCAGCCATAAATTGATACGTGAAAAGTCGGGCCTGATAACAATAATCGGCGGGAAATGGACTACTTACCGGAAAATGGCTCAGGATACATTAGATTTGGCAATCCGGTATATGCACGTGCCTACGCGTGACTGCAAGACGGAAACATTTGCCATTCACGGTTCCAAACCTTTACCCGATTTTACCGATCCTCTCTACGTATATGGCTCTGATGCCGAAGAAATAAAACAATTAAGCCAATCTTCCCCGGAGATGGGAGAGAAGCTGCATCCTGATTATGATTATACAGTGGGAGAAGTGGTTTGGCTTATTCGTAATGAAATGCCACGTACGCTGGAAGATGTGTTGGCGCGCCGTTTGCGCATCCTTTTTATGGATGCACGTGCTGCTATGGCAATGGCACCACAGGTAGCTTCCATCTTAGCCAGAGAACGCGGAAAAGATATAAATTGGCAGGAAAAGCAATTGGAAGCTTTCAATAAAGTGGCTTCTAATTATATACTGAATTAGTAAAAGACAAACAGAACAATCTTATAGAACATAAAGATATGAATTTCAAAAACAAATATGTACTGGCTTTAGATCAGGGAACTACAACTTCACGTGCCATACTGTTCAACCATCAGGGATCAATTATTACTTTAGCTCAGAAGGCGTTTCAGCAATATTTTCCGAAGCCCGGCTGGGTGGAACACGATCCGAATGAAATATGGTATACACAATCGTCTGTTATTAAGGAAGTAATGGCTAAAGCGGACGTGACGGATACACATATCGCTTGCATAGGTATTGCAAACCAACGCGAGACCACAATCATATGGGACAGGGAAACAGGTTTCCCCGTATATAATGCTATTGTCTGGCAAGACAGGCGTACGGCCGATTATTGTGAAGAGTTGAAATCGCAAGGCTACGCCGAACGTATTCAGCAGAAAACGGGCTTGGTTATAGATGCCTATTTCTCGGCAACTAAAATAAAGTGGGTTTTAGATAATGTGAAAGGTATCCGCGAACGCGCCGAACGCGGGGAACTATGCTTCGGGACAGTAGATACCTGGTTGGTATGGAAGCTGACCCGTGGCGAAAAATTTATTACGGATATTACGAATGCATCCAGAACCATGTTGTTTAATATCCGTACCCAGGAATGGGACAAAGAACTGTTAGACCTGTTTACTATACCGGCTTCCATGCTGCCTCGTGTGGTGGGATGCAGTGAAGTGTACTGTGAGGCTTCTTTGCCTTTATTCAAGAAGGGCATCCCTGTTTCGGGCATGGCCGGCGATCAGCAGGCTGCACTTTTCGGACAGCTTTGTGTGGAAGAAGGCATGATAAAGACGACTTACGGTACAGGTTGTTTTATGATTGTCAATACAGGAGACAAGCCCGTTTTGTCGCAGAATAACCTATTGACTACCATTGCCTGGAAATTGGGGGACAAAGTAACGTATGCCCTCGAAGGAAGCGTGTTTGTCGGCGGTGCAGTCGTACAGTGGCTGCGTGATGGAATAGGGCTGATACCAAACGCTTCTATTACGGAGCAAATGGCTAAATCGGTGTCTGATAACGGAGGTGTTTACTTTGTTCCGGCACTTACCGGATTAGGTGCTCCGTATTGGGACCAGTATGCCCGGGGCGCTATTATCGGAATAACGCGCGGAACGACGGCTGCACATCTTACCCGTGCAGCTCTTGAAGGTATCTGCTACCAGGTGTATGACGTGCTTACTGCAATGGAAAACGATATACATGCAAAACCAAAAGAGATCCGTGTCGATGGCGGAGCTATAGCAAATAACTTCCTGATGCAGTTTCAGGCCGATATATCCCGTTGTCCGGTAGTGCGTCCGCAAGTATTGGAAACAACAGCTCTCGGCGCTGCTTATCTGGCCGGATTAGCTGTGAACTATTGGAAAGATGTAGACGAACTGAAAGAACAATGGTGCCTGGACAAAGTATTCAGCGCTCAAATGAAAGAGGAAGTTGCCAGGCAACAACTGGCCGAATGGCATAAGGCCGTTGGCCGCTCGCAGCAATGGGCTGTAGACTAATCTGCAATATTAATACTTAAATTAGAATACCATGTCTCCATTTATAGCCGAATTTATCGGAACGATGCTTCTTATCCTGATGGGAGGAGGTGTTGTGGCAAATGTTGTATTGTCTAAGACGAAAGGCCACGGAGCCGGTTGGATGGCTATTACCACAGCCTGGGCTTTGGGAGTGTTTATCGGAGTTGTTGTAGCCGGCCCGTATAGTGGGGCGCATTTGAACCCGGCGGTGTCTATCGGGTTAGCCATTGGCGGTACGTTCCCGTGGTGTGATGTCTGCTCTTATATTATTGCACAGATGCTGGGAGCTGCAGCTGGTGCTCTGCTAGTCTGGTTAGTCTATAAAGATCATTTTGATGCAACGGAAGACCAGGATGCCAAATTGGGAGTATTCTGTACGAATGCCGAGATCAACCATCCGGCTATTAATTTCTTCACCGAAGCTGTGGGCACATTCGCCCTGATGTTTGTTGTCTTCTATATTACGGATGGCCAGTTGACTTACGATAGCAATAGCACGCTTCCCATCGGGCTGGGTTCTGTCGGTGCCATACCTGTAGCATTTACCGTATGGGTGATAGGTCTTTCTTTAGGAGGGCCTACAGGCTATGCCATCAATCCGGCACGAGACTTGGCGCCACGTATCATGCATGCAATTCTTCCTGTCAAGGGCAAAGGCAGCAGCCATTGGGGCTATGCCTGGATTCCGGTGTTGGCTCCTATCGCGGGGGCTGCCGTTGCGGCTATGCTATACTATGTCTTGAAATAATGCCTGTTTTACCTTTCCGTACGAGCATATGGGAGGCTCTAGCCTTCTCCTGTTTGATATGTCTCCCTACCTAGGGGGTAAAGTCCTCCCTATCTAGGGAGAAGTTTTCTCCTTACCTAGGGAGAAATAACCTCCCTACCTAGGGAGATGGATATGGGAGCCTGCTGTGGCACACTAACCCCTTCACTGTCTGCACCACGTAGGGTATGGCTGCCTCCACCTCCGGTGTTAGTTCCATGTTTACTTCGTTGATGCTTCCTACGGAGATGACGATAAGATGTATTTCAGGTAATTTGCCTGTCAGTATCATCGCCTCAATCATATCGCGCAGGCCTATTTCGTGGGCACTCATTAGCGGAGGGAAGTCGGTGGCAAAGCGCGGACGTATCAGCCGTACGGTACCCGGCGGATTATTGTCCAGGGTAGCATCTATCATGATAATAGGGTCGTAGCCGTCCAGCCACGAAAGCAAATGCAGTCCGCCTGTTCCTCCGTCCATTAAACGGACGTGAGATGGAAGTGTCTCTTTTTCCAAGGCCCGGATAGTATGGATGCCGACACCTTCGTCTTTGAGAAGCAGGTTGCCGACACCCAGTATAAGTGTATTTCTCTGGTGGTGATTCGTTTCGTTCATTCCTTACGCGCAATTTCGGTCAGTTTTTCTGCCGTTTCGGTTACTTCTTCCTTGTTGGCAATATCTTCTTCTATGAATTTCCAGCCTCCGATAATAGAAGAGGCCTCGCCACGCCGTTCGATATAATCATGGTAAAATACCAGATAGATATGTACGATGGCGAAGAGGATGAAGAACCACATCAGGAAGTGGTGTATCTGTCGCGCCATCAGGTCGCCGCCCATCAAAGGAATAGTCCATGCAAACAGTTGCGGAAATACGGACTGGCTCATCTTTGCATATAATCCGAACCCGGTGATGCTTTGTAACAAGAACGCCCAAAAGGTACCGAAGTAGATGACACTGGCCAGTGTGTTATGGCCAATACTGTCTACCGGTTTATTCTTTACCATCAGGATATCTACTTTGATGACTTCCACTAATTCTTTCCATTGGGATTTGCGTAGCGGGATAAAGTTGTTCCAGCGCGCATAGCGGTTTCCTGCAAATCCCCAGTAAAGGCGGAAGACGAAGTTGAAGAAGAAAACAAATGCCGTTACGAAATGGATAAACCTGACCACTCCGAACCAATAGCTGAAATAAGCCTCCGAAGGGTTCAATATGGCTGGGGGATCGGCGATGATAAAGCCGGTGATGCAGAGTATCACGATACATAGCGCATTTACCCAATGGTATATACGTACGGGAAGTTCCCATACATATACCTCTCTCAATCGTCTCTTTCTGCTTTTCATAAATCTTCGGTTTAGAAAGTATCTATTTGATGTACGTACTTTCCTTCTTCATCGTATAAATGCACGGCGCAAGCCAGGCACGGATCGAAGGAATGTATGGTACGGAGGATTTCCAGCGGTTGGTTCGGATTGTGCATCGGCGTTCCCAGTAGCGACGATTCATAAGCAGAAAGTACGCCGTTTTCATCTCGCGGAGAAGCATTCCAGGTGGTTGGTACCACCATCTGATAGTTCTTTACCCGATTGTTTTCTATAACAACAAAGTGGGCCAGCGCGCCACGTGGAGCTTCGGTAAGGCCTACGCCTTTTGCCTGCTTCGGCCAGTTTTCGTTTTCCCACATGATGGGGTTTGCCATACGGGAATCTCCATTCTCGAGGTTCTTCATCAGCTGATCGAAAAACTCGAGTGCCCAGTTGGCAACCAATTGGGTTTCCAAACCGCGTGCTGCAGTTCTTCCCAGTGTGGAGAAAAGGGCTTCCGCAGGCAGGCCTAATTGTTGCAGGGCATTGTCGATAGCCGTTTTCTGCGGTTCTTTACCTGCCGCGTAAGCAACGATCATGCGGGCTAACGGACCTACTTCCATCGGCTGGCCTTTCCAACGTGGAGTTTTAATCCAGCTGTATTTATCTTCTACGTCCAGCAACTTATATGGAGGTTTGGGGCCTGTGTAGTTCAGGTTTGTTTCGCCTTCGTAGGGATGCAGGCCGGCTTTGTCGCCTTGTGTATAATTGTACCATGAATGGTAAATGAACTCTTGTATCTCTTCGGATGAATTGGCGTCGATAGGATGAACCTTGCTGAGGTCGCGATCTAATACAACTCCACGAGGCAGGAAATAATGGTCTACACTGTCGTAACCATGTAAGGGGAAATCACCGTATGACAGATAATTTCGCACTCCTCCGCCTATCTTCGTCCATTCGTCTTTATATACGTTGGCAATCATCATCAGGTCTGGGATATACACCTGGTCTATGAACTCTTTTGCCTGTTGCAGCTTTTGCTTTACAAGAGAAAGACGGTCTGAGTTAATAGAATTGGCTTCATTCATATCGATGCTGCAGGGCATTCCGCCTACCAGGAAGTTGGGGTGCGGATTCTTACCTCCGAATACGGCATGTACTTTCACAACCTCTTTTTGCCATTCCAGTGCGTCCAGATAATGAACGGTGGCAATCAGGTTTTGTTCCGGTGTCAGCTTATAGGCCGGATGCCCCCAATAACCGTTGGCAAAGATGCCCAGTTGTCCGCTGGCAACAAACTTCTTCAGCTTGTTTTGGGTCTCGGTAAAATAGCCTTCCGTATTCTTAGCCCAGGGAGAGAGCTGTTGTGCCATGAGTGCCGCCGCCTTGGGATCTGCTTTTAAAGCCGAAACCACATCCACCCAGTCCAGTGCATGAAGCTGGTAGAAGTGCACCGTGTGGTCGTGCATGAATAATACGGCTTGCATTATATTGCGAACCATTTCGGCATTGGGCGGAACGGATATGTTTAATGCATTTTCTACAGCTCTTACTGAACATAACGAGTGAATGGATGTACAAACGCCGCATACGCGTCCTACAAATACCCAGGCATCGCGGGGATCGCGGTCGCGTACAATGTTTTCTATTCCACGCACCATCGTGCCGGAACTGAAGGCGTCTTTAATTTTGCCGCCTTCTATTTCTACTTCTACCCGCAGGTGTCCTTCTATACGGGTAATAGGGTCTATAACTACTCTTTCTGACATGGTATTTCGAATTTAGATGGTGGATTTGCTTTCCGGCTCGTCGTTGTCGATAAGCTTTTTCTTTCGGATATTAGTTGCTACGGCATGAACTGCAATACCGGCGGCGGTTGCCGCTCCCAGGGCAAGACCAATCTGGTCGGCAGTTGCTTCTATGCCGAAACCATGTATGTCTGGCATACGTTTGTAGAACGGGCTGTTGTCCCAGAAGTTCTCTTCACTGCAGCCTATACATGGATGTCCGCTTTGTATCGGATAGCTGGTGCCTTCGTTCCATTTGATAATACCGCAGGAGTTATAGGTGCTTGGCCCTTTGCATCCTACTTTATACAGGCAGTAACCGTGTTTGGCGTTCTCGTCGTCGAAACTTTCAACAAACAAGCCTGCATCGAAATTGGCACGGCGATAACACGTGTCGTGTACGCGTCTGGAGTAAAACATCTTCGGACGTCCCAAGCCGTCCAGCTGAGGCATACGTTCGAAAGTGAGCATGTAAACGATTACACCTGCCATAACATCGGCGATAGGAGGGCAACCCTGTACATTAATAATAGGTTTGCCTTTGATCACACGGTGAATGCCTTTTGCCCCTGTCGGGTTCGGGTTGGCTGCTTGTACACAACCTGCCGAAGCGCAGTTGCCCCAGGCAATAATGGCTTTGGCTCCTTCTGCGGCTTCTTGTGTGATTTGCATGGCACTCTTACCGCCTACACAGCAATAGGCTTCGTTCTTGGTAGGAATGGATCCTTCCACCATAAGAAGATATTGTCCGTGATATTTTTTCATTGTTTCCTCTTTTGCTGCTTCTGCTTGTTCGCCGGCTGCAGCCATGAGGGTTTCTGTATAGTCAAGTGATATCTTGTCGAGTAGCAAAGTGGCAACAATCGGATGTGCCGCCCTGATGAATGATTCGGTACAACAGGTGCATTCCTGCAAATGAAGCCAGATGATAGGAAGCCGCGGTTTGGTTTCCAAAGCATGTACTACCTGTGCAACGCCTGTGGATTCGAGTCCCATAAGTGCTGCCATTGTGGTGCAGAACTTTAGAAAATCCCTCCGGGAAATCCCTTTCTGGCGGCATTCCTCATAAACGGTAGGTCGTTTCTTTTCCATAACTTATTCTTGTTAATAGTTTATGCTTTCATCATCAACAAATCCGGGGAAGCTGTTCGCCGCTCAGCATATCAACAATACGGTAATTACCGTAAATGGTTTTCATCCTGACGAGCGCTTTTCCTTTTGAAGATATGCGCCCTATGACAGTTGCTTTTCTTCCTTCGTCAAAACGATGCATGACGGATAATGCTGTTTGGGCATCCTTCTCCGGTAAAATAATTAATACGAGCCCTTCATTGGCTATATAAAGCGGGTCTAGCCCCAAAATGTCGGAAGCGGCGCGTACTTCTTCGGGAATAGGCAGGGATGTTTCGTCAAGGATAATCTCTGCGTTGGCAGCCTGGGCAATTTCATTTAAGGTTCCGCTTACGCCTCCTCGTGTAGGGTCGCGTAAAACATGTACTTCCTCTATAGATGTTAACAATTCTGAAAGCATATTGTTTAGAGAAACCGTATCGCTTTTCAGGTTTGTTTCGAAGCCAAGGCTTTCGCGGGCGGAAAGAATCGTTATGCCGTGTACTCCTATGGCCCCGCTGCATATAACCACATCGCCTTCTTGTACCTGCGAAGGTGCAATGTGTATGCCTTCCGGTACAATTCCTATGCCGCTGGTATTGATAAATAGTTTGTCGCATTTGCCTCGTTCTACTACTTTGGTATCGCCGGCAACGATTTGTATTCCGGCACGGTCGGCCGCTTTTTTCATAGATTGTACGATGCGTTCCAGGTCATTCAGTTTTAATCCTTCTTCCAGTATGAATCCGGCCGTGAGATAAAGCGGCTTGGCGCCACAGCAAGCCAGATCGTTTACCGTACCGTTCACAGCCAGGTCGCCGATGTCTCCTCCGGGAAAAAAGATCGGATCAACCACGAATGAGTCGGTAGAATAAGCCATCCTTCCGGCTGAAACAGGAAAGACACAACCGTCGTGATCTTGCTCCAGCAACGGATTGCGAAAAGCCGGATAGAAAATACGGCTGATAAGCTGGTGCGTCATTCTTCCTCCACCTCCGTGTGCCAGTAGAACACAGTCTGAATCGGTAAAGGGAATCGGGCAATTTAGTTCCATATTCTTTTCTTTTATTTAAGTAGTCAGAATGACTACTTCTTATTCATGTAGTAAGCGGCACAAACGCCTTCCGACGAAACCATCGGTGCACCTATAGGGTGTTCCGGATGACAGGCCGTTCCGAAATGGGGGCAGTCGCCCGGTTGTTTCTTTCCTCTCATAATCTCTCCGGCAATGCATGCGGACGGAAACCAGATTTCCTTCGGATGAAATCTGAATTTCTCCCGGGAGGAATACTTTTTCAGCTCTTGCCTGAGTTGCCTCCCACTATTCGGGATAATCCCTATTCCGCGCCATTCCTGATCACATGGTTTGAGCATTTCGTCCATCAGGGCACGAGCCTGGAGGTTTCCTTCTTCGGGAACGGCTCGTTTATAAGCGTTCTCCGACTTATAGATACCTGCCTCCAGCTGACAGAGGCACCGGTAGATGCCGTATAGAAGATCGACAGGCTCGAAGCCTGTCACAACCATTGGCGTTTTATATTGTTCGGATAGCCGATGGTAGGCGCTGTTTCCTGTAATGGCGCATACATGGCCGGCTGTAAGGAATCCGTCTACCTTGCAATCTTTGTCTGAAAGAATTGTTTCAATTGCCGGCGGTACGGTAAACAGGGAGGTGAGCAGGGAGAAATTGTCCAATTTCCGTCTGATAGCCTCCTTCAGAGCCATCAGGTGTATGGGTGTTGTTGTTTCGAAACCGATAGCGAAGAATACGACTTCTTTGTCCGGGTTCTCTGCGGCTAACGTGACTGCATCCAACGGAGAGTAGAGCATGCGAATGTCTGCTCCTTTGGCCTTTATTTGTAATAAATCTTCTTTACTTCCGGGAACGCGCATCATATCTCCGAAGGAAGCCAGAATGACATTGGGTTGGCTGGCTATATATAATGCCCGGTCTATCGTTTCGACAGGTGTGACGCATACGGGGCAGCCTGGTCCGTGAAGCAGCCGTATTTCCGGCGGCAGCATTTCTTCCAGACGATAGCGGGCTATGGCGTACGTTTGTCCGCCGCATATTTCCATGATGTGCCAAGGACGTGTCACTGTTTTGCGGATGGCATGAACCAGGGCTTGTACTTGTTGTTTGTCTTTATATTCGTCGGCGTATTTCATACTATACTGTATTACTCAGCAGTCGATGGTAAGTTGTTTCAGGTCGGCCAGCGTTTGTTCCGCTTCTTGGGAGTCTACTACGGAAATAGCCATTCCGGCATGTGCCAGGATATAATCGCCTTCGGCTACATCGACCCATTGGATGCAGATATTTTTGATTATTCCTCCGAAATCTACCTTTGCCATGGCCAAATCTTCAATACGCTGGTCAATGCTTATTATTTTGCCTGGTACTGCTAAACACATATTGAAATGATTTTTGTTAACTTTCTTTGCGCTTTCAAATGTAACAAATATATCGGTAAGTAGGTTGCGTATGTTGATCGATAATAGGCAAACGTTTTAAGTTTCCGGTGGGAGAGGTGTAAAGCTGGTGATATTAATACGAAAATAGGTTATCTTTGTGTTTATGAAGAAAGCAAAGATAACTGGTTTGGTTGTCCGCGGACAGGTGCAAGGGGTCGGCTTCCGTCCGTTTATCTATCACCTGGCTACGGAGATGGGGATAAAGGGCGAGGTAGACAACCGTACGGACGGTGTTTATATCCGCGCTTGTTTTCCTTCTGGCCGGAAGGCTGTTTTTATTGAGCGTATTTGGAAAGAGCATCCACCGGCTGCTTTCATTCATCAGATTATGGAAAGTGAAGAACCGGAAGAAGATACCGTTTTTACGGATTTCCGTATTTTGCCAAGCCGTTCGGATTCCGACAGGGTTACGCAAGTTTCTCCGGATATTGCTGTTTGCTCCGACTGCTTGAGAGATCGCGAGTTACAGGCATCACGTATCCGGTATCCGTTTGTTAATTGTACGCATTGCGGCCCCCGCTTTTCTATCATCCGCGATTTGCCTTATGATAGGCAACAGACTACGATGTCCGTCTTTCCTATGTGCCCTGCCTGCCGGACGGAGTATGAAGATGTAGCCGACCGTCGTTTTCATGCGCAGCCGATAGCTTGCAATCATTGCGGACCATCTTATTATGCAATTTACAAAGGACAAAGGTATGCGGATTATTCTTTTTTGCTGAAACTGACTGCCCGTTTAATTGCCGGTGGCGAAGTGATTGCAGTGAAGGGTATAGGCGGTTATCATCTGGTATGCGATGCCTTGAACGAACGAGCCGTGCAACGCCTTCGGGAGATAAAGCAGCGCGACAGCAAACCGTTTGCTGTGATGTTCCGGGACATGAAAGCTGTACATGGGTATGCCGAAGTAAATGCGGCAGAAGAAAACTGCCTGACGTCGTGGCGTCGGCCTATTGTTTTGCTGAAACAAAAGCTGCAACAACCGTCTTTGCCGACAGCCTTGAATCCAGGTATGCGCACGTTGGGCTGCATGCTTCCATATATGCCTGTGCATTATGACTGGTTCGACTGCCTGCAAACTCCGGTATTAGTGATGACGAGTGGCAACCTGAGTGAAGTCCCCATCCTTATTACTCCCGAAGAGGCCGAAAGGCAATTGCAGTCTGAAGTGTCCCTTATACTCCATCATAACCGGGATATACATAATCGGGTAGACGATTCTGTAGTGCAGGTTTGTGGCACGCAGCCTTGCCTGGTACGCCGTTCGCGCGGATATGTACCGGAGCCTTTTTTTGCGGATATGCCGGTGGAGGGGATTTTGGCATTCGGTGCCGAGAAGGTGAATACGTTTGCTTTGGGAAAAGGCGATACCGTTTTGCAGAGCCAGTATATCGGCGATTTGAAGAACTGGGAGACGTATGCTTTTTATTGCGAATCGCTGAATCGTTTCCGGCATCTGTTCCGCTTTATACCCGACTATCTGGTTTGCGACCTTCATTCCGATTATCTTTCTTCACGCGAAGCTGCCCGCCTGGCTCAGGAGGAACAACTTCCTTTGCTGAAGGTGCAACATCACCATGCACATGCTGTTGCTTGTATGCTGGAACATGGTTTGCACGAGCCTGTTATAGCCGTCGTAATGGATGGTACCGGGCTGGGTGATGATGGTACGGTTTGGGGCGGTGAGTTTTTTCTCTGCGACCGTATGGAATATACGCGTTTGTCATACTTTGAGCCCGTTCCTCTACCGGGCGGAGATAAGGCTTCTGTGGAGCCGTGGCGCATGGCGGTTGCTTATCTATGGCATTATGGACTGCCGGTTCCGGCTGCATTTGAAGAACGGATCGGAAAAGAGAAGATCGGAATGTTGCAGAAGATGATGGAAAAGAAGGTGAATACGCCTTATACCTCCAGTGCTGGCCGGTTGTTTGATGCTGTGGCTTCTTTGTCGGGAGTCTGTGATGTGGCGACACGGCAGGCCGAAGCCCCCATTCTGTTGGAGCAAACCATTATGGATGCAAGGCAGATACTCTATCCTGTTGACGGAAAGGGAGGTGAAACTGTCTCTTTTCGCTCCGTTTTGGAATCGGTTATAAAGGATAAGGCAGACGGTGTTTCTGTCGGAGTGATTTCTGCCCGTTTCCATCTTACACTGGCTGCTGTGATCAGACAGAAGGCCGAACAGCTATTAAACCTCACGGGTGCACGGAAAGTAGTAATATCCGGCGGATGTTTTCAGAATAAATTTCTTACGGAGACGTTGCAACGCATGTTTGCCGATGTGGATATACCTTTATATATACCTTCGCGTATTCCGTGTAACGATAGTGGCGTGGCAGCAGGACAATTAACGGTTGCGGCAGCAAAGCGCCTTAACAATCCTTGAACAATATTTGTTATATAAATAGAGTTTAATACGGATATTCCGTTTACATTTGTATATGCATGAATTATCAATAGCGCAGAGTATTGTAGAACTTGCAGAAGAAAAGGCCCGCGAGAGGCAGGCTTCGGCGATAGAAGAGCTGGAGTTGGAGATTGGGTGTCTTGCTGGTGTAGAACTGCAAACGCTGGAATTTGCTCTTGAAAGTGCTGTGAAAGGCACTATGCTTGACAAAGCCCGTATAGTGCGCCATTATATAGATGGCGAGGCTTGTTGCGGCGAGTGTGGAACACGGTTTCCTACTAGTGCTCTATATGCTTCTTGCCCCCATTGTGGTTCGTGGCTGATAAATATCCTGCACGGAAAAGAACTTCGTATAAAGTCGATTGTTATTAAATAGAAAAGGAATTCAAACCATAAAAAACAAAGCGTATGTGTGGAACTTGCGGATGCGGAGAGCATCATCATTCACATGATCATTCTCACGAACACGGACATGAACACCATCATGAAGAAGTAGCTGTTATAAATCTGGAACAGGATATTCTTCAGCGCAATAATCTTCTGGCGGAACGAAACAGAGGCTATTTTGAAGCCAAAAGACTTTTTGTACTGAACTTGATGAGTTCGCCCGGTTCCGGTAAAACAACCCTACTGGAAGAAACGATCCGACGGCTTAAAGGTAAGCAATCTATATATGTAATAGAAGGAGACCAGCAGACTTCTAATGATGCCGACCGGATATCGGCGCTGGATGTTCCCGTTTTCCAGGTAAATACAGGAACGGGTTGCCACTTGGAAGCATCTATGGTAAATCATGCGGTAAAACATCTTAATCCGGCGGAAGGATCGGTCTTGTTCGTTGAGAATGTCGGCAATTTGGTTTGTCCTGCAATGTTTGATCTGGGAGAAGCCAGAAAAGTGGTGATTGTCAGTACAACCGAAGGTGACGATAAACCGCTGAAATATCCGCATATATTTGCCGAAGCGGAAGTTTGTGTTATTAATAAGATCGATCTGGCTCCTTATCTGAATACAAGTGTAGCCGAATTAAAAGAAAATGCCTTGAAGGTAAATCATCATTTACAGATATTCGAAGTTTCTGCTCTGCAAGGAGACGGAATGGATAACTGGTGTAACTGGTTGCTTGCTGAATGTGCAAAGTGTAAATAAATTATCCGGATTTGGCGAAAAAGTCGATAAAAAAACTATATTTGTCCCCGTTCGCTGAATCTATTTTAATCAAAATGTTATGATTAACCGAGAGCTAATTAACCCTCAAAGCATCGTAGTGGTGGGAGGTTCCAACAATGTACATAAGCCGGGTGGCCGTTTAGTACGTAATTTGTTGGATGGTAAATATAAAGGAGACTTGTACGTTGTAAATGCAAAAGAGACCGATGTACAGGGAGTGAAGTCATATCCGTCTGTACATGATATACCGGATACAGAGTTGGCCATTATTTCCATACCAGGTAAATCGTGCCCGGACGTAATGGAAGTATTGACCAGGGACAAAGGCGTAAAAGCCTTTATTGTAATATCGGCCGGTTTTGGGGAGGAAACGCATGAAGGTGCAATTCTGGAACAACGTATGCTGGATATTGTAGAAGAAGCGAATGCAGCTTTGATCGGACCCAATTGTATCGGATTGATGAATATGAATTATCATGGTGTATTCACTCAGCCGATACCGGAGTTTCATCAGGATGGTGTAGATTTTATTTCCAGTTCGGGTGGTACGGCTTTGTTTATTATTGAATCTGCATTAACAAAAGGGCTTCGTTTTTCTTCCGTTTGGTCGGTTGGCAATTCCAAACAGAACGGAGTAGAGGAGATACTGGAATATATGGATCGTAATTTTGATCCGGTGTTCGATTCTAAAATAAAAATGCTTTACATAGAACAGATCAAGCAACCCGATAAATTGTTGTATCACGCATCTTCCTTGATACGTAAAGGCTGTAAGATTGCTGCTATTAAAGCTGGTAGCACCGAATCCGGTAAGCGCGCGGCTTCTTCTCATACCGGAGCAATTGCCAGTTCGGATTCGGCTGTTGAGGCTTTATTCCGTAAGGCAGGTATTGTCCGTTGTTTCAGTCGTGAAGAATTGACTACAGTGGCTAGTATCTTTACCTTAAAGGATGTAAAAGGCAAAAATTGTGCTATTGTAACTCATGCCGGTGGTCCGGCAGTAATGCTTGCGGATGCTTTATCTAAAGGCCGTTTGAATGTTCCGAATCTGGAAGGTCCTGTAGCTAATGAGTTGAAATCAAAGCTATATCCGGGTGCAGCAGTTGGCAATCCGATCGATATAATAGGAACCGGAACGCCTGAGCATTTGGCGACAGCTATTGACTATTGCGAAAAT
Organism: Parabacteroides provencensis; assembly: GCF_900232875.1. Lineage (NCBI taxonomy): Bacteria > Pseudomonadati > Bacteroidota > Bacteroidia > Bacteroidales > Tannerellaceae > Parabacteroides > Parabacteroides provencensis. Next base: position 406,360 of record NZ_LT960488.1, on the reverse strand, counting down.
AAGTTTGAGAATATCGATTTGATAATGGTTATTTTCGGTAGTCCCGGTTTGGTTAAATTATATGATACGTACGAAGTGTTGCATAAGAAAATGGAGGAATGTAAGAAGCCTATTTTCCCTGTTTTGCCCTCAATTGTAACAGCTGGTCCCGAGGTAAAGAGTTTTGTTAAGAAAGGCCATGTTAATTTCTCGGATGAAGTAACATTGGGGACAGCTCTTTCACGCGTGATAAATACGCCGAAGCCTGCTAGTACGGACATTCAGTTATATGGTGTTGATGTTCCCGAAGTCCGCCGTATTATAGACAGGTTGCCGGGGAGTGGGTATCTCAAACCTGAAGAGGTTCGTATGTTGCTATGTGCTGCAAATATTCCTTTGGTAGAAGAGTTTACATCTACTGATAAAGACGAATTGATCGCTTTTGCCAAGAAAGTCAAGTATCCGGTGGTGGCAAAAGTAGTTGGACCTGTCCATAAAAGCGACATTGGAGGAGTGGCGTTGAACGTTCGTTGTGAGGAGCATTTATTGTTTGAATATGAACGTATGATGCGCTTGCCGGGGGTAGAAGCAATAATGATTCAACCGATGCTGAAAGGGCAGGAGTTATTTCTGGGTGCGAAATATGAAGATCGTTTCGGGCACGTTGTCTTATGTGGTTTAGGAGGTATTTTTGTTGAAGTCCTTCAGGATGTTTCTTATGGTTTGTCTCCGTTATCGTACGACGAAACATTCTCAATGATCCGTTCTTTGCGGGGTTATCCTATTATTAAAGGTACACGCGGACAGAAAGGTATAGATGAACAATTGTATGCTGATATAATAGTACGTCTTTCCACCCTTCTTCGTTTTGCCAGTGAGATCAAAGAAATGGATATAAATCCGCTGCTTGCAACAGATAGGGGTTTGTTTGCAGTAGATGCCCGCATACGTATAGAAAAGTGATTCTGAAATCAGTTTGGTTATAAATAGCAATAAAAGGGACTTTCAGGCAAGTTTATAAAACTTGCCTGAAAGTTCTTTTTTGTTGCTTGCCCTTTTCTTACAGGTTGCTTACCTTATTCAATTTAGTTGCCTACCCAAATACTGTCATATATGGGTTTCAATAAAAGGTCGTTTAAAGGTTCACTTTGTCACCTTCTGTCACTTTCTTCGGGGGGTGTTTCAAAATCTGAAAAATTATCTACAGATATTCCATGTAATCATACAACTTGCTATTGTAGAAAATGTTCACGCCGATGCGGTTTTTAAACTCCTAAAAACGGTCAATGCAGATTTCATTTTAACACTCCCGCGAACACTTTCCCTAAATGGCTTTAGCCTGGTTTCAATTGCCGTCGGTTTCAACCGACGGATAGTAGAGCCTTCCTCTTTCAAGGGCTTTAGCCCAATAAGAATGAGATAATCAAAAAGAGCTTTTCAAGAAGAAATTTGGCTAAAGCCAATACAGATATATCCCCCTTTAGTCCGTCCGCTGAAGCAGACGGCAATTGAAACCAGGCTAAAGCCATAAAAGAACAGGCTCTATCGGCCATCCTAAAAGAAAGCTGCGCTTAGCTTAGCTTTCTTGTTAGCGGCATCAGCGGCCGGGCGTTAAACGCAGGTAAAAGACACAGCGACGAAACCAGCGGCTGTCTGAGCGAAGCGAGTTCCGCTGGTTCAGCGAAGTCTTTTGCCGGAGTAGCCCGGACGGTGCAGCCTTGACCTTTTGGTTACTTTTGGGTCAAGCCAAAAGTAATAAAAAAGTGTTCGCGGGAAGCACTAAAGCGTTGCAAGCACAATCCTGAAATAATAGATCAATGATATATAAATCAATAACATACAGCCGATATCAGATCATTTTGCAATTTTGGAATACCCCCCGAAGAAGGTGACAGAAGGTGACAAAGTGGGAAGATGTCTAAATCCTCTGTTTGTAGAATTCTGCACTCAATGACCTTTATTCTTCTGTATTGACATATTCTTTTACAAAGCGTTTGAAACTGCTGAGAGATACTTTGTAATATTCGGCTAATTCTGCATAAGTGATGTTCTCGTCTTTAATTTCTTTTCTTATGCGTTCTTTGTAAGGTAAAAGCCGTTCCATTTGTAGGCTTCCTTTTGGCCTGCCTAGTTTTACTCCTTTGCTTCGGGTTAAAGCCAGGGCTTCTTTTGTGCGGACAGAAATCAGTTTTCGTTCTATTTCGGAAACGAGGCCGAATGTAAACGCTAAAGTTTTACTGTTTATGTTGTTTTTAAATGTATATCCCTCTGATACGCTGTATAGAATAACTTTACGTTCAATACATATCATCAGGAGATGCATTATTTCTACTAGTTTTCGGCTGAGACGGGAAATGTCGGCTATAATTAATGTGTCTCCTTCATCTAAACCTTTAATGACATTTTCTATTTTTTTATTGTTACGGACATTGCTGCCGGAATCTTTATACCATTTATCAATAGTTAATTTATGGAGTTTGGCAAACTTCTCGATAGTTTCTTGTTGGATTTCGGAAGATAGCTTATTGCTAGTATATGTACGGATATGTGCAACTATCATAGATTATATCTTTATATGTTTCTACTATAACAAATAGAAAGGCTAGATGTTTATGTGGTTTATGATAGCATTTTCAAGAAACAACAAAGGCTGTCGATCATGTAAGATTGACAGCCTTGGCGCGGAAGCTGGGGGATTCGAACCCCCGGTACGGTTACCCGTACGACAGTTTAGCAAACTGTTGGTTTCAGCCACTCACCCAAACTTCCTTGTGCTTTGTGCTTATTCCCTTGAAATGCGACGCAAAGATAGGTGTATGTTTTTGAATATGCAAGGCTTTTTCACTGTATTTTTAAGAAAAAGATGCTACTTTTGTGGCTTGTTCTGATATTCAGTAGATTATTTTTACGATATGAATGAAAAAAAATTCCAGAAGCGTATAGTTATTATTACAGCTATTATTGCTGCGCTCATGTTGATAGGTGCTGGTGTGTGGGCCTATTGTTTATTGCTAGCTCCAAACTTTTCTCCGGAAAAGACAGTCTATGTTTATATTGACCGTCAAAAGAATTTTGAAAACTTATGCCGCCAATTGGAGGATTCTGCAAATTGTTCCCATATTGGAGGTTTTAAACAAGTTGCCGGATTATTAAAGTATGCTTCGAATATGAAGACCGGGCGTTATGCTGTGGTTCCGGGGATGAGTAACCTGTCTTTATTGAAAGAACTTCGACGTGGTCACCAGACAGTTACGCGTATTACATTTAATAATATTCGTTTTAAAGAAGATCTGGCGGAGCGCTTGAGTGAACAATTGATGATTGAAAAGCCCGAATTAATGGATTTGTTGAATGATTCTTTATATTGTGCATCTCTGGGATTTACTCCGGCTACTGTTAATGCTATGTTTATTCCTAATACTTATGAAGTATACTGGAATATTTCTGCCGGAAAATTATTACAGCGTATGCTTCGCGAATATAACTCCTTTTGGACAGAACAACGTTTGGCAAAAGCAAAAGCAATAGGTCTCACTCCTATAGAAGTGACTATACTGGCCTCTATTGTGGAAGAAGAAACTGCAGCTGCGGATGAATATCCGATGGTGGCCGGGCTTTATATCAATCGTTTGCATAAAGGGATACCTCTACAAGCAGATCCGACTATTAAATTTGCTTTGGGAAATTTTGCTTTGCAGCGTATCTTATTTGAGCATTTGAATGTGGAATCTCCTTATAATACTTACAAATATGCAGGATTGCCACCTGCCCCTTTGCGTATTCCTACAATTAAAGGATTGGATGCCGTACTAAATTATACACAACATAATTATTTGTATATGTGTGCCAAAGAAGATTTTTCCGGACGCCATAATTTTGCAGTCACATTAGCTGAGCATAATCGAAATGCCAATCGTTACCGTGCAGAACTTAACAAAAGGAAGATTCGGTAGCATTTTACTTTCAGGTTATATTAAAATCTGTATCTTTGGCGTCTGTATTATAAATATGTGGTCAATAAAAAGAAAACTAAATACACATGGAAAAACATCTATTTTTAGGGGATGAGGCCATCGCCCAGGCTGCTATTGATGCAGGCCTGTCGGGTGTGTATGCTTATCCGGGAACTCCATCTACTGAAATTACCGAATTTATACAAAATTCTCCGGTAGCAAAAGACAGAGGCATTCACTGCCGTTGGAGTACAAATGAAAAAACAGCAATGGAAGCCGCTTTGGGTATGAGCTATGCCGGGAAAAGGGCACTATGTTGCATGAAGCATGTTGGGCTTAATGTTGCTGCCGATTGTTTTATGAATGCTGCTATGAGTGGAGTTAATGGCGGTATGATTATCATTTCTGCAGATGATCCTTCCATGCATTCTTCACAAAACGAACAGGATAATCGTCTATATGGAAATTTTGCCATGATTCCGATGTTGGAACCGTCCAGTCAACAGGAAGCATACGATATGGTGTATGAGGGCTTTGAGCTTTCAGAAAGATTGGGATATCCGGTATTGGTGCGTATTACGACTCGTATGGCACACTCTCGTGCAGGAGTTGTTACCCGTGAAATGAAATCACAAAATAAGATGAATTGTCCGGAAGATGGCCGTCAACGTTTTATTTTGTTACCAGCTCTGGCTCGCAAACGTTTTAAAACATTATTGGCAGCCCAAGCAGTATTTACCGAAGCGTCTGAAAAATCGGAATATAATGTTTACTATGATACTCCGAAGAAAGATAAAGGAATTATTGCTACGGGAATTGCTTTTAATTATTTGTCCGAAAATTATCCGGATGGATTTGAATATCCGGTATTGAAAATTAGTCAATATCCATTGCCTAAGAAGTATATTGAAAAAATGGCAGATGAGTGCAAGGAAATTCTTGTTCTTGAGGAGGGCTACCCGGTTGTTGAAGAGCAATTGAAAGGTTTCTTGGGTAAAGGGATAACCATTCGTGGCCGTTTAGACGGAACTTTGCAGCGGGACGGAGAACTTACTCCTGATGCTGTTGGCAAGGCTTTGGGTAAGGAAATTCATCGTTATTATGCAATTCCGGAAGTTGTAGAGCAACGCCCACCTGCATTATGCCAGGGATGCGGACATCGCGATATGTATGAAGCGCTAAATGAAGTACTGGCAGAATATAAGGATGCTAAGGTATTCGGAGATATAGGTTGTTATACTTTGGGAGCGTTACCACCTTTCCGGGCTATTGATACGTGTATTGATATGGGAGCTTCTGTTACTATGGCAAAAGGTGCATCTGATGCGGGTGTGTTTCCGGCTGTCGCTGTAATTGGCGATTCTACTTTTACACATTCCGGCATGACCGGTTTATTGGATTGCGTCAATGAAAACAGTAATGTAACGATTGTAATTTCTGATAATGAGACAACAGCAATGACTGGTGGTCAGGATTCTGCGGGAACCGGACGATTGGAATCTATTTGTGCCGGAATAGGAGTTGATCCGGCCCATATTCGTGTTATGATCCCACTGAAGAAGAATTATGATGAAATGAAAACTATCATTCGTGAAGAGATTGAATATAATGGTGTATCTGTTTTAATACCTCGTCGTGAATGTATACAGACATTAACAAGAAAGAAAAAAGCAAGCAAAAAATGAAAACCGATATTATATTATCAGGTGTAGGAGGACAAGGTATCCTGTCTATTGCCGCCGTAATTGGAGAAGCCGCTTTGAAAGATGGCTTATATATGAAACAGGCAGAAGTACATGGTATGAGCCAACGTGGAGGAGATGTTCAGTCTAATCTTCGTTTGTCTGACCAGCCCATTGCTTCGGATCTGATTCCACAGGGGCAAGCTGATTTAATTATATCTTTGGAACCTATGGAAAGTCTTCGTTACTTGCCTTATTTGAAGAAAGAAGGTTGGTTGGTCACTAATTCTCAACCATTTATTAATATACCAAACTATCCGGATATAGAAAAAGTAAATGTGGAATTGGGAAAATTACCTAATAGGGTTATTTTGGATGTAGAAGCAATTGCAAAGGAAGTTGGTTCTGTCCGGGCTGCAAATATTGTAATGTTGGGTGCTGCGGCTCCATTTATTGGTATAGATTATAATAAGATAGAAGATGGTATTCGTCATATTTTCGGACGCAAAGGGGAAGAAATAGTAGAGATGAACCTGAAAGCATTGAAAGCCGGTTATGATGTGGCTCAAAGCAGAAAGTGAATCTTAATATTTGTCATAAAATTAAAGCTGGGAATAATCGTTTATTCTCAGCTTTTTTTGTCGTAATAAATAACGTACATTTGCCTTTGATTTTTAAACGGCAAACAAAAAAAATATGAAGAAGTGTATAGTTGCATGCTTATTGGCTGTCTTGTCTTTGGCCATTAAAGCTCAAAGTAATGCAGAACTTGTAAAAGTTGGAGATTCAATGCCTGCCTTTACGATTATTTCAGATGATGGAACAAAACTTCCGTCTTCCTCTCTTAAAGGAAAAGTAATTCTTGTAAATTTCTTTGCAACCTGGTGCCCTCCTTGCCAGAAAGAGTTGGCTGAAATACAAAAGACATTATGGCCTGAATATAAAGATAATGATAAGTTTAAATTGTTGGTAATAGGCCGTGAACATACAGATGCCGATTTACAAAAATATAATGAAAAGAAAGGTTTTGATTTTCCTCTGTATCCGGATAAGAACCGTGCTATTTTCAGCGCTTTTGCCAATAGTTTGATCCCGCGCAGTTATTTGATAGGAAAAAACGGGAAGGTAATTTATGCCACTTCCGGTTATACGGAAGAAGAATTTTCTGAGTTAATGGAAAAGATAAACGAAGCTTTAAAATAACAAATATGCATTACAATAGAGTACATTTAATTTATTTTTCGCCAACACATACGTCTGCAAAGATCGCCTATGCTATTGCAGAAGGGCTGGATGCCGTTACATTTTCTGAATCGGATATAACTCATGAGATTCCGGATAAAATTGAAAATGTGGAAGAAGAGCTGACTATTATAGCTGTGCCTGTCTATGGCGGACGGGTGGCTGAAACGGCAATAGAGCGATTACGTATGTTTCGTTCTAATCAAGCTCCGGTAATTCCCGTTGTCTTGTATGGAAATCGGGATTATGAAGATGCTTTGAAGGAGTTGTGTGATCTTGTTACGGAATTAGGCTTTATACCGGTCATGGCAGGAGCTTTTATAGGGGAGCATTCATTTAGCCGTAAGGATATGCCAATTGCAGCAGGGCGTCCGGATGACATGGATATACAAAAAGCAATGACTTTAGGAAAAGATGTATTGAAAAAACTTTCTTCTTTACAGTCTTTAGAAGATATTACTCCTCTTCAGGTAAAGGGAAATTTTCCATATAAGATAAAGGGTGCTTCTACTCCTCAGGCTCCTGTAACTGATGAAGAACTTTGTACCCAATGTGAATATTGTATAGAAATATGCCCTACGGATGCTATTTCAATTCTTGATACAGGAATGTTTAGTAATCCTGAGCGTTGTATTAAATGCTGCGCTTGCGTGAAAGAATGCCCGGAAGGTGCACGTACTTTTGATACTCCATACACTGCAATGCTTCATAAAAATTTCAGTGCCCGTAAAGAACCTGAGTTATTTATTTAAACCAACTGTTTGTATAATGAAACGTACAGCTATTGTTTTTGTCCTGTTGCTGATTATTTATGATATCTCAGCAGCAATCAGGGAGGTGAAATTGCGATTCATTGAAACAAGTGATATACATGGTAATTATTTCCCTTATAATTTTATAGATCAGCATGAGTGGGGGGGAAGCCTGGCTCGTGTGTGTAATTTTGTACAAGGGGAACGGGAAATTTATGGAGAAAACTTGATTTTGATAGATAATGGTGATATTCTCCAGGGACAGCCTTCTGCATATTATTATAATTATATAGACACAGCTTCTATTCATATAGCAGCTGATATGATGAATTATATGAAATATGATATCGGTAATATGGGAAACCATGATGTTGAAACCGGACATACTGTTTATGATCGTTGGATCAGACAATGTAATTTTCCGGTTCTCGGAGCAAATATTATACGAACATCAGATGAAAGTACTTATTTGAAACCTTATCATATTATTCAACGGGACGGAATTAAAATTGCAGTTTTGGGTATGATAACTCCTGCTATTCCTGCTTGGTTATCAGAAAATTTATGGAAAGGCTTGCGTTTTGAAGATATGGAGGCAACGGCTCGTAAATGGATAAAAATAATTCGGGAAAAAGAGAGTCCGGATATTGTTGTTGGAGTTTTTCATTCAGGAAAAGATGCCAGTACAATGATGGACAAGTATCGGGAGAATGCATCTGCCGAAGTTGCCCGCAATGTTTCCGGTTTCGATTTTGTTTTGATGGGGCATGACCATCGCCGTGCTTGCGAAAAAATATTGAATGCAGATGGTGATTCAATTCTAATTATTGATCCGGCCAGTAATGGGCGATTGGTTGCTTGTGTAGATGTTGTATTAACTTTGGATGATGAAGTTGTAGAAAAGAAAAACATTACAGGTAGACTTATTGATATTGATACGTATGAACCGAGTAAAGAGTTTATGCAAAGATTCAGTACGCAATATGATATAGTTAAGAATTTTGTTTCTCGTAAAATCGGCTCGTTTACGGAGACTATTAATACGCGGCCTGCTTATTTTGGCTCGTCGGCTTTTATTGATTTTATACATACGTTGCAGTTACAGTTAACAGGGGCTGAAATATCTTTTGCGGCACCTCTTTCTTTTGATGCTACAATTTATAAAGGAGATGTGAAGGTTAGTGATATGTTTAATTTGTATAAGTATGAAAATATGCTTTATACAATGATGCTATCCGGGGCTGAAATAAAGGGATACCTCGAAGAATCTTATGCCCTGTGGAGTAATTATATGAAATCACCATCAGATCATCTTTTGTTATTGACCAAAAAGGAAGGAGATGACGGTCGCTGTACCTTTACTAATTTTAGTTTTAATTTTGATTCGGCTTCAGGTATTATTTATACAGTTGATGTAACTAAACCTGCAGGTGAAAAAGTGACAATTTTAAGTATGGCCGACAGAACTCCTTTTGAAATGAATAAAATGTATAAAGTGGCATTGAATTCATATCGGGGAAATGGAGGAGGAGAGTTGTTGACAAAAGGAGCTGGTATTCCGGTAGAACAGTTAAAAGATCGTATTATAGCATCTACTGATAAAGACCTCCGTTTTTATCTGATGAAGTACATCGAAGAGAAAAAGGTACTTTCTCCACAGCCTATGAATCATTGGATGTTTGTCCCGATACAATGGGCTGTTCCTGCAGCACGTAAGGACTCTGTTTGCTTGTTTGGTGAAAATTAATGGATTAGCATTTTTTTTCGGATAAATAGTTAAAAAAATGCTAGAAAACATCATGATGGATTGAAATAAATCGTCGTGATGTTTTTTTATTTAATTACCTTTGTGAGTTTAATAGTATTAATTAAGCAAAAAGCAGAAAGGTTAAGTATGAATTTGAAAGATAAACTAGAAGCCGAATCTACGTCTGAGCCGATTGTTTTTTTACACATGGAAGGTATGTTTTGGAAAGCTTATGAACAATCTGCTATGCGGTTTGTGAAGGAGATAAAAGCATATAAGTTATTAAAGAAACACATTAAAGCCATAAAAAAAGATGTTGTTTCTTTAGGTTTTCCTTCCGGTTCATTGGAGGATATTTTGTCCGGCAGAGAATATACTCGGGAAAATGATAAATTAGTATCATTTAAAGTGGAAAATGTTTATACCCCGGAAGAATTTGAAGAATGGAAATCACAAATATCGTTGATTGAAGAAACATCTGCTTCAGAAAGCTGCCAATCTCAAACTATATCCGGATTAACAACAGTTGAACGGGGGGTAATTAGTCAGTTAATGGCTTTCAGTGTCGAAACGGCTTCACCTATACAATGCATGATGTTGGTTTCTAATTTGCAAGCTCAATTAAAAAAATGATATACGATAACCTTCCGGTATATAAAGCTACGTACGATTTGTTATTGATGATATTTCGTTTAAACCGGAATTTTCAACGAGATTATCGTTATACGTTAGGTGAAAATGTGAAGAATGAATTGATAAATCTTTTGGTGTGTATATATAACGCGAATTCAAATTCTGAAAAAGCTCCTATTTTGGCAAAAGCGCGTGAACATGTTGTTGTTATAAAATTACAAATACGTCTGCTTATGGATTTGAAACAGATCAGCCTTAAACAATACGCAGCGGCAGCCGAGATTATTGAATCTGTATCTAAACAGCTAGCGGCCTGGCATAAATCAAGTGATAAATTGAGATCTTGCTGAACACTATAAAAAGGTCGTTCTTTATCGTTTACTAACCTTTACAGGCCACTCTTTTGTTTCAGATCTTCCGGTACATTATTTATGATAAACTTCTGTATAAATTGGCTATCTTAGGAGGAATAGTTGTGTTGAGGACTATTCTGTCTGTCTTTTTGAATAAAGAAATTAAGGAGTTGGAAACAGAAAATAAGGAACCTGTTTAATGAATGAAAATCGAACGGGTTCCTTTTTCTATACGTGTTTATTCCGAATTAGTGTCCTTTAGGAATGAATTTAGTTATTTCCTCTAGTTTTGAACTGATCATACTTTCTAATTGACTCCAATCATTTACTAAAACAGTAAGTACTGCTTCCGAAAAACCGCCAATAGAACAGTATCTGTTATCGGTTCCTCCATTGTTACACCACATAGCTTTAACTGTGATATTTTCTTCAGGAGAGGTAATGTCTACCATTGTTTGTAGAGTAATAGGTACGCGTTGTCCGTCCATACCACAGGTATATAAACCTCTTGCAACAATGTTATTGTTGACTTTGATAGCGAACCATGCTCCGTCGCCGGCTTTGTCACACCAGGTATCTCCGATAGTTAATGTGATAAACAATTGATTTCCTTTTGAAGCTTTAAAAGAGATAGGTGCAATTGGTGTTATTTCCTGAAAACAGGCATCATTATTATTATTGTAATAATGTCCTTGGATTCCAATGGCGCTGCTGTTTCTTTTTTTTGATGACATTAATAATTTCATATTCCATATGTTTTTTTAATTCCTACTCTTTATCAGGCTTTTCGGATCCGCCTATATTAATTATTTCTGTAAGCTTACAGAAACAAAAATATTGGCCGTACAAATAGAAAGTATATTATAATGTGCAACGTTGGGAATATAGTTTTCGAATTTAAGTAATAAGGCTTTAAAACAAATGCCGTCCCTGATACCAATCTTTTTTATTCTTTATGTTTGTACTTTTGCATCATCAAAAGAGTGATTAATATCCAGAGTTCCGAAGGTTATGGCTTCCGGAAGTGTGATTCGTAAATTCAGTAGCCTACCGGTGGAGTAAAAGTTCATCGTGTTTTTGCTGGTCATCACTCAGAATAAAACATTTCCGTATCTGTTTTATTCTATAATAAAAGGTTACTTTTTGTTCTGCCTGCTGCAGGGCGCCGTACCCCCGATACCGGTAGTTCCACCTATCTGGCTGCCAGCGGTTATTATTGGGCATCTACTCTTACTGAGGCTGGTGTATCTTCTCGTCTGCGCTTCGATAACATTGGTGCCGATACGGGTATATACGACCTTGCGTACGGTTTGTCAGTCCGTTGTGTCCAAGCATTTACGGTCACTCTTTTTTCCTACCTTTGCCACCATAAAGAGTGGCTATATCCAGAGTTCCGAAGGTCATGACTTTCGGAAGTGCGATATGTAAATTCAGTAACCGACTGGCAAAATAAAGGTTGCAGATAGTTGAATATACTGTTTTATGTCAGTTATGAATTTAGCTTTACGTTTTTGCTTACTTAACTGTATTCATTTCGTATAGCTTTTACCGGTTACTTTGGTTCTGCCTGCTGCAGGTTACCGTAACAACGGTGACGGTAGTTCTAACGGTCTGGCTACCAATGGGAATTATTGGTCATCTACCCTTAATGCGTCAGGTAAGTCTCCTCGTCTGAACTTCAACAGTAGTAGTGCCAATATGGATGAGGTTAACCTTGCGAATGGTTATCCCGTCCGTTGTGTCCAAGCATTTACGGTCACTCTTTTTTCCTACCTTTGCCACCATAAAGAGTGGCTATATCCGGAGTTCCGAAGGTCATGACTTTCGGAAGTGCGATATGTAAATTCAGTAACCGACTGGCAAAATAAAGGTTGCAGATAGTTGAATATACTGTTTTATGTCAGTTATGAATTTAGCTTTACGTTTTTGCTTACTTAACTGTATTCATTTCGTATAGTTTCCTACCGGTTACTTGGTGTTCTGCCTGCTGCAGGTTACCGTAACAACGGTGACGGTAGTTCTAACGGTCTGGCTGTCGAGGGTGATTACTGGTCATCTACGCTTAATGCGTCAGGCAAATCTCCTCGTTTGGTTTTTAACAGTAGCATTGCCAATATGAATGAGCTTAACCTTGCGAACGGCCATTCTATCCGTTGTGTCCAAGCATTTACAGGCCACTCTTTTTTTCTACCTTTGCCTTCTGTAAAGAGTGGCTATATCCGGAGTTCCGAAGGTTACTACTTCCGGAAGTGTGATTTTGTAAATTCAGTAGCTTACCGGCATAATAAAGCTTATTATCAGTATAAGTTGGTCATCATACAGAATAGGTCTTTTATCCATCAGTTCTATTCTAAAAAGAAAAGTTACTTTATTGTTCTGCCTGCTGCAGGCTACCGCGACGGTGGTAATAGTAGTTCCGGCAATTTGGCTTCCTTCGGTAGCTATTGGTCGTCTACGCTTAATGCGTCGGGTAAGTCTTCTTATTTGTTCTTTGGCAGTAGTAATGCAGGTACGGCTTTATACAGTCTTGCGAGCAGTTTGTCCGTCCGTTGTGTCCAAGCATTTACAAGCCACTCTTTTGTTTTTACTTGTTCGTTCCTATCCAAGTCCATTTGTGCCAGATGTATTCTAATGGGCCTTGTTTATGTTTAGACAACCACCATTTGCAGAATTTTACTTGCAACAGGAATACCAGAAAGCCTATTAACAGACTGATCGTATATCCGCAATAAGGAGCGAGGTACAGACCGAATGGGAAATAAATAATAGCTCCTATTATTGACTGGGATATATAATTGGTAAGGCTCATTTTTCCGTAAAAACGTAAATTAGAAACAGCTTTACTAAAGTTTTTCTGTTGGTAAAGCAGGATGAATGAAGCAACCAGTACCAGTGTGAAAGCCAATTTTTGCCACATATCAAATGCCGTACCTACAGTTTGTTGTATGATTGTGTCATTTGTCATAATCTGTTCTTTCAGAGTGTACAGGGGAGCGAAAGATATGGCGCCGGCTATTAACGCTTTTACCCAAAAAAGGGAATTTTTTTCTGATGTAATGAAAAGTTGTTTTCTACCGATATAGAAACCTAACAGAAATAATCCGGCTGTCTGAAAGAAGCGCCCGGCATTTACCGCCCATAGCAAACTTGCTTTTTGTCCTAACGTAATATTGCCTGAAATAAAATTTACAAAGTTTCCGGCTTTCGTATATTCTGCCACTTCTGTATACATTTCTTTTACTCCTAAGTTTGGTAGCTGATGAGTGGGGTTTATCAGGTTTGCAATATAGTGATACCATTCGACAGGTTGTAATAGGAAGATAACGGCGGTTATTAAAATAGCCTTGTTGTCCCAGTTACGGGTAAAGAACAATATAATTCCTACAACAACGAATAATAGTAATACATCTCCGGCAGGGAAAAAGGCGGCATTTAGTGTTGCAAATCCGGCCAACAATACCAAACGCCACAGAAAACGATAACCGAAATCTTTACCTTGCTTTTTTTGATTGTTATTTTGAATATAAAATGTGAATCCGAACAGGAGTGCAAAGATTGCATAAGCTTTTCCGGCGAATAAGGAAAAAATAACATTGAATACTCCCTGGTCTAATACATTTAACCAGTTTGGAGAGTTTGCCGGATAGACCGGGAAGATAAAATGCTCCAGGTTATGTACTAAAACAATAGCCATTACTGCGAAGCCACGTAAAGCATCCACAACCTCGATACGAGGATTTTTATTAATAAGCAGGTTCATTATTTAATGATTGTTTATTCGCTGTTGTAATTATTTCTCGCGTCTTTCTCTTTATACGCCCGCAAATGTATGAAATAGATCTAAAAAGTAGGATAAGGCTCGATTTTATTTCATGGAAGTATGTTCAGAAACATTCTTTCTTATTTTTGTTCTCCATAAAGAGTGGCTCTATATTTCCGGATAGCTTATCTGTTTTTTTATGGCTTTAGCCTAAGTTCAGTTGCCGTCTGCTTTAGCTCAATGTCATTAAGTTAAGCACTAGACCGCTCTTTTATAATTCGTAAGTGTCACATACTTGCCTAGAAGTTTGATTGATTTCTTTGTTCGTGTATATTTCCTGCCTGGCCTGACAGGCTCTAAATACCTTTCGAATAAGGAAGTCAATTCCTTCAACAAGTAACCTGCTTGTTCAGCATGGAGAAATAAATCGATAACCCTCCCTTTCATCAGAGCCCAGCATACGTTCTTATTGATCTTATACTTGATTGTCCTTTGTCGGTTTACAGTTCGCACGTATTCCTCACAGCTCTCTTCTATAACGGCTTGCAGGTTGAACACAAAAATGTTAGCATAGAAGTCCTGTTCTATACTAACAGGGCTGATCCCACTGAAGCACTCTACCTGTAGCTCATTTTTGAGGTAGCCATAAGTGGTCTCCACCGGCCAACGCAAGAAGTAGAGTTCCTTTAGAACCGGAAGTGTATATGCTTTTGTGTCGTAGAGATTCGTTATCAATATCTCGTCCTGACCATCATCCAGCCGTATTCTGGCCAGGCGAACCTTGCCCTCTGTCTCCGGTGGGATTTCCACACCCTGATCCTTTAAGCCTTTGATCGCCTTATAAGTGGCTCGAAGGGTGACTATCTCTTCTTTTTTGCCAGAGGAACGGAACTCGTCAACCACCTTGCAGAAGTTTGCTTGGGCACGCATCACGAAGTGAGAGTCTTGCCTGTTTATTAGTAAATAGAACAACATGAAGGATGGATATCCGCGGTCCAGTAGCAGCAAGTCGTCCTTATTCAAGAAAGGGATCAGGTCGCATGCCGTGGTACGCTCAGCCTCTTTGAGTGAGCATAATTTGCTATTAACCACCAACTTGTTCAATACGTCATAGAGAACTGAAGCACGGGCTGTGGCCGATTTTATTCCATGCTGGTTGGTACTGTATCCAAAATGCTGTCTCAAAGCTCTCGTATTTGGCAATGATAACTTCGTGCCATCAATGGCGAATATCCTAAAACCTCGCCACCTCCTCTCTTGCCTCCGGGTATTCCGATAATAGGAGGATATCAGTATGTCATTCCAGTCCTGAAAAAAGACAGGCTTTAATTTTCTTCGCTGTTGGCAAAAGGCCGACTTGGTCACGGTCGCAGAGCTGATATGAGAAAAAAAGCTCTCTAGTTCTACGCTTAAACTCCTTTTTAAGAGATTGATATGTAACGCAACCATCCTCGAAAAGGATAAACTGCGTTTACGCGTGAAATCTGTTGCCTTGTTTACGTATCGCATTTTTGTTTCTTTATCACTCATTGTATTTTGAAAAAACTCATTCAAATCGTTTATTATTTCTATATTTGCGGAAACCATTGGCTTGTTTTTTTAGATTCAATTATAAAAAAACGGAGTTTCCGTTTTCAATCCAATGGTTTTTCTCTTTTTTTCTCTTCCTGAAAAAACTTATCATCCATTCTGCATTATTGAACTTCCACTTTCTTGTAAAGCTTCTCTTCATTGTCATGAGAACACAAGGTTGTCAGGCACTTATCGCTTAACTTAATGACATTGAGCTAAAGCAGACGGCAACTGAACTTAGGCTAAAGCCATAAAAAAACAGATAAGCTATATGGGAATATAATGCCACTTCTTCAAAAAAACAAAAATAAGAAAACATACTTAATACACAGAAAAAGAGTGGCATGTAAATGCTTGGACACAACGGATCGAGAAGCCGCCCGCAAGGCCGAGCTCACTCATATTGGCACTACCGCTGGTGAAGCTCAAACGGGGAGATTTACCTGACCCGGCAAGGGTAGACGACCAATAGTAACCGCTGGTAGACAGACCGTCGGAACTACCAGTACCGCAGTAACGGTAACCTGCAGCAGGCAGAACGACAAAGTAACCTTTCTTTGTGGAACAGAACTGATAAAATAAAAGTCCTACCCCGAATCATGACCGGTAAACCGTATGCTATCCACCGGTAGGTTACTGAATTTACATATCACACTTCCGAAAGTAGTAACCTGCGGAACTCCGGATGTAAGCCACTCTTTATGAAAGGTAAAGGTAATAAAAAGAGTGGCATGTAAATGCTTGGACACAACGGACTGAGAAGCAAGTCGCAAGGGAGTACTCAGTCGTACCGGCATTATTGCTGCGGAAACTCAAGTAGGGAGACTTACCCGTAGCATTAAGTGTAGACGACCAACAGTAGCCGCAGGAAGCCAAATCTACAGAAATGCCAGTATCACCGACACGGTAACCTGCAGCAGGCAGAACGACAAAGTAACCTTTCTTTGTGGAACAGAACTGATAAAATAAAAGTCCTACCCTGAATCATGACCGGTAAACCGTATGTTATCCACCGGTAGGTTACTGAATTTACATATCACACTTCCGAAAGTAGTAACCTTCGGAACTCCGGATGTAAGCCACTCTTTATGAAAAGTAAAGGTAGGTAAATTAATTACCGTAAATCTAAAAAGAAAAGAAGTATCGTCCGGGTATTGTCTCAAACACCTTGGTTAGCGGACTGAACGATTATGAACCGACTGCACTTTTAAAGAATATATATTGACTAAGCTCAATAAAGTAATTAATTTAAAAAACAAAGATTATTGTGTAAAAATAAATCATTATATTTGTACCCGTACGCTTCATTTTTATATTAGCTATTATGGAAACCACAGTCTACAATTTTGCATATATATAATACTAATGTATATATGGAAAAACATATCGGGAATACTATTAAATCACATCAATATTATAAGTAAATGAAAAAGATAAGTTTTTTTATCGGGATAATCTGTACTCTCTGTTTGATTTCATGCAGTAGCAACAAACAGAAAAATTTGGAAAAACCAAAGTACATGTGGTTCGATGCACAAGGAAATTTTGACCGTTTTTCCAGCAAAGACTCTATTATCTATTATTTAGATAAGACAAAGGATGCCGGATTCAACACAGTTGTAATTGATGCGCGCGGCTTGAACGGGTATGCAAACTATTCAAGTAAAATACTCCCGTCGGCACGTCCGAATCAGGATTGGGATTATTTACAATTTTTTATTGACGAATCCCGCAAACGAAATCTTGAAATATGCGTGTCTGCCACGATCTTTCCGGCAGGCCGCCCATTCAACCGGACAGGTGTAGCATATGACGATAACAGGTGGGATGGCAAAACCTCTATACTATATACTCCCGATGGAATGATTGACATCAAGGACGATACAACAAAAGTTGCAACGTTTTTAAATCCTATTTTCCCCGAAGTACAAGACTATTGCCTAAGCTTTATAAAGGAGATTGTAGCAAACTACGATGTCGATGCATTTGCATTAGATTATTGTCGTTACTCAGGCATAGAATCTGACTTTTCGGAAGCAAGCAAAAAAGGTTTTGAAAACTATATCGGTAAAGAAGTAGCAAATTTCCCTTCCGATATTTTTACCTGGCAAAAAGATGAAAAGGGAGAATACTATGTAAGTGACGGAGAGTTAGCTCCTTTATGGTATGAATATCGCTCAATGGTTATACACGACTTTGTAAAAAAAGCAAAAGAGGAAATTAAAGCAATCAAGCCGTCAGTCCGCCTCGAATATTGGAATGCATCCTGGCATCATGTTTTATACCGGCAGGGACAAAATTGGGCAAATAAAAACTACGACCCATATGGAGAATATCCATGGGCATCTAAAAACTACAAAAATACAGGATTTGCCGAACATCTGGATCGTTATATGGATGGGGCTTATTTAGAAAGAGTGTATGGTCTAGATGACCCCGAGTCCATCGAGTTTGCTTATGAAAAAGGGAAACGGCTTATTGGAGGCGAGAATGTAATGGTTGGCAGTATTTATGCCCAAGCCCATGATATAATGGAAGATGCAGCATACGTATCCTTGGAACAAACCGAAGGGTTGGTTGTTTTTGATATTTCACAGGTTATTCAATTTGATTTATGGGATGAATTTAAACGGGCAATAGACAAGTACGAGTCACAGAAATAAGCTTTTCTGAATTTATATCCAAAGTACAGCAAAAAACAGCCCGTAAAAGTCCGGGTTAATGGCTTCAGACAAATTTCTTGATAGTTTGGTTGAAGCCATAAAAAAACAAAAATAAGAAAACATACTTAACACACAGAAAAAGAGTGGCCTGTAAAGGCTTGGACACAACGGACGGAATAACAGTAGGCAAGAACCTCCACATTCGTAAGGGCATTATCATAGCCGAAATACAAACGAGAAGACCTACCTGCCTCCGTAAAAGTAGAGGACCAATAACCGCCACCTGAAGCCAAACCGCCAGGGTCACCATTGTTGCCATTACGACTTCCTGCAGCAGGCAGAACGACAAAGTAACCTTTCTTTATGGAATAGAACTGATATAATAAAAACCCTATCCCGAATCATGACCGGTAAACCGTATGCTATCCACCGGTAGGTTACTGAATTTACAAAATCACACTTCCGAAAGCAGTAACCTTCGGAACTCTGGATATAGCCACTCTTTTGGAGAACAAAAATAAGAAAACATACTCAAAACGTAGAAAAAGAGTGGCATGTAAAGGCTTGGATTAATGGCTTTAGCCTGGTTTCAATTGCCGTCGGTTTCAACCGACGGATTATAGGCTGGTTTTATTTTGATGGCTTCAGCCAAACTATCAAGAAATTTGGCTAAAGCCTAAAAAAGACTGCTTTATCTTGTCCGTCAGCTAAAGCAGACGGCAACTGAACTTAGGCTAAAGCCATAAAAAACAGATAAGCTATATGGGAATATAATGCCACTTCTTCAAAAAAACAAAAATAAGAAAACATACTCAAAACGCAGAAAAAGAGTGGCCTGTAAATGCTTGGACACAACGGACGGAGAAGCCGTAGGCAAAGCTGTCTGCACCCAATAACGCACCATCCGGCAGGATAGCTAAACGGGGAGACTTGCCTCCTGAATAAGTAGAAGACCAATAATTGCCGCTGGCAGCCAGACCGAGAGACCTACCGTCACCGTGGTTACGGTAACCTGCAGCAGGCAGAACGACAAAGTAACCTTTCTTTATGAAACAGGGCTGATAAAATAAAAGCCCTATCCCGAATCATGACCGATAACCATTTGTTATACACCGGTAGGCTACTGAATTTACAAAATCACACTTCCGAAAGCAGTAACCTTCGGAACTCTGGATATAGCCACTCTTTATAGAAGGCAAAGGTAATAAAAAGAGTGGCTTGTAAATGCTTGGACACAACGGACGGAGAAGCCATACGAAAGCACCTCGGCATTCGTATTGGCACCACCGCTGTTGAAGTTCAAACGGGGAGATTTACCTGCCTCAGTAAGAGTAGAAGACCAATAGTTGCCGTTGGAAGCCAGATTGTTGGAACTACCACTACTATTGTTACGGTTGCCTGCAGCAGGCACAACTCTAAGTAACCGGTATAAGCTATACGAAGTGAATACAATTAAGTAAGCAAAACCGTAAAACTTCATTAATAACTAATAGAAATACAAAGCGGGGGTCACCTATCCGCAACTTTTAATCTATCAGTCGGTTACTGAATTTACATATCACACTTCCGAAAGCAGTAACCTTCGGAACTCAGGATATAGCCACTCTTTATAATGGCAAAGATAATAAAAAGAGTGGCTTGTAAAGGCTTGGACACAACGGACGGAGAAGCCGTAGGCAAAGCTGTCTGCACCCAATAACGCACCATCCGGCAGGATAGCTAAACGGGGAGACTTGCCTCCTGAATAAGTAGAAGACCAATAATTGCCGCTGGCAGCCAGACCGAGAGACCTACCGTCACCGTGGTTACGGTAACCTGCAGCAGGCAGAACGACAAAGTAACCTTTCTTTATGAAACAGGGCTGATAAAATAAAAGCCCTATCCCGAATCATGACCGATAACCATTTGTTATACACCGGTAGGCTACTGAATTTACAAAATCACAATTCCGAAAGNGAGACTTGCCTCCTGAATAAGTAGAAGACCAATAATTGCCGCTGGCAGCCAGACCGAGAGACCTACCGTCACCGTGGTTACGGTAACCTGCAGCAGGCAGAACGACAAAGTAACCTTTCTTTATGAAACAGGGCTGATAAAATAAAAGCCCTATCCCGAATCATGACCGATAACCATTTGTTATACACCGGTAGGCTACTGAATTTACAAAATCACACTTCCGAAAGTAATAACCTTCGGAACTCTGGATATAGCCACTCTTTATAGAAGGCAAAGGTAATAAAAAGAGTGACCTGTAAATGCTTGGACACAACGGACGGAGAAGCCGTTCGCAAGGTTGTTCTCATTCATATTGGCATTACTACTGTTGAAGTTCAGACGAGGAGACCTACCCGACGCCGAAAGCGTAGAAGACCAATAATTACCCTCGGTAGACAGACCGCCGGAATTACCATTACTGTTGTTACGGTAACCTGCAGCAGGCAGAACCAAAGTAACCGGTATAAGCTATACGAAGTGAATACAATTAAGCAAGCAAAACCGTAAAGCTTCATTAATAACTAATAGAAATACGAAACAGGCTTTACTAATACGCAACTTTTAATCTATCAGTCGGTTACTGAATTTACACATCGCACTTCCGAAAGTAATAACCTTCGGAACTCAGGATATGGCCACTCTTTTGGAGAACAAAGGTAATAAAAAGAGTGGCCTGTAAATGCTTGGACACAACGGACGGAGAAGCCATACGCAAGGCTAAGTTCATCCACCTTAGCTACACTACCTGTAAAGTACAAACGACGAGCCAAACCTACCTCACCAAGCGTAGACGACCAATAATCACCCTCAAAAGCCAGACCGTTGGAACTACCACTACCGTGATCACGGTAACCTGCAGCAGGCAGAATATAAAAGTAACCTTTCTTTATGGAATAGAACTGATATAATAAAAGACTTATTCCTGAATCATGACCGGTAAAGATTATAATATATACCGGTAGGCTACTGAATTTACATATCGCACTTCCGAAAATCATAACTTTCGGAACTCCGGATATAAGCCACTCTTTATAATGGCAAAGGTAGGAAAAAACAATGAATATTCCTTTGCTAAGTGCATTTATCCGAATATGTTCAAAAAGTTGAATGCGATGCGCCCTATTAACTAATTGAGGTAGCCGGTTCTTTGTACTCCACACACAATGAACAATAATTTTAACGTAAGCCATAGTCTATAGTGTTTTGATTTTTCACCAAAAATCGCAATTCTATTTATAAAAAGCAAGAAAACAGAATCTGCAATTTGGCTAAAGCCTAAAAAAGGCTGTTTTATCTCGTCCGTCAGCTAAAGCACAATGTCATTAAGTTAAGCGATAAGTGCCTGACAACCTTGTGTTCTCATGACAATGAAGAGAAGCTTTACAAGAAAGTGGAAGTTCAATAATGCAGAATGGATGATAAGTTTTTTCAGGAAGAGAAAAAAAGAGAAAAACCATTGGATTGAAAACGGAAACTCCGTTTTTTTATAATTGAATCTAAAAAAACAAGCCAATGGTTTCCGCAAATATAGAAATAATAAACGATTTGAATGAGTTTTTTCAAAATACAATGAGTGATAAAGAAACAAAAATGCGATACGTAAACAAGGCAACAGATTTCACGCGTAAACGCAGTTTATCCTTTTCGAGGATGGTTGCGTTACATATCAATCTCTTAAAAAGGAGTTTAAGCGTAGAACTAGAGAGCTTTTTTTCTCATATCAGCTCTGCGACCGTGACCAAGTCGGCCTTTTGCCAACAGCGAAGAAAATTAAAGCCTGTCTTTTTTCAGGACTGGAATGACATACTGATATCCTCCTATTATCGGAATACCCGGAGGCAAGAGAGGAGGTGGCGAGGTTTTAGGATATTCGCCATTGATGGCACGAAGTTATCATTGCCAAATACGAGAGCTTTGAGACAGCATTTTGGATACAGTACCAACCAGCATGGAATAAAATCGGCCACAGCCCGTGCTTCAGTTCTCTATGACGTATTGAACAAGTTGGTGGTTAATAGCAAATTATGCTCACTCAAAGAGGCTGAGCGTACCACGGCATGCGACCTGATCCCTTTCTTGAATAAGGACGACTTGCTGCTACTGGACCGCGGATATCCATCCTTCATGTTGTTCTATTTACTAATAAACAGGCAAGACTCTCACTTCGTGATGCGTGCCCAAGCAAACTTCTGCAAGGTGGTTGACGAGTTCCGTTCCTCTAGCAAAAAAGAAGAGATAGTCACCCTTCGAGCCACTTATAAGGCGATCAAAGGCTTAAAGGATCAGGGTGTGGAAATCCCACCGGAGACAGAGGTCAAGGTTCGCCTGGCCAGAATACGGCTGGATGATGGTCAGGACGAGATATTGATAACGAATCTCTACGACACAAAAGCATATACACTTCCGGTTCTAAAGGAACTCTACTTCTTGCGTTGGCCGGTGGAGACCACTTATGGCTACCTCAAAAATGAGCTACAGGTAGAGTGCTTCAGTGGGATCAGCCCTGTTAGTATAGAACAGGACTTCTATGCTAACATTTTTGTGTTCAACCTGCAAGCCGTTATAGAAGAGAGCTGTGAGGAATACGTGCGAACTGTAAACCGACAAAGGACAATCAAGTATAAGATCAATAAGAACGTATGCTGGGCTCTGATGAAAGGGAGGGTTATCGATTTATTTCTCCATGCTGAACAAGCAGGTTACTTGTTGAAGGAATTGACTTCCTTATTCGAAAGGTATTTAGAGCCTGTCAGGCCAGGCAGGAAATATACACGAACAAAGAAATCAATCAAACTTCTAGGCAAGTATGTGACACTTACGAATTATAAAAGAGCGGTCTAGTGCTTAACTTAATGACATTGTGCTTTAGCTGACGGTTTAATTGGAATGCTATCTTCAATGGCTTTAGCCAAATCCCTTTTTAATTTGGCTAAAGCCATTTGACAGAAATCCGGCCTATACCCGTCGGTTTCAACCGACGGTAACTGAACTTAGGCTAAAGCCGGAAAAACTGTCATCCGGATTAAATACCTGGTATTATAGAGTGTCAATCTCTTCCGGAGTAAGCCCTGTTACTTTGGCAATATTCTCAATAGGTATTCCAAGGTCTTTCATGCCATGGGCGGCAGTAAGAAGTCCTTCCATCTTACCTTTCTCAATGCCTTTAGCTTCTCCTTCCGCTAAGCCTTCGGCTCTGCCTTTTTCTTCACCTTCTTTGCGCCCTTGTCTTTTTGCGGAGTTTATTGTGCCGTAGTAGTCTCTGTATATTTTGAGCGCCTCGTCATACCGGGCACGCTCTTTCTCGTTCAGCTTGCTGACATCGGCAATGTCGAGCAATTTGTCGAAGACGGCTTTCTGCGCATTGAAAGGCATTCTGTCAAATGTGTCCATGTGTTTTAATATATAAATCCAACGTTCAAAATCTGTTTTACATTCGTCTTGCTCCAGGGTAAAGTAGGGCATTGACAGGTATATCTGTCTGAATTTTTTGTTTACCGCTTCACCTGTAGCGCGATCTGCCAATATTACATCTGTCCTGAACGAAACAAACGGCGGAATAATAAAGTTCAGGAAATAGATTCCGTATACCGGAAAGATCTCATATTCCCAATCTTTCCCTTTTATTCCCTGCCGGGTAACAGAGCGGCACAGGTAGTACAAACTTCTGTCCAGAAAGAAATCCTGGTATTGGTTCTGCATTTCGATTATGAAATAAGCCCCGTTTGTTTCCCTGCAGAGGATATCGAAGATTACCACTCTTCCGTTTGCCATTTCCGGCATATCTTCCTTGTCCATAAAGGATATGTCGGCTATATGCCTTTCTCCGACCAATAAATCGTTCAGGAACGCGATAAGTACATCCTTACTGATCTCCCTTCCGAATATATGCTTGAAGCCTATATCCGTAAACGGATTGATAAATTTCCCCATAGTTGTCTGGTTTTGATGGTTCTCGCTACCCAATAGCGGATAGTAAGGCAAAGATAGGGATTTATTGTTGAAATGGCTCGTATAAGTAGATATATTATAAATGCTAATATTATAGAGATCGATATAAATTATTATTCGTATGGAACTTCTATAAGCAGTACTTTTGACTTTTTCAGTACTTCGATAATAATATGATCGGTATCCCAAAAGCCGGCTCCGTCACGCTTGGATAAGGTCGTGTTACTTATTTCGACTTCACCTTCGATAACAAAGACGTATACGCCGTTGTTTTTATGATGGAGTTTGTATTCCTTTACCTGGCCTGCATCCAATGTCCCTAAAGAAAACCATGCGTCTTGATTGATAGATGCCGGAGCTTCGCCGTCTGGCGCTATAATCAGGCTCAACTGGTTTTCTTTTAAAAGAGGCCGGATGTCGTAGCTCCCGTATTTTGGAGGCGTATTTTCTTCCCGGGGGATTACCCATATCTGTAAAAATTCAAGCCGTTCATCGGCACTATCATTAAATTCGCTATGAATAATACCGGTACCGGCGCTCATTACCTGAATATCTCCGGGGGTGATGACTTCGCTGTTTTTTATACTGTCTCCATGACGCAAATAACCATGCAGGGGGATGGAGATTACTTCCATATTTTTGTGCGGATGCATATCGAAACCTTCGCGTGGGGCAACGGTGTCGTCGTTTAACACACGTAACATTCCGAAATGTACGCGTTTGGGATTATAATAGTTTGCAAAACTGAATGTATGATATGTTTTTAGCCAGCCGTGGTTGGCGTACCCTCTAGTGTTGGCTTTGTCTACAACTTGTTTCATAAGCTTTTTTCTGATTTAATTAATTTATTAATAGAACAACCGGGCAACAATAAAAGTTTTTAACATGAAAGAACCCATATATAAGCGGAAATAATTACATTTGCATAATTATTTCTTATCATCCAGTAAATATATAATAGAATCTTATGGCAATCTACTTAAACGATGTTTCGAGAACATTTGGAGAATATTTACTTATTCCGGGTTTAACCACGAAACAATGTATACCGACTAATGTTTCTTTAAAAACTCCGCTGGTAAAGTTTAAAACCGGAGAACATGCTGCGATTGAGCTGAATATTCCTTTGGTTTCGGCTATTATGCAATCGGTATCGGGTCCTGAACTTGCTATCGAGCTGGCACGTAACGGAGGACTCTCTTTTATATTCGGTTCGCAGCCTATTGAAAGCCAGGCTGAGATGGTACGTAAAGTAAAGAAGTTTAAAGCCGGTTTTGTTATAAGCGATTCAAACCTTACTCCTGAACAAACTTTGGCTGATGTGGTAACATTAGTGAATAAAACAGGACATTCTACTATAGGCGTGACCGATGACGGAACGCCGAACGGTAAACTACTGGGACTTGTTACCAGTCGCGACTACCGTGTTGAAAAGGATTCCTCGGAAAAGAAGGTGAAGGATTTCATGACACCTTTTTCCAAATTAATAGTAGGAGAATTAGGCATGACCCTGAAAGAGGCTAACCAGATTATATGGGATCATAAATTAAATACATTGCCTATTATCGATAAAAACCAGAAACTGCAATATTTTGTATTCCGTAAAGACTATGACAGTCATCGTGATAATCCGCTGGAACTGTCTGGTGCGGATAAGAAACTGCTGGTTGGTGCCGGTATCAATACGCGTGATTATAAAGAACGTGTTCCGGCATTGGTAGAAGCTGGTGTTGATGTTTTATGTATCGACTCGTCGGATGGCTATTCCGAATGGCAGAAGGAGACACTTGCATGGATAAAAGGGCAATACGGAGATAAAGTATTGGTTGGCGCCGGAAATGTGGTAGATCAGGAAGGTTTTAATTATCTGGTGGAGGCAGGCGCTGATTTTATAAAAGTAGGTATTGGTGGCGGTTCTATCTGTATTACCCGCGAACAGAAAGGCATTGGCCGCGGACAAGCAACTGCTTTGATCGATGTGGCTCAGGCACGCGATGCTTACTTTAAGAAACACGGTGTTTATATTCCTATATGCAGTGACGGTGGCTTAGTACACGATTATCATATGGTGCTTGCTTTGGCTATGGGAGCGGATTTTCTGATGATGGGACGTTATTTTGCCCGTTTTGACGAATCTCCGACGAAAAAACTGAGAATTGGAAACAATTTCGTGAAAGAATACTGGGGAGAAGGTTCAAACCGTGCAAAGAACTGGCAGCGTTATGATATGGGTGGCAGCGAATCTCTTAAATTTGAAGAGGGTGTTGACAGCTATGTCCCTTATGCCGGAAAGATGAAAGATAATTTGAATGTTACTTTAGGGAAAATGAAAGCAACAATGTGTAGTTGCGGTTCCGTTACAATTGAGGAATTGCAGAAATACTCCAAAATAACGCTGGTGTCTTCAACCAGTATTGTGGAAGGCGGTGCACACGATGTTATCCTGAAAGAACAGAACTAATAGAAAGATTTTTTTACAAACGCCCGACTGGATTCCGTGGATAATGGTATCGAGCCGGGCTTTTAACGCAAATATATACTATTATTATTATCACCATGAAAAAGACAAATTTCATTGTTTTTCTTTTCTTGCTTTGTATGGCACAGATGAGAGCAGCGGAACAAGGGCCTATCCGTATATCCACTGCTGAGACTGATTTGATTTTGAAGGTTGCTCCTAATGGACGTGTTTATCAGTCATATTTGGGAAGCCGTTTGTTGAATGAATCGGAGTTTGCCAATCTTCCCTTGTATGTCCGGTCGGGTTCGGATGATGCCGTTTCGACCCGTGGATGGGAGATTTATCCTTGTTCGGGGGCTGAAGATTATTATGAACCGGCTTTTGGTATACAGCATAATGACGGGAATATGACGAGTATATTCCGTTTTGTGTCCAGCGAGGTAAAGAAGCAGGATGATAATGTTACCGAGACTATTATCACGATGAAGGATGATGTATATCCTGTAAGTGTAAAAATGCATTATCTTACTTATGCGAAAGAGAATATTATTAAAACGTGGACGGAAATAAGCCATAGTGAAAAGAAGCCGGTTTCTATCTTCCTGTATGCTTCTAATATGCTATATTTTGAAAGTCCGAAGTATTATCTTACCGAGTTTTGTGGTGACTGGGCTAAGGAAATGGGTATGACTAGCCAGGAGTTAAAATTCGGTAAGAAAATTATTGATACAAAACTGGGGTCTCGTGCAGCCATGCAATCTTATCCGTTTTTCCAGTTGGGATTAGGGGATGTGGTTCGTGAGAACGAAGGTGATGTACTGATGGGCACAATTGGCTGGACAGGAAATTTCCGTTTTACGTTTGAAGTGGATAATATGAATAATATTCGTATTATATCCGGTATTAATCCGTACGCATCTAATTATGAATTGAAGCCGAATGAAGTATTTGTTACACCCGAATTTATCTTTACGTTGAGTGATCAGGGTGCAGGAAAGGCTAGCCGCAGTTTTCATGACTGGGCTCGTAATTACCAGGTGAAGAGAGGAAAAGACGATCGCCTTACTTTATTGAATAACTGGGAATCTACAGGTTTTAATTTCGACGAAAAGAAGCTGGAAGAAATTATGATAGAAGCCAAGGATCTGGGTGTGGATTTGTTTTTGCTGGATGATGGCTGGTTTGGTAATAAATATCCCCGTGTTAATGACCGTGCCGGTTTGGGTGACTGGGAAGTAATGAAGAGCAAACTTCCGAACGGTATTCCTAATTTGGTAAGAGCAGCAAAAGATGCAGGCGTGAAATTTGGTATCTGGGTTGAACCGGAAATGGTGAATCCGAAAAGTGAGCTGTTTGACAAACATCCAGACTGGGCGATCCGTCAACCGAATCGTGAAACCTATTATTACCGTAACCAACTGGTTCTTGATTTGAGTAATCCGGAGGTGGAAGATTATGTATTCGGGGCAGTAGATAAGCTGATGACTGAGAATCCTGAAATAGCGTTCCTGAAATGGGATTGCAACAGCCCGATTACAAATATCTATTCTCCTTATTTAAAAGGAAAACAAAATCAGCTATATGTTGATCATGTGCGTGGCGTAATGAATGTCTTCAAAAGGGTAGCCGAAAAATATCCGGACTTGTATATGATGATTTGTTCAGGTGGAGGCGCACGTTGCGATTATGGTGCTTTGAAATATTTTACGGAATTATGGTGTAGTGATGATACAGACCCGTTTGAACGATTGTATATTCAATGGGGATTTTCTCAGTTCTTCCCGTCTAAGGTGATGTGTGCCCACGTAACAAGCTGGAATTGGAAAACAAGTGTGAAATTCCGTACGGATGTGGCTATGATGTGCAAGATGGGATTCGATTTGGGTCTGAAAGAATTGAAACCGGATGAATTGACTTTTTGCCAGCAAGCGGTGAAAAATTTCAATCGCCTGAAACCTGTTATCCTGGAAGGTGATTTTTATCGTCTGGTTTCTCCGTATGAATCTAACCATACGGCTGTTATGCATGTAAGTAAGGATAAAAATGCAGCATTACTCTATGCGTATGATCTTCACCCTCGTTATGCAGAGAAACTTTATCCTGTTAAGTTACAAGGATTAGACCCTGAAAAGAATTATAAACTGGAAGAGATTAACCTGATGCCGGGAGCCAAATCAACATTGGCGGATAACGGAAAGGTATTCAGTGGCGATTATCTGATGAAAGTGGGCTTGCGTGTCTTTACGATAACCGAAGCGAATAGTCATGTGGTTGAAATTAAATGTTGTGACTAAATACTATATACGGTCTGCAGGTAAATTTTGCCTGCAGACCGTTTGTTTTTGGCCGAAAGGCTTTTGACGGAATAAAATCTAAATCTAAATAAATAATGAAGAATAACGAACTTGTGCTATTAGCTGGTGCTGTTACTATATCAGTTACCTCATGTAATCTGAAAGAGAAATCGAAAGAACAGATAAAACCAATGAATATCGTCTATATAATGACAGACGATCACACGGCACAGATGATGAGCTGTTATGATAAACGCTATGCTTATACGCCGAATCTGGACCGGATTGCCCGGGACGGAGTGAAATTTACCAATAGTTTTGTTACCAACTCATTGAGTGGCCCTAGCCGGGCCTGTATGATTACCGGAAAATTCAGTCATAAAAACGGTTTTACCGATAATACGAATTGCGTGTTTAACGGTTCGCAGCAAACCATGCCTAAATTATTGCAGAAAGCAGGCTACCAGACAGCTATTATTGGGAAATGGCATTTGGAAAGTTTGCCTACCGGATTTGATTACTGGGAAATTGTTCCGGGACAGGGTAATTATTATAATCCGGATTTTATTACTTTGAATAATGATACAATCCGTAAACATGGCTATCTGACCAATCTTATTACGGATATGAGTTTGGATTGGATGGAGAATAAACGGGATAGTAGCAAACCATTTTGTCTGTTTATTCATCATAAAGCACAACATCGAAACTGGATGGCTGATACTTGTAATCTGGCACTGTATGAAGATAAAGAATTCCCTTTACCTGTTAATTATTATGATGATTATGAAGGGCGTCTTGCTGCAGCGGCACAGGAGATGAGTATCATTAAGGATATGGATCTTATTTACGATCTGAAGATGTACCGGAAGGATAAAAACAGTCGTCTGAAAAGTACTTATGAAGGAATTTACGGACGTATGGATTCTGCGCAGAAGGCTGCTTGGGATGCGTTTTATGATCCGATTATTGAAGATTTTTATAAAAAGAATCTGCAAGGAAAAAAGCTGGCGGAATGGAAATTCCAACGTTATATGCGGGATTATTTGAAGACGCTGAAATCGTTGGACGATAATGTAGGACGGGTACTTGATTATTTGGATGCTGCCGGATTATCGGAAAACACATTAGTGGTTTATACTTCCGATCAGGGTTTTTATATGGGAGAACATGGCTGGTTCGATAAACGCTTTATGTATGAGGAATCTTTTCATACGCCTCTGGTTATGCGTTTGCCGGGTGGAAAGAAAGGCGAAATTGTCCAATTTGTTCAGAATATAGATTATGCTCCTACTTTTCTGGAATTAGCAGGCGTTCCGGTTCCCGAGGATATACAGGGAGAGTCTTTGCTGCCTTTACTGAGAGGGGAAACTCCTGCAGACTGGCGTAAATCTATATATTATCATTATTATGAATATCCTGCAGAACATATGGTGAAACGTCATTATGGGATACGTACGGATCGTTATAAATTGATTCATTTTATAATGATATTGATGAATGGGAATTATACGATTTGCAGGAAGATTCGCAAGAGATGCATAATTTGTATGGAAAACCGGAATATAAGGAAGTGGCAAGAGAATTGTTGGAAGAGCTGCAAAGGCTTCAGAAACAGTATGATGATCCTATAGAGGCTGAATTGGCCGAAAAAAAGTAAAAAACTTTTCTGATTTTTTTGGCGAAAAGCTTGCGAGTTAAAAATAAGTCCTTACCTTTGCACCCGCAATCGAAAGAAAGCGCACGAGTTCTTTGAAAGATTTACATACAACAAGTAGTACAAGTATTATACAGACATTGATGTTTGTTTAAAGAATAATAATACCGTCAATTACTTAATAGATTTAGAGATTCTGAGCAAAGGTATAAAAAACAAATTAACAACGAAGAGTTTGATCCTGGCTCAGGATGAACGCTAGCGACAGGCTTAACACATGCAAGTCGAGGGGTAGCAGGGGATAGCAATATCCCGCTGACGACCGGCGCACGGGTGAGTAACGCGTATGCAACTTACCTATCAGAGTGGGATAACCCGGCGAAAGTCGGACTAATACCGCATAAAACAGGGGTCCCGCATGGGAATATTTGTTAAAGATTTATTGCTGATAGATAGGCATGCGTTCCATTAGATAGTTGGTGAGGTAACGGCTCACCAAGTCGGCGATGGATAGGGGTTCTGAGAGGAAGGTCCCCCACATTGGTACTGAGACACGGACCAAACTCCTACGGGAGGCAGCAGTGAGGAATATTGGTCAATGGGCGAGAGCCTGAACCAGCCAAGTCGCGTGAAGGATGAAGGTTCTATGGATTGTAAACTTCTTTTAGAGGGGAATAAAGTGCGGTACGTGACCTGTTTTGTATGTGTACTCTGAATAAGCATCGGCTAACTCCGTGACAGAAGCCGCGGTAATACGGAGGATGCGAGCGTTATCCGGATTTATTGGGTTTAAAGGGTGCGTAGGTGGATGTTTAAGTCAGCGGTGAAAGTTTGTGGCTCAACCATAAAATTGCCGTTGAAACTGGGCGTCTTGAGTATGTTTGAGGTAGGCGGAATGCGTGGTGTAGCGGTGAAATGCATAGATATCACGCAGAACTCCAATTGCGAAGGCAGCTTACTAAACCATAACTGACACTGAAGCACGAAAGCGTGGGTATCAAACAGGATTAGATACCCTGGTAGTCCACGCAGTAAACGATGATTACTAGGAGTTTGCGATATATTGTAAGCTCTACAGCGAAAGCGTTAAGTAATCCACCTGGGGAGTACGCCGGCAACGGTGAAACTCAAAGGAATTGACGGGGGCCCGCACAAGCGGAGGAACATGTGGTTTAATTCGATGATACGCGAGGAACCTTACCCGGGTTTGAACGTAAGAAGACCGACCAGGAAACTGGTTTTCTAGTAATAGCTTTTTACGAGGTGCTGCATGGTTGTCGTCAGCTCGTGCCGTGAGGTGTCGGCTTAAGTGCCATAACGAGCGCAACCCTTATCACTAGTTACTAACAGGTCAAGCTGAGGACTCTAGTGAGACTGCCAGCGTAAGCTGTGAGGAAGGTGGGGATGACGTCAAATCAGCACGGCCCTTACATCCGGGGCGACACACGTGTTACAATGGCATGGACAAAGAGCTGCTACACAGCGATGTGATGCAAATCTCCAAACCATGTCTCAGTTCGGATCGGAGTCTGCAACTCGACTCCGTGAAGCTGGATTCGCTAGTAATCGCGCATCAGCCATGGCGCGGTGAATACGTTCCCGGGCCTTGTACACACCGCCCGTCAAGCCATGGGAGCCGGGGGTACCTGAAGTCCGTAACCGTTGAGGATCGGCCTAGGGTAAAACTGGTGACTGGGGCTAAGTCGTAACAAGGTAGCCGTACCGGAAGGTGCGGCTGGAACACCTCCTTTCTGGAGCGACGGATCTCTGAAGAAGTAAAGACTCAGGTATTAAGTTCTTTACTTGTACTACGGTTGCTATGTATTAAAATATATGATCTTACTCACAAGAGGGTATAAGTATGGATATAGTGTCCATGTTTGTCCTTTAGGTAGAGAAAGAGAGAAAAATGATGCTGAGAGTAATCGAGGCAAAGTTGACAGTCCTATAGCTCAGTTGGTTAGAGCGCTACACTGATAATGTAGAGGTCGGCAGTTCAACTCTGCCTGGGACTACAAAAAAAATCTCAAGAAAAAAAGGGGGGATTAGCTCAGCTGGCTAGAGCATCTGCCTTGCACGCAGAGGGTCAACGGTTCGAATCCGTTATTCTCCACCAAAAAGTTCGACACACCGCAAGAGTATAGTTGATTAAACTGTCAACTGTCCCTTGTCACCTGTCAACTGAAAAAAGATCTTTGACATGATGGACAAAAGAATAAAGTAAAGTAGAGCAAAGCTGAAGATATATCAGCCCGACGCGGTACTAATTATAGTACAGTGTCAAAGGTAAAAGAAAGTAAGCAAGGGCAGACGGTGGATGCCTAGGCTCTCGGAGGCGATGAAGGACGTGATAAGCTGCGATAAGCTTGGGGTAGGTGCAAATAACCATTGATTCCAAGATTTCCGAATGGGGCAACCCGGCAGGTTGAAGGCCTGCCACCATGTAACCATGGAGCAAACGTGGGGAACTGAAACATCTAAGTACCCATAGGAGAAGAAAACAAAAGTGATTCCGCAAGTAGTGGCGAGCGAACGCGGAACAGCCCAAACCAATGCTGTTTAGGCAGTATTGGGGTTGTAGGACCACGGCATAGCAAGAACTTATCGAAATAGAATGTTTTGGAAAGAACAGCCATAGACGGTGATAGCCCGGTATATGACTCGATAACGAAGCTTAGTGGTATCCTGAGTAGCGCGGGGCACGAGAAATCCTGTGTGAATCAGCGGGGCCCATCCCGTAAGGCTAAATACTCCCGAGAGACCGATAGTGAACCAGTACCGTGAGGGAAAGGTGAAAAGAACCTCGAACAGAGGAGTGAAATAGTCCCTGAACCCGTCTGCCTACAAGCGGTCGGAGCCACATTCAGTGGTGACGGCGTGCCTTTTGCATAATGAACCTACGAGTTACTTTCAGTGGCAAGGTTAAGTGGTTCAGCCACGGAGCCGAAGCGAAAGCGAGTCTTAACAGGGCGGTTTAGTCACTGGGAGTAGACGCGAAACCAAGTGATCTACCCATGGTCAGGTTGAAGGTTAGGTAACACTAACTGGAGGACCGAATCGGTATACGTTGAAAAGTGTTCGAATGAACTGTGGGTAGGGGTGAAAGGCTAATCAAACTTGGAGATAGCTCGTACTCCCCGAAATGCATTTAGGTGCAGCCTTTAATTAG
>NZ_LT960488.1:0-370000 GCF_900232875.1 Parabacteroides provencensis | reverse complement strand
ACAAGAATATAATTATAGGAATAGAATGGATAAATTAGGATTAGTCAAGGCAAAGATTGTTTTAGTGGCCTTTTTGATTGTATTTACCGGATGTCGGAATAAGGAGCAGTCGCAATTACCTCTTGTTATTGTGGATAAACCTGCAAAGGAAGATGTCCAGATATTTGGTGAATACGTAGGACGTATTCGTGCTGCCAGTTTTGTGGAGGTACATGCAAGAGTGGAAGGTTACCTTGAAAAAATGTTGTTTGAAGAGGGAAAGCAAGTAAAACAAGGAGAACCTCTTTACATTATCAATTCGGCACCGTATAAAGCCCGTGTAGAAAAGGCTAAGGCTCAGTTGAAGAAAGATCAGGCTCAAGCTGCCAAGGCAAAAAGAGATGTAGAACGCCTTACGCCTTTATATGAACAACATGCTGCCAGCCAGCTTGATTTGGACAATGCGGTTGCTGCTCTTGAAAATGCAGAAGCGAATATCGCTATCAGTAAAGCCGATTTAGATAATGCTCAACTAGAACTGGGCTATACGGTAGTAACTTCTCCTATATCGGGATATATAAGCGAACGTTTTGTGGATGTAGGTGCTTTGGTCGGGCCAGGGGTAAATTCTAAACTGGCAGCTGTTGTGAAAAGTGATACCGTATTAGTGGATTTTAAAATGACGGCTTTGGATTATTTGCGTGCAGAGCGTCGTAATGTAAAATTCGGAGAGCAGGATACTACCCGCAACTGGCAACCAACTGTTACTGTAACCCTTGCAGACGATTCTGAATATCCGGTGAAGGGTATTGTAAATTTTTCTGATCCGCTTGTCGATCCTCAGACTGGAACTTTTGGTGTTCGTGCGGAGCTATCTAATCCAAATCAAAAATTATTACCCGGACAATTTACCCGTGTGAAACTTTTGTTGGATGTGCGTGAAAGAGCTATTGTAGTACCTCGTAAAGCCCTTAGTATTGAAAAAGGCGGTGCGTTCATTTATGTTATCCGTAAAGACGGTATTGCTGAAAAACGATTTGTTCAGACAGGTCCGGAAATTGGAAATAAAGTAGTTGTGGAGCGTGGTCTAGGTGAAAATGAAGAGGTAGTTATAGAAGGTTACCACAAACTGACACCTGGAATTAAGGTACGTCCTGTTAATGCTAACGATGAAAAAGCAATACAAAAACTAAGAGAGGAGGACGGAGAATGAAACCAGGATTTTTTATAGATCGTCCCGTTTTTTCAACCGTACTTTCCATCGTAATTGTTATAATTGGTATTATTGGTCTGGTAATGCTGCCTGTAGATCAATACCCGCAGATTACACCTCCGGTTGTAAAAATCAATGCCTCTTATCCCGGAGCTAGTGCCTTGACTGTATCACAAGCAGTTGCTACCCCGATTGAACAGGAGTTGAACGGAACTCCCGGCATGATTTATATGCAGAGTAGTAGTTCTAATTCGGGAGGATTAAGTATAACTGTTACTTTTGACGTATCGGCTGATCCGGATTTGGCGGCTGTTGAAATACAAAATCGGGTAAAACTGGCCGAAAGCCGTCTGCCAACGGAAGTTATACAAAATGGTATCACTATTGAAAAACAGGCTCCCAGTCAACTTATGACCCTGAGTTTGATGTCGGACGATCCGAAATTTGATGAAATCTATCTTAGCAACTTTGCTACGATTAATGTATTGGATGTATTACGCCGTATTCCAGGGGTAGGCCGTGTGTCGAATATTGGCAGCCGTTATTATGGTATGCAGATATGGGTGTATCCAGACCGTTTGGCTAATATGGGACTGACCGTGAAAGATCTGCAAGATGCCCTGAAGGATCAGAACCGGGAGTCGGCTGCCGGAGAGCTGGGAAAACAGCCTGTATTGGATGTAGACATAACATTGCCGATAACAGCTCCCGGCCGTCTTTCTACAGTAAAAGAATTTGAAGATATTGTTGTACGTGCTAATCCGGACGGTTCTATTGTGCGTATGCGTGATGTCGCCCGTGTTTCTCTGGAAGCATCTTCGTATTCGACCGAGAGTGGAATTAACGGTAAAAATGCAGCTATCCTGGGTATTTATATGCTTCCGGGGGCCAATGCTTTGGAGGTTGCCGATAATGTAAAAGCCGCTATGAAAGAGATCAGCAAGAATTTCCCGGAGGGTCTGGAGTACAATTTCCCATTCGATATGACGGAATATATTTCGCAATCAGTGCATGAAGTATATAAAACTCTTTTCGAAGCCCTGTTTTTAGTGATTCTGGTTGTATTCCTTTCTTTACAAAACTGGCGTGCGGCTCTGATACCGACAATTGCTGTTCCTATATCTTTGATCGGAACATTCGGCTTTATGCTAATATTGGGTTTCTCTTTAAATATGTTGACTCTGTTGGGTTTGATTCTGGCCATTGGTATCGTAGTGGATGATGCTATAGTAGTAGTAGAGAATGTTGAACGTATTATGGCCGAACAAAAGTTATCTGCACGCGAAGCAACTCATCTTGCCATGCGTGAATTATCGGGGGCTTTGATTGCAACTTCTATGGTGCTGGCTGCTGTATTTGTGCCTGTTAGTTTTCTTGGCGGGATAACAGGACAGCTTTATCGTCAGTTTTCGGTAACGATTGTGGTCTCTGTATTACTTTCGACAGTGGTTGCCTTGACTTTGAGTCCGGCTATGTGTGCTATATTATTACGTCCGTCCCATAAAAAGAAGCCTTTTGTTTTTCGTAAGATAAATATCTGGTTAGCCAAAGGGAATAAGTCGTATACAAGATTATTGCGGAAAGCAATCCGTAATCCCCGTCGTGTTTTGGCAGGTTTCGGTATGGCGTTGGTTGCTATTTTTATATTGAACCGTGCTTTGCCTACCAGTTTCATTCCTGAAGAAGACCAGGGATTCTTTACGGTTGAATTAGAAATGCCGGAAGGCGCAACTTTGGAGCGTATGCGCCACGTGACTGACCGTGCCATTGAATTCTTTGAAAATCATCCGGCTGTTGCCTATGTACAAAATGTTACCGGTAGTAGTCCCCGTATAGGAACATCCCAAAGCCGGGCTACCCTTACCGTTATTTTGAAACCTTGGGAAGAACGCAAATCTTCTGAAATGAAAGTAGAGGATGTAATGACGGCTGCCCGTAAAGAGTTTTACTATTATCCCGAGATAAAAGCCTATTTTAATCGTCCGCCTGTCATACCCGGCTTGGGCGAAAGCGGCGGTTTGGAAATGCAACTGGAAGCCCGTGGGGATGCTACATGGGATAATCTGGTTAGTGCTACCGATACATTTCTTTATTATGCATCGAAAGCACCGGAGTTGCAAGGTGTTTCGTCTGCAATGCAATCCGAGATACCCCAGTTGTATTTTGATGTTGACCGCGACCGGGCAAAGTTCCTGGGTATTCCGTTGTCTGATATATTCTCTACCATGAAGGCTTATCTGGGGTCTGTATATGTGAACGATTTTAATATGTTTAACCGTATTTATCGTGTATATATCCAGGCGGAAGCACCTTATCGTGCTACTCAGGATAATATAGGTTTGTTTTTTGTACGTGCCAAGAACGGAGCCATGGTACCGCTTACGGCGTTGGGAACAACACAGTATACAACCGGTCCCGGTACAATTAAACGTTTCAATATGTTTTCTACTTCGTCAATCAACGCAGTTGCAGCTCCAGGATACAGTACCGGTGAAGCGATGGCTGCTATGGAACGGATTGCCCGCGAGCATTTGCCGGAAAATATAGGTTTGGAGTGGAGCGGTCTGTCTTATCAGGAGAAACAGGCAGGAGGACAAACCGGTTTCGTGATGGCATTGGTTTTTCTGTTCGTCTTTCTGTTTCTGGCTGCCCAATATGAAAGTTGGATTGTGCCTATAGCCGTTTTGTTGTCATTGCCTATAGCCGCTTTAGGTGCTTATCTTGGTGTATGGATTACGGGACTGGAAAATGATGTTTACTTTCAGATAGGCTTGGTTACATTGATTGGGTTGGCAGCTAAAAATGCAATCCTGATTGTAGAATTTGCTAAAGTGCAGGTCGATTCGGGTGTGGATGTAGTGAAGGCAGCCATACATGCTGCCCAGTTGCGGTTTCGTCCGATCCTGATGACTTCATTGGCATTCGTGCTGGGAATGTTGCCTATGGTATTGGCAAGCGGTCCGGGTTCGGCCTCCCGTCATAGTATAGGTACCGGCGTGTTTTTTGGTATGTTGGTTGCTATTACGGTAGGTATTGTGATGGTTCCTTTCTTCTTTGTATTGATATATAGGATACGAGGAAAACTGCGTATGGCACGTATTCTTAAACGTCATTATTGCATAGCTGTACTGGCAGTTTCTCTGGTTGGATTGTCTTCCTGTAAAATAGGAGAAAAGTATGCCCGCCCGGAATTGAATCTTCCGGCGGAAATAGAGACAGGAGCCGACAGTACATCCGTTTCGGACATTCCCTGGCAGAGCCTTTATACTGATTCCACTTTACAGGAGCTGATAAATAAGGCTTTGGAAAATAATAAGGATATGAAGATCGCTGCAGCCAAAGTGAAAGAAATGATTGCAGCTAAACGTATCTCTTTTGCCAATATGTTTCCGCAGGTAGATGCCAGGCTATACGGGCAGAAAGAAAAACTGAACTATGGAGGTGATGATCCCAAACCCGATCCTGAATATGGAGCAAAGTTAGCTTTGTCGTGGGAACTGGATTTGTGGGGAAATCTTCGTTGGGCGAATGAAGCGGATATTGCTGTCTACATGCAATCTGTAGAAGCCCAGCGTGCTTTAAAACTAACACTTGTAGCCGAGGTAGCCGCTAATTATTATGAATTATGTGCTCTTGACAGGGAGTTGAATATTGTACAGCAAACATTGGCGGCACGTCGCGAAGGTGTACGGTTGGCTAAGCTCCGGTATGAAGGAGGCCTCACATCTGAAACAGCCTACAATCAGGCACAGGTGGAATTGGCAAAAACAGAAACTCTTATTCCCAGTCTGGAACGTGAAATAAAGGTGAAGGAGAATGATCTTGCCGTGCTGTTAGGCGAATATACATTCAAGTCGCCGCAAGGACTGTCTCTTAGCTGCCAGCATTTGCCCGAGACTTTGCCGGTAGGTCTTCCTTCTTCATTGCTCGAACGCCGTCCGGATATGCGCCGGGCTGAGCAGCAATTACGAGAAGCAAATGCACGGGTAGGGGTTGCCCGTACGGATCTATTTCCTAAAATCCGTCTTACCGGCAACCTGGGTTTTGAAAGTGATGAATTAAGCAATCTTATAAAGAGCCCGGCCTGGTTTATTGTCGGCGATCTTGTGCAGCCCCTTTTTGCCCTGGGAAAAAATAAAGCAAAAGTGAAAGTGGCGAAAGCCCGTTATGAACAAGAATTATATGGTTACCAGAAAAGTGTATTGGAAGCCTTTAAGGAGGTGAATAATGCTATTGTGACTATTCATAAGGTGAAAGAAATACGGGCTTCGCGTGCACGGTTGGAAGTTTCGGCACGTAAATATCTGGATCTGGCACAATTGCAATATATTAATGGAGTTATCAGTTATCTGGATGTGCTGGACGCACAGCGTGGTTATTTTGATGCGCAGGTAGGTCTGAATAATGCCGTATTGGACGAATTGCTTGCCGTTGTTTATTTGTATAAAGCTTTGGGCGGAGGATATTGACCGGATAATTCCAAAGAGTTTGGAGTTATGCCTCCAAAGTGTTTAGAGTTATGCTTGCAAAGTGTTTAGAGTTATGCTTGCAAGGTGTTTAGAGTTATGGGTGCAAAGTGTTTGGAGTTATAACTCCAAACACTTTGCACAAAAAAGAGGCCTCTTTTCTTATCTGTTTTTCAAGTTTAAGTTCTTTTCGATAAACATTCTCAGAATATTTATGGCTATTTTGTTATTGCCACCTTGCGGAATAATAAGGTCTGCATAACGTTTGGAAGGCTCTATGAATTGTAAATGCATAGGTTTAAGAACACGGGTGTAACGTTCCATTACGGCTTCTGCCGTACGGCCGCGTTCTACCACATCACGCTGGATTACGCGTATCAGACGTTCGTCGGAATCGGCATCTACAAAGACCTTTAAGTCCATTAAATTGCGTAATTTCTTATCGCATAACGCTAAAATGCCTTCTATTATTATCACGTCCCGTGGTTCTATATGAATGGTTTCCTGCTGACGGGTGCATGTAAGAAAAGAATAGGTAGGTTGTTCTATGCTCTTTCCTTCTTTTAACATCGTCACATGCTGGGATAGCAACGACCATTCGAAAGCATCGGGGTGGTCGAAATTTATATTCTGACGTTCTTCCACAGGAACATGGCTACTGTCTTTATAATAAGAGTCCTGAGGAAGCAGGACAACCTCTCCCTCAGGCAGACTCTCTATAATTTTACGTACTACGGTGGTTTTACCCGAACCGGTTCCGCCGGCGATACCTATTATGAGCATACTTCCTTTATTTTTTCAGCCATTTGTCTAACCATTCAAAGAAAGTGCGCTGCCATAGAATACCATTTTGTGGCTTGAGCACCCAATGGTTTTCGTCCGGGAAGATCAGCAATTCGGCCGGAACGCCTCGAAGAACAGCTGCATTGAAAGCTGCCATTCCCTGATTGGCAAGAATACGATAATCTTTTTCTCCGTGAATACATAAGATTGGCGTATCCCATTTATCTACGAAATTATGCGGGGAATTGGCAAATGTATTTTGTGCTGTTTTATTATCTTTTTCCCAATAAGCGCCACCCATATCCCAGTTGGCGAACCACATTTCTTCTGTTTCAAGATATTGCATTTCCATATTGAAAATACCATCGTGAGCTATAAATGCTTTGAAACGTTTGTTGTGATGTCCGGCGAGCCAATACACGGAGAATCCCCCGAAGCTGGCGCCTACGCATCCAAGGTTCTCTTTATCTACAAACGGCTCTTTGCTCATATCATCGATAGCTGTGAAGTAGTCTTTCATGCACTGGCCGCCATAATCGCCACTAACTGCTTCGTTCCATTCCATTCCAAAACCTGGCAGACCGCGACGGTTAGGTGCAACAATAATATAATCATTGGCAGCCATTATCTGGAAGTTCCAACGATATGACCAGAATTGGCTGACCGGACTTTGAGGGCCGCCTTCGCAGAAGAGTAAAGTAGGATACTTCTTGTTCGGATCAAATTGCGGGGGATAGATTACCCATGTCAGCATCTCTTTTCCATCAGTTGTTTTCATCCAGCGTTCTTCCACATTACCCATAGTCAACTGGTCATAGATATGTTTGTTTTCGGAAGTTATCTGTGTTGCTTCGCCATTCAGGCTAACGGCATAGATTTCGTCGCCCATACTCATTGATTGCCGCTTGGCTATCAGTTTGTCGCCAAACAGGGCAACAGCACTGTAATCGTGCATTCCACTGGTAACCGGTTTTACGGAACAGGCGGCTACATCGGCAGAATATATTTGTATTTCTCCGTGCCATATACCCGTGAAATAAATGTTCTTAGAGTCGTTGCTCCAACAGAATTCGTTAACGTTGGAATCGAAGTCTTTGCTGATAAAATTCTTCTCTCCGGTTTCCAGATTCATTACCATAAGACGGTTCTGGTCGGCTTCGTAGCCATCACGCTCCATACTTAGCCAGGCGATACTTTTGCCATCGGGCGAGTATTGCGGATTCGTGTCATAGCCCATATTGCCCTCGGTAATATTGCTTGTCTGTTTCGTATTCAGATCGTAAACATATATATCCGAATTGGTGGAGAAGGCATATTCTTTGCCTGTCTTTTTGCGGCTGGTATAGGCAATCTTATCCGATGTCGTATTCCATGCCAGTTGTTCAATGCCGCCAAAAGGTTTCATAGGGCTTTCAAACAATTCGCCTTCCATCACGTCGATAACATTACCGATGGTATTACCGTCGAAATCGGCAATAAAAGGATGGGGCGCAGTTGTTACCCATTCGTCCCAGTGTTTATACATCAGGTCTGTAATAATGATACCACTGGTTTTGTCTAAATCAGGATATTTGTCGGTTGAGCTTTTTACTGTTTTTACCTGGGATATAAAGAGTATCTTTTTCTCATTGGGTGAGAAGGCGAAGCCTTCGATATTGCCATCATATTTGGATAGCTGTTTACGGTCGGTTCCGTCGGGATTCATTTCCCAAAGCTGGCTGCTTCCACTTTCAGAAGATAGAAAGGCGATTTTGGTTCCTCCTTTTATCCATACGGCATTGTTTTCCGAATACGGTGTTGATGTGATTTGTTTATTGTCTGATCCGTCTGCGTTAATCACGAAGACTTCGCGATTGCTTTTATTCTGAGGCACGTTGTAATAGGCTACAGTATAAACGATTTTCTTTGCATCAGGCGAAACACAAAAATCGCCAATACGTCCCATAGCCCAAAGTGTCTCCGGTGTCATACGTCCGGACGGCACTTTAATTTCCGAACGTCCGATAAGAGGAGCTTCACTGTCGGCCTTTTTAGCCTCTTGTGTACAAGCACCTAACAATACGGATGTTGCCATAACCATTGTTCCGATAGTTTTATTCATGTACTTTATAAATATTATGTTATGAGTGCGAAAGTACTAAATATAATTTATATCTTTGCGTAATTAATTTAAGAACTGAACAGTATGAATAAGATTTGGTTATTTGGAGCCGCAATAAGTATGGTATTAGCACTTGGCTCATGTAAACCTAAACAGAGTGCGTACAAAGCTGCTTATGAACAAGCTAAGGAAAAAGAAACCACGGCTCCTGTTGAGGTAGTAGAGGATACTGAAGTTGTTGAAGACGTTACTCCGGTTTCAAAACCACGGGTATCATCGGCAACTACGCGTACGGAAAGAATTAATGCTGCACAAGGCGAAGATGCCAGCCGTTTGAAACGTTACAGCGTTGTAATTGGCAGTTTTAAGAATCGTACCAATGCTTACTCATTAAAGGAACGCATGCAGAGAGATGGTTACAATGCCGTATTAGGTGAAAACGAACAAGGTATGCTCCGTGTTATTGTTGCCAGTTTCGACAATAAAGCTGATGCTGCTGACAGCCGCGATGCTATTAAATCCAAATATGCTCCAAACTTCCAGGATGCCTGGTTGCTGGAAAGACAGTATTGATAAAATATAATATTAATAAAAAAGCCATTTCAAATGATCTTGAAATGGCTTTTTTATTAAATGTAAAACCTTTATTGTTCAATTATGAAAATCATAAACACAATATTGCTGGACGAAATAACGGCAAAAGCCAAACAATCGCCCCGCATGCGAATGAATTATAACTTTCATGAAAAGCTGGATGATCCGGTTAACCGTTTGCTTAATGCGATGGAACCGGGCACTTATTTACGTCCTCACCGTCATTTGAATCCTGCAAAAGATGAAATATTTCTTCTTTTGCGTGGGCGGGTTGCCGTATTTCTTTTTGATGAAACTGGAGAAATCACGGATACACTTGTTCTTGATCCTCTTGCTGGAATATATGGTGCCGAGATAAAGGCCGGTGTGTGGCACGGATTGTTGGTGCTTGATAGCGGATCGGTTATATACGAAGTAAAGCAGGGTCCGTTCGCACCTTTAAGCCCGGAAAATATGGCTCCTTGGAGTCCGGCAGTAGAGGATACAGAAGCTGTACGGTTATATATGCAGAAATTGGCAGCGGCTCTTTAAAATATATGTTGCCCTATTGTTTATTATCAGCATACACAAGCATCTGGCAGTTCTTGCAGTCGAACTGTAAACGTAAGCGGGTATCTTTATACAAAAGGTAGTATGGTTCCTTGAAAACGGATGTGGGCTTTTGAAAAATAGGACATGCCTTTATTGAAAAACGGATACAATGTTTTGTAAACATTAGCGGCACGTCTTTTTGTGGGGCAAGCTCAAATGCAGGAGCTATCCGTGTTACTCCATGTGTCTTGTAAAACGCTTCGGCCAGACTGTTCGCTACATTTCCCAAATAGGTAAGCGAATGCTCCGGATAAGGCGTGTCATTCGTAGTACATTTTGATAGTTCGCGGCGGTATCGAATACGACGGCAGGCTAATAATTTTTCTACTCCTTCACGACGCATATCTGCAAGTAATGAAGAAGGAACGAACCAGTTCTCTGATAAGTTTACTTCTACTTCGGATGTTTCAAAAGGCGTATTGCCTAATTTACTTAATTGGGTACGGATGTTATCTTGTTGGTCGCGCCGTGCTGCCTCCTTCTCAAATGGACGGGTGACGAGAATATGGGCTCCGGTTTCGTCGCTCATTTCCAGAGAAAAACCGAATGAGTTATCAGAGAAACAAATATAGGTAGCGAGTTTTCGTTCTGCCGAAGGTTTGGACAGTTGTTTTTCAAAAGCCTGATCGAAGTTCCGGTATATAGGTGTTTTAGGGAGAAGTGCGGGCATTTCTAATGGAAAAACCTTGTTTGCATCTACGCGGTTTACACGGAAGCCTTCCAGTTCTCCCCGTGAATTAAAGAATGCCAGGCCATCACCATTGTTGAGTTGTTTTAATCCGGCTATGGTAAATGAGTTTCCTTTTATTTCTTTTACTGTCCCTATTGGTTCGCCTAATGATTTTGGAGTATCGAAAGCCGTTATATCATCTGTTCGTTTCTCTGTTAAAAAAGGAGTGAAGCCACGATTGAAGCTTTTTTCTACGGCCGGTTCAAAGGAAAATGAACTCATTCCTGAGGATGCCCTGCGGTATTCCGGATGACGGGATAAAATATCATCCAGCTTTTTACGGTAAAAAGCAGTGATGTTTTTTACATAACTTACGTCTTTCAGGCGTCCTTCTATTTTAAAAGATGAGGCACCTGCTTCTATCAAAGCTTCAAGATTTTCGGACCTGTTCATGTCTCGCAATGATAGCAAGTGCTTATTGTTTGCTATTATTTTGCCATCAGCATCTACTAATGTGTAAGGGAGGCGGCAGTATTGGGCACATTCGCCCCGGTTTGCACTGCGTCCGCTTAGGGCAGCACTCAGATAGCACTGACCGCTATAGCTTACACAAAGAGCCCCATGTACGAAAACTTCTAAGGGAACGCTGGTTTGTTCGTAGATAGAGCGGATCTGATTAAGTGACAGTTCTCGTGCAAGCACAACTTGAGTGAATCCTGCATTTTGTAGGAATTTGA
Source organism: Parabacteroides provencensis (assembly GCF_900232875.1). NCBI lineage: Bacteria > Pseudomonadati > Bacteroidota > Bacteroidia > Bacteroidales > Tannerellaceae > Parabacteroides > Parabacteroides provencensis. The sequence continues at coordinate 358,866 of NZ_LT960488.1, read as the reverse complement.
CTTTTTCGGGAGTACGGTTGTCTGTTTGCGTACTGGCGTGCAAGGGAATTGGTGGTATATCCAACCGGGTGATTCCCATATCTTGTATAATCAATGCATCGGTTCCTGCATCATATAACTGGCGAATGAGAAGTTCGGCTTCCTTTAATTCGTTTTCTTTTAGTATCGTATTGAGTGCTACATAAATGCGTGCATCGTAAATGTGAGCATAATCGCATAATGCACTGATATCTTCTAAAGAGTTTCCTGCAGCGGCACGGGCGCCGAATTTTGGAGCTCCGATGTAAACGGCATCGGCTCCGTGATTAATAGCTTCGATACCGCAAGTTAAATCTTTAGCTGGAGCAAGTAATTCTATCGTACGCATAAACAGATCAGAGACTTCCTAAATTTTTAATATCTTCTATACGGAATGGTGTTTCCTGGTAAACGTAATAGTTCAGCCAGTTGGTGAAAAGCAGATTTGCATGTCCCCGCCAACGTACAACAGGACCTTGGGCCGGATCGTTGTTGCGGTAATAATTGCGGGGAACGGAGATTGATAAACCCTTGTTGATATCACGTACATATTCGTCATTCAATGTATATGGCGAATATTCTGAATGTCCGGTGATAAAAAACTCCCGGCCTCCACGTGCCATTGCCATGTAAACACCGGATTCCTGGCTTTCTGAAAGAAGTGTTAATTCAGGTACTTTACGGATGTCTTCGCGCCGGACTTCGGTATGACGGCTGTGTGGTACATAAAATTCGTCGTCAAATCCCCGGAATATCGGCAGATACGGTTCACGCAATGTATGACGGAATACGCCAAACATTTTGGCTGGTAAATCATATTTGGGTACGTCATAGAAATGGTAAAGACCAGCCTGAGCTGCCCAACATATGTAAAGTGTAGAAGTAACATGAGTTCGTGCCCAGTCGAATATGCAGGTAATTTCATCCCAGTAGGCCACCTCTTCGAAAGCCATTTGTTCTACCGGGGCACCTGTTATAATCATACCATCGTAGTAATCTGCAGCAATATCGTCAAAATCTTTGTAAAATTCCTGCATGTGCTCGATCGGTGTATTTTTAGGAGTATGTCCTTTTATCTTCATAAAATCCAGTTCTACCTGTAATGGTGTATTACTAAGTAGGCGGATAAGATCCGTTTCTGTAGTTATCTTAAGTGGCATCAGATTAAGAACGACAACACGCAATGGGCGGATATCTTGTTCCGAAGCCCTGAGAGAGTCCATTACAAAAATGTGTTCCTTTTTCAGCAGCTCAATAGCCGGTAGGTTTTTCTGTAAATTTAAAGGCATGATATTTTTGTATTTGTTTGAAGCTACAAAGATAGAAATTAGTTGAGAGTTGACAAGTTAGAGATAGCTGGTTTTTATTTGATGATGAACTTCATAGATAAAGGTGGTGGTTTAGACTTAGGTGCGTAATAAAAAAGCTGTCTGGTAAAGACAGCTTTTATGATTGATTGGCTATTTGACTATGCAATTGTTATTTCATGATCAAGATAAACATCCTGTATAGCGTTGAGTAATTCGACGCCATCTTTCATAGATTTCTGAAAAGCCTTACGACCGCTTATAAGCCCCATGCCGCCGGCACGCTTATTTACAACAGCAGTAACTACTGCATCTTTCAGATCGGAAGCTCCATGTGATTCGCCACCGGAATTAATCAGACCGACGCGCCCCATATAGCTATTCGCTACCTGATAGCGGCAGAGATCAATAGGATGTTCGGTAGTTAGCTCCGTATACATCTTTTGGTTTATTTTACCGAAGTTGATAGCTGTAAAACCTCCGTTGTTGACAGGAAGTTTTTGTTTTACAATATCAGCTTTGATGGTAACACCCAAATGATTAGCCTGTCCTGTCAGGTCAGCAGCTTCGTGATAGTCTACTCCGTCTTTTTTGAAAGCGTTATTGCGTAGATAGCACCATAAAACGGTAGCCATTCCTAATTCGTGTGCATATTCGAATGCTTCGGCTACTTGTATCAATTGTTGCCTACTTTCTTGTGACCCGAAATAAATAGTAGCACCTACGGCTACAGCTCCCATATTCCATGCCTCTTTAACCGTTCCGAACATGATCTGATTGTAAGTGTTGGGGTAACTTAACAGCTCATTATGATTAAGTTTTACTAAGAATGGTATTTTATGTGCATACTTTCGGGCAACGTTACCTAATACCCCAAAAGTAGAGGCAACAGCATTACAACCGCCTTCAATGGCTAGTTTGACAATGTTTTCAGGATCAAAATAAAGAGGGTTCGGAGCAAAAGATGCTCCGGCAGTATGCTCTATACCTTGATCCACCGGTAAAATGGAAACATAACCGGTGTTTGCCAACCGACCATGTCCCAATATTGCTTGCAAGCTGTTTAATGTTTGGATGTTTCTGTCCGAAGCAATCCAAACGTCGTCAATTAGTGTAGGAGAGGGTATATGTATAAGAGACTTGTCTATCGTTTTACAAGAATGGTTTAGATAAAACTCGCTTTTGTCGCCAAGAAGGCTTTTGATTTTTGAAGTATCCATAGTATTATATATTTATTTCTATATATTAGTAACAGCGTAAAAGGAAAATAAGTTTTATAGTTTTTATCAATTACTATATAGAAGAAATCTATTGGGAAAGTTCTTTTGTTTTCGATTGTTTAGTTAATTTTGTCAACGGAAACCAATCAATTTTATATAATAACCAATAAAAAATTACACAGCGATGAAGAAAAAATGGATATGCACAGTATGCGGTTATGTACATGAAGGTGATGAAGCTCCTGAATTTTGCCCTCAATGTAAACAGCCTAAAAGCAAGTTTAAAGAGTTGGTAGAAAGCGAAGGCGCATTGAAGTTCGTTGACGAACACGTATTAGGTGTTGCAAAAGGTGTTGATCCTGTTATATTGGAAGGTTTAAATGCCCATTTTATGGGAGAATGTACCGAAGTCGGTATGTATTTGGCTATGAGTCGTCAGGCTGATCGTGAAGGTTATCCTGAAGTGGCTGAGGCATTTAAACGTTATGCTTGGGAAGAAGCTGAGCATGCGGCTAAATTTGCAGAACTGTTAGGCGATGTTGTTTGGGATACAAAAACAAATCTTAAAAAACGTATGGAAGCAGAAGCCGGCGCTTGTGAAGATAAAAAGCGTATTGCTACATTGGCTAAGCAACAAAACCTGGATGCAATCCACGACACAGTACATGAAATGTGTAAAGATGAAGCTCGTCACGGCAAAGGGTTTGAAGGTTTATACAATCGCTATTTTAAAAAGTGATTTGTAGGAATATAGATTACAAAATGAATTTTGAAGAGGGCATCTTTTATAAGATGCCTTTTTTGATAACCGTTTGATGCGCCAAGTCTTTAGTTTCATCCCGATAAAACTATTTTTTCATCCTGATGAAACTGTTTTTTTATCCCGATAAAAAAATAAAAGAATTCCTTTCTCTGTCTGATAAATTACGGGAGCTGCTTCTTGAAAAATAACTGTTATTTTATCAGTATTTCGAATATTAAACTTGCAGGACTTCCTGGGTTACAAAAAGAGAATGCTCCTCCATGGTATAAACCCCGTTCTTTTTTCGCAGTAAGGTGATGATGTTATTCTCATTCAAAGCGAAAGGAATTTCGAATGTCTTTTCTTCAGCATCATACAATGCGAATGTATAATCGTTAACCGCTCCGTTGCTGTAATTGGTACCCGGGAATACATGGTCTGTGGATTTGCCTTCGTACGGAAAAGAACTGAATACCTTCATGTAGTCATAGGAGTTGTCTTGTTGGCTGGGGATAAATCCTTTCAGAGTAACCGGGATGCATCTTTTCCGGGGATGTATAGATTATCTGTATAAGTAGTGCTATGATTAAACGAATAACCGTATCTGGTTTCCAGCGTAACATTATTGATCTAAACTGATTGCACTAAGGGATAGTAGTAGTGTTCCGAATAAATTTTCAGCTCTCATATCTGTTGAGTTTATGATACTTTGCAAAAAGGAGGTTGTATGGCTTCTTTTTTTATGTTTATTTCTTTTCTTTTTCCAGATTAAGCAGATATTCTTTTGCAGGTAATCCGCCTCCATATCCAACTAATTTTCCATTTGATCCTATTACACGATGGCAAGGCACGATAATGGAAATAGGGTTTCTGTTATTAGCCATTCCGACTGCTCTGCAGGCTTTAGGGTTGCCAGCAGCTTCGGCTACTTGTTTATAACTCCACGTTTCTCCGTAAGGTATAGTAGTTAATACTGTCCAGACCTTCTTTTGGAAAGGAGTTCCTTCGGGATTCAACGGCAAATCGAAAGTCGTTCTTTTTCTTGCAAAATATTCCTCGATTTGTTGAAAGGCTTTTTTTATCAAAGGTGTTTCTTTATATATTGCCTGATTTGGGTATGATGAGTAGGCAATCCGTGTAACCGCATTTTCATCTGCTTGAATTTCCAGTTGTCCGACCGGAGTAGAGTATGAATAATAATAGTTCATTGTCCTTATCTTTTATAGTTAAACTAATCTTACAAAGTAAGTCTATTTTTTGAGTATAAAAAACAGATATGTTTTCTTTTCTGTCAAAAAAATAGTTTGAAATATTTGGAACTAATAGGAGATAACATTATCTTTGCACCCGAAATAAAAACAAGGAGCAATCCTTGAACTAGTATTGGAGAGATGGCAGAGTGGTCGATTGCGGCGGTCTTGAAAACCGTTGAACTGAGAGGTTCCTGGGGTTCGAATCCCTATCTCTCCGCTGAGAATAAATGAGGTAGTTATTATAACTGCCTCATTTTCTTTTGTATAGGTTTGAGTTTCAAAGGGTTCGGACACGAAAGTGTCCACGATATGACCACTCAGGTTACGATTCATGCCCTCAAAAAAGGGGTACAATAGACAGAAATGGACACTTAAACGTAACCTACTCGTAACCAGAGTAGACATCTGCGTGTAACCAATAACCTAATGTCCTTGATTGTCTATCACCTGACTACTTTTGTCTACAAGACGCTATTTTTCAGCATCTTATTAGTTACTAACTTTGTATCACTAAAAAAGATGGATCATGAAGAAGAGCAGTTTTTCAATCATTTTCGTAACCCAAAACGGGAAGCCGAAAGCAGACGGACGAGTACCAATCTTAGCTCGTATCACGGTAAATGGCGAGATGTGCCATTTTTCAACACGCCAAACCATCCTTCCCGGCCGTTGGGTGGCTAAGGACTACCGCACAATGGGGCGTACCCCAGAGGAGAAACAAATCAACGAAGTGCTTGAACAGTTTAAATCGACAATCAAGCGCAAGTATGAGTCGTGGGTTAGCAAAGGCGAGGTTGTCACGGCCAGTAAAATCAAGAACTCGATAATGAGCCTTGATGAAAACTCCAAACAGCTAATCGAACTTTGCGACCTCTTTGTTGCGGACTACGAGAAGCTCACCGCCTCAAGAGGTTACGGCCAAGAGAGTCTATTCCGCTACCAACTCACTCGCACCCGCTTGCAGGAGTTTCTCAAAGATGAATACAAGACAAACGACATCCCGCTTGCCGATATCAACAAGCGGATGTTAGACAAACTCTACCTTTGGTTGATTACCGAAAAGAAACTTGCCAACAACACCGCAACCAAATTCATTCACCGCTGCTCCTCGATTTATCGGGTTGCTTACGACAACGGTTGGGTGAAAGCCAACCCCTTCAAAAGCATCAAGCTACATCTTGACAAGGTAGACCGAGGCTATTTGACCCAACAAGAACTTGCCCGAATGATGCAAAAAGAGTTTGCCACCAAGCGTTTGGAGTTGGTGCGAGATATTTTTGCGTTCAGCTGCTATACGGGATTTGCCTATATTGACGTAACCCGCCTGACCAAAGATATGCTTGAAGAGCGAGGCGATGGCACGATTTGGATATGCACCCATCGGCAGAAGACTAAAGTTCCGGTAAATATCCGCCTGCTCGATATTCCTAAGATGATTATCGACAAATATGCAGGTCAGGCAAAGGGAGATAAATTACTCCCCGTCCCGAGTAATCAGAAAATGAATGACTACCTAAAAGAGATAGCTGCCATCTGTGGAATCGACAAACCAATCTCGTATCACGTTGCACGCCATACGTTTGCGACCCAAATTTGCCTCTCAAACGGAGTGCCGATGGAGTCGGTCAGCAAGATGCTCGGTCACACCAACATAAAAACGACTCAACTTTATGCACGCATCACTGACCAGAAAGTCAGCCACGATATGGAGATATTGGCACAGAAGCTAAATGCCGTAACAATCTAAACTTCAAAACAGATTGACGAACCGTCCTCACAAGGGGCGGTTTTTTTTTGTAACTGAGACAAAGTTTCCACAAAGCGTTTTCCGCCACCTCTACCTTTACCTCGGTGTCTACGGACACTCCGAATTAAAATTAAAGGTAGATGGCTAATTTTGGATTAAGATATTACGCAGAACTTCGCAGCAAGCACAAGGAGGTCTTTTGGCGAGTAGAGATCGCCGAGAGAGGATTCGTGGGCAAATCGGAGGAGATGGCTTTCGATGGCGGCAGTCCGCTCTCCATCACCTGGGAGAAGCGTGGTGATGAGTTCTTTATCCCCGTCAAGGCATCCGAGGCTACCGTCAATATTCTATGTCAACGCAACTTTCACTACATCAACCTCTTTACTTCCGACCCTCGCAAGTTTAGGGTGTCGGTCTATCGGAATACCAAACTTTATTGGCGAGGATATGTTGTAGCCGACCTCTACTCCGAGAACTTTACCGCACCACCTTATCAGGTTTCCATCAAAGCGGTGGATGGATTCAATCTGCTCTCAAGCATTCCATTTAAGAACTTAGACAATACACCCATCACGGGCCGCAAATCCGTATGGGAGTTGGTTGCGAGTTGCATTGACCTGTTGGAATTGGAGGTCAATGTGGCCGACTGGATGGATCTTTATGCTGAGGGGATGACCGAAAGCATCTCTCCGTTGCGGCAGGTCTATATTGATATGGAGCGGTTCTATGCTGTTTATTCTGATCCCACTTATAGGGACGTGTTGGAACTCTGCCTGCGCCCCTTTGCCGGACAGATTTTTCAGAGCAATGGTGCACTGCATATTCGCCGAACGGTAAGTCTCTACAACGACACTCGTCCGATGAGTTTTTATTCGGTGGGCAAGGAGTTTCCGGTAGGTTGGATTATTACGGCAAACGGGCAGCATCTCGAAACACATACCGGAGAACCGATTATTACGGAATCCACTCGTGAACGGATCGAAAGTATGTGGGAGAATGATATCAACGTGCAAGGCGAGTCGGTGATGGATATTGTTCCGGCAATTCGCAAGGTATCTGTGGGAGTGAAAAACAAGATGATGACCAACATCATCTCGCAGATGGGACTCTATAATATGGATAACTGGTACGATCCCGAAGAGTTCTTGGTGCTTCAGAACGAAAATACACTCCGTTTTACTGGTGATTCCGACAGACAAGGATGGATTATCAACTTCAAAGGTTATCCTGTTCAGCAATGCTCCTACACCCTTACATTGGAGTATAACCTTAAAATCGGCATTAGCCGTTACTCTTCTTTGGGCAGTGGCCGCCCTGCCGATGTGGAACTTATTGTGGAGTATGGCTTTAAGTTGGTGGGTGCAATTGTTACCTACTGGCTGATGGACGATGGCACGTGGACTTCGAGGGAGGAGCTGTTGGAGGACAAAATCAAACTCTCGGTGGATGTCAACAAGAAGATCGAGGTGAAGGGCTTTCCGATCAGTGGTCAATTTGTAATGGTCATCAAACAGAACCTCAAAGGCTACAGCTCCGGACGCAATGCCTATTTCGAGTCGTTCTATATCTCTGACATCAAAATGGAGATTGACACTGGGGATGATTATGAGAACTCGCTCAAGTATGAGGTCTTTTCCAATCCTGCCAATAACGTGGATATGAGTGTATCGCTCCCAATTGCCGATATTCCCAATATCCCCAACGACCAACTTGTCTATTCACTCTACTTTACCGACTACACCGGAAAACCTACCCGAATGTGGCGCAGCAAGGGTGGCAATGACTACAACTCGCTGGTAAACCATATTGTAGCCTGCGCCCTACGATACAAACAACTTCCCGGCAAACGGATCGGAGGCGAGATGTTTACCGGAAAGCACATTGATATGAACACCGTTGTTCAAGATGATAAGTATCTACGTTCGGGATTCTATGTGAACTCCATTGAGTTGAACTGCCTGCAGGATAGCTACAATTCTGAACTGGTAGAGATGCCAGGACTGCTCCGCAAGGAGTTTCCGCCCGTTGGCGATGATTGTATTAAGTTGTGCGACCTTCCTTTTACTGTTGCTAAGAGCATCCGTTGCATCAATCAGATTGTGATGCTCTCCACCGATAATTCCATATACACCTATGATACGGTATCGGGATATATCACTCGGCTCTTTGCTTTTTCCAAGCCCGTCAAGATTTTTCCTGCCGATAACGCCTTTACCATTGTGGACGGCAGTTCGATTCGTGTAGTGGATTATCGAGGTGTAGTCATTCGCCAACTCAATCGGGAGTACTCCGACATGGCCACCTTTATGAACAAGTATATCTATATCATTGCCACTTATGGCGGCCGAGTAACTACCAAAGGGTTATCTCGTCCGGAGTATAAATACACCTATACCACTTACCGCCGAGGATACGGATTCGACTACACTACCATTGCCGGAGATATCACGGGTATCGAAAAATCATTTTCCACGATTGCCATCAACACCACCACCAAAGCCTATCTGCATGATTGTCGGGTCAATATGGATTTGCTGATGACAGGATTGGAAGATAGTGCGGAGGTGAAAAGCATCTCGGACTACTTTATCTGCCAAAACTCCACCACGCAATTCAAAATATACCGCCGCAACTCTCTTTTGGATAATACAATGGTCAAGAGCTATTCGGGGCGTGCCGATTTTGCCGACCACACTTTGGGCGAGGTGGCATTCTCGCAAAGCGGCGCAATCAAGCTTTGGGTATATCGTACCAACACCACTCGTTCGGTCAAGAACTTGGCGGGTGGCAGTTCAGCTATCAAAGGACTCTACTACATCAACGGTGAGCTATACATCCTCAGAGAAAAATCACTTTTTAAATACATACCATAGAATGGAGACAGTAAGCATTATTCTAAATTTTCTATTGGCAAGCGGACTTTTGGGAACGCTGCTCTTTTTTCGGGCCAAACGCCGTCAGGAGGTGGCGCAGGCTGACTCTGCCGAAATCAGCAACACCGAACAGGTGGTTAAGATTCAGGCGGAACACATCACCCGTCTGGACGGGCGAGTCGAGAAGTTGGAGGAGAAGGTCGATAAACTTGAAATCATCATCGAGAAGAAGGACTTTGAGATCGACCGCAAACAGACCATTATCCGCCAGGCCTACAAATGCGAGGTATCAAACGACAAATGCCCCGTACTAATAAAGTATGCCGAGGTGGAGAAACGCAGGAAGGAGGCCAATCGTGAGTAGAGGTATTTCTAATTGCAATCCCGGAAATATCCGAATTTCCAAAGTGAAGTATCTCGGAGAGATTACTCCATCCAAAGATAAAGCGTTCAAACAGTTCGAGTCGATGGCTTACGGCTATCGGGCGATGTTCGTATTACTGCATACTTACAGCAAAAACGGTAACAAGACCATTCGGCAGATGATTTCGAGGTATGCGCCACCCATCGAAAACCACACGGAGAACTACATCAAGTTTGTTTCCGAACGTTCCGGCATCTTTGCCGATGTGAAGTTGGATACCAACGATCCTGCCGAGATGATTCCGGTGGTGTCGGCCATGAGTCAGATGGAGAACGGTGTGCCTGCTGTTCCGGAGCAGGTACGACAAGGATGGGAACTGTTTATGGCCCACAAACCATGATGAGAGCGATACTAATATTTCTACTGCTATTATGCAGTTGCTCACCGCTGAAACGAATTCAGCGCAGTGAGAAGAAAGACAGTGTGGTGGTTGACAAAACGGTCACGGAGTTGATCAGAAATGAGGTTGAAAGACAAATCGGCTCGTTATCTCAAACCATTGTGGAGTTTTATCCTCCGCAGGAATTCCCCATTATCGATAAGCCTCAAGAGGTAAAAATAAGGAGTGACTCAACAGTAGCAATCAGCCCGCTACCAATCAAGCGTATCATCCGCACCGAGATAAATACCCAATCTGATAAGTCAAGCGTAACCGACAGCATCGTCCATCAGAATATTCAGACTCAAGTCAAAACGGATGTTGCTGAACAGATTGTCGAAAAACCTCCGGCAGCGGTATCGTGGATAAAGTGGGCGGCTATTGCCCTTGTCGTTATTCTAATCATTTTAATTGTCATCAAATTATGGTAAAACCGTTACTCAAAACACCGGTATCCTATTACGGAGGCAAGCAAACGCTCCTCAAACATATCCTGCCGTTAATCCCCAAGCACACTCTTTTTACGGAAGCATTTTGTGGAGGCTGTGCTGTGTTCTTTGCCAAAGAGCCTGCAGACTGCGAAGTGATCAACGATATGAATCGAGAACTGATCAACTTCTATCGTATCGCCCAAACTCGCTATCCGGAACTCAAAGCCCAACTTGACGGAACGCTTCATAGTCGTGACTCGCACGCTCACGCCCGACATATTAATGCTTATCCGGAGTTTTTTACAGAAATAGAGCGTGCCTGGGCGGTGTGGGTATGTAGCAAGATGGGCTTTGCTTCGATGTTGGACGGCACGTTTGGTTACGACCGCAGCGGAACAACGGCCCTAAAGCTCTTTAATGCCAAGGATAGTTTTACCGAAATGCTGTGTAATCGGCTACAAAAAGTGACCATCGAAAATGGAGATGGCATCCGTGTGATTACTCGCTATGACTGCGAAACAGCATTCCATTTTGTCGATCCTCCTTATGTCGGTAGTGATTGTGGCCACTATGCAGGCTCATTCAATGAGGAGAATTTCTCTCAACTCTTGGAAACACTCGCTCAAATCAAAGGCAAATTTATGCTGACGATGTTTCCACACGATAAGATCCGAGAGTTCGCAGACCGCCACAAATGGAAGATCCACAAGATCGAACGTACCATCTCGGCAAGTAAAACCTCACGCAGAAGACAGGAAGAATGGATCACGACAAACTATTGACCCACGGATCTCTGTTCAGCGGTATCGGAGGATTCGACCTGGCGGCAGAGTGGGCAGGCTTTCAAAATATCTTCCATGCTGATAACAACGACTTCTGCCGTCAGGCACTCGAACATCAATTTCCAAACTCAGACAGCTATGCAGACATCACAACCACCGACTTTTCAAAATACAGAGATAGGATTACCGTACTCACCGGAGGGTTTCCCTGCCAGCCCTTCTCCCTGGCAGGCAAGCGAAAGGGAGCGGCAGACGACCGTTACCTCTGGCCGGCAATGCTTGGCATCATTCGACAGGTCAGACCGACTTGGATTATTGGTGAGAATGTTATTGGAATCGCCTCGATGGTACTCCCCGGTACGGTCGTTAAAGTGGAAGACGAAACCAATTTGCTCATTGAGGATCATCGAGTCATCGAAACCGAGGAACAACGATTCGTTATTGACCGAATCTGTGAGGATCTTGAGCAAGCGGGATATTCCGTCCAACCGCTTGTTATTCCGGCTTGCAGCATCGGCGCGCCCCACAAACGAGATCGAGTGTGGTTCGTTGCACGACTTAATGAAACGGGAACTGCTCCCGACTCCAGTCGCCTCGGATGCCACGATGGGGGCGGTGATCGGCAAGGAGGATACGTTCCGGATTACCTCGACAGGAATGCCACGCAAAGTGAACCGCAACGGACAGGATGGCAGCGTGGGATTGGCGAGATTGGTGAAGCTGTGGGATCTGTTACCCACGCCGACTGCCACCGATGCGACTCGTGGCGGGGAGTTCGTAACGGGCAACCGCAAGATTCGTCCGAGCGGAACGGAGTACAGCCTGACGCTGAACGACCTGGCAAAGAGCGGACTGCTGCCTACACCTGTAGCGAGCGACCGCAACGGAGGCTCGACTCGAACCGACCCTGCTCGGCAGTTCAGTTGTGCGTTGCAGGACTATGTACACGGGGTAGCACAACAGAAAGACGAATCGTTGATTGGACACTCTTCCCAACTCAACCCCCGATTTACCCTGGAGATGATGGGATTCCCCGCCAATTGGCTGGACAGCCCTTATCACACAAAAAGTGGCGAACCGAAGCTGTAAAAGCGTGTGGTAATGCTATCGTTCCGCAGGTGGCCCATGAGATTCTGCGAGCTATCTATCAAGTTGAGTTAAATATCTCTGAATAAGTGAATTATTATCGCAAAAAGATGCGAAATCACTGGCGTGTTCCAAATAAAAGTGCGTACTTAGCGGTACAATAAAGAACTAAAATAGAGTACGTTATGAATACAAATAGTTACGATTGGCAAGCAAAATCAAAGCAGGTTAAAGAGGTTTATGGCCTGCGCCACCGCCCCGATATTTTAAGCAACCGCACATCAGCCTTCGAATGGGCCAATGGGATGAAGAAACTGCACTTTGTGATTCTCGGTGACGATTGCAAATTCTGGGTGGTTTGCCCGGCAGATGCCTCTCGGTTGATTAAGGCAGGATACGAGTACGCTAAATAAAAGCAAACACGATTATGACAACGGCAATTATCGGATTTACCAACCCGGACGGTACAATCAAATCCATCATCCTGAATGCAGATGGTTATCCCGGCCATGCAGGAGAAATGCTTGTCGAGTATTTCAATACACCCGAATTGGCAAGCCAACTTATCAATGGCGGCAACCTGCGATCAATCGACACGACCATCGACACCTGCGAATACTACAAAGACCGCCAAGGTGAGGATTGGGAGGACATCAAGCCCAAAATCTACCGCAACTTTGGACACTATTTAAATAACAAAGCCGGAACCGATTACCTCTACCTCTTCCAAGACGGCAAATGGCATTTAAAAGAATAATAAACAATGAAACTACGGAATTTTATAGCTTGCCTGGATCAAGCGAAGCGCAATCTGCAAAAGCAGTGTGCAGATAACGGATTTACAGTTGATCTACTCGAAATCAGTGAGAATGCCGATATATGCTTGCTACACGAAAAGTACCTGCAAATTACCTACACCACCGATGATTATCAAACCTATATAATTGCGGAGATAGAGGGCGACAAACTGACTTTTATCGAAGTTGAGTTTCAAGAGTACGAATAATACATATAGTAGAACGTTCACTATTCCCCCGGTTTTTCTGACCGGGGAATAGCTCGTAAAATAATCGCATAATTATCTGAAAATGAATACATAACCGACGCAGTAAGCGAGAGTAGAGGCAAGCTTGCTTGACTATGCCGAGCTATAAGGAGGAAATCGAGCGATAGCGAAGATAAAGATGCGAAATGACTGGCGTGTTCGGAAAGATTGTGTTACCTTAGATTCAAGATAAACAACTAATACAAAGCAAATTATGGCAAAGAGAATAACAACCGCAGAGGCAACCGAAATGGCACAATTCTTCCTCAGTAAGAAATACGCAGGTACAATATCAGACTTCAGAGTCCACACAGAGGCCGGCGGTTCAAAAGCCATCGCAACCTGCAAGGTGGATTGCAAAATGTGGAATCAACACTTCAAAGTAGAGGTGGTTATGGATGCGGTTTACAATACCATCGAAGCCAGAGAGTATCACCACGAAGACAACCTTTCATTCTACCGCAATCCCGACCTGCAATAACTCTAAACAGTTAATAAACTCCACCCTTTATCCGAGGCGATCTGTTTGGTTGCTTCGGATATTTTGTTTGCGAGGGCTTTGGTGAGGGTGACTGTTCGAGGCTGTAGCGGTGAGGCGACAAGGGCGGTCATTATGCTGATGACAGAGGTTTCGGCCAGATTGTCGGCATAGAGGGTGATGTTTTGCGAGATTGTGCCGTTTACCCTAATAATTGTAAGAGAGTTGAGTTTGGTATAGAGGTTTTGGCCTATATTTATTTCCGTTTGCGATGAGCTGAAATCGATGCCTTCGATCCGCTCAAGTGCGGTGCATCCATTGATAAAATTGGTGAATTGAGTGGCTTTTGTGGTATTGAGTTCCGGCAATATCTGCAAACTACTGCATCCATTGAAAATATCGACTAACATTATCGCGCCGGAAAGATCCTGCCGATGGATTCGCTGAATGCTGTTACATCCATAAAATGCCTGCCTCCAAATCTTGATATTATGGCTACTGGGCATATCAATCTCAACCATGCCTTTGTTGTTGAAACAGATGGCACTCACATCCTCCACGCTACTCCAATCAAGTGTTGGCAGAGATAACAGAAAGGGATTGCCTCGAAAACGGTTCGACATATTGGGTATTACCTTATCTTGGAACGCTGGAATAAAATGAGATGAAATATCCCGACAGTTGGTATAATCAGTAATTTTCTCGCAGGTGACAATGCTCTCCTGCAGGACTCGTTGGAGCCAGGAATTGTCAAACCGCCCTTGTTGCAGGAGTGCATCAATTACACCGCCACTTGACGGTGGATCCGGAACAAACTCTTGAATCGGCATATCCTGTGTTCGGAATTCCAATTTTAGAATGTATGGGCGTGTTTCGGTGTATGCTACCGTTGCCGACAACTCCTCTTGGCTGATCTCCACTTTAATCTTCATAGACTTTTCCCCCGATTACATAAGGTTGCCAATACATCTCCACTCGCTCTTTACAAATCAATACCGCATCAGCTGAGTAGACTGCAATCTCCATCCGCAAATCACCGCAGAAGTTTTTGGTAACGCTGTTTGGAAGCGTAAGCGAATAGACACCTGCTTCGATTTGCTTGATATCATCGGGAGAACTCCCTTGGTATTTCACCATATTGTGGCTATTGCAGAGAATGAGTTTTATTCTTGTGGATGGCTCTAAGGCTTTGGGAGTGATTCCATCGCTTTCAAAGAGCCGAAAGATAATCTCTGTGGTTGCACCTTGTTTTAGCATAGTTGTTCGAGTTCGTTGATTCGGTTGCGTAGTAGTTGTCGCTCGGAATGGAGGTTAGCAAGGTAATATGGTAGCGGTTGTCCGGTTAATGCATATTCGTATGATTTGATAATCAGGTAGTCGGTGGCGGTTAGTTCGGATTTGAGGCGATCAATCTCGGCGGTGATTCTGTCAGGGTTGTTATCGACTACTTCGTAGTATCCGACAATCTGAAAGCCCTCGTCTCGGTATCGTAATTCTTGGGATTGAAATTCGGATAGCTGTATAGTTTGTGGTTGCTCCTCCACATAAATTTTAAATCCATCGGCGACCATCTGATTGATTATATCTTTATCTTGATCATCAGCATAAGTAGTGATTAGTTGTCCGTTATCAAGTTTTGCAAGTTGCATACTACCAGAATTTAGAGGTTAGAAAACAAAAGAAATAGAACTCGGCATCGTTGGCCGAAGCGTCATCCCCGGTGTATACCGTAAAGTTGCCGCTTGATTTGGTTACGGTATAAGCATATCCATAATTCGTGGCAAAGAGCACGAAGTAGTCATCAGAACCATAAAAGTAGCTTGAATTGGAAAAATTCACCGTATATCTGCCTGCCGATTGTCGGGAGGAGGTGATGTAACCACCCATAAAACTGATTACCCAACTTCGGAGTAATGTCCCATTAGAAGCCACCCTTCCGGCACAACTCAATCCGCACAATACATTGTTTGATCGATGTTTGGACGCATCACCTTGGAGGAATATTCCACCTGTGGCAAAAATGGCGGCAAACTTATCCGTTCCCGATGATGTGCTTTGCGAGGCAGAGAGATCGATGTAAAGTCCGGTTTTATATTTACCTGTGTAAGAGTTGCTGTAAGATTGGAGGATGCAGTTTTGAGCAATCGTTTCAGGCTGTCCCCAAGGCAAAACGGGAACGGATATTCCACTGCCTTCGGAAGAGTTTTGAAGTATGCCCTTATAAATCGAGATATTGGAGTTCGGATGCTTGACCTGCACCCCGGAGCCTTGACCCATATAAATGCCATCACTTGTGGTCTTTATCTCTACCACCGGATACGACTGAATGCCATCATAGAAGGCGATTGCATTGTTGTACTGTGTAATCTCCACTCTTTGTCCTGAAGCGGATGTTCGCAGATTTTTAACACCCAAGTTTTCAATATAGGCAAGTTCGGCCAACAGAATGCCTGTGGCCACGCTGTGAAATTCCCCTCCGAACGACTCCCAGTTGGCAGCGTTCCACGCTCCGGCAACACCGTTTGTCCCTTTGTAGATATAGTAACTCGAACCGTACTTGACCACGTTTCGTTGGTTGGCGGTATTGAAATAGGTGGTGGTTGATGAGAATATACCCCGATAGGTCAGCGTCTTGGCTGCATTGGATATAGCAGCATCGTACTTTTCGGTGTCGTTCATATCGTAAACTGTTGATGATGCCACATACCAGGTTACGGGAGCTGCACCGCCTGACAGATAGTAATGATTGATTGTGGAGAAAGTTCCTGTTGGGCCGCAGACCACCCGCCAGAGATAGATCTCGTATTTGCCTGTGCCGACCATCGGGGTCAACGCAACCGTTGTTCCCCCATTGCCATAAGCGTTGTGGGCGTTGCCCATCGTATAGCCGACAGGGATTTTGGCGATAATTCGAGAGACAAACACTCCGTTGGCACGAGTTTGAACGGACTGAACGTATCCTCCGTGATTAGGTGATGCCACACCATTTGTAGTAATCTGTAGGCAATAACCCGATGTGCTTGGGCAGTCGGATGGCCGTACGATCCGAGTTACGGAAACATTTCCGTTGCCTGCATTATTGTAGATGCCACAACTATTCACTCCGACCAAGAATTCAGGATCACGAAAAATCATTCGTCCGGTGATGCTATCGCCAATTTCGCCTTTCTCTCCTGTGTTGCCTGTATTGCCTTTCTCTCCGCTGATCCGCACAGCTCCGCTCCACGAAGTAGGTGTGGTGGCAGGTGGCACGACCGTTCCGGTTCGCATCCACAGGTATTCTCCAGTTGCGAGTGCCGGAGGAGTTGCCGTCCAACCCGATGTCGGGGCTGTGGTTGCCGAGCTGTTTTTGGCAAAGTTGTAGACGGTGTATTGTCCGTCTTTCCCATTTGAGCCATTCGATCCGTTATTGCCATTTGTACCATCAATCCCCGTAATCCGCACCGGAACACTCCACGTGCCTGCCACTCCGGTTGCACCGTTTACAGTAGCTTTCGACATCCACCACACGCCCGTAGCTGTCGGAGCATCCACCCAACCCGAAGGAACGGGAGTCGTACTCGTTGGTTTGGCAGGTTGAGTAGTCGAGGATTTGAATACATAGGCTGTCCAATTCCCTGTTGCTCCCGGATCGCCCTTTTCGGCGATATGAACCGTTATTTGTCCTCGTGCGATTACTGCCATGATTATTTCTCTATTTCAACTGTAAAAGTTGCCGCCACCGAAACTTCATCTCTCGTTACGGTAATGCTGCGCCCTGTTTTGATGCCCGATGTTCCCCAAGCGGCATCCTGAACACCAAGTTTATTGAACTTGCGCCATTTGCAAGTGGCTCCGGTAAAGAACGAATCCGGCAACAACGTTCCGTTCTGCCAACAGTTGACGGTCAGAACCGTAGAGGTCAATCCAGAAGTGAGTGTCGTGCCGGAGGGGGCAACAATCTCCACCTGGTACGGATCGGACATATCGGCAAAAGAGATAATATCCGAAACGGAGGTGTTGTATGTTCCACTGGCAGCATCGGTATCTTTGATTTCGCATTTGAACGACTCGAAGTTCAGCACCGCCGCTTCGGGAATGGTGATTTCGTTGGTGGTGTAACCCGTGATGCCGCCTGCATTGGCCGAGGTGATTTCTGCCCACGTTCCACTGCCGAGTTTGAACCATTTGTAGGTCACGTTGGTGTTGTCGATGGTCGAGCCTCGCCACATATCGCAATGAGCTTTCAGAGTTGCCGCATCGCCATTCTTAAACACCGTTCCGAGCGGAGCATAAGCAATGGCGCAGATTAACTGCCCGGCATTGGTAGTTTTTGTGTAGGTGATGGAGGTTTTAGCTTTTGTCTCGGCAGTTGTGTCGGGATCGACATAAATCACCTCGCACTCCACCTGCAACTGATTGACCGCAGTCATATTGTTTTTGATGGTCAAAGCATAAGGCGAAGCGGTCGCCGCCGTTGCTCCGTATGTCGAAAGCGTGGTCGAGCCATTGATTTTCCAAACGGGTACACCTTTGAGTCTCGATACCTGATTGGTCGCCACTCCCGTCACATAGACTTCGGGGGTAATCACCAAGAAGGGCGATGCCGTCCAGTTCGGAACATAGCTTGAGTTCTCCTTATTGAAAATCTGTGTGGTAGCCACATTGCTACCCAAATAGAGATTGATGGATTTACCATCGCTGAGATCCACAATCGTAATCTGACCTCTTGATATTACTGCCATATTAATCCAGGTTAAAGGTTTCTTTGATGCTCTCCACCATATCCAATCGCTCCCAGCCGAAAAACTCAATGCCGTCAACTGTGTAGGGCTTTCTACCGAAATGTCCATACGATGCGGTCGGCAGATAGATCGGACTCTTGAGCCCGAATCGCTCAACTATTGCCGCAGGACGCAAGTCAAATAGTTCAGAAGTCACCTCGGCAATCTCGGCATCGGTCAACTCCACTTTGGCAGTCCCGAATGTGTTCACCGAGATGCTCACAGGATCGGCCACGCCTATGGCGTATGCTAATTGTACCTGTACTTCATCGGCCACACCTGCCACTACAAGGTTTTTTGCAATATGTCGGGCCGCATAAGCCGCCGAGCGATCCACTTTCGAGGAATCCTTGCCCGAAAACGCCCCTCCACCGTGAGCTGCACGACCGCCGTAGGTATCCACAATAATCTTGCGACCCGTAAGTCCCGTATCACCTGCCGGGCCACCGATCACGAATCGTCCAGTTGGGTTGACCAATAGGCGGTAGTCGTCTTGGAATAGTTCGGCCAGTTGCGGATCTTTTGCCTGAACCCTCGGAATCAGATGTTCGGTGATATCATTTAGAATATCGTATGCCGAAACGGTATCATCGTGCTGTGTGGAAATCACAATCGTATCGACCCGAAGCGGTTTGCCATACTCGTTGTACTCGATGGTTACCTGGCTTTTGGCATCGGGCCGCAGATAGGTCATCACTTTGCCCTCTTTGCGAATGGCATCCAACTCCTGCAACAGTAGATGCGACAGAGCGAGTGTGGCCGGCATAAACTCTGATGTTTCATTGATGGCATAGCCGAACATGATGCCCTGGTCTCCGGCTCCCTGCTCGACTTGATCTACTCCTTGTCGAATATCAGGTGATTGCTCGTGGATTGCCGACAGAACTCCGCACGAGTTTGCCTCAAAACGGTACTCGGCATTGTTGTAGCCAATATCGGCAATGGTTTTGCGAACGGTTTGCTGGATATCCACATAGGCGTCGGACTTGACTTCGCCTGCCACAACCACCAAACCTGTGGTGCAGATTGTTTCACAAGCTACTTTAGCATTGGGATCTTGACGCAAAAATTCATCAAGGATCGCATCGGAGATTTGATCGGCTATTTTATCGGGGTGTCCTGCCGATACGGACTCAGAGGTAAAAAGGTAATTCTTCATTTTGCTTTATTATTATCATTGATTTGTACTTCACATTCAAAAGTGGCTCGGCGGTAAACATCCTCATTACTAATCATAACCGATTTGCCTGCGCCTTCGTGTTGCTGACTCCACACGGCATCGCCTTCTGGATTGTCAGATATCCGAAACCAGTTGAAGGCGTTATCAGGCAACGTGTCGGTAATATCTTTTGCCCCTTTGAATACTTTGGCTCGAAGCATCGTGGCAATATCGCTGTTGATAAAGTTCGAGCCGTTGCTCGAATAGATCTGTACCGAATAGGCATCCTCACCATCGTAGAGTTTGGTGATGGTGATAATGTCGTAATAAACTCCGCAGGCGAGGTAGCGCAAAGTGAGCGTGCGTTTTTCTCCCCATAGTTCCGAATCAGGAGATAGCTCAAAGGTGAGTGAACCGCTATCGGGAATGGTAATCCACTCCGAACCGTTTTTGTATTGCCACTCCCGTGCATCCTCCGGCGATGTGATGCCGAGTTCGGTGGCGGCCAGTGTTATGGTGGCAGGTTCGGGGATGTTGTCTTTGTAACGGAACACCTGCTCGCCCTGCACCGAAACTGCTCCCACAATCCAATCCTCACCCGTGTCGGGGTTGCGTTGCACCAAGCGTCCGCAGATGTAGGCATTTTCGAGCAAAGCTCCGTAGCCCTCAAGTTGCCCGAACACGGGATGGTTGATTTCCGAAAGGTCGCCAAGCTGCACTTTGATATTGCGTTGTTCGATCTTATCATCCGTCACCTTGTCGATGATACGGATATAGTTATGCCGCCCATCGAGGTAGATTGAACCTTGTCGGTTGGGATTGGGTTTGTTGCCCTGACGAGCCAAGGTCATAAACCGTTCGGGAAGAACGCCATTGAGTGAAATACAGTCAAAATGAACATCGTCAATGATTCCCGTTACTTCAAAGTAGGCGGTTTTGAATCCGGTAGGTTTGCCGTTCTCGTCCTGCGTGTAGAAAATACCTCGCAGAATATCCTTGTACTGAAAGTTGATCGTTACCTCGCCGGGCTTCTCTTTGAGGGTAATGAGAAAAATACCATCGTCATCATCCAATACATCGTCAATTACTCCGGCATCAGTTACCCAAAACTCGTTTCCGGTGGCGGTGATGCGGTTGTATTTGAGTTCGGGAACTTCGAGATACTCCTCAATGCTAAGGTTCTTCATTCGGGTATTGCCCGTCACACGCATATCGCCCGTGATTGCGCCGCCTGCCTTGTCGAATTTCTTTTCCAACTCCCCCGGCAGACCATCCACCTCCTCCAACGGATGAATGTGCTTCTCCGTTCCGATCGCCTTTTTCAGTTCCGCACCCGATACCTTGAGTGTAGCATCGGGATCGGGCGAATCCACCACAAACTCAAACAGATCGAACCCTTGCTCAATCACCGACTTGGCACTTTGTAGGTCTTTTATGCGTACTCCACTCATTCTTTATCAATTAGATGCGTGAAAGTACAGGCAGATTCATTAACTTTGTGGAAACTTTGTCACACTTGTATATAGGATTGCAGAGATAGTCGAACGGCAAAGGAGTTTGATAACATTATCTCTAAATAAAAATCCAATACATAGATCATATCAGTATGGCGTTAATTAATAAAATACTTCATCCGACGTTGAAACTCATTGACTCATTCAAAAGGATGAGGACAGGGCATGTAACAGGACTCTCTTTTGGATCAGATGCTGTAACGCTGATTTCAAAATCAGAGAATAGCATTAAATTGAAATTTGTAATTCCTATTACAGATTACTCTGCTGTAGACAATGCAAAACAGTCTAATCTACCAGAATTTCATTTCACGCATAACCACAAAAAATGGATAATACCTGCAAATGTGTCCAGGATTGAAAACATTCGTGATAATGTGCTTTGTGGTGGCTCTAATGATTTCTCATTAGCTTTAGATTCGCAGGCAATTTATGACGCAAAAATAGATATCAATCGCAAATACTTTTTTCGATATATAGTCCCGATCCCTAACCGTGCGTGGCATGATGACTATGATAGATACCATTATGAGAGTCATGGGAAGAATATTGATGGTTTGATTAAGATCACATGCCCTACAGATCAAATCCATTTATTTCAATTCGAATATAAAAAGCAATACTACCTCGTAATCGAATCAGGTGAAAAATATGAACTTGATCAGTTTGAAAAGGTGGCTTTTAATACACTTCTTACTCTTGGTTTTTTAAGTGGAACTTTGCATTTGAACGAAGTATTTATCGTTGCTGCCAATAGAAAAAGTTTCAATGTACCTGTTGGAATATATTTCAAAACATTGCGAAAATCCATTAAAGGTCAATACTCTATATTCACAACTAATGCTTATTCTGTTCTTATGCCATTGTCAGCAAAAATGACGGCTAAGGATGCCAAAGAAAGAATGTTGACGCTTATAGAAAGGCATTGGAAGTTCAGAATAGATAGGATTTCTATGGAAGTATTCTCAAATATGGTAACTCTTTTCAATGACCATGATTCAATAGCAAGAGCGGCATTAATGACTTTGTCTGCATCATGGTTGGAGCACGAAGTGCAGTCTGGGGTATATTGTATAGCATTCGAAACGCTTTGTAGTAAAATATATAAAACACATAGTCTCATTGCTCCTCGTGCTATCAGCGAGTGTAGCTGGAATTCATTAAAACCTGTATTTTCGGATGTAGTTACAAATACTACTTGTCTATCTGAAGACGAAATAAAGTTTATCAAGAATAAGCTGGAAAATTTAAATCAACCGACTAATGCAAGTAAGTTAAGACTGCCTTTTGAAGTTTTAGGATATAATTTGTCTCAAGCAGAAATTAAGGCTATTAACGATCGCAACAAATTTTTGCACGGTCATTTGAATATTGATAAGGGAGACAAAGAAATTGACAAGCTATTTTATACAAGTTTAATGTTTCATAAATTATGCTGTGTATTAATCCTTAAATTGAGTGGCTTTGAGGGGTATATCATAAATAATATTCCACTTCATGCACCATTCGTTAATTACGCCATACGCGAGTGGGGATTCAAAAGAATATAAGAACAAAAAATGTATAATTACTTATTTTCGGCTTATTCCATCATTTCCATATGCCGAACGATTAGCTTGAAAATAATTTGGCTCCATATAATATATATGACTACCCTCCCAACACATCAATCTTAAAATTCTCTTTACCGAGCACATATACCAAATCCCTGCCCTTGGCTGTCAGTTGACCGCTGAGGGCAATTTGTATATTCTGGGAGCCTCTGCCGCCGGACATCATTCCCTGTAGTTTGGATAGCGGAGCGATTACCTCCGGGTCAATTCGTGCATTGGGGTTATCACCCACCATTGCATAGGTTGGCCCGTAGGCAAGTCCACCCTTGGCAAGTTTCGGAGCGTTCTTCTGGGCATTTTTGTTGATGAGTGCCGTCATCACGGCTGCCGCCGCAACCATTGCCGCACCAATGGCAATCGCCGCCCAAGGGTTGGCAAGCACCGATTTGAGAGCCATCTTGAACGCAATAATCATCACGCCGAACTCGATCAACTGCGCCCCGATCTGCTTGAGAAAACTCGCCAACTGCAATAGAATCGCCTTCATCAATCCGTCAAAACCAAAATCCCCGGAGATAATCTGCCCGATGGCTTCTGCAGCGGCCTCGATACTTCCGGCGATAAAATTACTCAGCGATTCATCAAACCCCTTCATTACCTCGCTCACCTTATCCGACACAAAGGTCAGAGCCTCCGAGAACTTCCACCCTTTGGCAACCAGAGCCTCGGTGTATTTGCCGACAATGGCTTCGGTCTCCATAATGGAAGATTGTAGCCCCGAACTTGTCACCTCCGCCCAACCATAGATCCCCTCGGTTACGGTCTTGCGGATCTCCATCATCTGTTGTTGCGCCTTGGTGATAATGGGTTTCAGATCAGGTAATTTCACCTCAAGGGCAGGCATAATGGGTTTTACGGTTGCTGGCAGTATCGGTTCGAGTGGTTTTCGGTTGAGTTGTTCGGGCGTGATGTTTTGCAGGCGGTTTAACTCCTCTTTGAGTTTGGCAATCTCGGCATTGGCGGCGGCAATATCCTCTACGGTGGCATTGGGCAGTAACTTTTTCTTCTCCAACACCTCAATCTTGGTGGTCAAGTCATTGATCAACCCACTGCCACGAGTGGTTTCGGTATTGACACCCTTGAGAGCATTTGCCATATCATCGGCGATCTTTTTTGATTCTGCCTCGACACGTTGCCGCTCCTCGTAGGCTTGGGTGTTTCTGCGGATCGCCTCAGTCAGGGCTTCCTCCTCCATTTTGAGGTTGTCCCGCCGTTTGCCTTTGTTCAGGGCGTAGGTCAGTTTGGAGTAAGGAGAGTTTCCCTGCCAAGGAGACTCCCGTTCGTTGACCTCCTGCAGACGCTTGTTCTCTTTGAGTCGCTTTTCGAGTGTGCCGAGCGACAGTCCCTCGAACTGTGTAGTCATATCCTCCTGCAACTCCTTCTTGCGTTGGTAAGCATAGAAGAATGCAGCACCCAACGCCAATACAGCGGCAACGATCAACCCGACCGGAGAGAGCAGAGCCGTAAATCCGGCAGAGAGCATCGGCAGCATTCGGATAATACCACCCACGCCCATTGCCAATGGCCCGATAGCGGCAGCAATACCCGCTACGATAACGATCACCTCACGCATCTGAGGATTTATATTTTGAAGCACCGCCACTACTTGCGACAACGCTCCGACAATCTTGTTCACCACAGGCATCAGAGTTGCCCCTATCTGTTCCAAGAAATCACCCCATGAGTTTTTGAGTTGTTGCAATGCGCCGAGTCCCACTTTGGCTGCCGCTTCTGCCTGACCACCGTATTGTCGCTCCAACTCCTCCAATATCAACCCCTGCGCTTCGGCAAGGCGATTGGTCTCAGCAAGGTGTTTAATCGTAGCCGTATGCTCTTTGGAGAACTGAATACCTGCACGGGAGAGTGCCGTCAGATTTTTAACCGGATCGTTAAGTGCCTTACCCAACTGTATGGATGCGGACTTCAGATCACCGTCTAAGACGGTCGCCAGGTCGAGAGCCACCGCCTGCGTCCGTTTGAAATTCTCGCCTGCGATATTAGTAAAAGTGAGTAGTTGAGCGGTGGAGTCATTGAGTATCTTCTCATCCCCGAAGATGGTTTTGCCTTGTAGTTCGGAGGCAAAGCGTTTGAGTTGGTCGAAGTTGAGTTTAGCTGCACCGCCTGTCGATTTGATTGCCTGCTGTACCTTGGCTTCGGCTTTCGCCTGTGTATCGGCCAACGAAAGAGATACCGCACCCAAAGCGACAAGGGGAGCTGTCACTTTGAGCGACATCTCCTTACCGACTTTGTCCAACCGTTTGGTCAGCGCGTCCAATCCTTTCTCTACCTGCTTGGCTTTTTGCTGAAACTCATACGAGTCCGCACCAATCTTAATCAGCAGGTCGGCTATTCTTCGACTCATTTATTTAGAATATCATTTACTCGTTTTTTGCGTTCTTCCATCGTTAGTTCCTGCTGAATTGAGACGACCTCCTCCCAAGGCAGAGGAAACATCTGCGTCATTGGTTGCCGATCCTTTTTGTCGAGTTGGATACAGGTGGCAACCCATACAGACCATCGTTCCCGTTCCCACGCCTGTTTGGTGCGATTTTGCTCCAATTCACTCCAACCGATCCATGCGTAGATAAATTCAGCAGGAGTCAGCGCATTGAAATCATCGGGCCGCAAACCCATTTGTCCGACAGCAACGGCAAACCATTTTTCGTAGGTTACTCGCTCTGACTCTCCATCGCTATCGGCTGTACGTTTGGGTTTAATGCTCCCAACTTATCGGTCAGCGGAATCACCGCCTCCATAAAGATTTCCGATACTTCGAGAATCAGTTTCGGGTTCTCATCAAAGAGATCCCATACCTCGTCTTCGGTATATCGAACCTCGGATTTAGATTTTCTCGCTCCCTCATTCAGTCCCGAAACGGTCAGTGTAACAATAGAGTCCAGGCTACCGAGCGAATCGGTGGTGGTTACCGTATCGTGGAAATCTCCGTTTTGAAGTTTCGTGAACTCGTTGATCGCCTTGAGTCCGAAATGAATCGGCAAGGCTTTACCGTTTACGATAATCTCTTTCATGCTTGCGGAGTTTTAGGGGTTGGAGCCAGGTTGCCGCTTCCGGTGAGGCTGTACGAGTATGTTGCATTGTCGCCTGCAGGAGCACCAAGTGAGAATGAGGTGATAAATGCCTTGCCCGAATAGGTTTTGGTCAGTCCGGCCATCGGCGATTTGATCACCACATCGACAATCTTTTTGCTCAATACGATGCCGAGAATATCCTCGGAGGTATGAGCATTCTCGACCGAATCGTCTATTACCACCAAACCGTCACCATCCACCGACCACGATATGTCGCCCGGAGATTTCTCTTTGCCATTGGTATCTTTCGTTCGCAGTTCTTTGAGCTCCAAATCCACTTTTAGCGTATGCGTGGTGGCGTGAAGCGTGGTTTTCTCGTCCACCAAGAGGATAATATCCTCACCCTGTATTACTTTCTTTTCCATTTTTATATGATTCTGAATGTGAGTATATAGCCGTGAATATTATAATCCGGATAAAAACCATACTCCGAAGCCTTGTAGTAACATCGCTTGTCGGCAACGGGTTCTCCCTCCAACGCATGAATCACCAGATGCTTCAACTTCTCAACCTCCGACATTTTGGAGTGGTAGACCGACAAGTCAAACAGCGTGTTGTATCCGGCAATGCCGTGAATTGTTCGTACCGGAGTCTCCTCCGGCGTAGAGTATGCAGCATATGGCACAGGCGTTTCCGCATCCACCGCCCCGGCTTGTATCTTATCTCGGAGTTTGGGGATTGCCGCCTCCAACTTGGTAATCAACTCTTTTTTGAAATCGGTCATCATTTGACTGGTTTAAAATTCTTT
The DNA here is from genome assembly GCF_900232875.1 of Parabacteroides provencensis. Classification (NCBI taxonomy): domain Bacteria; kingdom Pseudomonadati; phylum Bacteroidota; class Bacteroidia; order Bacteroidales; family Tannerellaceae; genus Parabacteroides; species Parabacteroides provencensis. The sequence goes on along the minus strand of NZ_LT960488.1, from coordinate 332,195 downwards.
GTTACAAATTTCTCTACTGCCGAAGCGAGTTCATCTCCGAAGATGGCTACCGTCCGTTCGTTGCTCTCCCGATAGGCTTGCTCTAAGAATGGGTTGGCTCTTATGCCTTTGACACTCTTAACAAATACCTTTTCGCCTTGCTGATTCACAAAGACGAGCATCTTACCCTTTCGGGATTTGCGGACATCAGATGTTCCTTCGTGGATGAATTTGCCGTAGTATTGATTGATCGCACCCTTTTTCTTGGTGCGCTCAAATACAGGCTTTACCGCTACCGACACCTCCGATTTCGATGCTTTGCGATCTTTGAACCGTACCACCCGAAGCATCTTTTTGAGTTTGCCACTTTTGATCGGCACTTTCCCCTTTGCCGATTGCAGCATTGGTTTGGCAGAACCTTTCAAAGCTGCAAGCAGCATACGTTTCTGCATATTGTTCGGCAGCTCGTCCAATATTGCTTTGGCCTCCTTGTATCCCTCAACTTTAATCTTCAACATTGGACTTGATGGTTTTTAGATGCAAATACTTTCGGCGCCCCTCCTCGTGAACGGAGGTGATCTTCATATCCCGACCATCGAGTCGGACAAACATTCCCGATTTGATTTTGTTGGAGTATCGAACCGTGAAGACCACTTCATTTTCGTGGATGATACGGCTGGCATAGAGATTCTCCCGACCACCACTTTCGGTTTTCTGGGCGTAGAATACGCCTATTTGCACAAGTTCCATCGTTCGCTCGTTGTAGTCATCTCGCTCTTGGCTGTAAGCCATTATTTCAATTCGAGTGTCAAACATCGCCGTAAGGTGTTACCCGCCAGGGAAGCAGAAGTTTTTCAGCGGTGAGTGAGAGTTCTGAAACAGAGCGGCCCACAATATTATCCGACTCATTGTCGTAGAGCGTTCCGAGAATCAAGAGGATAGCTGCTTTGATAGTATGAGGAATGTTCTCTTTCGAGTAGCCCACTACTGCTTTGATGGTGATTCGTTTACCGACATATTCGGAATCTACAAACAGAATGTCCTCGTAATCGGAGTTCAGCAGCGTATATTTATCTTCGGAAATGAGTTGTTGAGCTACAGAAAGCTCCAAGACCTCGGCAGTATGAATGGGCATACGGAGCAATATCGTGTCATCAGCAGGAGCAAGCAGATCAAAAACGACTACTTTTTCTCGAATAATCCGCCCGGTCATATCCTCCGCCACTGCAACTGCCATTTCGAGTTTAGCGGTAACCAACTCGTCGTTATAAGTGGAGTCACCCAATCGCAGATGCTGCTTGGCAAGTTCCAAAGTCAATGGAAACTCTCTGTACTGACCTTCGGTCTTCCTCCTTCGCACCTCGGCAGAGTCCAAGCGAGCTTGGCTCTGCTTTCGGTTTGTCGTCGGTTCAACTACTCTCATCGCCTAAGCATTGGCATGAACCAGTTTCTTGACAGGGTGCGTTCCGGCATCCAACAGAATACCGTCCACACGAGCGAAGCCGAACAATCCGATAGAGAGGTACTCTGCCAAGAGTTCGTTCAAACGAATCACCCGGAAATTCTTCACCATACGGATTTTGTACTTGGAGAAGTCCCCGAACAGCATCGAAGCATTACCTGCACCTATATTGGCCACATCGTCATTGAGAATATAGCTCTTGCCAAAGAGTGTCGGAGGTGTACCGTCTTTTGCTCCCTCTTGCCAGATGTAGCGTCCTGTGGTATCCTTAATTTTCACGAGCGACCACAGTGTCTCACGATTGAACATAAATCGTCCGTTACGTGCGTATGCGGAGTCCACCGATTTAAGCAGGTCGATAATATCGTCCAACTTAATGGCTGCGGCGGCAGGAGCGGCATCCGATGCGGTTGCCCAATTGATAATTCCTTTCGGTTTGCCTGTTCCATTGCCGATAGTCAAGTCCTCATTGATACCACGCCCAAAACTCTCCGCAAGCAGTCCACTCAGTAGTGACTCCAAGTCAAAGTTGCTATCCTGCAGTAACTCCTGCGACACAGGGACAATCGGAGTGCGGTAGGTGTAGGCTTTGAGCGTTTCCGAACCGAAGCTCGGTGCTTTCTTGGTCGATTGGTTGTACTCGGCAACGACTGTTGCTTTGGAAGTCGTGTCGTTGATGGTCGGCATAATCAGATCGCCTCCGGTCGAGGTGGTTAGAATCGTTCCGGCTTCGAACATACCGCCATATGCTTTGAGGGCGATTTCGATGTTGTCAGCGAGCGTTTTGGGAACAATCACACCGCCCGACAATCCGGTAATACCTGCACGTTTCTCAAAGATGGAACGGCTTTCGGGAGTGATCTCGTTACCACCACGCATCAGGTACTCCATAAAGGCAGTGCGGTACTCCTCGTCGGATGGTTGGTTTTGATTCTCTTTGCCTTGTGGTTTGTGGCGACTCTCGTAGGTCTGTTCCGCTTGGCGGCGTTCTACTTCTTGGAATCGCTCCTCCTGCTCGACCACCTTGTCGGCCTTCTCATAGTCGGACAACAGCGTGTCCCATCGGGTCTGCTCCTCGGCGGTCATCTCACGACCATCGGCACTCTTACGGAGTTCATCAATGGCGGTGTAAACGGTTGCTCGTTTCTCTCGGAGTTCTTTTAGTTTGCTCATTTTCTAATCGGATTTTTGATTGTTTTGAGGCAAACTTACCCTGAGACAGCTATGCTTTACTGAAACTTTGTCTCGGTTTGGAATATGATAATCATAAAGTTAGTATCTTTGCATCGATAACCAATTGAAAAATGAAAGCATATAAATACCGTTCAAATTTACTGGATGCTAAAACTCAGAAAAGACGAGATACGGATTCGTTATTGAACTATGAGTTTTATGCTTCTCGGTTTAGAGATCTGAATGACCCATTTGAAGGTTCATTCAAATTAAAAATGATAGATTCAGATAAAACAAAATTTTATCAAGGAGTGAATCCGATTGATAAAGGAATATATTCATTAGTGCTACCAAAGCAAGAAGACATATTTCCTTCAAATGAGTTGATGTGGGCGCATTATGCTGATTCACATAGAGGATTCTGTATCGAATATGAATTGGCGGAATTTGAAAATATCCTTACTCCTGATTTCGACATAAGAAATAGGATTAATATAGACTATCAACCCAATATGCCGTCAATTACAAATGCTGATTTTTTAGACGCTTTCGGCATTCAAAAGAAAGTGTTTGGCACAAAATCGTTGGCTTGGAGTTATGAAAATGAAATACGGTTGGTTTTTGAGAAGGCGGGAATTAAAAAATATTCCGATAATACAATAACAGGGATATATTTTGGATTACACATTGGTATTGATGAGCGAAACTTGATAGTTGATAGCCTAAAGAATAGGAATATATCTTTTTATCAAATAAACTGGATAGGAAATACGTATCAACTTTCATTTAGTCAGCTTAATGAAACAGATTTATACAACTATCAAATTGTCAGACAAAGTAGTAACCATATCGTAGATAACTATAATATTCTGTACAATGGAGTAAATAAAGATCGAGTTACGATGCAAAATTTCGTTAATGCGTTTAGAAGAGGAAAATCTAAGCCTATAAACATTACTATTTTTGATGATATGGACGTAGATAATTGCATTGATAAAAAGTCATGGGAAACAACAGAACAAGAACATCAATTATTAGCTAAACATTGGGTTGCTTATTCATCATTTGATGCTCCTGAAACTATTTGGATGTATCCTGAACGATGCTAATATTATCGAATGGATAACAGTTGCACCAACCGTTCCCTTGACTGACTTTCAGCAACGGAGCGGTTGGTTTCTTTTTGCTCCGGTTGATTGGTTTGCAGAAATTTCGTTTTGCGTTGTTCCAGGTGACGAACAGATGCTTCGGTATCCTTGTATGCCGGAAAAACTACGAGAGCGACATCAATCAGTTTGGAGAATTCGAGAATGGTGCGTTCATCGTATTCGAGACCGTTTTTCTCATCGGCATAAAGCCACTCGTCAGCCTCAACGATAAATTTGAAGGAACATTTATTGATATCGCCTCGGTGGACGAGTTCCAACATATCGTTGCCACGAGTCGTGTTCGGAGCTTCGAATGAGAACTTGAGACCGATATCGTCAACGGATAGGTTCAGAGTTCCGCTGATCGTCCGGGCCAGAATGTCATCCACATTGTGATTGAAGCACATAATCACATCCGAGAGGTCGCACTTCTCAAAAGCTGAACGAGCGATTTTCTCCCGAAACCAGCCCATAATCGGTTCGCTCCACGATTCGAACTTGGCGGCATACCCTGCAATGGTGCGACTGGCTGTGCCGACTTCTCGTTGCTCAATATGTAAATCGGAAATGAGGCATCTAATCTCGATTTCCTGTGGTTGAATTCTTTGGTTCTCCATTTATTGCGTTTTTAACGGTTTGCATATTCATTTGAACGAAATACTCATCACCACCCTCGTAGGCGTTCATATCTTCGAGCGAACGGATCTCATTGGCATTCATCGCACCAACGAAATTCATATTTTTATAATACTCAGAGCGGGTTTTTGCATCGCCACGTAACAGTCCATTAAGCCCGAACAAAAAGTAATACTCCTCAAACTCATCGTAGCGGAGCAACTTGCGATTGAACTCCTCCTCAAGTCGGACAAGGTATGGCATCAGGCAGTAGGTGACGAACTCCATTCCTTGGTGCTCAATGTTATTATTGGTGGCACGTTCCAAGTCAGCGATCATGTGGGGCGGAATGCCGTAGATGGTGGCAATCTCAGTCTTCTGAAACTTGCGAGTGGCAATAAACTGTGCATCTTCGGGAGGTATTGAAATGCGCTCATAAGTCATACCTCCTTCCAAAAGCAATGGGATATGGGCATTATGTAGTCCGACAGACTGTGCCACTAAATCTTTTTTGAGTCGTTGATATGCTTCGGGTTTGAGTGTCGATGGATATTTGAACACTCCCGACATATTACCACCTTGGTTGAAAAAACGTTCACCATACTCTTGTGCCGCCATTGTCAGAGACAAATTGTCCCGATGAACAGCTATCGGACTTTTGCCCTTAATGCCGTTGGTAGACAGACCTCGTAGGTGAATCAATTCATCATTGGGAAGCAGTTCTCCGTTATCCAATCTATAAAATAGCTCTTCGTTGGAATTGAGGATAGGTTCTACTTTAGCCGGATGAATCAGTTGAAGTCGGATTGGACGGGTATCCTTACCTCGGTGAATTCGGGCATACCCATTGCCCCACAATGCACACGAGATCATCAGGTGGTGCATCAGATCAAACCGATTGGAAAATGAGTTAGGGAGTTGGAGTAGCTTATGGCAAGCGTGAGCATATTGTCTCTCCCGACCTTTATCGGTACGCTTATAGAGGTGTATCGGTAGCGTTCCGACAGTCTCTGACAGGATACGCACACAAGCCCATACCGCCGAGAGATTCAATGCACCTTCTTCGGAAATATAAGGCTTGCGAGTCGCATCAGCAACCGTATCCGCCGTGAGAGCCTTGTTTACGGCATTCTCGAATTCGGCTGATACAACTCGCTCTTCACTACGGAATATATTAAAAGGAAACCACCTCATCAGTTACTCATTTTTGAGCAAACTTAATGAGGTGGCGGTGTTTTTTACCGAAACTATGTCTCAGATTTGGAGCATATTGGCAATTGTAGTAACTTTATGTGAAAATAAGATAGAATCATGGATGCAATACTGAGTTTTATAGTGAGTTATTTTGCAGGGAAATCATTAGATTACCTATTAGAAGATAAAGAAAATATAGCTACTGCAATTTCTGAAGTATATAATGAGACAAGGAAAACATACCCAAATACAGATGATATTGTAGATGGTGATATTAAGAAAATGCATTTTACATCTGCAAAAATCACAGAAGAGGCAGTTGTAAAATGGCTATTTGATGCCACATATTCTGTCAACGATTTGTGTGATGAACTTTCAGAAAGAAACAACATACAAGCCTTTACCACAAATGATATAGACAAATTTCTTTGTAAAATAGAAACTTGCTCAAAGCATCATGCCATTTTATCACCAATTATTGCAATTAAAAAAATTGAGGTTCTATCAAGTGATATTAAAACAATACTTAATCCTAATTTAATTATTTCTCCTGAAGAGTTTATTATTCAATATGAGCAACCTTCCCTTAGAATCGCTACGCCATTGAGTAATACNTAATGTTTGGCATAGGTCAGAAGATTACATCGGTTCGTACAGGCAGGTCGTGGTCTTCTGTATCAAAACCAACAACCCGAAGAATTTTCGCATTAGGATAGCGTTTACGGAGGTTGGCGGCCACCACATCGTATTTGGCGAAGTCGGCGGTATAAGCCGAGTCGCCATACTGTTCCCGATTCCTGCGGAGCGATTCGATCTCGTACTCGTGCCACTTCTCAATCTCGCCATTGTGCGTGGAGTATTTCCGGCGGCCATCCTCCAACAGATGGATTACTCGTTGATATTTCATGTTTAAACTAATTTGCGGTGATAACTTTTGAGTTTGATAAAGAGTTCCAATTCCAACCGGACGATCTCCAACGTAGGGAACTGTCCACGCTTGCGACCTTTGACATACTTTGTGTGCATCCGGCTGATAAAGACTTCCGCATCCCGACTGTCGATCTGCCGGGCGATAACTTTTGCACCTACAGGGATATTCCGTTTGCTATCCATCGGATTAGGAAAGAACTCGTGTTGTTGCTCCGAATAGTAGAGCGTGATGATTTCTATACCTTTCATAACTTTCCAAGTTACCGCAGGCTTTCGCCTTTGAATTCAACAATACGGCACAGATGCCCCAAACGGTCGAGAGTACGTTCACCATAGCGTTCCAACAACTCTTTCTTTGTCAGATTGGTGGTGGCGAATATGGGACGGTGGTACCTCTCGGCGGCATTCATAATCAGATTAAACCCCTCGCTCTTTTCGCCGTAATCATTCACCAGACTCTCTACACCCAATTCGTCAATGATTGGAAACGGTGTCTTGAGCAGATAGTCCAGATTGGTTTCCGGACGTTGGCCGTAGTAATACACCTGTGCCGATGGGGTCGGTTTGGTCAGTTCCTGACTGTGAACGACTCGAATCCATCTGTTTTTCAATCTCAGCAACACAGGTATTACACCCGAAATGATGATGCTTTTGCCTCTACCGCAGTCGCCCATCAGAAGCAGACCTTGATCTTTGGTATCGGTCATCCAGTCAATCACCTCCTCGTATTCGGGCAGGTGTTGGTAATTGTCGAACGTGGTATCCACCTCGCAAAAGATGGTGACGAACCCTCGGCGGCACTGTTCGTGGTCGCCCCACGACATCGGATTGGGTTCTCGGATGTCAAGACGTTTCTCTTTGACCATCTGTGAGATAATTTGTGATAATGTTTGCATATGGCTATTTTTTAGGTTTTCCGAATTTTTCGAGAATGCGGTTTTTATGCTCCTCCGTTTCGGGCTGTTTGATCTGCCCGATATGTTGTCCTGTGGCAGGTAGTGGCTGCCCTCGTGGTGTATATGCTTGCCGCTTGAGTTCGAACAGCCCTGCCCAATTGTTGGCCATGCTCTGGTCGATGATTGCCGCTGCGGTTTCCAGATTGTTTCCCGACAGATTACGGAGCATTGTCAGACATTTTCGGATGCCGATTTCACTTCGATAACTCTCCTTGCGAAGCCGTTTGTACTCCAACCAGGTGTGCATTAGTTCCCGCCAGGGCGGTTCGATGGTTTGCAGGATAGCATTGGTGTCCAATTGGGGTGCTTCTCTTTTTTCTTTCTTTTTGGCGCAACTTTTTCTTTCTTTTTTCTCTTCGGGGGATAGACTCGGAGGAGCATCTGCTCCGACCTCCATTTTCTCAGAATCTTCTTTTTCTGATTTTTCTTTATTACTCTCTGTATAGTTTAGTTTATATATAATAGTCGCATTTTGTTTCTCACTCTGAGACTCTAAATGCTGTATTCGATCCTCGTTTACCGCACTTTGCGTCTCACCGTGAGACTCTAACTGTTGTGAAAGAGAATAAATCGTGTAGAGACAACTTGCTTTTCCACCCTTGGTCGAGAAGTCAATCAACCCCGCCTCACGCAATCGCTCTCGTTCCCGATAAATACTTGCGCGTGGGATCATTGTCCGGGACTCTATGACAGACAGCGAGATTGGGAGTGGATTTTTCCACCCCGAACGATTGGCTATAAACATCAGTCCGTGCCACAACGTAATCGAAGCAGGGGTCAGCGAGTGAGTTTCGAGCCAATCATAGAACATCTTAATCTCTGCCATATAATTCATCATCTGCTTATTCCGTTACAAATTCGCTCGAACTCACTCATCTTTGTTCGGATAGATTCATTATCCTGTAAGGCTCCAATATGGCATAATACATCGCGCTTACTGATCCGGATTCCATTATTAAAAGGCTTACGACGAATTCCGTAACGCTTGCAGTCACGATCCATTTGACGCATCGACTTTCCCATCAGATCCGCAGCCTCCTGGCGGGTGATGTAGATATCATCAGCCATCGTACTATCCAGGCAACGCAACTCCTCCAATACCTTCTGCACCGAGAAGATACTATCCTGTAACTTGTTTATTATTTCTGCGTAATTCATACCTTGACACTTTACCGTTTCTGACTGCAAAGTTTGGGATATTAGCACACGCAAAAAAGGACGTCCGAGCGGACGTCCGATGAATAACCCATTGGAAAGTAATTACTTTTTCTCTTTAGGTGGGTAATTTATTTGGTTGGTATTCTTACCGAGAACCTGACTGCGAAGTTCATCCAGGAACTTGGTTTCGCCACGTTTCCGATCATAAAGTTCACTTTTGATTCTCCGTTCTCGGCCATTGAATGAAAAGCTAAACATCCACTCAAAGGCTTGTACGATTTGGATAAATTTGGCAGGTTGATTGTCAATCCCCTGAAGAATTTGGGACTCGTATATTGGAGCAATTATCTCCATTAGATTGAGAGCCTTGAACTCTGGCGTGAGATGGAGTGGTGATTTTGGCTTTGAAGAATATATGTGAAAGCCACTGGGGTATTTGAGTTTCAGGTTCAGCAACTCTTTTTCAACATCTATCTGTTGAATTGCTCTATTTAGCAGTTCGTTAGTAATTGTAATATTTTTCCCCCGCCTCACAATTTTGGGCGACTATCCCTCGCTGTAAGGTGGAGAATTCTATTAACAAGGAGCCAAGGTATCTATATTTAACTGCAAATTCCATTTCCGAATCCAATATAGCTGATAGTTCTCCTTGAAAATTTTTAAATACTTCTGATGCATCTAATTTTGAGATAAGCGTGTTGTCATGTACCGCAACATTTAATATTGCCAAAAAATCAGAGTTAACAATTTTATTCATTTTTATCATTTTTTTTAGTATTGTTAGTTTTGAAACATAAATAAAAAAGGCTCGCTTGTCATACCATGACAAGCGAGCCTCGGGAATAATATTCTTGGTAATCCTCCTTTATGCCTTTAACCTTAATTATAGACATTGTAAGTCTTTATAAGTAGGCTAATATTGCGATTGTCAACGACCAATCTGCTTGGCTTTTGCTGAGATAGAAGTTATTTTTAAGCGGAGAATTTCTGTTCTGTGAAATGATTTCTCCGCATATTTCAACCCTCGCTCCATATCATTAGGCGAGTATTTCTGAAGCAACATTTTAAGAGCATTCATTCGCTCTGTATCTGCCAGTCCTCTCTCAAGTTGTCCTCGGACAACAACACTCTGATAAGCTGTTGTAAATTTTTCAGATATAACTTCTGTGCGACCAACTATGGTAAAACTCACCTCATTGGATATATCCAAACAGCTCATTTTATACCCATCAGGGGCGCAATGAAAGTATATATAATCTTCATTCAAAACGTAATTCAGCGGAATACCATAAGCGGCAACAGCCCCGCATCTTGTCTCGACAAATGACAGAATGCCATATTCAGAGACTCTTAGCAAATCAAGAGAAGACTCCTCTGAAAGGAGTCTCTCTTGTCTGCGCACCGAGCTATTATCAAAATTTATCATCTCTGTGTTCGTGGTTTTTTAGCATTCATGGCCGCTTGCTGTTTCACTGGAATTGCTATTATCAGATACTTTCCCCTCAATAATAGCGTGAATACCAGCAATAGAATGGATATAATCCACGTAAGCACGCACATAGGCGCGACCTTGCTCTGGGGAGGCATCCTTCTTAACCTCAAGGGCTTTCATTTTATCATACTTAGCCTTTAACACTTTATTCATATGTGCATTGAGCTTCGAAAGCAACCCGTCAATATCTCCTGTCAAAATAGCATCATCGCTCATTTTTATAATAGGCTCTACACTATCAGATGACTTCAATCCCGTATAAGATGCGTTTTCCGAAGCTCGATGTAGACGCACTAATGTTTCGATAAAATGCTGTTCAACAACTCGATACACCTCCTTATCTCCATTTCGCAAGGAGTAGGTTTTGGTAAAAAGATCATTGATCTGCTTTTCATCGTCGGGGGTAATCCATTTGTAGAGTAGCTCAACCTTGTTAGTTTCCAAGGCTTTCTGTGCGTCTTTAATAACTGGGCCTGCGAATGAGTCACAGTGAGCGAAGGCCTTAGGTGACCCCGCCAGCAAGAATACGACACAGAAGAGTCCGGCAATAATCCAGTTTTGTTGGTGTTTTCTTACGGTTTCCATAGTGCTGATTATTTTAAGATAGTTTCAATAGCGGGCTGCGACCCTATGTTAAAGTTCTCAACGAGTACTTTAGTGACATTTGGCGAAAGGAATGCGGGAAGCGTTGGGCCAAGGTGAATATTTTTAACGCCGAGCGACAGCAAGGCCAACAATACAATCACGGCTTTTTGTTCGTACCATGCAATATTGTAGACAATCGGCAGGTCGTTTACATCTTTTAGTCCGAAGGCATCTTTTAGTGCAAGGGCAATCAAAGCCAACGAGTAACTGTCGTTGCACTGCCCAGCATCCAACACGCGAGGAATACCCCCAATATCTCCAAGTGGTAACTTATTGTAGCGATATTTGGCACATCCGGCGGTCAGAATTACCGTATCTTTCGGTAGAGCCTCTGCAAATTCGGTGTAGTAGTTGCGATCTTTCATACGTCCGTCGCAGCCCGCCATTACCACAAATTTACGGATTGCTCCCGACTTTACAGCCTCGACAACCTTGTCGGCAAGTGCTAAGACCTGTGCATGGGCAAAGCCTCCGACAATCTCGCCACTCTCAATTTCAATCGGAGCGGCGCAACGTTTGGCGTGCTCAATTACGGCTGAGAAATCTTTCTTACCATTTTTACGTTCCCCGATATGCTTAAAGCCTTCAAAACCTGATGCTCCCGTTGTATAAACACGGTCGGCATAGGTCGCCGTTTTGCGCGGTGGAACAATGCAGTTGGTCGTAAAGAGAATCGGGCCATTGAAGGACTCGAACTCCTCGGTCTGCTTCCACCACGAGCTGCCGTAGTTTCCAACAAAGTGGCTATATTTCTTAAATGCCGGATAATAGTGGGCAGGCAGCATCTCGCTGTGGGTGTACACGTCTACACCTGTACCTTCGGTCTGTTCCAGTAGATCCTGCATATCGCGCAAGTCGTGACCAGAGATCAAAATCGCAGGATTTTGGCGAACTCCGATGTTTACCTTCGTGATTTCGGGGTTGCCATAGGTAGAGGTGTTGGCTTTGTCCAAAAGAGCCATCGTTTTGACACCATATTCGCCACATTTCAACACGAGAGCAATAAGTTCATCCACACTTAGATCTTTTGTAGTTGCAACGAGCGCTTGCTGCATAAACTCATAAATATCGTCATCCTCATAGCCAAGATTTGTGGCGTGCTCGGCATAAGCAGCAACACCTTTCACACCATAAATAAGCAGCTCGCGCAGCGAGCGGATATCTTCATTCTCGGTTTGTAGTATCCCGACCTCAGCAGCTTTCTGCTCCATTTGTTCGAGCGTCGTGCCACTCCACGTCTGACATCCACAGTTGCATTCAGCCTTTGGGAGCGAATCTCTCAGAGCAATGGCCTCTTGGATGCCAGCGACAAAGCGCGTCTTGTCGAAGTTGGCATTGGTGATAGTCATAAAAAGTGACTCCATCACAAAACGATTGACCTTTGCGGGGACAAGCTCACCAACCTCTCGCATTCGGATCGTGCGCTGTGAAATCCCCTTCAATAGATAGATCAACAAATCTTGCAGACCTGCCACCTCCGGCGTTTTACCGCAAACACCCTTAACAGTACAGCCCTTTCCTAAGGCCGTCTCCTGACATTGATAACAAAACATAACTTTTCGTTTTAAATTGTTAATACTATAAATTATCTCTTTCTATGTTGATTGCCGTTGGAAAGACCACATTGTTCTCCAAATGAATGTGTTGATGTAGCGCACCATTAAACGCTTTTAATTTTGCCATCAAAAGTCGATAACTACCACAGCCATCCGAGGGTGTTTGGTAGCCTGCTGTCAATTCCTCCATGCGATGATAACGATCGCCTTCGGCTTGATGCTCGGCCATCATCACCGATATGGGAGCCTCGACACTGCCGCAGTGAAAATCAGGAATCGGCAAGCCGCTACTTACTGATTCACACATAACATATATATGTGGGAACAGCATAATCTCCTCCTTTTGCAGATGGTTTTCCAAATCCTCCAACGACCTTTCGAAAAGCTCTTTCACCTCCAGCAGCTCCGGGTGGCTGCATGAGTGAACATCGCACACTTTACGGAGTAACTCCATAATCTGTGGCCCTTGGGTGCGAATATTGCGGTGGTGAAACTTTAAGATGTAGTCACACAACAGATCGAGCGGCCAGCTCTTGAAGTCGATGACTTCGGAACTTTCGTTCTTGGGCTTATTCAAATCCTCGATCACTGTATCGACCTCAATACCGACTTTTGCACACGCATCAGGCAGCATATCCAATCCGTTACAGCAAAAATCAATGCCATATTTTTCGAAAATTGATGCGTTCGCAAAACTATTTGCAACGATCTGACCCACAGTCATCTCTTTATATTTTTCCATATTACTTTGTTTTAGTATTATACAGCAAAGTTAAGGCCTAAACAACATGTTGATTGTAACATTTGTTACGTACCTAAAAAGTTATTACCTTTGCAAAGGTTAAAATTCATTTTTATGGAAAAACAAGATCTGCTATTCTTCTGTACGATGTGTCGAGATAAGTCTGCGGAAGAGATCGAGAAGATACAATGTACGATACCTCATAGTTTGAAAACTTTCAAACGAGGTGAGCATGTTGCCTTTCAGGGCGACAAAGTTTTATTTTTAGCTATGCTTATCAGGGGGAGAGTCAAAACAGAAATTGTATCCAATTCGGGGCTAACTCTGCCTATGGAGGAGATAGCTGCGCCTTATCCGTTGGCAGCGGCATTTTTGTTTGCTGACGACAATCGATTTCCTGTTGATGTAATAGCAATGGAGGAGTGTGAAGTGCTGTTCATATCGAAAGAGTCCATCGAAAAGCAGATTGCCAAATGTCCCGGTTTTATGCGTGGTTTTATGGCGTTCAATGCCAATAGAATGCAGTACATCTCCGAGAGGCTGAAGATATTTGCACAAAAAGGAATCAAAGCCAAGTTGGGCTATTATATACTTTCCCGAGAAAAGAAAGGAGAATTTGATTTGGGTCGAAGTGTTGCTTCGTTGGCAAGTTATTTCGGCGTTGAGCGCCCATCATTGTCACGAGCCATCTCTGAAATGGTGGGGGACGGGACTATTACGTTCCGTTCGGGTAAGGGTACAATTTTAGACTTTGATGCACTCGAAGACATTCTCCTTTAATAGACATGTACACTACCTTGAGCTGCCGGAAGATAGCTAACACCGAGCCAAGTCGCCATAAGCAATAGGAATGAAATTAAAACGAGCCACAATGCAACGTTTTTCGACCAAACATCTCGACGTAGTCTTATATGTATATAACCGATGTATGCAGCAGCCGTAGCAGCAGCCCAAGTTTCTTTTGGATCCCACGACCAGTAGTGTCCCCAAGCCTCTTTCGCCCAGATTGCACCCATAAGTAATCCCAGCATTAGAAATCCATAGCCGACATAGATCATATTATCTATAAAATGGAACATCTTTCCATCGGATTGTTTTCGAGTCAGAGCAATAATAGCTCCGATAGTCGCAGCACCGAACATAGCATAGGAGAGGATATAAGAGGTTACGTGTGGAACAAACCAGATGCTTTGAAGTGCAGGTATCAAACTCTTAGAGTGTATTTCGGGTTTTACAAGGTTGATGATAACAAACACACTTGCCACCAGATTAGAAAAAGTGAGTACCCACGCATACTTCCAACGTCGGTAGGCTACGTATCCGACAGCGGAGATAAACAACGAGTACCATAGTCTGGTTTCACCCATCGTTCGCATTGGAGGGCGCTCGATGTGAATCCAAAAACCAATGACAAAAAGCAGAAAGAGGACGATTCCCAATAGCGTTAAGAGGTTTGCCGTCTTTTCAAGTCGATTGAAATTGACAAATACACCTGCCGACAACCACAACAGAATAACCGGCAATGCAAACCATATAAAATTACTCCACATCATGGACAGCCTCCTTTCTTTCTTTACCCCTCCATATCATAGCAACAGAGCCAATCATCATCATAACAATTCCCACATAAACAGGTATAAGCCAAGGATCGTAAACCAATTCAAAGCTACTGTATGCCGATAATCGCCCTGCATTGTTATCGTATCCGTGCTGGTATATTGTCCAATGATCTACGCTCAAAGGTTTATTGACTTCGAGCACCGTTTTTAAGTGTTTTTCGCTTTGGGTGAATACCTCTATATCGGAGGTAAAAATGCGTGGTTCGGCAACGGTCATCACCAGAGATGTTTGCTCATCGAGCGGCATTGTCATGAATAGTTGCGCTTGGTTGCCACCACAAATCCAACCGCTGTGTGTCGTGCCGTTTTTTGAGGCAGTAACCCTTACGGCCGCAGTCGCCCCGGGCATCGGAGCCTCACGGTAAGTGCTGTCACTGCCGCGTACGGCCTGATGAATATACCGATCAACCTTCACCTGCCAACCGTTGAGTGTTCCGCTTGGCATATCCTTATCTATCTGAAGAAAATGCGGTTTCCCGACAGGCAACAGATCTCCTGTTGTTTTATCAATAACGGCGAGTTTGGGCGGATAGTAGTCCATGTCGAAATCGTTCAAGGTAATGGCTATGGGAAGCTCTTTTACATTTTTTTGCTCGTCATAGACTCGCCACTCCGTCTCTCCCTCTGCAACATACATTACATAACGCTCCATATCGGCATAGCCCAATCCCGACGCTGAGAGAAAGAGCCATAACCCGATGTGGTTGAAGTAAAATCCCCAATCTCTCCGGTTGAATCTCTTTAATCGGCGCACAATCAGCCCCCCTAGAGCAATCAGCAATAAAGAATAGATAAAAACAAAAGCCCAATGACGAGTCATAGCATCCAATCCAAGCGGTGTAACACTCTTTGCGGAGGCCTGAGGCACAAGTCCCATAATGACACTCCCCAGCACAAAGGCTACGATCAGCGTAACACTCATTTCAACACTTGTAAACCATCGGGCGATACCTGTTTTTGGAGCAAATAGACCAAGCGCTATTGCGATTAATGCGACCAATCCTACCACTGCATAGTTCACAGGACGAGCAAACAGATAGAAATCAAATTCACCGACAACCATCTGCAAGCCTATGCCGACAGCGATTATAGTCCCTATGGAGATAATGCTTTCTGCATATCCCCAAGGAGTTTCCCATATCTGTTTTTTTCTATTGAGCATTAAATGTTGGTTGAAATAATTTTACCTTCAGCTTTAGCCTTCTCAACCCAAGAGGGCAGCGTTGTTTTTATCCACTTATCCTTTTGATCCTTTAGTAATTCCATATCCAGACCTATGTATTTCTGGGCTTTGTTTTTGGTTGATATGTCCGGCATTGACACATCGTTGATTCCAAGCGAAAAGAGAACTTTCTGCAACTCCAACTGTGCCTGCATAGAACGATCGAGGCTGTGAGCTAAGATACGTTGAGTCTCGACCGGAGCGTGGAACGATGCTCCGTGCGAAGCTACGGCAAAGTCCCAACGCCATTGTGCTTGACGAATCAGTTGTAGTGCCTGCTGCATTTTAGCTTCATCAGCACCATTGTCCCAAGCAGTTTTAGCCATAATATGAGCCTTACTTAATTCGGTTTCTACACGATCACGTATTTCGAGAGCCTTATCCTGATAATCATAAACATACTTTTTAAGATTCTCTTCGCTATCTCGGTGGCAAGTTTGACACGTTGAGGATATGTTCTTGAGCGGACTGACAATCTGATGGTCGGAGTATTTGATACCTCCTTCAACTTTATAGGGCATATGGCAGTCGGCACAACCCAGCCCTCGTTGAGCGTGTGGGCCCAACAGAAATAGCTCATAATCGGGGTGCTGTGCTTTAAGCATCGGAGCCCGACTGAGAGAGTGTGTCCAATCGGCATACTGGGCGTTATCATAATAGGCTTCCATTGACTCAACCGTCATTCCTCCGTCCCAAGGAAATGTTAGGTACTTGCCATCACCTTTAAAGAAATACTCAACGTGGCACTGTGCACACACCAATGTGCGCATCTGCTGAGGCGTAGCATCGTCAATATTCAGTCCTTGGCGCTGAAAAGCCTCAATAAGGGCGGGGCGCGTAATTGTAAGATTCATCGTTTGCGGGTCGTGACAATCGGCGCAACCTATCGGGTTGACCACCTCGCTACCGTGTGCACTCCACGCTGCCTTGTAAAACTCCTCTACACCTTTTTCTTGCATCAAGCGCGGCACATCGGGACTCTTGCAACTCCAGCAAGTCGAAGGCTGCATATCTTTGGTGCTGGCATCGGGCGTGCCGGTTCTGAGCGTATGGGTAACATCCTCCACAGCGTGCATATGGCCTCGTGGAGCCGAATAATCTCTCGAAAAAGCATATCCCGCCCACAGCACAACCATAGCAGGACGACTCTCCAGCACATCTTCGGGCATGTTGCCCAAGTGCTTGCTCTTGAAGTCCATATCTTTGGTCTTGCGCCATGTGTCGTATTCACGAGGATAGTTCAGACCCCACTCCTCGTTTTTGGCGTTTATACCCGTTATTTCGATCTTCTTATTGGCGTACAATGTTGCAATCTCTGCCCTGCGCTCTGTGATAGAGGCCGCCAGAAGTCCCAATAAAAAGACTCCAACCATAACAACGGTAAATATCAACCAACCGATGGCAGGGCGACGCCTGATTGTTTCTGCTAATTTCTTAAACATATCGTTATTGAGTTTTTTTGTTCGTTATTATCTTCTTGAGCCACTTAGGAACCGGAGATTCGGGCATAGGCGCTATCACATTGGGCGACGACGAAATATTGCTAACAGTCGTATGCGGAGTATTGCGATGACAATCCCAACACGCCTTACCCTCACCCTCTTTTGTCTGGGCAAACTCGATCATACCTGTCTTTACAAACTCCGTATTCAACTGCGTATGGCAACGGATGCAGTTGTTCATGATCACTCCGCTACTGGCATCACGCGGACGAATTACCTGCGGCTCTGCCTTGAATGTAAAAACAGTCGAGTGGTATAATCCATCCATCGCCTTGAAAGTATATTTATTGAAAACATTATCTTGCGGCACATGACAATCATTACACGAAGTCCACTTCCCGTGTGAGCTGTGCGACCAAGATTGATAATAGGGAGTCATAATATGGCAATTGATACACGCCGATGGATCATCGCTTGCATATGTATGGACTCTGGACATATAGATCGTATATACACCAAGACCCGCGAGAATTCCACCGATAACGAAAAGAGGAATTACAAACGGTCGCGGAATTGTAGCTAAAAACTTCTTCATATTAATAACGGCATGCAAGTTAGCAATATGCAAAGATAAAGACGTCAAATTAACAAAGCGTGATATTTGTTACATTTTGGTTTTTACTCTCAATTATTTCTACATCAGAAGAAACGGAGTACTTTTGAAATTAAAGCCACTGACTCTCAACAAAACAATAGATATATCTGTATTTTGGAATAATATTTGGATTATATTACAGATATATCTATATTTGCATTGAGTTAGGTGCATCTTGGAAAACGAAGTAAACCTAACTGCATTTAGCTAATCGTAATTTTTGCAAAAACAATACAGCTATGCACAGCGAAATATATGAAAAAACAGGTAGCGAACTCATTCGTGAAGTAGCACTAAGATACAGTAGCTACCGGAAAAGAATGGGATTTACGCAGAAAGATGTTGCACAAAAATCGGGATTAAGCCTCTTTACCATCAGTTCTTTTGAAAGCGGTTCTTCGACAGGTATTACGCTCGCATCGTTCATTAAGCTACTTCGAGCAATTGATTGCCTTGATGAGATAGAAAAGCTACTGCCGGAGCTGCCAGAAAGTCCCAAGCAATTATTTGTTAAACAGAATAAAATCAGATAAAATATGGAGACTAATGTTGTACGGGTTAGCTTATGGGGTATGGTTGTTGGCTATCTGTCATGGGACAAGAAAGGAGGGGTTGCCAACTTCGAATACGAATCTTCGTTTCTTGAGCAAGGGTTAGACATAGCTCCGCTGACAATGCCTATAAACTCTGTTCGTAGTAAAAAGGGATTGCCATGGGTGGGAGATAGGGATAAACTATATCAAGGATTACCCCCGATGATTGCAGATTCACTGCCCGATAAGTGGGGCAATTCACTCTTTACGGCATGGCTTCGGAGCAATAATATTTCAACTAAAAAGATAACGCCTATTGACCACCTTGCCTTTATCGGCAGTCGGGCAATGGGCGCATTAGAGTATGAACCTGCAAAGGAGCTTGGTGACAATTCGGCTTTCTCGGTCGATGTTCAACACCTGTACGAATTTGCAAAGAAGGTACTCAACGAAAGAGAGACAACGGTTCTAAACAGTGGAAACTCGATCCTTTGGCAGGACTTAGTAAAGATCAGCTCATCACCGGGTGGTAAACGCCCCAAAGCGATTGTTGCGCTCAATAACGATACGGGAGAGGTTATTTCGGGACAAGGATTTGTCCCGGCTGGATTCGAGCACTATATTCTAAAATATGACGACAACTCAGCCTATCCTTTTGCAAAATTGGAGTATGTCTATTGTCGTATGGCTGTTGATGCAGGCATCCATATTATGCCGTCCGAACTTCGCAGTTACGAAGGTGTTACACATTTCCTGACAAAACGATTCGACCGCCGAGGGAATGAAAAAATACATATGCAAACACTTGCTGCAATTTCTCCTGAGAGCGACAGCTATGAGGACATTTTTGCCCTTATCCGTAGGCTGAATCTGCCCTACGAGGATAGTCGCCAGCAATTTCTGCGTATGGTGTTCAATGTTATTGGTCGTAATGTTGATGATCACTCTAAAAACTTTGCTTTCTGCATGGACAATAGCGGCACTTGGCGATTGTCTCCTGCCTACGATTTAACTTATAGCGTTGATTTTGCAGCACCTGCCTACTCAAACAAGCATTCGCTGACAGTAAACGGCAAGAGTGAGAATATCACGCGTGCAGATTTAGAGAAAGTTGGAGCCGACAATGACATTATCGAATACAAATCATTGATAGACAAGGTCATTTCCGCAATCTCAAAATTCGAGAATTATTGCACAGAATTGGGCATTGACCATACGCTTGCCAAGAGCATTAAGGAGGATTTTGTAAAAATGTAAAAATTGATAATGTTGCAGATTCCAAAACTAAGACGCTTATTCTCAGAGAATAAAGAGTTGGAATAGGTTACAAATAACTTGACCGTCCGGAGAAAGAGTGTTACCTTTGGAATATAGATGCTGGAAGGCAATAAAGCGTTCTTTGACAAGGTAAAAGTATAGCTCACGGCGAGCTCGTAACCCAAATGTAACCCGAACCCTTTTTGAAATGGTAATTCTCTTACAAATAGCAGATTACAAACACAAGGTTCGGGAGAAAGCTGCGCCGAAAAGAGAGAAAAAACCTCAATATTTGGAGTTGAGAGAGGGCGAAAAATAGAGTGAAAATGAGCGTGTCTACATTTGTCTACTCAAACACGATTAGGATAGACATTTTCGTGTAACCACGCTGTAACCGAACCCTAAAAATGGCAATCGTAACTATCTGATAAACAAACAGGTTATATCAAAAACAGCTCAATCCCTATCTCTCCGCTGAACACTAAAGACAAATGGTGGAAAAGCTAAGATAAGTCCCGTAAAATTAAGGTTTTACGGGACTTTTTTATTTTGTCGACAGACAAGCAAAAGACAAGAAAATGCCCTGTTTGGACAAAGTAGTGTTACCTGATTGTATCCCTTGAAAGCAAAAACCGATGGTACAGTTCCAATTTCAGGGCGTATCACAGTCGGAAAACCATATATTTGCAGATATAAGCGGATTATGATATGGTGAATTTTAATGAATATATGAATGAGATTGATTTTTCAGAGTTTAAAAAGCCTTTTTTAGAAAAAGGAAAATCGATTGAATTTAAGAAGAGGGATTATTTTGTTAGGCAAAATGAGCCGTGTAAATTTATAGGATTTGTCCGAAGCGGTATTTTTAGATATACTTGTATCAATAATGATGGCAACGAACATATTGTTGGTTATAGCTTTGCGGAAGATTTTGTATGTGATTACCCGTCATTGGTGAAACATTTAGGTTCACTAACCAATATTCGGGCTGCTACAAATTCTTGAATTACTTTAAGGTTTTTACTATCCTCTTGAACTACTTTTGTTCTCATTTGTGATACACACTAAATGATATGGCAGCCCAAAATATAGGTAACACTTCGGATGCCGCTCCACTTGAAGAGTGGTTACAAACCATAGAACGAGTAGAGCAACAGTTTACCAATGTGAAGTATATTATTCCCGGTCATGGCAAATATGGAGGGAAAGAGTTATTCAAGCATTCCAAAACAATTATAGAAAATGAATTGCAGCGCCAAAGAAGACTGTAAAACGAGATATTTACGGAGGTGCTCTATTTACACTCTATGTTTGTTCACAAAGACTTTCAGGGTAAAGGTATTGCTACTCTACTTTTAAAAGAAATAGAGCGGTATGCAATTACAAAAGGGATTATGCGGATCACATCAGAAGTGAGTATAACCGCTCGCCCTTTCTTTGAAAAATGGGGCTATACAGTAGATATAGAACAAAAGCGTAGAGCTAATCAGCTTTGTTTGACTAACTTTTGGATGGCAAAAGAATTGAAAATAATAAAACCTTATTATGGTCGTATTCCTGCTTGTGGTGTATTTTGTGGTGGCTGTCCAATCTATGCACGAGATAAAAAAACTTGTTTGGGAGCAGATGTAAATAAAGTTCGTTGTGGAAAATGTAAGACATTTCATCTTTGTTGTGTGGAAAAAGGAATTACATGCTGTCATCAATGCGAAGTATTTCCTTGTGCAAAGTTTAAGAGCTTTGTTAAAAGGTGGTTAAAATATGGACAGGATTTTGTCGAAAACCAAAAACTGTTGAAACAGGTTGGTGAGATAGAGTTTTTGAAACGATATAATCAACAAACTTTCTAAAACTTGAAAGAATAATAATTGAGAAATAAAAATATACTCCTTATAAGATTCTTGTTTTTGAATGTTGTTATGATTGTCTATCCTATGGATAAAGTTCGACAAAAGGGTGGTATATTTGTTGTCGAATAGATAAAGGCAATTGTTTATGATAAAAAATATTCGTATGGCCAGCCAGCAATTGGCATCTCCTAATTTTGAAGAACCAAAAGCTCTCGTCTCGTGGATGGGAGCTATTCAGGCACAGGATTATGCGATGTCGAAGTGGGCTGTGGGTTCCAGATTGCAATCAGGTAGTTTGAAAACAGTAGATGAAGCTTTAAAACGGGGTGAAATACTGCGTACTCATGTACTACGCCCGACATGGCATTTAGTTGCTGCGGAAGATATTCGCTGGATGCTCAAACTTTCGGTACAGCGCATTAAATCGGCTTATGTCTCGTTTGCTAAAGGGCATCAGTTGGATATTACCGAAAAACAATATGGCCAGTTCAATGATTTAATCGTAAGAATACTTGAGGACAATAAAAGTCTAACGAAACAAGAGATTGAAGTAGAGATAAACCAAAGAGGAATAAAGACAGTAGAGCCTCTGCTAAGACGACTTCTTGGGAACTCCGAAATCGAGGGTGTGATTTGTAGCGGTGTAGACAAGGGCAATAAACCAACCTATGCGCTTCTTGACGAGCGTGCGCCACGGGTAGATAAAATTCATAAAGAAGAGGCATTAGCACGGTTGGCAAGCAGATATTTTCAGAGCCATTCCCCTGCCAGTCTCGTTGATTTTTCTTGGTGGTCGGGGCTTTCACTTACCGAAGCCAAACAAGCCATTGGACTTATCAAGTCAGAACTTATTACAGACTCCGACAATCTTTTTATGCACGAATCATACGAGGAAATCGCTCCATTACAAAATGATATTTTACATCTGTTGCCATCCTTCGACGAGTACCTTATCAGTTACAAAGACCGAACAGCTGTACTTGATTTGGAGCATCATCCCAAGGCTTTCAACCGTTTCGGTACGTTCTATCCAGTAATATTACATAATGGCAAAGTAGTTGGTAACTGGAACAAAACGATTAAGAAAGGTCAAGTAGTGATTAAAACCTCCTTTTTCGATGCGAAGTACCGGATCCGCAGAGAGTTGATCCAAAAAGCGGAAAGCAGATACAAAAGTTTTATCTGCAATCAATAATAAACAAATGCTCTTCGCCTCTTTATCTATTGGAGTTAGAGAAATATTCGCAGATTAGATTTAATTTGAATTGGCTTTTTGTATATAATTGGTACTGTGAAAAATAAGTATTGCAATATTCTTCTATATTTTGTTATATTTTAGGTAAAGGCTAAAAATAAATAGGAAAATGATAATTAAAGATTTTACAGATAACGATCTATATAAATTTACCACAATGAATGCTATTCAGAAGAAGTTTCCGGATGCTGAAGTGGTTTATCGTTTTGTGAATCGGGGAGAAACTGAATTTCCTGCTGGTTTTGCAGATGCGTTGCTTAATGAGATAGAAGCTATGCAAAATTTGTTTCTTACTCCTGAATCGGAGAAATTTATGCGCGACAAATGTTATTATTTTGATTCGGTTTTCTTTGATTTACTGAAAGGTTTCCGATTTAATCCTGCAGAAGTTTCTGTTATACAAGAAAGAGGTAAGCTGGATGTTGAAATTCGGGGACTTTGGTATCGTACGGTTTTATGGGAAGTTCCGTTGATGGCTATTATTTCAGAACTTTATTTCCGTATGACAAGGCAAACAGCCCATGAGGTAGAGAAGAGGGCGATTGCTAAAGCATATCAATTGGCAGAGATAGGAGCTGAACTGTCAGAATTCGGCACACGTCGTCGTTTTTCTTATGAAGTGCAGGACAAGGTTGTGGGTATTTTGAAAGAATATATGGGTACTTATATGAAAGGAACGAGTAACGTATATTTGGCAATGAAATATGCCCTTACACCAATGGGGACACATCCTCATGAATGGTTCATGTACCATGGCGCACATTATGGTTATCGTTCGGCAAATACTTTGGGGTTAAGTAATTGGGTGGATGTTTATGACGGAAATTTGGGAATTGCATTAACGGATACTTATACATCCGACAATTTCTTCTCTAGTTTTGATACCAAATATGCCAAGTTGTTTGACGGCTTAAGGTGGGATAGTGGTGACCCTTTCGTGTTTACTCAAAAAGCGATAGAACATTATAGAAAAAAACGTATAGATCCTCGTACAAAGACAATTGTTTATAGTGATGCATTAGATTTGGATAATATACGTAAGATTAAAGAATTTGTGGATGGAAGATTGCATGATGTATATGGAGTTGGAACTTATTTGACAAATGATGTAGGAGTAAGGCCTTTGAATATGGTTATTAAACTATTTGAGTGCAAACCTAAAGGTTATAAATTCTTTTTGCCGACAGTGAAACTATCCGATGTAGAAGGAAAACATACAGGTGATCCCGGAGAAATAGCATTGTGTATCCGGACTTTACGTTTGTGAGTGGTAAAAATGCCCAAAAGTAAATGAGATTTAATGATAATCAAGATTTATTTGAAATATAATTTGTACGTTTGTGAACTTTAAAACAATTTTATTTATAGGGTTCGCTTAATGTTGGACAAGTATTTCAAGAAGGACAAATTATTTGTTTTAGTCTTTCTTATTGGTGTTTTTATTTGTATCATGCTTGTTATTTCATATAATGAGCACGAGACGAAGAAATACCATATATTATTAATTCATTCTTTTGACCAGAATTGCAAATGGAAGGATGAAATGAACAATGGAGTAAAAGATTGTTTTGAAGATAATGGGGTTCATGTGGATATACAAACATTTTATTTGAATGCAGAATATCTTCCTGCTCAAGCAGAGTTGGATACCTTAAATTTCTTAATGGATCAATATCTGGATAAACCTCTTGATTTGATTTTGGTCTGTGATGACCAGGCTACTTTTTCTTTACTGGCAACGAATCATCCGCTTTCGCATAAGATTCCAATTGTATTTAGTGGTGTCGATTATGTAAATAATAAAGTTTTAGCAGGACATACAAATATAACAGGATTCACGACAAAGCCAAATTTTGTAAAATGTTATCACTTAGCTCAAAAATTATTTGGACGGATTGATGATTTAGCTATTATTGCGGAAGACACTTATTTAGGACGTGTTGGTGCAGATGAAGCTAGGTCTCAATTTGAGAATTACCAGGAAACAGCAACAATTTATAATTCTTTTCCTAATTATAATAAAACAGATACAATCCGTCCACTTTCTTCCATTGAATATCCTTTGCATATACGAATAGAACGTGTAGATAAACAAGAAGCAGAAGTCTTGAAAAAGATTTTATTTTACCGTTTGCATAGTTGTTGTATTTTACCGAAATGGAGTCCGTTTTATTCGGCTTTGGCTAGTATGGGGACTGCGCCTTTCTTAATGGTAAATAATGAAGGATTTGGTGATGGACGTATTGGAGGATATATGACTCCTAGCTATAATCAGACTTATGATGCTGCAGATTTAGGAATTAAACTTTTACGTGGAGGAAAAATTACAGATTTTCCGATAACTGCAAGTAAACAATATCCCGTTTTTGACTGGGATCAATTGAAATATTGGAAGATTAATTTAAATTCGTTGCCGCCAGATAGTATTATTCCAAATATGCCTTTAACTGTAAAATATAAGAAACATATCTGGTTTGGAGTCGTGTTTGTTGTTGTTTTAGTTATGTCTCTATTTCTTGTACTTATGCGTCTTTATAAGCGAGAGGCTTTAAATAAGAAAAGAATACGTAATAGATTATCGAAAGAACAATTAGAATTAAGCATCACAATTGATGCTTTGGATGAAGGTGTGGTTTATTTAGACAGGAAAGGGACAGTTCTTTCTATTAATAGAGCTGCTTTACAATGGCTTAAGTTAAGCGGCACACCTGATATTTATGTAAAATGTAATATCCGTGATTTATTCAATATACAAAATAAAGGGGAACCATATTATTTACAAAACCTGATAAATCGAATGGCACGGCAACAAGACAGCTGTAAGTTAAGCGATACGGCGGTCCTGGTCACAACAGATAAACATATATTTCCTGTTTCCGGTAATATAAGTAGTACAAATAGGAATGGTGATTTTTATGGAGTGATAATAACTTTTCGAGATGTGACGGATGAATATTCCGAAAAAGAGTTTCTTGCACTTAGTATGGTTGCAGGGGATGTTTTTGCTTGGAGGTATGATAACAGCTGTGATTATGTCATGTTTGATGAATCGTTTTTTCATTCATTTAATATACCTCATGAAGGGATGAATGCTATTTCTGCCCAGAAATTTAGAGATATCATTTATCCGGAAGATTATACCAGATGGAAAAAGGCGATTAAAGGCATCTCTTCCGGGAAAATAACGAAATCGACAATCCAGATTCGTCAAGACTTCAATGGCATGGGCTATCAGTGGTGGGAATATCGTATTACGTCATTACCTAAATCATCATTAGGAAATCATTATAAACTATTTGGTTTATGTTTAAATGTTGATAGGTTTAAGAAGATAGAAGAAGAACTGGTACGTGTGCGTGATGAAGCACGGGAATCTGATAGAATGAAAGGTGTATTTTTGGCAAATATGAGCCACGAAGTGAGAACACCTTTAAATTCGATAGTAGGTTTTTCTACTTTGCTTATTGAAGATAATGAACTGGGAGAAGATGAACGTGGAAGTTTTATTGAGATAATAAATGAAAACTGTCGTTTGCTATTGAATTTGATAAATGAAATTTTGGATATATCACGTGTGGAAAGTGGTATTCTTTTTCGCGATGAAGAATGTAATTTGACACAAATAGTGGAAGACTCTATTGAGGCGAGCCGTTCAGCATGTCCGGATTCTGTATGTCTGAAGGTTGAGGTTCCTGAAGAACCGGTATGCATATTAGGTGATAAGTTCCGTTTGAAACAATTGTTGGATAACTTGATAGATAATGCTTTTAAATTTACTGAACAAGGAAGTGTGACCGTTGGATACATTTTATCTGAAAACCTTAAAAATATATGTATTTATGTTCGTGATACCGGTATAGGCATATCCGAACAGGAGATACAAAAGATATTCAATCGTTTTTATAAAACAAATGATTTTGTGCGTGGAGGCGGTTTAGGCCTATCTATTTGCAAAGAAATTGTTCGGCGATTGGGTGGTGTGATCCGGGTAGAATCAACACTTGATAAGGGTAGTTGCTTTATTGTTGAAATTCCTTTTAAAACGGTCTGCAAAAAGAACGAATAAGATGTTCAAGTGGAATTTACATATTATTTTATCGGGGTTATTCTGTATTTTATGTATAGGGTTTACTGCATTGTGTGTGGCTTGTCATCAAACATATTCTAATGCAAATAATCCATACAATATATTATTAATCCATTCGTATCGTGCTGATTGTCCATGGAAAGCAGATTTAAATAAGGGAGTTGAAGATTGCTTGAAGGATTTCCGTATTTCTGCAGATATTAAGACCTTCTATCTGGATTCCGAATATTTTTCGAGTACAGAAGAGATCTCCGTATTGAATACATTATTGGATGGAACCTGGAGGCCTGATTTAATATTACTTTGTGATGATCCGGCTACTTTGGCACTAATAAAGACACAACATCCGTCAACATACGAAATTCCTATAGTTTTTTGTGGTGTAGACTATTACTGTGATTCATTATTGGAAGGACATACCAATATAACAGGATATACAACACGGCCTGATTATGCAAAATGTTTGGAATTGGTACATTCTTTATACCCTTCTGTTAAAAAAGTAATATTTGAAATTGAAGATAATACATTGGGTAAATTAGCTTTGAATGAATTAAAAAAGCAATGTAAGGCTGATATTATTCCGGATTCAATGCGGGTACAAATAAGTAATATGGATAAGGAGAAAGGAAAGCAGATTATGTGGAATTCTGTTTTTGCAAGTAATGTACCTCATATTATGCCGGTATGGAGTAATTTTTATTCCGGACGTGCACGAAATACGAATGTTCCTTTTTTTGCCGTGAATAGTGAAGGGTTTGGATTAGGTTATTTGGGCGGATATATGACTCCGGCCTATGATCAGACATATCAGGCTACTAAAACAGGGATTAGTATTCTGTCAGGTGAGTCCGTATCTGATTTTCCCGTTGTTTCGAGTAAACAAATTCCTGTATTTGATTGGGAACAAATGAAGAAGAGTGGTGTTTCAATGGACCAGTTGCCTCAGGGAAGTGTGGTCGTTAATATATCTTTTGGCGAAAAATATCATGATTCAATAGTTGTGGTGGTTATTGTTCTTTTGTTATTTGTAGGACGTCTGGCTTTTATGTTGGTTGGTTTATATCGGACGGAAAAGAAACAAAAGAGAGAGACTCAGAATGAACTGAAAGAACATCGAAAGAACCTGAAAACAATAATGTCATCTATTCGTGAAGGTGTTATTTCTATAGACTTAGAGATGAATATTTTTGCTATAAATCCTGCAGCTTTGCGATGGTTGCATTTGGATGGATGCGAAAATGGTTATATAGGGCGGAATATTTTTTCATTAATAGATATTGCTTTACCTGGCAGAGACCGGTACTTAAAAACTTTATTACAATCAGTTTTAAATAAAGATAAGTGTATTCATTTTGAGCAATCCAGCCAGATGTTTTCATTCGATAGCCAATATCATTTTCCTGTAGTAGGTGCATTATCTGCAATATATCAGAGCCGGCAGTTATATGGTGCGGTTATCACCTTTCATGATATTACGGAAGAATTTACTCAAAAGGAGTTTCTGACTTTGACAATGGGAACAGGAAATGTTTCATATTGGCATTACGATGCGTCAGGAATGAGACTTTTGGCCGATTCTTCATTCTTTACTTGTTATGACATACCGGACGATGGCTCTCATAGTATTTCTCTTAAACGTTTCCGTGAAATGATACATCCGGATGATTTGGAGGCATGGATAAATATTAGTAATAAAATGTTGCGGGTCGAAAATAAGAAGTTAAGAATGGAAATGCGTATAAATTTTAATGGCAAAGGATACCAATGGTGGGAATGCCGTTTTGCAAACCGATTCTTATCATCGTTCGATACTCGACAACTTTCTGTTTTTGGTATTTGCATTAATATACAAAAATTTAAACAAACACAAAATGCATTAGTTCTGGCACGTAATAAGGCACGTATGTCGGACAAGCTGAAAAGTGCATTTCTTGCCAATATGAGCCATGAAATACGAACACCGTTGAATGCCATTGTTGGTTTTTCTAATCTTCTAACTTCGGGAGATGACTATAGTGCTGAAGAGCGCAGACTTTTTATAGAGACAATTCAGAATAATTGCGATTTATTGCTTGCTCTTATTAGTGATATATTGGATTTGGCGCAGATAGAAAGTGGAACGATGTTTTTCAAAGACGAAAACTGTGATGTAAATGAATTGATAAATCAAATTGTAATCACTCAGCAGGTAATCATTCCAAATCGTTTGAAACTGATAGAGAAAATTCCATCAGAGACAATATGTATTATTACAGATAAATTGAGATTGAATCAAGTAATAACGAATCTGATTAATAATGCTGTTAAGTTTACGGAAAAAGGATCGGTTACTGTCGGTTATATTAAAGAGCCTGGTAATTATCTTTGTTTTTTTGTTGAAGATACAGGATGCGGTATACCTGAAAAAGATCAGAAAAATGTATTTGAGCGTTTTTTCAAAAAGAATGATTTTACGCAAGGAGCCGGCTTGGGACTTTCTATTTGTAGAATGATTGTAGACCGGATGAACGGAACAATAGAAGTTGAATCAAAAGAAGGAGTAGGTAGTCGTTTTAATGTAAAAATTCCTTATATTGCAGCCGGAAATAAACACAGTGGTGATGAATCATCTATAATTTGAGGGAAATACATAAAATATATAGTATGAATACAGAGACGAATGAAGCTCTACCAAGTGAGAGCCCGATAACAATTTTAATTGCAGAAGACGAAGAGAGCAATTATTTGTTGCTTAAAACGATTTTACAGAAACATTGTAATTTACTTCGTGCTAAAACAGGAAAGGAAGCTTTAGCCCTTTTCAAGGAAAATTGTGTCGATTTGATTTTATTGGATATAAAGATGCCTGAAATGACAGGAATTGAAGCATTAGGTGAAATTCGCAAAATGAATAAAGATATTCCGGTTATTATGCAATCTGCCTACGTTTTTGATTCGGATATGGATGCTGCTCGTAATGCAGGAGCTTCAGACTTTATTACAAAACCAATCAATTTGAAAATCTTCAAGGCTACAATTAGTAAATATTGTCCTTCTTTTGTGTGGTAAAAAAGGATTCATTCGGATGGGTTTGGAGTTTCTTTCGAAAGAAATTTTAGTTTCATCCGAATGGATATGTTTTATCATTTTGCCTTAATTTGAATGTGTATTAAGATGTTTTAGACTTTTGTGCATTTCATTTTGTTGATTTTTTTGTTATTTTTGTAGAAAAACGTCTCCCCGGCGTGTTTTTGTTATATTTCTGATCAATAAAATGAATTGCTTATGATAAAAAGAGAATCCCTTACATCCGACATTTCCAAACTGAGAAAAGAGTATAAACAAAATTTTCCTCAACTGTATAATATAGCAGAAGAGAGTGAAACTGTAGATACTTTTAAAAAAGTATTACGTTCTTATATCTCTACTTTTACTAGCATACGGAAAGATAATCAGAAACTAAGAAATGCGGC
Organism: Parabacteroides provencensis; assembly: GCF_900232875.1. Lineage (NCBI taxonomy): Bacteria > Pseudomonadati > Bacteroidota > Bacteroidia > Bacteroidales > Tannerellaceae > Parabacteroides > Parabacteroides provencensis. Next base: position 301,770 of record NZ_LT960488.1, on the reverse strand, counting down.
AGTAGTACGGATTCTTAATTTAATTGATCATGATGATACTTTTGTGGATGAATTATCAACCGGCGAGAAACTCCCTATCCGTACAATCCATTATTTATGGCATTTTCTTAGAGGAACATTGAATGAAAATGTTTCATCCGATTTGTTTATAGATGTTTATCATCAGTTTGAATTGTTGATGTGTCCTGAAATTATTTTGCCCGAACGTTCATTGGTAAAACGCCAGATGCATCGTTGGCCAACAGGATTGGATGAAAATGTTATTGCTATTCGCAATGCAGGCATAGAACGGATTATAGGCTGCTTGATACGTAAAATAGAACGTAGGCATGCCCCTTCTTCAAAATATCAATTTGAAGAAGGAATGTCTTATGAAGAGAAATACAGACAAGTTCATGAATGGTGGAATACGGCACGCTTCCATTTGGCAATGGCCATTAAAAGTCCTACGGAATTGAACTTTTTTTTAGGATACTCTCTTTCGGATGAAACTATGCAATTGTTGGCCAAAGCTAAAAAGAAAGGAATGCCTTTTTTCATAACCCCATATTATCTTTCTCTTTTAAATACAGGGAAAGAAGGTTTTGATGATAAGACAATTAGATCTTATATCCTTTATTCAAATGAGTTGGTTGATACTTATGGTGAAATAAAAGCGTGGGAAAAAGAAGATGTTGTAATTGCAGAAAAACCAAATGCCGCCGGCTGGTTGTTGCCGGAAGGGCATAATATTCATCGTCGTTATCCGGAGGTGGCAATCCTGATTCCGGATTCGATGGGACGTGCCTGTGGCGGGTTATGTGCATCTTGTCAGCGGATGTATGATTTTCAAAGCGAACGCTTGAATTTTGATTTTGAAGCACTGAAGCCAAAAGAAACATGGGATAAGAAATTGCGCCGTCTGATGCATTATTTTGAAGAAGATGCGCAACTCAGGGATATTTTGATAACAGGTGGCGATGCTTTAATGAGCCAGGATGCTACTTTACGTAAAATATTGGAGGCTGTTTACAAAATGGCGGTCCGTAAACGAAAAGCGAATGAAAGTCGTCCGGAAGGAGAAAAATTTGCAGAACTACAACGCGTACGTTTAGGTTCCCGTCTTTTAGCTTATCTACCTTTGCGGATAACGGATGAATTAGTGGCTATCCTGAAAGAGTTTAAAGAAAAGGCTTCGGCTGTTGGAGTTTCGCAGTTTTATATACAAACACATTTTCAGTCTCCTTTGGAGGTTACGCCGGAGGCAAAACGAGCTATTGAAGCTATTCAATCGGCAGGATGGACGATAACAAATCAGTTGGTGTTTACCGTAGCTGCATCCAGACGCGGACATACTGCAAAATTGCGTCAGGTATTAAATGCTTTAGGCGTGGTTTGCTATTATACTTTTTCTGTGAAAGGTTTTAAGGAGAACTATGCAGTGTTTACTCCTAACAGTCGTTCTTTACAAGAGCAATATGAAGAGAAAATATTTGGTATAATTCCGATAGATAAGCGTAAAGAACTACATTCATTGATCCGAAATGGATATCCGTTGGGTAAGAAACTGATGCATTTTTTGAAAGAAAATGATTTGTTGTTTGCATCAACGGATCGTAATGTATTGAACCTTCCTGCTATTGGTAAAAGTATGACATTTACTACCATTGGATTGACGGAAGAGGGGCAGCGGATCCTTAAATTTGATCATGATGCCAGTCGCCGGCATAGTCCGATCATTGATAAGATTGGAGAAGTTTATATAAAGGAAAATAAATCGATAGCCGCTTACCTTCGCCAGTTGAAGGAAATGGGTGAAGATATAAAAGAATATCATACTATTTGGTCATATACTGAAGGTATAACAGAACCTCGTTTCAGTATTTATGAGTATCCTGATTATCCGTTCGGTATAACGGATATAATGACGAATTTAGAGCTGGAAAATCATTAAAAGTGTATCTTTGTTTATAATTCAACTAAACCAATAAAAGGATGATACAAAACGAAAGAGAAATCAGGCGTCAATTGGTGTTACAGGCTGCAAATCAAATGATGATTGCTGCTCGTACAGCTCCAAAAGGTAAAGGCATAGATATTATTGAAATAGCAGTTGTTACGGAAGAGGATATACGTAAGTTGTCGGAAGAAATGCTGAAGCTGGCATCTGAAACGGGAATGAAATTTTTGTTGCGTGACGCGGACAATATATTGAGTGCTGATGCTGTTTTGGTTATTGGCACAATGCAGAAAACTCAGGGACTGAACTGTGCTCATTGTGGATATGCGACGTGTGTAGAAAAACCGGAGCTGGTTCCGTGTGCTATTAATATTGTAGATTTGGGAATTGCTATTGGATCTGCGTGCGCTACAGCTGCCGATTTGCGTGTTGATACCCGGGTGATGTTTAGTGCTGGTTTGGCTGCTCAACGTTTGCATATATTAGGTGATTGTAAATGTGTTATGGCAATTCCGGTATCTGCATCTTCTAAAAATCCTTTTTTTGACAGGAAACCCAAAGAGCAACCGATTGGATAGATATCAGTTATCAAATATGATACTTCATTATTATATAGATCCGGCTTTTGAAAACAAAGTGCTTAAATCTATCTTCTTAAAAAGTATTATCTTCATAAACTCTCTTTATTTGTAATCTGTTCCTTTCCAAATCAGATCAAGTAAAGATGAGTGATAATACAAACTTACAGGTGTCGGATGGTGTTCCGGTGCCACGTCGTTATTGGGCGATATTGGCTATCGGACTCGGTATTACTGTTTCCGTGTTGGATGGAGTAATAGCGAATGTTGCTTTACCTACCATTGCAAAAGACCTGCATACGAATCCTTCTCTTTCTATTTGGGTTGTTAATGCATATCAGTTGGCTATAACAATCTCGTTGTTGTCTTTATCTTCCATCGGCGAAATCTGGGGATATCGTAAAGTTTATACCTATGGGTTATTATTATTTAGCTGTACTTCTTTGGCTTGTGCATTATCCGATTCTTTGCCTACATTAATAATAGCTCGTACCTTACAAGGCTTTGGTGCGGCGGCAATCACTAGTGTGAATACGGCATTGATACGTATAATATATCCGAAACGTTTTTTGGCGAGAGGTATGGGGCTTAATGCTTTGGTCATTTCAGTGTCGGCAGCTGCAGGGCCTACAATTGCAGCGGGGATTTTATCTGTTGCCAATTGGCCGTGGTTATTTGCGATTAACATTCCTATCGGGGTGACAGCTTTATTGATAAGTTATAGATATCTTCCTCCGAATCCCATTAAAATAAAAGGGCGTCGTTTTGATATTGAAGGCGGATTGCTTAATGCTGTTACATTTGCTTTGCTGATTGCTATTATTGAAGGCTTTACCCATGATATAAATATTTATATTATTCTGATTGTTGTAACAATAGCGATTCTTACAGGATATGTTTATATCAAACGTGAAACAAAACAGGATTATCCGTTATTTCCGGTCGATTTACTTAAGATCCCAATTTTTTCATTATCGATTCTTGCATCTGTCTTTTCATTTATGTCGCAAATGTTGGCAATGGTATCTCTTCCTTTCTTTCTTCAACGAGTATTAGGCAAGGATGAGGTTGCAACCGGATTATTATTGACGCCATGGCCATTGGCAACCATGATCTTTGCCCCGTTAGCCGGTTTTCTATCTGATAAGATTAAAGCAGGAATGCTTGGTTGTATCGGAATGTTGATTTTTGCTACAGGCTTATTCTTGTTGGCAACAATGCCTTCTAATCCATCCAATATTGAAATTATTTGGCGAATGGCTATATGCGGATGTGGTTTTGGCCTATTTCAGACACCCAATAACAGTACAATTATAGGTTCTGCTCCGTCAAGCCGGAGTGGTGGAGCCAGTGGAATGTTAGGGACAGCCCGTTTGATGGGGCAGACAATGGGAGCTTCATTAGTCGCTTTGATGTTTAAACTATTTCCTGGCCACAGCATGCATGTTAGTCTTTTATTAGGATGTATAATTTCAGTGGTCGCAGCGTTTATAAGTGTTTTAAGGGTTGGAAATAAAATATAAAACAGACTTGGGATATATCCCCACTTTGTCACCTTCTGTCACCTTCTTCGGGGGGTATTCCTAAATTGCAAAATGATCTGATATCGGCTGTATGTTGTTGATTTGTATATTATTGTATCGTTGTTGCGAAATCATGCCTGTAACGCTTTAGTGCTTCCCGCGAACACTTTTTACTACTTTTCTCCTGACAGAAAAGTAAGCAAAACGTCCAAGATCGTTTCTGTCACTTTTGGCTTGACCCAAAAGTAACCAAAAGGTCAAGGCTGCACCGTCCGGGCTACTCCGGCAAAAGACTTCGCTTAACCAGCGGAACTCGCTTCGCTCAGACAGCCGCTGGTTTCGTCGCTACGTCTTTTACCTGCGTTTAACGCCCGGCCGCTGATGTCGGAGAGAAGAAAGCTAAGCTTTCTTTTAGGATGGCCGATAGAGCTTGCTCTTTTATGGCTTCAGCCTGGTTTCAATTGCCGTCTGCTTCAGCGAACGGATTAAGAGGGGATATATCTGTATTGGCTTCAGCCAAATTTCTTTCTGGGAATTCTATGTCATTTGTATGCAATAAACAGCTTATTTAAGCATCAGGGAAAGTGTTCGCGGAAGTGTTAAAATGAAATCTGTATTGACCGTTTTTAGGCGTTTGAAAACCGCGTTAGTGTATTGTAATATTGTCTATATTAGCAAATTGTATATTTGTATGGAGTGTCTATGGATAATTTTTCAGATTTTGAAACACCCCCCGAAGAAAGTGACAGAAGGTGACAAAGTGAACCCTTAAACGACCCTTTGTTGAGACTTTGATTCCGTGCTTTTTAGGTAGATAACTAAATTGAACAGGGTAGGCAATGAAACAACAAAGGGTAGGCAATTAAAAAGGGACAGCCTGGCAAATGAGATTTGTTAGACTGATCCTTTGTTCTTTTATTATTTCTTTTTTCCTTGATTGGCAACAGCTTCCATCAATTTTTTGATTTCTTCAGGATCGCCCAGGAAATAATCGCTCATTAGTTTTAGATCGTCATTAAACTCAAATACATAAGGTATTGCCGTCGGCAGATTCAGATGAACAATCTCTTCATTCGAGATATTTTTTAAATATTTGATAATGCCTCGTAGACTGTTCCCATGTGCTACTACTAATAATTGATTTGACGTTTTCAGGGAGGGGAAAATAACTTCTTTCCAATATGGGACAATACGGTCGACAGTATCTTTCAATGATTCCGTACGAGGTAATTCTTTATCAGGAACATCTTTGTAACGGATATCAAATCGCGGATTGCGCGGATCATCTTCCGGTAAAGGCAATGGAGCAATATCATAACTGCGTCTCCATATAAGCACTTGTTCATCGCCATACTTTTCAGCAGTTTCACTTTTGTTCAGCCCTTGTAGCATTCCATAATGTTTCTCGTTTAACCTCCAGCTTTTTTCTATTTGGATCCAATCCTGATCCATTCTGTCTAGTACGCAATTTAAAGTTTTTACTGCTCGCTTTAAGTAAGATGTGTATGCTTTATCGAAAACATATCCTTTTTCTTTCAATACATTGCCTGCTTTTAAGGCTTCTTGTATACCCTTTTCAGTTAGGTCTACATCTGTCCAACCGGTGAACCGGTTTTCTTTATTCCATAGACTTTCTCCATGGCGGAGTAACACTATACTTTTCATATTATCTAATTTATATGCTTGTTTATATATAACAAGACACAAACGAAAAAGATTATAGTTCCGTCAAAATGCTTTATCTTTACCTCTTGATTGATAAAAAATAATTATGGCATTAAAACGTTTCGGTGTGTCTTTGGAAGATAATGTATTGGATTCTTTGGACCAATATGTGGAAGAGAATGGTTTTGCTAATCGTTCTCAGGCTATCCGGTTTCTTATAGAAAAAAATGTGGCTGAGAAAAAATGGCAATGCAACCATATTGTTGCTGGTACTATTATTATCATGTACGATCAGGAAAAAAAAGAAATATATACAAAAATGACAGAAATCGAACGGATCTATAATGACGTTATCCTCTCTTCTTCGCAATATTATATCAATCAAAGTTTCTGCCTCCATATTGTAACAGTAATGGGAACAGCCTACAGATTGACGGAGTTGTCGGATCGTTTGACTACTATAAAAGGAATAAAACATGGGAAATTAGTGATGAGTCGCGCCGATTGATGCTTTTTTTTTCAAATCGTGTTACGTTTTATATAAATCGTGTTACTTTTGTGCGTTCAATAATATAATATTAACACGAAATATATGAAAAGGACATTTTTACTTATTTCCGGACTTTTGTCTGTATTTTTATCTTATGCTTCTGATACGGGAAAAATTGATAGCCTGATTAATTTGCAAGGTGTGGTGGTCTCGGCCAATAAGATTTTTGTAAACAGAAACAGTGTCCCGTTATCTATTTCAGTAATCAGTAGAAATGAAATTGAGTCAAGTAGCGAGTCTGCTTTGCTTCCTGTATTGTCTCAGCGTGTTCCCGGACTTTTTGTTACCCAGAAAGGAATTACTGGCTTTGGTGTGTCGGATGGTTCGGCCGGAATGGTTAACATCCGTGGAATAGGACAGAGTAACAGAGTGCTGATGTTATTTGATGGACAACCACAGTGGGCTGGCGTTTTCGGTCATGCGTTGCCAGACACTTATGTGGCTTCAGATGTAGAACGTGTAGAAGTTATCCGTGGTCCGGGTTCTTTACTTTACGGTTCTAACGCGATGGGGGGAGTTGTGAATATTATTACCCGCAGGCATAACCAGGAAGGACGTCGTACGCAAGCCCGTATTATGTATGGCTCGTATAATACGCAGAAATATATGATTAACAATGGTTATAATGTGGGCAACTTCAGTAGCTTCATATCTATAAATCATGATCGGACGGACGGACACCGACCCAATTCGGAGTTCCATATCACGAATGGTTTTTTGAATCTTGGTTATAAAATGAATGAACACTATAAAGTATCCGGAAACTTAACCCTTGCCAAGTATAAGACTCATAACCCTGGAATGATAACTGATCCGAAGATTGATAATATAATGAATATACTTCGCGGGACTACTTCTTTCGCTTTAGAAAATAACTATGAGAAGACCAGTGGCGCTATTCGTGTTTTTTATAATTGGGGTGATCATAAAATAAATGACGGACATAAACCGGATGCTGCTCCGAGTCCATTTCTATTCCGTTCGGATGACCATAATGCAGGGGTGCAAATTTATCAGTCCTTCAGGCTGTTTAAAGGAAATAGTTTTACTGCCGGTATCGATTATAAGAATTGGGGCGGACATGCGTGGCAGGACAGCATCAAAGGTACTCGTGGCGAAGTGGTGAATAAGACGGTAAATGAGATTGCCGGTTATGCTATCATGCAGCAGGATTTTTTTGATAAGTTGAGCATCAACGCAGGTCTTCGTTATGAACATAGCAGTGCTTATGGCAGTGAATGGGTTCCGCAAGCGGGTTTCGCTCTTCGTTTATTTGAAGGAAATACCATAAAGGGATCGTTTTCTAAAGGTTTTAGAAGTCCGACTTTGCGTGAATTGTATATTTCCTATTTACCTTATTCGAAAGCAAATCCTGATTTGTTACCGGAAAGTATGCTTAATTATGAGCTTTCTGTGGGACAGACATTTCTTGATAATCGATTGTCCGCCGAATTAACAGCTTTCTATATTGAAGGAAAAAATACTATAAGTACGGTCAATATGCAGCTGCAGAATGTAGGACACTTATATAATAAAGGTATAGAGTTTGATGCCCGTTATCAGATTTTGAATAATCTGAATTTAGGAATGAATTATAGTTATCTGCATACTAACAAACCTACAACTGCGGCACCTAAACATAAATTTTTTGCCGATGTGACATATTCGCCCGGTCGTTTTACATTTGATGTCAATGTGGAGTCTATTTCAGATCTCTATGTCAATGTAAATGATAAGAATCCGGTACAAAATTTAAAAGAAAATTATACCTTGTTAAATGCGCGTGTTGCTTATCGTTTCGGCACATTGGAGAAGGGCTTGAATTTATTCGTCAAGGGAGAAAATCTTACGGCAACCCGTTATCAGATTAATGTGGGATATCCCATGCCAAAAGCCGTTTTTATGGGTGGAGTGGATGTCACATTCTAAACCTTTTCATCTCATAGTTGTTCAACTTAGGTAATAAATCTAAACAGTGAACATCTATGAGACTATTTTTACAAGGGGCAGCTATCTTATTGGCTGCCGGACTAGCAAACGCCGCCCATGCGCAGGGCAAGACACAGAAAGTGATTATTGAAGATGATGACCCTAATGCGATCATGCTGGTTACCATCGACAAAGCAGGTGATGAGATTGTTCGCGTCATGAATGAGACTCAACCCCAACGGTTCCACGATCCTAAAGCTCCCCGTTTTATATTGACCGACCGAAAGGGACGTTTTGCCCTTGGTATAGGTGGATATGTGAAAGCTACTGCTGAGTACGACTTTGATGGAATTTCGGATGATGTCGATTTTTATCCTTCTCTTATCCCCAACAAAGGACAGGGTACGTATGCACGTAATCAATTCCAGATGGATGCAACTACCAGTACTATCTTTTTAAAATTGGTAGGACGTACCAAAAACCTGGGTGATTTTGTAGTCTATACTGCAGGTAATTTCCGTGGTGGCGACAAAGTATTCCAGTTACAAAATGCGTACGCATCTTTCCTCGGGTTTACATTAGGATATGATTACACTCTCTTTATGGATGCGGCCGGTGCACCTCCTACAATCGATTTCGCAGGTCCTAACGGTATGGCATTTCATCGTGCTACGCAATTCCGTTATGAACATACCTTTATGCAACGTCTGAAAATGGGTATCGCTGTAGAAATGCCGGATGTAGACGGACTCACTACTTCCAACGAACGTATAGGCGTACAACGTACTCCAAGCTTTCCTTTATATGTACAATATAACTGGAACAAGAGTAGTCATCTGCGTGTAGCAGGTATTTTCCGTAGTATGACTTATGATAACCTTGTAGCTCATAAAGCCGAGTCTGAAGCCGGATGGGGTGTATTGGCTTCAACAACTTTCAATTTGGGCAAGAGCCTGCAGGTGTTCGGCCAGGGTGTATACGGACGCGGCATCAGTCAGTATATGAATGATATCAGTAACCTGAATGTGGATATTGTTCCGAATCCGGAAAAGCAAGGCGAAATGCAGGTGCTTCCTATGATGGGTTGGTATGCAGGCTTGCAATACAATATCACTCCTAAAGTTTTTATTTCAAGTACATATAGCCAGTCCCGTCTTTATAGCGAAAAGGACTATCCCCGGACTCCGTCGGATCAATATCGCTATGGACAGTATTTGGTAGCTAATGTGTTTTGGAACATCACTCCCAATCTTCAGGCCGGAGTAGAATATCTCCATGGATGGCGTACAGACTTTGATGATATGACGCGTCAGGCAAACAGAATTAATGTATCTGCTCAATTCAACTTCTGATAAACGGTTATTTCTGCCACCGGAAGTGGTTTGATAGCCCCGGAATATCTATATTATTCCGGGGCTTCTGATTTTAAAACATTACCATTCGTCATTCTTCATTTCTACAGGAATATTGTCCCGAAAGTGCATGGATGCATGGGTACTGCCTGCTTCTGTTAAAATCTTTGCCATGATATAATTATTTAGTTAATAAATATTTGCCAAACTGATTAGAGGTTCGTATAATTTTTCTATGTCTTGTGCATCAATCTCTATTTCAACCTGATCGCCGGGAATCAGGGTTTCTCCTTGGGGAGAAAGCGTTTTACGGTCACGGCGTATGTTTTTAATAAAGCATCGTTCCGGTAAAGTAAGTTCTTCTGTTTTTTTCCCGTCAAAGTAAGAACCGTGCATAATTTCCACAAAGAGGCTGGAACGCTTTTGCTGGCTATAGGGTGGTTGGGCGATCATTTCATCATACAGTACAACATTAAACGGCTTGATTTGCAACAATTCGGTGAAATAATAAGTTAATCCTCCAACGATAATGGACGGATAAAAAACTTCCAAGTGTCCTGTTATTTCAGTAATCAATACAATGCCCGTTAATGGGGTGCGTACTACGGCTACTAAGAATCCTACCATACTGATAAGCATTATGTAGCTGATATTGGCCTCTGCTATATATCCGTATTTTACCAGTAATAAAGCTATAATCTGCCCGAATAAACCCCCTGTTACGAGTGTGGGAATAAAGTTTCCGCCCGGTAAACCGGAAGAAAAAGAAAAGGTGCTAAAAACCAAATGGATCAACATCATGGCTGTAATCCATAATATCGGTTTGTAACCATCCATTGCCTGCATGATAAGAAAATGTTCCCCACCTCCTGTGAGGTCAACTTCTAAAAGAGAAATCGTATAAGCAATAATTAGTAAATAAAGTAATTTTATATGAGCAGGTTGTTTGATTCGCGGATATATATTTTTGTTCCATAAGGTGAACCATGAATATAATTTTGCAAAGACAGAGATCACTACAGCCAATAATAAAAGAACTTTGAATCGCTCTAACATAGGCATGGAAGGAGCGATTGCATCGATTTTAAAATAAGGGTTTATTGGAAAGATGATACTGGCAATGCCTCCTGCTACCACGCCGGCTAACAGGGTGGTGATGGCTGTCTTGGGCGCATCAAAACGTTCTATGGATTCGATTACGAGTAATGAAGATGCCAGGGGGGCGGCAAAAGCAGCAGCCAGCCCGGCCCCGGCTCCGGCTGCTAAAAGTTGTTTTCGTTCGCCCGATAGTACACGACCCCACTTGGAAACGAGGTAGCCGATATATGAACCTATCTGAACACATGGGCCTTCCCGGCCTAATGATAACCCGGCGCTGAGAGATAATACACCTCCTGAAAATTTTGCAATCAATTGGAGTAATGGGTTTTTATAATCCACGCGTCCGTTGATTACTCCACGTGTTTGTGGAATACCTCCTCCTGTAATAAGAGGCATCTTTTTTACTAACCAGCTCACAAATATAAGGATGCCCCATAGTATGGGAAACAACAGCAAATGGAAATACCAGTGAGGATGCGAATCGAAGAAAGCTTTGCGGATGTCAAAAAATAGTTGGAGCAGATAATGGTATGGGACTGCTACCATCCCGGTGAGCAATCCCACAAATATGCTGACAAAATATAGACGGGCATCAATAAGTTTGAGCTTCCATATCCGTCGTTTTTTCAGTTCCCGGATATCCAAATTATTCCAATCCATGCTGTTCTTATTATCGACTACGATAATACAACAATTTAGAATGGGTTGGGTTTGCCTGCTTTATGACAAACAAAGATTATTAACAGAAACAAATATTGTCCTGGCTGTTACTTGATGAGATCCGATAGTTTGATTGCCTGGAATGTCATGTGCGCTACACTTGATTCGTAAAAAATACCAACGGTTTCTTTATCTATCATAGACAGGCAGGTATAGCCCCATCCCTCAGCTTCGTCCAACATTACCTGGTGTTCTGCGGGCCAGGTGAGTCCTTCATCCAGACTTGCTTTGATCGTAATATGGTTACGACGTTTTTGGGTATTGGGGTTAGAGAATAGAAGCAGTTTTTTGCCGGTGATATTATCTTTTGCATCTACTTTTATCAAACTTGCCATACATATGGGTTCCTGAAGTGCATGACGGCTGGAAGGATGTTCTTCCCATGTTTTCCCTAGATCGCGGGTAGTGGCAATGGCACGACTTCCTCCGCGGTTGTCGCGCATATTGAGCATCAGAACGCCCGGTTCCACTTCTACCACTTGCGATTCCGTTGTGTTTGTACGTGCCGGATTATGAAGATGCCATGTTTCTCCACGATCTTTACTATACATTATGCCTGCATTTGGGATACGGGTTGCATCTATAAACTGTATGGGAAAGACTAAAGTACCATCCTGCATTGTAATTCCACGTCCGGGACCTTGCAGAAGAAAATACCACGAAGGGTCTTTTACCTGTGAGGTTATATTAATGGGTTGACTCCATGTTTTACCATCATCTTCACTTTTTACAAGCATTAACTGGGCTGTCTCGTCCGGAGTCATTCCCGGCATGGAGTTCCACCATGCTCGTTCGTTTCCCATACCGTGTGTCCATGCAGCGACAATCCAAACAGTATTCGTTTTTTCGTCTACCAATATCGCAGGGTCGCCAACACCATTTTGTGCATGCGGAAGCCCACCGGCTTCTCCAAAGCTCATGGCTATGCGCATAGGTTCCCAGGTTTGTCCTTTGTCTGTACTCCGGCTAAGGCCTATGTCTACCATTTCCTGCAAATCCATACTATTGTTATAACGTATATCGTAAACTCCTAATAGTGTTCCATTATTGGTAGTTGCTAATCCGGGAATACGATAAGCGGCAACACCATCATCCCATGCCTGGCGCACTCCGATTCCTACACGACGGGTTTCTGCTTTTCCTGCCCAGGATACAATTGCAGATTTGTTATTGATTATTGCCTGCGGGATTGTGGCGGATATTTTGGAGAGTAAAGAAGTTTCCGGTTTCATTTCAATACTTATCCAATAATAGTTTACCCCATTTACCATAGATTGAGTGGTAGTGAAGGTAAGATTGTCGGATGGATTGTTTACTTCGTCTTTCTTCACGGAGTAGGACGGATTGGCTTTGCGGGTCCAGTCACGGGAGTGGCTTGAAATATAAGTTACCGGACTATAATGTGTTCCACTTCTTGATGGAGCTTCAACTCCTGCGTAATAAAGCCGTACTGATTGAATATCATCAATGTTTACCGATTGGTCAAACTGCAATGTCAGTTTGTTTAATATGTCGCCTTTTTGGGCAGGGATGCGTATTTCAAATAACACATTGTCTGTCCGGTCGATCAGTATAGGTATTTGGGGTTCATTTACAAACAGAGTATCAGTAGCAAATGAAATCAGGTGTAAGGCTAATAGGCCCAGCAACAAAAAAAGTTTTTTCATGGATTTAGTTTATTTGAATGATAAATAATATTTGCGTTTAGCTTTTCGAGGCTAAAGATACATTTTTTTGAGGTATCCAAAAAAAGAAAGGGAAAGTTTGAACCTTTTTCTTTTCCTTATGTTATAGTGATATAGTGTTTTTCATGGTATTAGAATTAAGTTAGATTAGGTTATCCGTCTTGTTCGTGAGAATAGGACGGTTTCTTTTTTATTAGGGTTTATATTTGGATGCTTCCAGTATTGTTTGTGCATTTGCATTTATCAGGGCTTCTGGTGTGCTGTTTGTTTCTTTCATATATTTATTAACGATCTGCCAACCTATCCACGTACCAACGTTTCCGGGAGCTTCATTAGCAAGATGGGTGGAAGGTGCATCCTCAAAGTATTTGGAAGTAGTCATGTGGTCCGGGGTAAAAAGATCCTTGCGTTCGATGATGGCTTTCCAGATATCTTCTTCATGTTCTTTGCACCAGTTGAGGTTTTGTTCGGTAAAACCAATCAAATCGGCTTGTGTTATCTCCGGCAATGCCTGGCTTAACAGGTATTTTATTTTTCCTTCATAAATCATACGGTCTAAAAGTACATTCTCTTTTCCTGTAAATGGATATTCGGACATGATCCAGCCTGCCAGATAATCGGGGACAATATTATGACGTTGCATTTTTTGTTTCTGGTAGTTGTAGAAAAAATCCTGATATAATGGAAAGTCTTTACCCATATATTTATCAATAGATATGGATAGCAAACTGTCACCTACAAGTACGTTCTGATTAAATCCGGATATGTGCATATATACTGCCGGAATTTGCATGGATGGAAAATTGGCATGAAGATAGTTGAATCCTTCTCCTAATTTTTTTTCTATATCCGAAATATCGTTATACTGCGTAATGGCTTCCATATACAGTTGTTTTAGTGTCGGCTCCGAATAAAAAGTGATAAGTTTAGGGAAGAAATTCGGATCATCCGGAGTCTGGATATTCAATATACCTTTGCCTAGAATATCTAGCATTTGGGGATATTGTTTGCGGAGCTGTACCTGCATGGTCGTATCTTTCGTATCGATCAGGACAAACAATTCTTTGTCAAAGCGTTGAATATGCATAGGCGTAGTCTCCGCATAATTTGTTGTATTCGTGTTTTGTCCGGTACAGCTAAATAATGTAACTGTAAAAAGCACCGTTAAAAAAGTTTTTGCTATCATCTTGTTCAAAATTATAAGCTATTAAAGAAACGGTTCTTCTTCTTTTATATTGTATAAATAACATCTAATCATTACCTTTGCCTCCCTTTTTAACAAAATCCGGTATGCAGTTCTCAAACAAACAAATATTACAGATAACATATCCCGTATTGATAAGTTTATTAATGGAGCACCTTATCGGGTTGACAGATACGGCTTATTTAGGACGGGTAGGTGAGGTAGAACTTGGTGCATCAGCCTTAGCCGGAGTCTATTACTTGGTAATTTATATGCTGGGCTTCGGGTTTAGTGTCGGAGCTCAGGTGCTGATAGCCCGCCGTAACGGGGAACAGGATTATTTAAAGATCGGGCCTGTATTTACACAGGGTATGCTATTTTTGTTGTTATTGGCGGCTGTCCTGTTTACATTGTCTAATTTTTATTCTCCTATATTATTACGCCATTTGATAGGATCGGAAGATGTTTATCTGGCTACAATGAAGTATATAGATTGGCGCGTATACGGATTCTTTTTTTCTTTTACCGCCGTCATGTTCCGGGCTTTTTATGTTGGAACTACCCATACGAAGATTCTTACCGCAAATTCTGTGGTTATGGTATTGACGAATGTAGTCCTGAACTATATTCTTATATTCGGTAAATTAGGTTTCCCTGCTTTGGGAATAGCAGGAGCTGCTATTGCATCTTCTATTTCCGAAGCTGTTTCTGTTTTATTTTTTATAATATATACATGGAAAAAGGTTGATTATAAGAAGTATGGATTGTTTCGGTATGAAGGAGTAGATTTTAGAATGCTCGGACAGATATTAAGTGTTTCTGTTTGGGTGATGATACAGCATGGTATTGCTTTTTGTGGTTGGTTTATCTTTTTTATTGCAGTGGAGCATTTAGGCGAACGTCCGTTGGCTGTAACGAATATAGTGCGTAGCATATCTTCTTTCCTGTTTATGTTTGTAAATGCATTTGCCTCGACTAACAGTTCCCTGGTTAGTAATTTAATTGGAGCAGGAGAAACAGAACAAGTTATGAAGCTGTGTCGTCGGATGGTACGCATCTGTTATTATTTTGTATTACCTATAGCATTGCTATTTGCTGTTTTTCCAGAACTGGTATTGCGTATTTATACGGATAACCAGGAGTTGGTAGCCGCTTCGGTTCCTTCTTTATGGGTAATGCTGTCATCTTATCTGCTGGCTGTTCCCGCATTTATTTTCTTTTTTAGTGTTTCGGGAACAGGGAATACACGTATTGCCTTGATTATAGATATAGTTAGTATTGCAGTGTATGTGCTTTATATATTCTATATTGTAATTAAGATGCAGCCTGAAATAGCTGTTTGTTGGACAACCGAATATGTATATAATATAATGATTCTTTCATCATTTTATTATATATGGAAAGGAAACTGGAGAAATAAGAAAATATAAAAATCATCCCGATCATTTTTTGGAAACATCGTTATGATTTGATAAAATGATCGGGGGCAATTATTCCAGTCCTTCTATTTCTTTTAGCCACAACGTAGCCATTGCATCACTGGGCATACGCCAGTCTCCTCGGGGTGAGAGACTGATTGAGCCGACTTTTGGCCCGTCGGGCAGACAATTGCGCTTAAATTGTTGCTGGAAAAAACGGCGGAAAAAGGTATGCAACCATCTTTTGATTGTTACATTATCATATTTGCCAGTAAAGGCTTTTTGAGCCAGATAATATATCTTGGACGGAGTAGAACCGAAACGTAAGAAATGATAAAGATAGAAATCATGTAGTTCGTAAGGACCTACTAAATCTTCTGTTTTTTGTTTAATGTTACCGTTTTCATCTGCCGGGATTAGTTCCGGACTGATTGGTGTGTCGATAATATCCAATAAAGTAAGACGTGACGTTTCATCGACTTTATGAAGAGCCACCCATTCAACCAGGTATTTAACCAGCGTTTTTGGTATGCTTCCGTTTACACCGTACATAGACATATGATCTCCATTATATGTAGCCCAGCCGAGAGCCAATTCCGACAAATCACCGGTTCCGATTACTAAACCGTTTTCCTGATTGGCAACATCCATTAGTATTTGCGTGCGTTCACGGGCCTGGCTGTTCTCGTAAGTAACATCATGTACATTGATATCATGATGAATATCTTTGAAGTGCTGTATACAGGCATCTTTAATAGAAATTTCCCGGAGTGTCACCCCTAAAGAATGTATCAGATTTACGGCATTATTGTAAGTTCTTCCGGTAGTGCCAAATCCCGGCATTGTGATTCCGATTATGTGTTTGCGTGAAATATGCAGGGCATCGAATGTCATAACGGCAACGAGAAGCGCCAGCGTAGAATCCAAGCCTCCTGAGATACCTATTATTGCTGTTTGAGCATGGGTATGCAACAAACGTTTGGCAAGACCTGCTACTTGAATGTGAAATATTTCATTGCACCGTTCATTCAGGGCATCACCGGACGGTATGAAAGGATGCGGATCTATAGGACGCGTAAGTTTACCGGAAAATTCAGGCAGTTTTACAGGAATGACCGTACAGTTTTTTTGAGAAAGTCCGACGTTTTCTTGTGAGAAACTGGTATTTGTCAATCTGTCGTTTTGCAGATTCTGAATATCAATTTCGCTTATGATAAGTTGTTCTTCCATACAGAAACGTTCGGATTTGTTTAATATCTTGCCGTTTTCTGCAATGATGCCGTTGCCGGCAAATACGAGGTCAGTGCTCGACTCTCCAAATCCCGCCGATGAATAAATATAACCTGCCAGACAACGCGCCGATTGCTGACTGATTAATGAACGTAGATAATGATGTTTGCCTATCAGCTCGTTGCTTGCCGAAATATTGAATAATAAGTTTGCTCCTTGTATTGCTAGCAAAGAACTGGGAGGAACAGGAACCCATAAATCTTCACATATTTCAATGCCGATCTTTATTTTATCTTGTGCAAAAATAAGATGGCGGCCAAGCGGATAGGATTGATTGCCTATTATAATAGTATCGCTGTTCAGATCGTCGGCTGAAGTAAACCAACGTTGTTCCTGAAATTCTTTATAGTTGGGCAGGTATGTCTTCGGTACTACAGCTACTATTTTGCCGCATTGAAAGATAACGGCAGCATTTATCAATCTGTTTTCGGTTACCAGAGGACAACCTACAATGGAGAGTATACCCGAATTGCCGGTTTCGTCAACTAGTTGTAGTAAAGCCTTTTCGGCATTACGAAGTAATGTTTGTTGAGTGAACAGATCAAAGCAGGTGTAGGAGGTTACCGACAGTTCCGGAAAAGCTATGATCTGTACCCCCTTTTCTGAAGCCTTGTGTATTAACCCTTTTATTTGTTGGATATTATAGAAACAATCTGCAACCAATACATGTGGTATGGCTGCAGCTACTTTAACAAATCCGTAGTCCATAATTCTTATCTTTGTTTAGCGACGCTCAAAGATAAGGGTTTTTAATGAATTAGGGAGTAACCGGGATATTTTTACTTTGCAGAGTAAGTTTGTTGAATCTTCTCCATAATAAAATACCTAACGTTGTAAGGCTGACCGGAAATCCGCACCATACACCAATGGCACCCCAGTCGAATATGAATCCGCACAGGTAACCAATTGGCAGGGCTAATCCGAAGTGGCAGACAAAAGCCATATAAGCCATATATTTTACGTCCGAGATTCCTCTTAACGCATTGGCAAATAATATTTGTAATCCGTCTCCGAATTGGTAAAGGATGACTGAGTAGGATAGAAGCGCCACCATTTCTACTACCTGTTTTTCCGGGGTAAACAAATATCCCATGCTGTTTTTGAAAATCAGAATAAGCGATACTACGACTATGGCAACAAACATAGTCAGATGTAATCCGGCGAAAGAAGCATAACGGATGCTGCTGTAATCGTTCCACTCTTTATAACTGCTTACACGTATGGTTACGGCTGCTGCAATGCCGTAGTAAACCATAAACCCCAATGTGGTGATTACCCCGACAACCTGATGCGCTGCCAGTGCCGTACTTCCCAACCATCCCATCATAATAACACTCAGGCTGAATGAGCCGGTTTCTACGCCCATCTGCAATCCTACAGGAAATCCTAACCGAACTAAATTGTTCAGGTTGATACGGTTGATAATACCTTGTTTGAATCCGGTTAAAAACCGGCTGTATTTGCTATGGTGGGTGAATATATATAAGAATGAGAAGAAGGTAATGATACGACTTGCCAGAGTAGATATACCGGCTCCGGTCAGCCCCATTTCCGGTACGCCACAATGACCGTATATCAGGAAATAATTGCCTATTATATTGAGTACGTTTGCGCTAAGCATAATCCACATGGGAGTTAACGTATCTGTTATTCCATCGCTGAATTGCTTGAAAGAGTTGAATAACATAGCAAAAATGACGGAAAATAATTGCAATATATAATACGGCCTGATGTAAGGCATCAGTTCGTTTGGCTGATTTAATACATCGATGTTGAGCAGTAACACCAGCATGCAAAGACTGATTAATATTCCAACAATAAAATTGATAAAAAGACTGTTCTTCAGTGTTTCGCCGGCTTTAGTGTAATCTTTTCCGGCAAATAATCCACCGATGATAGGCGTTAGTCCGTAAGAGAACCCCATACCGAAGATGAAAGCCAGGTTAAAGAAATTATTTACAAATGAAGCGGCTGCCAACTCGTTTGTACTATGGTGGCCTACCATTATATTATCGGCAAACCCAACAATGATAATGCCCAGTTGCCCTAACATTATAGGCACACCCAGGCGAATAGTTTTTTTATAGTGTTCTATGTAATTGGAAAGCATGTGGAGATATGAAGCGCATTTACATGATAATGGCATACAAACAATCCGGAATTATTTGTATGCCACTATATGTTATATTAAAGTATTTCTACGGATTCTATAACAATATTTTCGGTTGGACGGTCTTGTTTGTTGGTCTTAACATTCTGTATATTGTTTACCACGTCTAGTCCCTCAACTACTTCTCCGTAAACCGTATATTGATTATCCAGAAAAGGAACGCCTCCGATTGTTTTATAAATCTCGCGTACTTCCGGATTTAATTTGGTTTCTTCTTTACGTTTCTCGGCTTCCAGTTCTGTTTTGCCTATTAATGTATCTTTAAGGATATTTAGTTCGTCTCTGTTGCCACTCCGGTAAAGCTCCATAATTTTGGATTTGTTTTCTGTTTGCAAGCGCGCAAAGATGGATTGTTTCAATTGGCTTTCCATCTGTTTTTCCATTTGGCTCAGTTCGCTGTCGTTATATTTTTTGCCAGTTACAATATAGAATTGTGAAGCCGAAGATTCTTTGTTTGGGTTTACTTCATCTCCTGTACGTGCGGCACATAAGGCTCCTTGCTTATGGAAATATTTCGGATAGGCAAATTCGGCCGGCACGGTGTAACCCAAATCTCCTGCCCCTAATTGCTTGTTCATTGGTGCGTCTTTGGATGTAATGTCACCGCCCTGTATCATGAAATCTTTAATAACACGGTGAAAAAGGAGGCCGTTATATTGTCCGTCTTTTACCAGTTTAATAAAGTTGTCGCGATGTTTTGGCGTATCGTTATATAATTTCAGTTTGATGTCGCCTTTATTGGTGTGCATCACTACGAGTGTTTCTGTTGCTTGATTCTCCATATTTCAATCTTTATTTATTGACAATAGTCATTGTTTTAATCTTGATATTTTTTACCGGGCGGTCGTTCTCGTTGGTTTCCGTAAATTGTATTTTGTCTACTGCTTTCATGCCGCTTACTACCTCGCCGAAAACAGTATAGTTACCATCCAGATGAGGTGTTCCGCCTTCCAGCATATAGGCTTGTTTTTGTTCGGGTGTAAAGGTTGTGCCTTTTTCCTTGGTCATTTTATCCAGTTCCATTTCCGTGTAATACTTGCCGGTTACAATATAGAATTGAGAGGCCGAGGATGCCTTTTCCGGATTCTCTTCATCTCCCGTACGGGCAGCACAAAGCATTCCCCGTTTATGGAAATATTTAGGGAAAACTATTTCTGCCGGGATAGTATAATCAGGATCTCCGTCTCCCAGATGTTTGTCTATAGGGGCATCTTTTGATGTAATATCTCCACCCTGAATCATAAATTGCTTTATGACACGATGGAATAACAATCCGTCGTATAGTTTTTCTTTTACGTTCTTGATAAAGTTGTCCCTATGTTGAGGTGTGTCATTAAACAGTTTCACCTTAATCTTACCCATATCCGTATTAATCAGCACCAATGTCTCGGTTTCTTGCGCATGTAACGGGCAAAGCGAAAGAATAAATACCGAAACAAACAACAAAGTAAGGATTCGTTTCATATTTTATTTGCAATTAATTTGGAGGCAAAAATAGGAATAAAATATGAATAATTGATCATCTGCGCTTTTCTACTCTTGCAATCGCATAGCCGATAACCTATAACCTATAACCGAAGCAGTTCATCTTGATAAGGCTTATATAGATATACATCAGGATTGATAGTGCAATGAATAAGCAGGAAGATTCTTTGCACACAAAATAACAAATCGGCTGTCTAATAACAAGGTTAGATAGCCGATTTGTCTGTTATTTGATTTTTGAATCAGAATAGTTTTGAAGGATATTCTCCTGCATCCACTAATGCCTGTATCTTATCAACCACACCTTGACGGTCTGCAGCATAGGTAACGCCGAACCATTTAGATGTAGTATCTAAAACTTTCACACGGGCGGTGTTTTCTGTTATCAGTTTGTTTACCATTAAAGGAATGAAATATTCGCTTTTAAGATTACCCATATTTGCTTTCAGGAATTCTTTGAAAAATTCTTCTGAATATTCAAAATAATCAGGAGTAAACCCCCACATATTCATGGAAACAGGTGTATTTTCTTCTAATACAACTTTCTTTCCGTTTTCGTCTGTAAATTGGATATCTCCGTCAATACGTTCGATTGCAGTACGCTCAACAACGCCAGTAAGGAAGCCTGCCGCATTTGTTTCGCAAACGCCACGGGCAACGGAGCCGCTCTCACTCAATGTATTGCCAACACGGTAGCCAACCATGCAATAGTCGTTTTTCTTACCTGTCATTCCGGTTAGAGCTTTACCTAATACGGCAAAACTATCGCGTCCGTAAAAGTCGTCTGCATTGATTACGGCAAAAGGTTCGTTAATCACCTTTTTCCCCATAAGTACAGCGTGGTTTGTTCCCCACGGTTTTTCGCGTCCTTCAGGACAAGTAAACCCTGCCGGAAGGTCGTTTAAATCCTGAAATACTACTTCGACAGGAATATGGTTTTCATATTTGGAGATAATTTTTTCGCGGAAATCTTTTTCAAATGATTTGCGGATAACAAATACCAATTTTCCGAATCCGCCACGAATAGCATCGAAAATAGAATAGTCCATAATTGTCTCGCCGTTGGGGCCAAGGCCGTCTAATTGTTTTAATCCTCCGTAACGGCTACCCATACCGGCTGCCAGAACAAATAATGTAGGTTTCATAATGTCTATATTTTTTAGTGTTTCTCTATTCTGCGGGCAAAGTTAGCAATTTCTGTTATTTGCCTTGCATACTTTATTATTTTGTTAAATTACTGGCGTTAAATAAAGATTGTTAGCAGACTATTTGTTTTTATTTATACTACCTTTGCACCATCTTTTAAGGCTTAAAGTTAGTAAAATGAAAAAAACGAAGATGTTACCGTTTATGGCAGCTTGTATGGTTGCTTTGGTGGGCTGCAATACTCCTGCGAAAGAGATTGCAAAAGTGAAAGCCATTGATCTGGCAAATATGGATACGACAGTGGCTTCGGGTACTGATTTTTACGAATATGCATGTGGCGGATGGATTAAAAATAATCCGTTGAAACCTGAATATTCAAGTTTTGGTACTTTTAATGTATTAATGGAAAATAATCAGGAGCAACTCCGTAATTTGATTGATGAATTGGGAACTACTCCCCAACAAGCCGGAACCGTAGCTCAGAAAATAGGTACTTTATATGCGATGGGGCTGGATAGCACAAAACTGAACGCCGATGGTGTAAATCCTGTTAAGGAAGAGTTGGCTGCTATCAATTCGTTGGTTACAAAATCCGATATTTCAAAAATGGTTGCCACCCTGCATAAAGGAGGTATGTCTCCGTTCTTTGTTTATTTTGTAGCTGCTGATGAAAAGAATAGTTCTATGAATATTATGGGGCTGTATCAGGCAGGAATAGGCATGGGCGATCGCGATTATTATTTACAGACAGACGAAGCAAGTGAAAAGATGCGTGATGCATATCAGGCTTATATTAATAAATTATTCACTTTGGCTGGATATACTCCCGAACAGGCTGATGCTGCTGTAAATGCTGTAATGAAAATCGAAAAGAATATTGCTCAGATATCTTCAAGTCGCGAAGAATTACGCGATTCGCAAAAGAATTACAATAAACTTTCATTTGAAGACTTTAAAAAGCATAGCAGTGCTTTGGACTGGGATGTTTATTTCCAGTCTTTAGGCGTTCCGGATTTGAAGGAGTTGGATGCCAAACAGATTAATTTCTATAAAGGTTTGGAAGATTTGTTCAAAAACACA
Organism: Parabacteroides provencensis; assembly: GCF_900232875.1. NCBI lineage: Bacteria > Pseudomonadati > Bacteroidota > Bacteroidia > Bacteroidales > Tannerellaceae > Parabacteroides > Parabacteroides provencensis. The sequence continues at coordinate 278,956 of NZ_LT960488.1, read as the reverse complement.
TCGATTGATGAGCAGAAGGCTTATCTGGCATTTAACTTGCTGAACGCAGCAGCTCCTTACCTGAGTGACGATTTTGTAACTGCTTCTTTTGATTTCTACGGGAAGGTTATGTCGGGACAGCAGGAACAGAAACCACGTTGGAAACGTTCTCTTTCTACTGTGAATGGAGCTTTGGGCGAAGCTGTCGGCGAAATGTATGTAGCAAAGTATTTTCCGGCTTCTTCTAAAGAAAAAATGCTTCAGTTGGTTGGAAATTTGCAGAAAGCATTGGGCGAACGTATTGCTTCATTGGAATGGATGAGCAATGTAACCAAGGAAAAAGCTCAGGAAAAACTGGCTGCTTTTGGTGTAAAGATAGGCTATCCTGATAAATGGCGCGATTACAGCGGCCTGGAAATAAAGGACGATTCGTATTGGGCTAATGTGCGCCGTTCTAATATTTTTGATGCTGAATATTATCTGGCAGACTTGAATAAACCGGTGGATAAATCCCGTTGGCTCATAACACCTCAAACGGTTAATGCTTATTATAACCCGACAACGAATGAGATTTGTTTCCCTGCTGCAATTCTCCAGCCTCCGTTCTTTAATCCGGATGCCGATGATGCTGTAAATTATGGTGCTATTGGCGTGGTGATCGGACATGAGATGACTCATGGTTTTGACGATCAGGGACGTAATTATGATAAAGACGGTAATCTGACTGACTGGTGGACTGCCGATGATGCTAAGCGTTTTACGGAACGCGCCGACAAACTGGTTGAACAATATAATAATATTATTGTATTAGATACAGTACATGCTAACGGCCGTTTTACACTGGGTGAGAACATTGCCGACCATGGCGGATTGCTGGTAGCACATCAGGCTTATAAAAATTCATTGAAGGGTAAAGAGGCTCCGGCTCCGATTGATGGTTTTACTGATGATCAGCGCTTCTATTTAGGTTATGCAACTTTGTGGGGGCAAAATATCAGACCGGAAGAGATTCTTCGTCTTACAAAGATTGATCCTCATTCTTTGGGTAAATGGCGTGTGAATGCTGCTTTACGTAATATAGATGACTTTTATGCTGCTTTCGGAATAAAAGAGGGTGATCCGATGTATATGGCTCCTGCAGACCGTGTGGTTATATGGTAGTAATAATGATAAATAAAACAGCAAAGGCGTCTCTTCATTAGGGACGCCTTTTTTTATTGTTGGATTACCGTGTGCTACCTGGTAGCTCGACCGTTATAGTTTCTCCTTCTTTAGTGTTTTTGTGTAATAAGGTTTTATTACCAATTTTGACCGATATATCTATCTTACTTTGGTTTCGGTTTACTTCGATATCAAAAGAGGTTCCGAATGCTTTAATATTCCGTAAGCTCATTGTATTCCACTCCTTAGGCAGGCGAGGTGTGAAAAGGAATGATTTTAAACCGGTAGGACGGATTCCGAATAAACCTTCTGTTATGATGCGGCAATATAACCCGCTTTCGGCCGATAAATGGCGTTGACTTCCTTCCGGCCAGGCTTCGATAGCATAGGGGACGTGTTCTCCCAGTAAACGCTGGTTGGAATAGAACTTGAGATATTCGGTTGCTTTCTCTGTTTCACCACACGCATAGACTCCACGTAATGCGTACAAAGTAGAACGGTCCCAGAAAGTTTCGCTGCCGGCCTGTGTCAACAAACCGTTTTTTGTCCATAGACGCGGGGAGAAAAGGGCTTGGATAGTTGCTTCTTTGCGATTGTAAATGCCAACGGTCAGCGGAATACAAATCCATGAGCGTAGTATATCATTACCTTCGTAATATTGATATGTATCGAAGCCTTCTACTTTGGCTCCGAAATAGCTTTCCATGTTTTTGCGGAGAGTCTTAGCCTGTTTATCATAAGATGCCAATTGGGCCGAAGGTTTATGCAAATCTTTTCCTAAATATACAGCAGATAATAGGGCATCATAATATAATGAGGATGTACACAGGTTGGCTTTGCCCGCCGGAAAACGGTTTTCCAATTCGTCTGCATCGGAAGCTACTACACCTTCGCTGTTCAACTGGCGATGGCAATATTCCAGGCACCATTCAATCAAAGGCCATAGTTCTTCAGCTTCTGCTTTATCTCCTTCGGCTAAAGCATAACGCGCTGCCCCGTATGCAACCATCGCTGCATCACCACGGTCTCCGGCTCCTCCCCATACATCGGTACCTTCTGCTATAATGGAACTTGGTATCTTACTATATTCCCGATTCATAAACCGTGCGAAGTGCTTAAAAGAGTTCAGGGCTGATGCGTTTCCGGTTTCATATCCTAAATATGGAAAGAACGGATTGATATATTCGGCTTGGTCGTTAGCCCAGATTGCAGCATAGTAAGATTCGCCTCCCGGACCATGAAGCAATCCTCCTTTAGTGTCGTATATACTTTCGGAGCCGCGTATTTTTGCAAAGGCAAACATCGTGTTGATTACAGGATCCGGGGTTTCAAGAATCAGATTATTCCATAACCCGGAAACAAGACTTTTGCGGGCTTGCAGTTCTTTTTCAATATCGGGTTTAAGTTCTGTTTCCCCGTTTTTATATCCGGTTATGGATGTATAAAATACAAATGTTTCTTTGGGCCGGAGTTGTTTGGTTGCCGAACCTGTTATTTCGGATATAAGTTTGTAGCTACCGTCTACACCCATTGAAGGATCTGTATTTGTTATGGTTCGTGAAACGGGGACTTCGACTGTAATATTGGTTTCCCCCGTATTTTGCAAGATATATTTCTCGTATATGGCAGGATTGGATACGGAAGGGAAAATGGTGCGTATTAAGGATATGCTTGCATGGCCAGGGAAGGAAAAAGTGCTTTCTACAATCATTGTTCCGTCTAATGTTATTGTATGTACTTGTTCGTTTAATAATGATAATCCGTTTACAGTAATCATTTCGGGCGCATTCCATGCAAATTTTCTTGTAAGGCTGGCGTGTGTGTTGTTGGGAATTGTTCGCAACATAGGCCACACTAAGCTTTTATTCAGTCGAAAGGAGCCATCTTGATTCACCCCGTAACGTAATACGGTTGAAACTTTCAGACCACTCATTTCAATATGATCATAATGAGGTAGCTTATCTTTTACTTTCCATGAAATACTTCCGTTTGGATTAATTGTCCATCGGTTTTGCGCAACAAGTATCCCCGTACTTGTACAGAGACAAAAAAGCATGATAAGGAATTGTCTTTTCATAATAATATTGCTATTTAAAAGCACATGAATATATTACATATTGTTTTATTTACATGCAATATTCGTGAATTAATTAAAGATATGCAACGGGTTGAATAAAATAAGATAAAAAATGTCCGGTTTCCTATTGGCAGGTATTATAGATACCATACTCAAATAAACAGCAAGTTATTTTTTAATAGGCAGAAAAACGTATTTCAAGTAACCCCAAGTCACCTCGGAGTAACAATAGGAAGTTTTTCCGGACATTTGTTAGGTTTTTGTATTGGAATATTTGTCTTATAATGAATATTCTAAATCTTTATTCATAGTCATATTCCTCTGGCTTTTCATGAGCTGCTTGCTTTAATTGTATGCCACGCAATACAACCATCACTACGGTGATAAAGCCTAAGCATCCCATTATTACATCTTTAGTCATTATGTTAGAGAAGTCGGTAGTACCAACTAATACTAATGTGATAAATGATAGCATCATAACTGCATCTACCAAATCTTTATTTATTTTCATATCTTTCTGTTTTTTTAATTATGTACCTCACTTATTTGGATGTCTCTTCGTTAATCGCAGTCGCTTCTTCCGTGTTCCCGGAATTACTGAGACCTCTCATGATCCCATATAAACCGACACAAAGTGTGCCCATTACGATAACAAGTTTCAAATAGTCGTTTGTAATAATTGAACTACACGCAAGTACGCAACCTGCAATTGTGATAAGAACATAAAGATATATTCGGCCTTTGCCTGATTTATTTTTAGACATAATTGTATGATTTTAGAGTGAATAATAAATTGATTTGTGCTGAAAGAGCACAATAATTAAATGGTATAGAAGATATGGCTTCCATACGCAAAGACGCAATTATTCGCAATAAATCAAATAATGAGTTTCCGGAGGACAAAGATGTGATGCCCCATCCGGCAGAGAAGAGTTGATAAGTTTATGGTATGACAATCTGAATTAGTTTCAGATACTTTATGGAGTACGTTTATTCCTTTCAAGCGGATGAACTGTAGCGTTTTTTCTGCCCCTTTTTGAATACGTAACTCAAAGTTGTAATTGGTTGTTTGAATATTCCGGCGGGGCGTAAGACCGTTACTGCCTTTTAATTCACTGCTTAGTATTTCCAGATGATGTTGTATATCGGCAGAAGTTTTTTCTTTCATAAGAGTTTCCTGATTGGCAGCAATAGTATCGTTGTCCCTATTTACACCATCTTCCGGTGCAAGCAGAAACATACCAATTAGCAGACCTATTATAAATAGAATATTCTTCATGCTGCAAATATATATGAAATCTTAATAAAGTAACAACTATTTGGTTTTTTTGTTTTTACTTTTGCAGGTAAAATATGTAAAAGGTTGATATGAAAGAAGAAAAAACTCTTTTAAGTGCATGGCTGGAAGCTGCCAGGCCAAAAACATTGCCTGCTTCGTTTAGTCCGGTGTTAGTAGGATGTGCTTTGGCATATCGTGATGGTATGTTTCGCCTGGTGCCTGCTATACTTTGTTTATTAGTAGCTTTATTGGCACAAATTGCCAGTAATTTTGCGAATGATTATTTTGATTTTAAGAAAGGTGCGGATAAAGAAGACCGTTTAGGACCGGACCGTGCGGTGGCTTCGGGTTGGATTACTCCAAAAGCTATGTTGAAAGGAACTTTTGTCACCTTGGCATTGGCATGTCTTTGCGGATGTATGCTTTTGTTTTATGCCGGTTGGGAACTTATTCCGGTAGGTTTAGCCATTGCGATATGTGTGTTAGCTTATTCTGCAGGACCTTTTCCGTTGGCATATAATGGTTTGGGTGATGTTTGCGTGTTGCTGTTTTATGGAATGATTCCGGTTTGTTTTACTTATTATGTGCAAGCACTTTCTTTTTCTCTATTGTCTTTTTTATTATCATTGGCATTGGGTTTGTTGTCTGTCAATATTCTGATTGTAAATAATTACCGGGATTATGAACAAGATAAAGCAGCCAATAAGCGGACTACAATTGTTTTATTTGGCCGTAATTTTGGTCGCGTTGTTTATTTTATAAATGGGGTAGCCGCATTACTTATTGTGATGCCTTTATTATTAAGTAGTGCTTGGTGGATACATTTTGTATTTGGCGCTTTTGCAGTCCTTTTTATATCTACCTGGATGGAGTTGAAGCTTTACCGGGGGCGTGAACTTAATAAAACGTTAGCTCATACGGCGCGCAATGTTTTTTTGTTTTCCTTGTTATTGATGGTAGTTTTGCTCTATTGAATAAGTAATATCGTTTTATTCATTTATATTGGGTATTGGATTATGTATGCGGAACAGTATAAAACAAAAAAGGCTATCCATCACGGACAGCCAATCTTCATTGTTAACCTTAAATCTAATACCATGAAAAACACAGTGCAAATATATGGTGTTTATGTTTTATAGCATAACTTTTCGGCATAAATCTTTTGATATTTAACATTATTTCATTCTTGCGTCTGCTCCCCACATTAATTTTTCCCGCAAAGTCTGGTAAAAAGTATGGTTGTAACGCTTGATGACCTTTGTTGTATAATTAGCTTTACTTATTTCCAATTCTATACCGGTAGGGAATACTTCCGAACGGCCGTCCAGCGCAATAAGAAAATTGCTGCTCCTGCTCTCTACTCCTAATGTAATTGTATATGAATCAGGTATGACTAATGGACGGACATTTAATGAATGGGGAGCTACGGGACTTAATACAATATTGTTACTTTGCGGCAGTATGATAGGACCGTTTACACTCATAGAGTAGGCTGTAGACCCTGTAGGTGTAGCAACGACAAGGCCATCTGCCTGATAGGATGTCAAATAATCTTCATTTAACGAGGTGTGGATGGTTATCATGGATGATGTGTCACGTTTTAGAATTGCGATCTCGTTCAATGCGTAATTATAGCCATGATAGATGTGATCTTCCGTATGAAGACGTAGTAAAGTGCGTTCTTCTATGCGGTAGTAGTTTTTGAAAAGTTCTTCGAGAGTATCTTCTACTTCATTACTGCTTACATCTGCTAAGAATCCTAAACGTCCGGTGTTGATGCCGAGTATCGGGATATTTTGTTTGTTTACCCGTGCTGCTGTTCGTAAAAATGTTCCGTCGCCGCCGATACTTAAAGCAACATCCAGGTTAAATTCGTCTCCACTTATAAGTCCCGACATGGGTGGCTCGTATCCTAAAGCGTCGGTAAGGAATGTGTAAAATAGACTGTCTACATATACTTCGGCTTCCAGGGTATGTAGTTTTTCAAATAGACGTTTGATTAGGTTTTGTTTTTCAACCTGATGTTTACTGCCAAAAACTCCTACTTTCATATTTTAGTCCTTTCTTTTACATATTCATATAATGTAGCAATTCGTCCATCCGCTGCTGTAAAACATCGTCTACCATTCCTTTTTCCATGAAATGGTAGAGAACGGTATAATTAAACCGTTCAAAGCTGCGTATAACGGGCGATGCATCCTCCAAATCGATCTTAATGGAGATTAGCAACTTTCCTGTATCTTTATCCGTATGTGATAATAGATTTATAACATGGGCATTGTTGGATTCAACCAGACGGGCAATATCTGAAAGAACATAATCCTGAGGCATCATTTCGAGGACAATTATACTTCCTTCTGCTTCTGCATTACATAATTCGGATAAAGCCTCGATTAATTTGTCCCGGGTGATGGCTCCTGAGTAAATGCCTTCGGTGGAAACAACCGGTAGTAAGCTTAAACCATAGCGTGTTATGATTGCAAGTGCTTCGTGTAAATGGCTGTCCTCACGTACACTGGGTGCAAACATTACCGGTTCGCCAATAGTAATTGATGAGCTAGGTATGGCTAACAAATCTTTTTCCGAAAGTAAACACTGATATGTGTTTTCATTTAGTAATGGAAGATGTTTAAGTTTAAAATCATCCATTAGCCCTAAAGCGTATTCTACTGTGTCAAAACTTTTTAACACCGGAATATCTTTCATTATGAAATCTTTTACTAACATTTTTCTGTAAATTCCCCAAATCCTACTAAATTTGTCGATACTTTTGTGCAAATGTAATCAAGAAAAAAAGATATAACGATATTCGATGACAAATTTAAGTGTAAACATTAACAAGGTTGCAACTATTCGTAATGCGCGCGGCGGTAATATGCCGGACGTGCTGGAAGTCGCTCAGAATTGTGAATCTTTCGGTGCCCAGGGTATTACAGTTCATCCTCGTCCTGATGAAAGACATATCCGTTACAGTGATGTGTTTGCTTTGAAACCGTTGATTAAAACAGAGTTTAACATAGAAGGTTATCCCTGTGATGCATTTGTGGATTTGGTTTTGAAGGTAAAACCTACACAAGTTACGCTTGTTCCGGATGCTCCGGATGCAATAACGTCTAATGCAGGATGGGATGTGAAAATTCATTTTGACCGTTTGAGTGAGTTGGTCGATACTTTTACTACGAACGGTATCCGTACCTCTATTTTTGTAGGTACAGATTTGGATAATATCGTACTGGCAGCAAAAACCGGCACCGACCGTATTGAACTTTACACAGAGCCGTATGCAACTAAATATCCGGAGAATCGTGAAGAAGCTATTGCTCCCTTTATTGCTGCTGCACAACAAGCTAAAAATTTGGGTTTGGGAGTAAATGCCGGCCATGACTTGAATTTGGATAATCTGGCGTATTTTAATCAGAACATTCCTTGGTTGGATGAGGTTTCTATAGGACATGCTTTAATCTGTGATGCTTTATATTATGGATTGAAAGAGACTATTAAACTATATAAGGATTGCCTTTCGTAAATTAAAAATTGAAAATTCATAATTAAATTAAGTATGAGTATTTTACTTTCACTCCAGGCCACAGGAGCACAGGCAGCAGATCAGATGCCTGATCTAACATCAGTGGCACCACTTCCTACAGAGGCTGAGATTAATGTTATAGACCTTGCATTTAAAGGCGGGTGGATTATGATTGTGTTGTTGTTATTGTCTCTGATGGCAATATACATCTTTGTGCAGCGGTTAATGGTTATCCGCCGTGCCGGTAAAGAGGACGAGTCTTTTATGAACCGTATTAAAGATTATATTCATGAAGGTAAGTTGGATTCGGCGTTGAATCTTTGTCGTAGTACAAATACGCCTTCTGCACGTATGATAGAAAAAGGAATCACCCGTTTGGGACGTCCAATGAATGATGTCCTTGTGGCAATAGAGAATGTAGGTAACCTGGAAATTGCAAAGTTGGAAAAAGGTTTTCCTTTGATTGCTACGACAGCGGCAGGTGCTCCTATGTTAGGATTCTTAGGTACTGTGACTGGTATGGTACGTGCGTTTTTTGATATGGCTAATGCCGGAACGAATGTAGACGTCTCGTTACTGTCTAATGGTATTTATGAAGCTTTGGTCACAACAGTTGGAGGTCTTGTGGTAGGTATTATCGCTTTGTTTGCATATAACTATCTGGTTTCCCAGGTAGATAATGTTGTGAATAAGATGGAAGCCCGTACAATGGAATTTATGGATTTATTGAACGAACCAGCAAATTAATTGAGATGGCTTTAAAAAGAAGAACAAAAGTAAATGAATCTTTCAGCATGGCATCTATGACGGACGTCATATTTCTATTGTTGATTTTCTTTATGGTTACTTCTACTGTCGTAATTCCGAATGCTATCAAAGTCACCTTGCCGCAAGCTCAGAAGCAAACTGCAGCTAAACCGCTTACCCGTGTGACGATAGATGCCAATCTGAATTATTATGTAGCTTTTGGCAACCAACGGGAAAAACAGGTTTCATTTGAAGAGATTACTCCGTTTCTGCAAGATAGCTATGCCAAAGAACCGGAAATGTTTGTAGCTCTTTATGCGGATGAAACCGTACCTTATAAAGAAATTGTAAAGATTCTGAATATAGCGAACGAAAATAAGTTTAAGATGGTGCTTGCCACACGTCCGCAGAAATAACGTCTATGAAGTTTAATAAAGATGACATATATGGTATAGTTGGTACGGTTGCTTTCCATGCAGTACTTTTTCTTATCCTGTGGTTTTCGGTTTTGAAAACGATTATACCCGATGAAGATGGAGGCGTATTGGTCAATTTCGGAAACGTAGATGCTGCTGCAGGAATGTTTGAACCTAAGTATACCGGACAGGAACTACCTCAGGAGACGACAACGCCTCCTCCTCCGGAACCTGCACCTAAGGTTGAAGCTCCGAAAGAAGAATTGATAACTCAGGATATCGAAGAGAGTGTCGCTATTAATGAGGCTAAAAAGAAAGAAGAGAAACGGAAAAAAGAGGAAGCGGAGAAGAAACGCAAGGAAGAGATAGAAAAGGAGCGTATTCGTAAAGAAGAAGCTGAAAAGAAGCGTATAGCAGACGAACGACGTAAAAAAGAACAGGCTATTAGTAATAAAGTAGCCGGTGCTTTCGGTATGGGTAGTACCGATGGTAATAGTCAGGGCGATGCCGCTTCTGGAACAGGCAACCAGGGAAGTCCGTTTGGAAATTCCGATCATGGAGCAAATGAAGGAGTGGGAGGTTACGGCTCTTTTAATCTGAATGGTCGTTCTATCGGAGCCGGAGGACTACCGCGTCCTGCTTATACCATACAAGAGGAAGGGCGTATAGTGATTAATATTACAGTAGATCCGAAAGGAAATGTGATATTTACGGAGATAGGCCGGGGAACTAATATTGATAATGCATCTATGCGTAAAAGTGCTTTGGACGCTGCCCGTCGTGCTAAGTTTAATAGCATTAACGGAACAAATAACCAAAGCGGAACAATTACGTATGTTTATAAGTTTAAATAATATAATCGGATAAAGTCATGAAGAAAGCGTATGTATTCTTTGCTACCGGCTTCGAAGAACTGGAAGCTGTTGGAACCGTAGATATTTTACGTCGCGGAGGTATTAATGCGAAAACCGTTTCTATTACGGGCGAACGCAAAGTAACGGGTGCTCATGGTATGGAATTTGTGACAGATAGTTTGTTTGCAGAAACAGATCTAACGGATGCAGATGCTTTGGTTTTACCCGGAGGTATGCCTGGGGCAACTAATTTAAACAATTATGAGCCATTAAAAGAAAGGCTTTTAGAGCAATATCGTAATCAAAAGGTAGTTGCTGCTATTTGTGCCGCTCCGCTTGTGTTAGGAGGATTAGGTTTGTTGAAAGGCCGTAATGCTACTTGTTATCCGGGTTTCGAACCAAAGTTGGTTGGTGCAAATGTCACGGGTGAGGCGGTAGAAGTGGATGGCAATGTCATTACGGGTAAAGGCCCCGGATTAGTATTTAATTTTGGATTGGCATTGGTTGCTGCATTAAAAGGTGAAGCAGTTGCCGAAGAAGTAGCGGCGGGATTACTTTTGTAATTTAATCATTCTAAAATAAGAAGGGATAAAAGATAACCTTTATACAGTCTGTTAAAAGGTGGTAAAAGTCAGGTCTGACAGTTGTCGGGTCTGACTTTTCTTTATATTTGTATGTACGATTATTTCGGAATATGCTTTGATGTAGTTTTTTACGAAATTATAATAGATTGAACTAATAAAGATATTGCTATGAAAACACGACTGTTGATTATTTCTGTTTTCTTATTGTCTGCTATGACAAATGCTGCTCAGGATATGAAGAAGGATTATCTGGGAAAAGTGTTAGATAATTTGGAGAAGATTGAGTCTGCTACCTATACGGAGATTATGGAAGCCTGGGAACCGGGAGATACTATTGCCTCCTATCGGACTCCATTCATAGTGAATGAATATAACAATCCTATTGACACTATTATTGGTGCTTCTTATGCATGCTTTACGCCAAGTATTGAATTTTATGGCGGATATGATGGTGAAAAGAAAGCTATAGTATATGATGAGGATAAGATTATCGTTCTGGATGATTTTACAGCAAGGAAATTGCCGTTCAGGCTTGTTACGCCACCTTTCTTTAGCTTCACTAAGAATGTTATTAAATATGCACTTGAAACGAATGACAAGATTACGATGGAGCTTGATGATATGGCGGAATGTTATCACTTCAAATTAACCATAAAAGAAGATAAACAGGTCGAATTCTTTGGAAAAGCTTATTATATGGATAATCCGTATGCTTTTGATCCCACATCTGTTTATGAGCTTTGGATTCGAAAATCGGATGACCTGCCTTATAAATACAGAAGGGAGCAATGCCATAATATTTCCGTTGTTACATGCCAGGATGTTGAATGTAATAGGTTGTCTATTGAAGATTTTAATTTATCTGATTATTTTCCGAAAGACTTTGAAGTTCGTATGTATGGTCAAAAACGTAATGTGCCGGTTCTGCCGGAACTTACTGGAATAAAGGCTCCGGACTGGACGTTGAACGATATAAAAGAAAAAACTGTATCTTTGTCGGACATTAAAAGCAAAGTGGTATTATTAGAATTTACGGGTATTGGCTGTGGGCCTTGTATGGTATCCATTCCTTTCCTGAATAAATTAAAAGATGACTTTGGCGAGGATAAACTTGAAGTTGTGGCAATTGAAACATGGAAACGGAACGCACATTCCGGACAAAATTATGTGGATAAACACAATATAACTTATATGTTCCTGAGTGCTACGGATGCTGTAATTAAAGACTATCGGACTGGAGGAGCTGCTCCTGTCTTTTTTATACTGGATGAGCATCGAACGATAAGGAAAATAATAAATGGCTATAATAAAGAGGTTACAGATAAAGAGATACTTGATGCCATAACCGGATTATTAGAGTAAAAGTTAGTATACAAGTATATCATCGCAACTGGTATATGTTGATTGTTTAAAAAAAAGAAATTACGATGAGTAACCTCAAAGGTTTTGCGTTTGGTATTGCAACTTCTATAACGTTCGGTTTAATACCGTTATTTACATTACCTCTCATGGCTAGTGGAATGCTGTTTGATTCCATTCTTTTTTATCGTTTCTTTTTTGCTGCGATTTCTCTGGCGGGAGTTATGAAAGTGGAAAAGCAATCATTTCAGATGGACAAAAGGGATATTCCGGTGCTGATATTGTTGGGTGGATTTTATACAATATCCTCTTTGTTCCTGTTTTGGGGATATAACTTTATGGCAGCAGGAATTGCTACGACGCTCCATTTCACTTATCCTATATTTGTCGCTCTTATTATGATGACGATATTTAAAGAAAAGACTTCATGGGTAACTGTGTTTGCTATTCTTTTAGCCGTATCCGGTGTTGCACGTCTTTCTATAGGAGATGGAGAATTGGCTTTAAATCCCGTTGGTGTAGTTATTGTTCTTTTTTCGGCTGTAGGGTATGCTTTATATATAGTTACGGTAAATAAGTCGAGGGTACATGCTATGAATGGACGGAAACTTACCTTTTATGTATTTATAGTCAGTACATTCATGTTTCTTGTTAAGGCGTTGATGAATGGCGGGCTGCAACTGATACCGGATGGACAGTCATGGATGAATCTGATTTTATTAGCTATTGTTCCGACTGTGATTTCTAATGTCACTTTAGTACAGGCAGTGCATAATATAGGATCAACATTGACTGCTGTTTTAGGGGCAATGGAACCGGTGACAGCCGTGTGTGTCGGTGTTTTACTATTTAGTGAACCTTTTACTTCTCATGTTGCTTTAGGTATCCTTCTGATAATAGTAGCCGTGACTCTTATCATACTTTCCAAGTATATACAAAAAAGTTTACGGGGATTAAGGCATAAATGGATGGTGAATCATTAACTTTTAAACGTTTTTCTGTTTAAAAGTTTGTTTTAAAGACGAAAAAACTTATCTTTGCACCCGCTAATACAAACAGCTTAAATTAATTATTCAAACATGGCAACAAAAATTAGATTGCAAAGACACGGTCGTAAAAGCTACGCTTTTTATCAGATCGTAGTCGCAGACAGCAGGGCTCCACGTGATGGAAGATTTATTGAAAGGATAGGTTCTTATAATCCGAACACTAATCCTGCTACAGTAGATTTGAACTTCGAAAGAGCTTTGTATTGGTTACAGGTAGGTGCACAACCTACAGATACAACTCGCAATATTCTTTCTCGTGAAGGAGTTTGCATGAAAAAGCATTTGCTGGAAGGTGTAAAGAAGGGTGCTTTCGACGAAGCAGCAGCTGAAGAGAAATTTCAGGCTTGGTTGAAAAACAAACAGTCTTCTATTCAGGCTGTAAAAGACAAAGATAGCGAAGCTGCAAGAGCTGAAGCTAAGGCTCGTCTGGAAGCAGAGAAAGAAGCAAATAAGGCAAAAGCAGAAGTTGTAGCTAAGAAGAAAGCAGAATTGGCAGCTGCAGCCGCCGCTGCTCAAGCTGAAGAAGCTGCTCCTGCAGAGGAAGCTCCTGCAGCTGAAAGCGCTGAATAATTCGTGCTGGTGCTAAAATAAAAAAGAGGATATTCTTTTAGGATATCCTCTTTTTTGTATTGGTAATTATCTGATGAAATTTAGATAAGCAACTGAATTGATTTGAATAGAAGGCTAAAAGAAATAGGGTGGGCAACTAAATAAGAAAAGGTTTGTATCTTAGTTTTATTAAAAACAGATACAAACCTTTTCTTTTGCTTTTATATAGACTGTTGCGTCGTTTTTATTTCTTTTTACCGAGCAAGAAGCTATTAATTTGTTCAACAAAAGCTTCCTTAGGTAGGGCACCTTGTGCAACTTGCGGTTGCCCGTTCATCGGAATAAATAAAAATGTTGGTATACTTTGTATCCCGAATGCAGAGGCTAGCTCTTTTTCTTTGTCAACATTTACTTTATAAATCACAATGTCATTTTTGTAAGTTTCAGCAAGCTCATTTAAAATAGGAGCTACTTTCTTACACGGACCACACCAGTCAGCATAAAAATCAATTATGCAAGGTTTGTCTCCTTCGTAAACCCATTTGTTCGGACTTTTCTCGAAATCGAATACTTTAGAAAGAAACTCTGCTTTATTTAGATGCACAACTTCCGCGGTTGTTGCTTTCTCTGCTTGCTTTTCTCCTGTTTTTGCAGACATTGTACAACTAACCAAAAGAAGTACGACTGAGATTGCTAATAAACCTTTTAAATTTCTCATAAAAAACTGTTTACTGTATTAATACTGTCTACAAAAATAACAATAAATTGTCTTTAAACGTTCATACGGATAGCTAAAAGAAAAATAATAAACGAAAAAGAAAAATATAATGCCAAACGCTAGGAAGTAAAAAAAAACTTATTACCTTTGCACCGCAATCGAGAGAAAAATGGTTGCACGACTGGAGAGATGGCAGAGTGGTCGATTGCGGCGGTCTTGAAAACCGTTGAACTGAGAGGTTCCTGGGGTTCGAATCCCTATCTCTCCGCTGAACGCTAAAGACAAATAGTGGAAAAGTTAAGAAAAGTCCCGTAAAACCTTGATTTTACGGGACTTTTTTATTTTGTCGGCAGACAAGCAAATGCCCCGTTTGGACAAAGTAGTGTTACCAAATCGTTACTGAAAATCAGACGAAATAAATAGTAACGATTTTGATGTTAAGTTGCTGATATGTCGCTCGTTGTCTCTTAGATGTCTGTTCATAAACTAATTGTTAATCGTTCCTTAGCAGTGGGAAGTTATAACCCCATTGTTACGGACATAAAAAACAAGGTATATGAGCAAGAGTACATTTAAGATTCTTTTCTATGTTAGAAAGAATCTTAAATTACCATTTCTTAACCTCGCCTTGTGAAGTCTTCATATCTTTATTTCCATTATAAATTGCGAAACATTGCTCAGAAGCTACCCCCGATAGCTTTGCCCATTTGGAGATACCCTTGAAAAAGTCAGAAGAGTATGTGGCTCCTGATTTTATTTCGTATGCAAATTGTTTGCCTTCCTCTGTGCGCAATAAATCAACTTCATTGCCTGTACTATCTCTCCAAAATGAAAGATTGGGCTCTTTTCCTTTATTATATGCTTCCTTGATAAATTCATTAATTACAAGGTTCTCAAATAAACCTCCACGAAGAAAATGAGTCGCTATTTGGTCAGCGCTTTTTATGTCGAGAAGTGAACATGCTAGCCCTGTGTCATAGAAATAGAGTTTTGGAGCTTTTACTAGCCGTTTAGCATAGTTGTTGTGATCAGGTTTTAATAAATAGCAGATGTAACTTGCCTCCAAAATAGAAATCCATGAGGTTGCTGTGGTTACGGATACTCCACATTCATTGGCTAACGACGAAATATTGAGGAGCTGTCCAATACGTCCTGCACACAATTTCAAAAAACGAATGAATTTACTCAAGTCTCCAATATTCCGCATCAAACGAACATCACGTTCGACGTATGTCTGGATGTAGAATGGATAGTAGTCAGTAGGGGTAATGTCTTTGTCGTAAAGACGAGGATATGCTCCTTTGAAAATTTCTTCATTCACAGTAGGGGGGAGTATATTACCTTCTTTCATTTCTAGATGAGAAAAAGGCAATAGCCGAAGAATAGCAGTTCTACCTGCAAGTGATTGGTTGATGCTCTCCATTAAAAGAAAATTATGAGAGCCCGCAAGCAGGTACATTCCTTCTCTATTCTCTTTATCGGTATGAGTCTGAATATAGGAAAATATAGATGGCACTCTCTGCACCTCATCAATAATTGTTTTATCAGGATATGTAGCAAGAAAGCCTCTTGGATCTTCGGTTACGAACAATCTCATATCCGGATCTTCTAATGATACGTATTTATACTCTGGAAATGATGTTTTGAGTAACGTCGATTTACCTGATTGTCGTGGGCCCGTTAGGGTAACAATCGGATACTTTTTCGTTAGCTCCAATAGTCTGGTCTTTAATATTCTTTCTATCATATCAGATATTGTTTTGTGCAAATCTACTACAAAAAAGTGAATTTGCGAATTTGATATGAGACTATTTTGCCAAATGAATGATTTGTATTATCTTTATTTCTTAATGTTGAGATGGATGGACATCATGAAGACGATGTAGGACTGAGTCGGACAAACTTCAATTACTAAAACAGTACTAAGAGTAATATTGACATTATTATAACCTTGTAAATAAGGACTTGTCGAGGAAATTCATTACCCTATTTCTCTGCTGTAAACATTGACAATCAGTGTTTAATGAGAATAGCACCCGGTTTTACACCCAAGAATGTAAAGCTGGGTGTTTTTGTGTTATTTAAGATTCCCTATAAATAGGTTATGAAGTTATGCAGTATTTTGTTAATCTTGCATTTTGTAAATACATCATTAAAATCTTTCCTTATGAGAACAAGGACTTTATATGGAATACTAGTTTTATGCCTATTTGTCATAGGTATAGTACCGACCACGGCTCAAGAAAAAGAGCATTTTACAACTATTAAAGATAAGCATAGAATAGAATCTATGCAGAGACCGTTTATGATGTCGTTTTCTTTAGGTTCTAATTTTAATACCGGAGGAAATGATTATTCAGAATGGTTTGGTTCACGGGCGGATGTAGCTACCCAGTTTAACATGCGAATGAATGTTGCGTTTGCATGCAATTGGTGTGCTTATTTTGATTTAGGACTTTCTTTCTATAAAGTACAAACCGATGATTTAGTACAGAATATCGGTAACGCACTTCTTGACGAGTTGATTCCAGGTTTAAGTAAAATAAAACCTTCTGTGGCACTTGGAGTATCATATATTGTGGAAAGGAATAGGTGGCAGTTGATGCCAAGAGTCGGAATAGGGTGGATGTCTGCCGGTTGTTCTTCTGATAATTCGACAACGATTGATGGGAAAACTACTCGTTTGAAAATAGACAGGTCGCCTATGTTTTTCAATGCAGGAACATCTATAGGTTATCGTACATCAAATAAATGCAGTGTCATTTTTGATGTAAGCTATCGTTTTCCGATGCAATCTTGTAAAGCTATCCATACAACAACGTTGCCGGACATACCTCCTGTCATAGTTACAAATAAATCTCATTCATGGGCGAATGATTTGAGCGTTTCGATTGGTATTCAACTTCAAATGGACCTGAAAAAGAAGAAATAAAAATATAGCGCAGGTGCAAAGAAAAAGATTGTTGCACCTGCGCTATAGAGAGTAAGTTTTTTATTTTTATTTCTCTTTTTCTATCTGTTCCTGTACAATTGCATCTACAACTGCAACGGTGGTCAGATTTACGATGTCGCGGGTCGTGCTTTCCACATCTGTAAAGTGGATCGGCTTATTTAATCCCATTTGGATCGGGCCAATTGTCTCGGAAATTCCAAGTGCGTCCAATAATTTATAGGCACTGTTGGCTGAGCTTAGATTCGGGAAAATTAATGTGTTTACATCTTGGCCTTTTAGTTTATTGAACGGATACATCTCGTCGCGAAGTTTCTTGTCGAGAGCAAAGTTTACTTGCATTTCTCCGTCAATAACCATTTCCGGATAATTTTTATGCAGGAAATCGATGGCATCATGTACTTTTTGCGGACTACCTTTTTTGTCGGAACCGAAATTGGAATATGAAAGCATTGCCATTACAGGTTCATGTGCAAAGAACTTGACGGCATCATGCGTCAGACGTGCAATATCGATCAGTACGTCGGTAGAAGGATGACGGTTAATCAATGTGTCGGAAATAAAGAAAGTTCCTTTTTTGCAGGTAACAATATTCATTGCTCCGAAATGATTGTATGTGGGACGGATTCCGATGATTTCTTCCGCTAGTTTTGTCACTTCCGAATAACGGCTGTAAACGCCGGTAATGAACGCATCTGCATCTCCGGTTGCTACCATCATCATCCCGAAGGCATTGCGACCAACCATCTTTTCACATGCTTCGGCAAAAGTGACACCTTCGCGTGCCTTTTTTTCTGCAAGAATGCGGGCATAGCGATTGCGCCGTTCTTCTTCACGGTCGTGGCGCAGATTTACGATCTCTATACCTTCAAGGCTCAGATTTTCTTCGGCTGCCAGTTTTTGAAGTCGTTCTTCATTGCCTAATAAAATTGGTTGGCAAATACCTTCAGACTTAGCTTCAATAGCGGCTTTCAGCATATTTACATGGTTTGCTTCTGCAAATACCACACGTTTCGGATTTGCCTTGGCCATATCCGTGAAAGAACGAAGCATTTTATTATCGTATCCCATCATTTCACGCAAATGGTTTGCATAATCATCCCAGTCGGTGATTGTTTTGCGAGAAACTCCCGATTCGATGGCAGCTTTGGCTACAGCTATGGAAACGCGGGTTAGTAAGCGTGGGTCGAGTGGCTTTGGAAGAATATAATCGCGTCCAAAGGAAGTGCGTTTTAGCTTATAAGCCGCATTAACCACATCAGGAACAGGTTCTTTTGCCAGATCAGCAATCGCATGAACGGCACCTAGTTTCATCTCTTCATTAATTGCCTTGGCATGAACATCGAGTGCGCCGCGGAAAATATAAGGGAATCCTAATACATTATTTATTTGGTTCGGATAATCGGAACGGCCGGTTGCAAAAATGATGTCGTTGCGTGATGCCATTGCATCTGCATAAGAGATTTCAGGATTCGGATTAGCCAATGCAAATACGATCGGATTTGCATTCATGGAACGAACCATTTCCTGGGTTAATACGTTGGCAACAGACAAACCAAGGAATACATCACTACCTGCAACAGCTTCCTGCAATGTCTTTATATCCCGATCGGTTGCAAATTCGAGCTTAGCAGCATTCAAGTCGGTGCGTTTGTTTGATATAACGCCTTTACTGTCGCACATGATAATGTTTTCCTTGCGTGCTCCTAGCAATACATATAGTTTTGTACAAGAGATAGAGGCCGCACCGGCACCGTTTACTACGATCTGTACTTCTTCAATCTTTTTGCCGGTTAGTTCCAATGCGTTTAAAAGACCGGCAGCAGAGATAATGGCTGTTCCGTGTTGGTCGTCGTGCATGACAGGAATATCTAGTTCTTCCTTCAGGCGTGTTTCTATTTCGAAACATTCCGGAGCTTTTATGTCTTCCAGATTGATGCCTCCAAAAGTAGGTGCAATAGCTTTTACTGTTTGAATGAATTTTTCAGGGTCTTTTTCTGCTACTTCGATGTCAAATACATCAATGCCTGCAAAGATTTTGAATAAAAGCCCTTTTCCTTCCATTACCGGCTTTCCTGCCATTGGGCCAATGTCTCCCAAACCTAAAACGGCAGTACCGTTTGATATAACAGCTACCAGATTTCCTTTTGATGTATATTTATAAGCATCGAGCGGGTTCTTTTCAATTTCCAGGCATGGCTCGGCTACACCTGGCGAATAAGCTAATGATAAATCTGTTTGTGTACTGTGTGGTTTTGTGGGAATTACTTCAATTTTTCCAGGTTTGCCTTCGGAATGATACCGAAGCGCTTCATCTTTCGTTATTTTTGCCATATGTTCGTCGATTTTGTATTTTGTTTCTTTGTAAATTGCCTACAAAAGTAACAAATTATTATACAAATGCTATTTGATACTTACAATTAGTTTGTTGTTTTTTGTTATAATTTTGTTTGTTCTGCTAAAAGGATTAAATAGTTATTTTAAATGAAATATTGCTTAAAAACGATTGTTTTTTTATCTTTGTTGTCCCTAATCGGGATAAAGTTGGATGAGACAACATATAATTAAATATTTGAAGTGGTTACTACCGGTACTTTTTATTACGTACTATAGTTGTGTATCACTTTTTACACACGTGCATATTGAGTACGGCGTAACCATTGTACATGCTCATCCATTTAAAACTGATTCGAATAGTTCTTCTCATCATCACAATTCCTTAGCCGAAATACAGCTGTTCCATATACTCTCTTCGCTACATGCGACCGATGGAACGGTTCATCCGCTGCAACTACATTTTTATACACTTTATATAGGCGAAGTTTCTGAATCGCCGGTTTATCCGGCGTTTCCGGTTCCTGTGAAAGGGAATTTATATCTTCGCGCACCTCCTGTTTTAGCTTGATATTAAAAACATTCCTTTCGGAAGGATTTAGGATTCCTTTCGAAAGAAATTCTATTTTCTCTCGGAAAGAATTATATTCCATTGAAAGAATATGTTATTCCTTCCAAATAGATTATTAAGATCATATTAAATTATTTTTATCAAGCAATGAATAGGATATTTATACTTATACTATGCCTGTGTCATACCTTTTCGGTTTTATGGGCAGGAGATGATGATATGCGCCTTAATCCTTCGGATGCTAATGTAGTGGGACATATTTTGGACAAAAAAAGCGGAGAACATCTTTCTTTTATTAACGTCTATCTACACGGAACAACGATCGGTACTTCCACTGATGCTACCGGACACTATTACCTGAAAAATCTTCCGGAAGGTAAGTTTACTTTAGTGATGAAGTCTTTAGGTTATAAAACAATAGAGAAGCAATTGATTCTTAAGAAAGGAAAGACTTTGGAAGTAAACTTTGAAGCTGAAGAAGATGCTGTTTCATTGGATGGCGTTGTTGTTTCGGCAAACCGGAATGAGACGACCCGCCGGTTGGCTCCGTCTCTGGTAAATGTATTGGATGCGAAGGTTTTTGAGACAACCCATGCAACCTCTTTAGCTGACGGGTTGAACTTTCAACCGGGAGTGCGTGTGGAAAACAATTGTCAGAACTGTGGTTTTCAACAAGTTCGAATCAATGGGCTGGAAGGCCCTTATACACAGATCCTGGTAGATAGCCGTCCGATATTCAGTGCTCTTACCGGTGTTTATGGGTTGGAACAGATTCCTGCTAATATGATAGAACGTGTAGAAGTTATGCGTGGAGGAGGTTCTGCATTATTTGGTTCTTCTGCCATAGCAGGAACAATAAATATCATAACAAAAGAGCCATTGCGCAATTCTGCCCAATTGGCTCACTCCCTGACAATGATAGGAGGTAGCCGTCCTGATAATAATACCACATTGAATGCTTCATTGGTAACGGATGATCATAAAGCCGGAATTTACCTTTTCGGACAAAGCCGTCACCGTGCTTCGTATGATTATGACGGCGATGGTTTTTCCGAGTTAGGACAGTTGAATGCAAAAACGGTAGGTTTTCGTTCTTATTTGAAGACCAGCACTTATTCTAAGCTGACTTTCGAGTTTCATAATATTAATGAATACCGTCGTGGAGGCGACCAGATTGATCGTCCTCCTCATGAGGCCTTTGTTGCTGAGCAAACAGAACATAATATAAATGGCGGAGGGTTGAAATTCGACTTGTTTTCCAAAGACTACAAACATCGCTTAAATGTATATACTTCGGCCCAGCATACCAAACGTGATAGTTATTATGGAACGAACCAGAATCCGGACGCTTATGGACATACTACTGATATGACCTTTGTTGGTGGTACGCAATATTCATACAACTGGAATAAATGCCTTTTTATGCCTGCCGAATTTACCGGAGGCCTGGAGTATAATTATGACAGGCTGAAAGATGAGATGTTAGGTTATCATCGTATAGTTGACCAGACTGTACATATAGGAAGTCTTTTCCTCCAGAATGAGTGGAAAAATGATCGTTGGAGCTTTCTTGTCGGCGGCCGTTTTGATAAACATAACCTGATGGATCATGTTATTTTTAGTCCGAGAGCTAACGTACGTTTCAATCCGGTTGAAGATATCAATTTACGTTTATCTTATTCAAGCGGTTTCCGTGCTCCGCAGGCATTTGACGAGGATTTGCATGTTGCTGCTGTTGGTGGCGATGTAGCTATTATCCAGCTTGATCCTGATTTGAAAGAAGAACGGTCGAACAGTGTAAGTGCTTCGGTTGATTTTTATCATCGCTTTGGGCCTGTTCAGGTAAACTTTCTGGCGGAAGGATTCTATACGGATTTAAAGGATGTATTCTTCCTTCAGGAAGTAGGGAAGGATGAACAAGGTAACTTGATATTGGAACGTCGTAATAAAGACGGTGCCCGCGTAATGGGAATTAATTTGGAAGGTAAGATGGTTTATTCGTGGATGCAATTGCAGGCCGGTGCTACTATACAGCGTAGCCGTTATAAAGAAGCAGTGACGTGGAGCGAAACAAATCCGGGCATCCAGCCACAAAAGAAAATGTTCCGGACACCAGATGTTTACGGTTATTTCACTTCTGTTTTTACTCCAGTGAAACGTCTGTCCGCATCTCTTACCGGAACTTATACAGGAAGTATGTTGGTACAGCATTTGGCAGGTTATATTCCTGAAGATAGAGAAGAGAAAACGCCGGATTTTTTTGATATGAATATTAAACTGGCTTATGATATTCCTTTGTTTAGTTCTGTTAGTTTACAGATAAATGCAGGTGTACAGAATATATTCCAGGCATATCAGAATGATTTTGATCAGGGTAAAGATCGTGATTCGAAATATATCTATGGGCCCGGTACGCCCCGATGTTATTTTGTGGGGTGCAAGATCAGTTATTAAGGTATAAAGAATGAAGTCGTGTCAAAAGTCGGAATTAAGGAGCGCAGACGGAGCGCAGGCCATATTGATTATTAATAAAATCAGTCTGTGCTCTTCTGTGTGTTCTGCGTCATCTGCGTCCGGTAATAGCGTTTTGACACAACCTCATTCTTTATCTTATTTATTTTATATCTCTTCCGGTTGGCAATAAGGCCGGATTTCTACGTAATGTGAAGATGTTATTTTCTGATAAAAGAGTACCGGTGGTTGGGCAACTGTACTCGGCGGGGTGTTTGCCCCATCGGGATAGTCTGTATTTGCTTCCCGGTAAAGTTGTTGGCGATTCCATACCACCCGTACTATTATCACCCCACAATAAAAAGGTGTATTTATAAACTTTTGTTGATTTCCTCAATGTAATTCAATATTTCGTCCCGCCCCTCTCTTTTTTCGGATGAAGAGACTAAAATCGGTGGTAATTCTTCCCATGTTTCAAGTAATTTTTCCTTATAAGCTTTCAGGTTTTCTTGCAACCGCCCTTTGGTTATTTTATCTGTCTTTGTGAAGATAATAGTGAATGGAATACCGTTTTCACCAAGCCATTCCATAAATTCAAGGTCTATCTTTTGTGCTTCATGCCGGCAATCTACCAGTAAGAAAAGACAGACTAACTGTTCACGTTCTAATATATAGTCTTCAATAATGCACTTTAATTTTTCACGTCCGCTTTTGCCGTGTTGTGCAAACCCATAACCGGGAAGGTCAACCAAATACCATTCATTATTGATGATAAAATGATTAATAAGCTGTGTCTTGCCCGGCTTTTGTGAAGTCATGGCAAGCCCTTTCTTGTTAGTTAGCATATTAATAAGGGACGATTTGCCTACATTACTGCGTCCAATGAAAGCATATTCAGGTAAGTTTCCTTCCGGACATTTTTTTACATCCGTATTGCTAATTACAAATTCCGCACTTTTTATTTCCATAGGTTGAATTGTAAATTATAAATTATGAACTATGTATACTCGTTTGTTTGTTGTGTGCCGAAACTGCCCACAACCCTGCAAATGTAATACCTCCGTTAACCATCAGCATTTCATAACCAAAGGTATAGCCGGCATATTGTTTTACAAGATAATCCAGGGTAAAACAGATCAAAGGCGAGGCTATACATATATAAGGAACATATTTGTCGCGTGGTTGTTTACGGGTAAACAGGCCGAAAACAAACAGGCCTAATAACGGACCGTATGTATATGAAGCAATCATGTAAATGGCATCTATCACGCTCCGGTTATTAACAGCTTTAAATATAAGAATGATAATAGCGAATAATACGGAAATCATAAGATGTACTTTCAGCCGGGTACGTTTGGCCTTTTGTGCTTCTTCCTGTTCTACACCAAGAATATCTACGCAGAAAGAAGTTGTGAGTGCTGTTAATGCAGAGTCTGCACTGCTGAATGCCGCAGCAATAATACCGATGGTAAAGAATATCAGAATACTGCTCCCTAAAATACCCGAAGTACAGAACATGGGCAGAATATCATCGTTTAACTGAGGCAATTGTATTTGTTGCTGGTTGGCTAAGATTAAAAGTAATACACCCAGCGCAAGGAAGAGAAAGTTTACCGGAGTAAAAGCAAATCCGTAAGTGTACATATTCTTTTGTGCATCCTTTAGATTTTTGCATGAAAGGTTCTTTTGCATCATATCCTGGTCCAGGCCGGTCATCACAATGGTGATAAATATTCCGCTAAAGAATTGTTTGAAGAAGTTTTGCGTACTGTGCCAGTCTCCGAATTCGAATATGCGGAAGCGAGGACTTTCTACCAGCGTTTGTATCATGCCGCCGGTACTTAAATCCATCTTGTCTTTTACTTGCCAGATAATGACAATAAGCATGGCAACCAGGCATAGCGCCTGAATGGTGTCTGTCCAGATAATTGTTTTGATCCCGCTGCGGTATGTATAAAGCCAGACCATAAAAATACTAAGTATAACCGTTACTGCGAACGGAATGTTCCAAGTGCTGAACACGTAAGTCTGTAATATTAAAACAACGAGGTAAAGCCGGGCTGCCGCTCCTACGATTTTAGATAATAAAAAGAAGGAAGCTCCTGTTTTATAGCTACGCCGCCCTATACGGCTGTCAAGATATGAGTATATGGAAGTAAGTTGTAATTTATAATATAGAGGCAACAGTACTTTGGCTATCAGGATATATCCGACAAAAAAACCAAGAACCGTTTGCATATATGTCATATCTATTCCACGAACCATACCCGGGACTGATACGAATGTAACACCTGAAAGGGAGGTCCCGATCATACCGATAGAAACAATATACCAGGGCGATTTACGATTTCCGAGAAAAAAAGCTTCATTGCCGCTGTTCTTTCTTCCGGTAATCCAGGCTATCAATAATAGTATTCCAAAATAAGCCGCAATGATAAAGAGGATAATGTAGCTATTCATCGAGTGATTTTTATTTCCTGCAAATATACAATAAAGGAAGGAATTTCTGAACCGTTTAATATCTTTTCTCAACTTCCGCTCTGGGGAAATAATGAGCCAGAATTTGTTTGTAGTTATATCCTTTGGCACCCATTACGGCTGCGCCTATCTGGCACAATCCGACGCCGTGTCCCCAGCCGGCACCGGTTAAAATAAAGCGTTGTGGAATATCGCATGATACCTCTTTCTTATCTACTATAAATGCAGAACTATACAAATGGGTTTCTGAGAGCGTACGGCGTATTTCAAGTTCCTTGCCGATAATTAAACTTTGCCGTGTGCCGATAATCTTCAGCTTTACGATACGCCCGGATGTTCCGCGTTCTATTGGAATTAAATCTTGTATCTGACCGAAATCCATACCGCTTTTGCGATGGATAAGTTCGGAAAGTTGTTTTTGAGTGTATTCCACCTTCCAGCGATAAAAGTCAGTTGTTTCCTGATCGTAGTTGTTTAATACTTGTTTCAGAATGGTACTGTCATGTGTGTTGCAAAAGGCTTCCGGTGAGGTCCTTATCCAGTTTTCTGCGTTAGCTTCATTAGTAAGATCGGGATACTTTATCTCATCTTGACTGTCTTTTACGGTGGTAAGGTAGGAGTGAGGAACCGGTTCCCAGCAATTCTCGAACTTCTCGGTTATACCGCCGCAGCATTTGGAGAAACGGGTATCGCAGATTGTTTTACCATCGGTCAGTATTTCTCCGCGTGTTTCGCGTATTACTTGTTCTACGATTGGAGTAGAAGTGCGGGTAATGCCTTGATAACGCTGGCAGTGATCGTCTGCACAAACATCAAAGAATGCGTGATCTTCGCGGTCGTACCAACGAATCAGTTGCTCTCTGTCCCTGTAGTAACTTTGGTATTTCTTTTCCGAGGCCGATAGCATCGAACTTTTTTCTACCTGGGCAAGTAGCCAACTACGGGAAATAACAGCGTGTGCTTTTAGCAGTTCTTTTGATGCGTGTGCACTCATCTCAGACGAAATAACACTGGTTAAGTATAATTCGGCGTCTACTTGGTTGATCGTGATAATACCTTCTTTTCCGGCAACTAAATTTAAAGCGCCGTAAAAACGTTGGTCTTCTTGCCGCTGCCAATGGAACTGAACGCCAATGGTTACAGCTTTCAATTCGAAGGAAGCGTCCGGAGAAGTAGGTTCAAAGAATATTTCTTTATATAGTTTGCCGTTAAAAACAATATTTCCGTTTACAAACAAAGCGCGTTGTTCCCCGGTTAAGAAAGTGCCTGTTTCTGTATGTACGTATTCTGCATTAAATACGAATGATACTGCCTTTTCTGTTAATATACCTACGTTTACTACCGGTGCTTCCATGATCTGAATTATTCTTTTTTTGCTTTTAATGAAGTAATTGCCAGATAAGCCATGATTGCAATATACATTACAATGGCTAGCATCTCTGCCATTGTGCTGTTCATCCAATCTTCATTCACCAGATTAACTCCTCCAAAGCGAAGGGCGGCACTCACCACTCCCATTAAAGCACCTCCGGCTATGAATCCGGAAGCAAGCAGTGTACCTTTTTCCAATCTGGCAGAGTTCAGAGCTTGGTCTTTGCTACGGCTTCCTACGTACCAACTAATGGCTCCGCCTATTAGCAAAGGTGTGTTGAGTTCCTGAGGGATAAACATACCCAGGGCAAATGCCAATGCCGGGATTTTGCAGAAGTTCAGTACTATAGCCAATACGGCACCTATGGCATACAAAGCCCACGGCGCACCGGCCCCACTCATTAAAGGTTCTATAACAGCTGCCATAGCGTTTGCTTGCGGAGCGGCCAATTGTCCGGTAGTAAAACCGTATGTCTGATTCAGTATCAATATAACACCACCTACTGTTGCTGCCGAAACCAATGTTCCGAGGAACTTCCATGTTTCCTGTTTGGCTGGTGTACTTCCCAGCCAATATCCTATCTTTAAGTCGGTAATAAAACCTCCTGCCATAGATAGAGCAGTACAAACAACACCGCCAATAACGAGGGCGGAGACCATTCCTGCCGTTCCTTTTAATCCTGCGGCTACAAGGATGATGGAGGCTAATATAAGTGTCATCAACGTCATGCCCGAAACCGGGTTTGTGCCTACTATAGCAATTGCGTTGGCTGCAACTGTTGTGAAAAGGAAGGCAATAATACCAACCAGCAGTAGCCCTATTACGGCATAAAACCAGTTATCTAATACGCCAAAGTGAAAGAACAAATAAGTGATAATTAATGTCACAATTACACCGATGGATATAATTTTCATTGGGATGTCCCGCTGTGTCCGGATTGTTTCTTTTTCAGCGTCTCCGCCTTTTCCTTTCAGCTCTTTAGCAGCTAATCCTACAGCTCCGCGTATAATTCCCCATGATTTGATAATACCTATTACACCTGCTGTTGCAATACCGCCAATACCAATGTGGCGGGCGTAAGTAGTGAATATCTGTTCCGGTGTCATACTGCCTACAGTGGCGGTTATGGCATTATTGCCGAATGTGAGCACATCGGCACTGAAGATGGCGGACATAGCCGGGATGATAACTAACCAGACAAGGAATGAACCGGCACAAATAATCATAGAATATTTTAATCCGATGATGTATCCCAAACCTAATACGGCGGCACCGGTATTGACTTTCAATACGATTTTTGCCTTCTCTGCAAGCAATTCTCCGGCACCTATTATGCGTGTACTGACCGTTTCGCTCCACCATCCGAAAGTAGCGATGATGAAATCGTACAGCCCGCCTATTAATCCTGCAAAGATCAAAGGTTTTGCCTGACTGCCTCCTTTCTCACCGGACACAAGTACTTGGGTGGTAGCTGTAGCTTCGGGGAAAGGGTATTTGCCATGCATGTCTGAAACAAAATACTTACGGAACGGAATTAACAATAAGATGCCCAATATTCCGCCAAGCAACGAACTCATAAATACTTCAAAGAAATTTATGCTGATTTCCGGATATTTATCTTGTAAAATATACAAGGCCGGCAGCGTAAAGATGGCTCCTGCAACGATAACGCCGCTACTAGCCCCGATAGACTGTATGATGACATTTTCGCCCAGCGCGTTTTTCCGTTTGAATCCGCTGGATAGTCCTACGGCAATAATGGCGATGGGAATGGCCGCCTCGAATACCTGTCCTACTTTTAACCCCAGATAGGCTGCTGCTGCACTGAATAGTACGGCCATGACAAGTCCCCATAGAACCGACCAAGGCGTTACTTCCTTGTATTGTTTGTTGGGTGACATGATTGGCTTATATACTTCTCCTTCTTTCAGTTCCCGATAGGCATTTTCAGGCAGCCCGTTTACCTTTTCTTTGTTTTCTTCCATTACGGCATTAAAATGTTAGGTTTATTATTCGTCTAAGCAGCCTTGAATCTGGCTTGTTGTTGACAAAAGTATGTTATATCTTCGAAAGAAACAAATCCTTTCATTGCTATAATTAAATCTGGGATACAGCATGTTTTGTGCGAAAGATCGGGAATAAGTATTATTTTTACCAGGTATAAAATTAATTACTACCTGGCTAAAAATTAATTTTGACCATGCTGGAAATTGATTTTGACCAAGGACAAAAGAATAAAAATACAGTATCTTTGGGGTAAAATGTCGGTATTCCCGGATTAAGATATGCTATGGAAAGAACTAATTATTCGTTATCTTTGTGCTCAAATAGTTAGAGACAATGAGTGAAAGATACCCGTCGGCATTACTTGAAAGTGCAGTGAATGAGTTGGCTTCGTTGCCCGGAGTAGGGCGGAAGACTGCTCTGAGATTGGCTCTTTATATGCTTAGGCGTGATGTGGGCTATATCGAAAACTTTGCAGCGGCCTTGGTAGCTTTGCGTCGCGACGTAAAGTATTGCCGTGTTTGCCATAATATATGCGATGATGAGATGTGTGCTATTTGCGCCAATCCGCAACGGGATCATGAAACGGTTTGCGTGGTTGAGAATATAAAAGAGGTAATGGCAATAGAGAATACCGGTCAGTTTCGTGGTGTTTATCATGTGCTGGGAGGAATTATTTCGCCTATGGACGGAACCGGCCCCGGTGATTTACAGATTGATAGTTTGGTAGAGCGCGTGGCCCGTGGCGAGGTGAAAGAAGTGATTCTTGCTTTAAGTACGACGATGGAAGGCGATACTACAAATTTCTTTATCTACCGTAAATTGGCTCCTTATGATGTAAAAACGTCTATGATTGCCCGTGGAGTTTCTATTGGGGATGAGATTGAATATGCCGACGAGATAACTTTAGGACGTTCTATTGTTAACCGTACGGAATTTAAGATGAACAGCTAATCTGATGTAACTCATGTATGAAACGAAGATATCTATTATAATAGTAAACTACAACGTAAAATACTTCCTGGAGCAATGCCTTTATTCTGTACGGGCTGCAGTGTCGGGCATGGATGCTGATGTGTTTGTTGTAGATAATAACTCTACGGATGGTTCGGTAGAATATCTGCGTCCTTTGTTTCCTGAAGTTGTTTTTATTGAGAACTGCGATAATCCGGGTTTTGCAAAGGCCAATAACCAGGCTATTGCCCGGTGTAAGGGAGAATACGTATTGCTGCTTAATCCGGATACGGTGATAGGTGAAGAAAGTATCCGTTCGCTGTGCTATTTTATGGATGAAAATCCGCAATCGGGCGGAATAGGAGTGAAAATGTTGGACGGACACGGTGTATTTCTGGCGGAAAGTAAACGCTCGTTTCCAACGCCGTGGGTTTCGTTTTGCAAAATGTTCGGGCTGTCAAAGCTTTTTTCCAATTCACCTTGTTTTGCACGTTATAGTTTACCTTATCTGGACGAGAATAAGCAACATGAAGTTGAAGTATTGGCCGGAGCATTTATGCTGTTGCGCCATGAGGCTCTGGATAAAGTAGGCTTGCTTGATGAGGCTTTCTTCATGTATGGAGAAGACATTGACCTTTCGTATCGCCTGGTACTTGGCGGTTATACTAACTTTTATATACCTGAACGTATTTTGCATTATAAAGGCGAAAGTACAAAGCAGGGAGACCTGAAATATATCCGGGCATTTTACGGGGCAATGATTATTTTCTTTAAGAAGTATTATCCGCATTCCGGCATTGTAATGAGTTTCCTTATCCATGTTGCGGTTTGGCTTAAGGCAATCTTGTCTGCTCCTTTCCGGAAGTTCGGATTAAATAAAGGTAAGAAAAGTAAGCACCGCCGTTTGCTGGTATTATGTAATGAAGAACATTTTGAAGAAATAAAGAAGGCCTGTACCAAGCGTATGCCCGAACTCGAATATGTCAACCTTTGGGATTTGGATGAAGAGCATGCGATGGATGCGATTTGTCGTCGCAACCAGATGAAAGGCTTTACCGATTATGTTTTCTGCTATCCCGACGTCCGTTTTGAGCAAATGCTTCTTTTTATGGACAGGATAGTGAATAAAAAGGCTACATATCATATTTATACTAAAAAAAGTGGCCGGCTTGTATCGCCGGGTAAATGAGATGGCTCTGTTGGAAAATGAACATATCCGCCTTCGTGCGTTGGAACCGGAAGACCTGGATTTACTGTACCGTTGGGAGAATGACACTTCTCAATGGAATGTTGGAAATACGTTGTCTCCGTTCTCGAGATATATACTAAAGGAATATATTGCTAATTCCCATTTGAATATATATGAATTGAAACAGCAGCGTTTTATGATAGAGTTGAAGCCTGACGGGACAGCTATCGGAATGATCGATTTGTATGATTTTGAACCTCATCATAGACGTGCTGGGGTGGGAATTATGCTTGACCGGTTATATCAGGGGAAAGGCTTTGCTATGGAAGCATTGGATCTGACGGTAGAATATGCATTTTCATTTCTCCGGTTACACCAACTTTATAGTCATGTTCCTGCAAAGAATAGTCCTAGCAAAGCTCTTTTTGAACGTTGTGGATTTATACTTACAAGTGTTCTTGCAGATTGGATCGTAACAAAAGAGGGTTATTCGGATGTATACGTTATGCAACGAATAATCACCAAACTGACAGATAATTAATTCAAGTATGGATCTTTTGGATAATTTATCCAGGTTTCGTAACGGCTACCCATTTCTTTAAGCGAATCTTTCCAGAAAGATTCCCCTTCGGCAAACATTACATTGTCGTTGGCATTGCGGCTTACAATCCATGAATTTTGCGTTATCTCTTTTTCCAGTTGTCCTTGTGTCCATCCTGAATAACCGAGGAAGAATTTTACTTTTCCTTCTATGGAGTGTCCGTTAACGATATATCGTTTAAGTGCTTCAAAATTGCCGTCGAAATATAATTGATCGTTGATTTTTACAGCATCAGGAATGATGTTGTTTCCCAGTGAATGAATGAAAAACAAACGGTTCGGACTTACGGGTCCTCCTAGATAGATGGGTATTTCGGATAAATCTTCAAGTTCGGAGAAAAATGTATTTACAACCAGATCGGTTTTTTTATTTAATACAAATCCCATAGAGCCTTGTTTGGTATGTTCAATTAATAAAACAACGGATCGTTGGAAGTAAGCATCCTGAAGAAAAGGTTCTGAAATAAGGATACTGCCTTGTGCCGGCAGTACATTATTATGTGTTATTTTGAATATATCTTTATAAGCCGCCATAGTTATTGGGAATAAACTGATTGAAAAACACGGACAATGTAAGGCTTTTAAAGATGAAAAACAAATAAAAAGCCCGGCAGAATGGTTAATAAACGTAAATTTTGCCGGGCTTTTGTCATTTATAGCGGATGGTTTTCACTGAATATTTTTAATCGTTTTTCTAACAATTCATATTGATGATCTTTTATGAAAGAGGTGCAGGCACGCAAGCCTTGCTGGTTACTTCCTGTTGTACTCAAAGATATGGCACTAACGCCATAGTAGATGAGTTCTTGCATTAATTCTCCTCCCGTCATGCCCGGATAAGAGATGGTAAAGTAGAAACCATCGGCAATAGGCTCATCCAAGTCATGATTATATACGATCTGAAAACCATATTGAGTGAATATCTTTTTCAATCGTTCTGCACGCCTTCCGTATTCTTTCACTTCGGATATAAAGTCGAATGTCCCGTCTGAAGCAGCTTTGAACATGGCAGCCAAGGCATATTGTGCCGAGTGGCTTGTGCCGGAAGAGAGAGCATAAAGTACGCGATGGATATAAACCGTGCCAAATGTTCCTCCGCCATAACGCTGTGTAAGTCCCTGGTATGCGCGGTGGTATAATTTATCAGATATTGCTGTTACACCAATGCGTTGTCCGGCATAACTGAAAGCTTTTGATCCGGAGATTTGTAGTATGTAATTGTTTGTATAACGTGCAACACTTGCCTGATAAGGAGCTTTGAATGGTGTACCTAAATCTTTACGGAAATCCATCGCAAAATAGGCAAGGTCTTCAATAACAATAACATCGTGCTTGTTTGCCATGTCGCCGATAATCTTCAATTCATCTTCGGTGAGGCAGAACCAGGCCGGGTTATTTGGGTTGGAGTATATCATGGCTGCAATATTACCTTTGGAAAG
Organism: Parabacteroides provencensis; assembly: GCF_900232875.1. Taxonomy (NCBI): domain Bacteria; kingdom Pseudomonadati; phylum Bacteroidota; class Bacteroidia; order Bacteroidales; family Tannerellaceae; genus Parabacteroides; species Parabacteroides provencensis. Next base: position 246,316 of record NZ_LT960488.1, on the reverse strand, counting down.
GTATTTCTCCAGCACATCACGTAGCTTTTCTCCGCGGTATTCATAAACATCAAAAGATTCGTACTTATATCCCATAACCGTAATTTGCTGTTTTTGTACAGGAAATCCGGGATCGATAAATAGGATTGTATCTTTTCCGGGCGTGCATTGTCCGCTTACAAGGAATGAAGCGTAAGTTCCCTGCATGGAGCCTGTTACCGGTACACAGCCTTCTGGTGACACGTCTATATTAATAAAGGCTTTGATAAAACGTGAAGCTTCTGTTTTAACTTCCGGTATCCCGTTGATATTGGGATAGATGGATGCTATTCCGTTACGTAAAGCATTTATTTCGGCATCTACGCCGACTTGGGCTGCTTTAAGTCCGGGAACCCCCATCTCCATATGAATAAATTCTGTTTTTGTCTCTTGTTCCAATTGGGTAGAAATGGCTACTACTTCGCGGATAGTTGCTTTCCCGAAATCTGGAAGTCCATAGCCATCAATAACTTGTCTGGCCTTTTGATAATCTACAGGAGTATTTTTCATGATTATATTAATATGTTATACTGGGAAGCAAAAGTAGAAAAATAATCAGTGTGATCTAATTTTTTCTGCCGAAACTATTGCAAAATCAAATAATCGCTCTATCTTTGCACCGCATTCAACGGAATGATTTGTTTTAAAGAAATAATTGGTGCGTTAGTTCAGTTGGTTAGAATACATGCCTGTCACGCATGGGGTCACGGGTTCGAGTCCCGTACGCACCGCGAAGAAAGCTCTGAAATCGGAAAGGTTTCGGAGCTTTTTTATTTCTATTCGGTAATGAATGGCAATAAATATCTTCTACTGAATATTTTAGGGAAGATGATTCTATAAGAAAAGAATGTATTGTTGGAATAGGTAGGTTTTTTATCTTTTAATCAATACAGTCAGACGTAATGCTAAATCAAAAAACACCATCTTTGCATTTACATTCTGAGAAATATGCTTTTCTGCTTTGTCTAATTCTTTCATTATATCGATTACATTCCTTTCATTAACAAAAGGTGCGAATTTTACAGCGAAACCGGATTCATCGAGGTTCATGTAATTTAATTCCGGTGTTTGAAAACGGTACATGAAGTTTTCACGTATTAGATGTTGACAGTAAGCGAGGAAGTTTTTCTGTCTTTCTCTTCCTATGCCAGCCATTACGTCTGCCATGTTCTTCATATCTTTGACATTCCGGGCCCATGAATTACGCATCATGCTTTTGAATTGTTCCAGGAAAAACTTATTCTCTTCTCCCAAGCTGATCGCTTCCATGGCTTTGATAAAGCTACCGCATGATAAATGAGCTATATGTTTAGCGTCGTCTGCCGATAATCCGAATTTGGAAATCATTGACTGAGCAATATCCTGGGCTTGAATTGCTTTTACATTGATACGCTGTGCACGGGATAAAATTGTACCTAATACTTGATCGGGAGTTTCGGAAACCATCAGTATTATTGTATTCTGTGGTGGTTCTTCAATGACTTTTAGCAGTTTGTTGGCACATGTAGGGTGTAGCTTTTCCGGTAACCATACTAACAATATGCGGTATGCCGCTTCGTATATTTTTAGATTAAGCTTATGGATAATCTCGTCACTTTCTTTAGAATAAATCAATGCTTGTGAGTTGCCGGCCTCAATATAATCCAGCCAGTTGTCCATGTTAAAATAGGTATATTCTTTCAAGAATCCTCTCCATTCGGTAAGATAATCGTCGCAAACTTCCTTTTTCTTTTCTTTTTTGGCAACAATAGGGAATACGAAATGAAGGTCTGGGTGAACCAAATCATTAAACTTTAGGCATGAAGGACATTTTCCACAAGCATCGGTCTCTGTACGGTTCGTGCAGTTCAGATATCGGGCATATGCAAGAGCCAACGGAAATGCTCCGGCTCCTCCTTGTTCGGTTAATAACTGTGCATGGGGTACAGCACCTGTTTGTGCCGACTGTATTAATCGTTGTTTTATTTCTTCTTGGCCGATAATATCTTTGAAGTACATAAATCTTTATTGTTGTTTCGAAAGCATAGCAAAGGTAAGAATAATATCCATTTGCACAGACAGAACAAACCAAATAAGATGTACAATACAAAGTCGGTTACAAAAAATACGATATATTTCATGTCAATAAGAATAAAATTACGATAGTAAGACATGCTCATAACAAAATACCCCTATTGGAAGATGAAATATTTTTCAAAATATTTTATTCGGATAAAAATAATGATCTGTTTTGAATTTATTGAATACGTTTTTCAAGTATGATTTAACAATAACTTGTCTTTGTTTATCAGTTAGGTTGGATAACTACTCATAAAAAAATCATAGTTATGACTTTTTTAAGTCATAACTATGATCCGATAATATTATAATTATGAAATTTCAATTTCTCTTGAAAGGACTTAATACAGGACGATTGTTATAAAAGTTGTTACTCTATATTTTTTCTGATCTTTGTCAGATATTCCTTCATCTTTATAGAATCTTTATCTTTTATGATTTCCTGAAGGGTTTTAAGTTCTTCCTGGATACGTTCGATTTGATGAGGAGTTCTCGGGTTGAAAAGAATTTCCGTCAAAAGATAATCATCTTCTGATAAAAGTCCACGGGCGATTTTCATATGACGTTTGAATGTTGTACCCGGTGCGTCCTGGTGCTTCATAATGGCAGCAAAAACCATTGTCGATGCAAAAGGAATGCCTAATGAATAAGCCACTACTTTGTCGTGCTCCTCGAATGTGTACTCTCTAATATTCAAACGAAGGCTGGAATAAATATCTTTGAAGAATATTTTACCCAAATGATCGCCTTCGGAAATTACAATGGTGTTTTCTTTTTCAAGGCTTCCCAAATTAGCAAAAGTAGGACCAAACATCGGGTGGGTAGAAACGTAAGGAAAACCGCATGTTTCATAAAACTCTTTCAAATGCGTCTTTACAGATGCAATATCGGAAATGATACAATAAGTCTGCAAATAAGGCATAACCGATTTAAAAGCTTCAATCGTATAGCTTAATGTAACACAGTTTATTACTAGCTCAGGATTAAATTCGGCAACCTCTTCCGGTTTTTGCAGACGCAGGGCGTTGTAAATAAAACGCATCCGTTTAGGATCGTTTTCCAGTACGGCTACTTCATGTTCGAAACTTAACAGGTCGGTGAAGAAAGATCCCATCTTTCCGGCACCTAATATCAGGATTTTCATTTCTGTTCGTTCATTATAATCATCTGTTGGCGTACAGATTCTTCGTGTATTTCTTTTAATATCTCTTTTACAAAGTCCGGACTTAAATCCATCTGTTCGCCCATATTGGAGCGTTTTTCCAGAATCTCACTGTAACGAGGCGATTGTAAGATCGGCATATTGTGCTCCTTCTTATAAATACCTATTTCGCGCGACACACGCATACGTTTCGCCAATAGTTCCAGCAATTGTTCGTCTATACCGTCTATCTGACGACGTAAAGCAGCCAGATTTTCCGTTGTTTGATTGACGTCACGGATTACTAACAGGTTTAATACATAATCTAAAACGTCAGGCGTAACTTGTTGTGATGCATCGCTCCATGCACAATCAGGGTTACAATGTGATTCAACAATCAGACCGTCAAAACTAAGGTCCATTGCCTGTTGACATAAAGGAGCAACCAATTCTCTTTTTCCTCCGATATGACTAGGATCGCAGAAAATAGGCAAATCCGGCATGCGGCGACGCAATTCAATAGGAATATGCCATAAAGGAAGATTACGGTATATCTTTTTGTCGTATGAGCTGAATCCGCGATGAATTGCACCTAAGCGGTGGATACCTGCACCGTATAGACGTTCGAATGCGCCGATCCATAATTCTAAGTCGGGATTAACCGGATTTTTGATCAGAATGGGAATATCTACTCCTTTTAATGCATCTGCAATTTCCTGTACGGCAAACGGATTTACGGCTGTACGCGCGCCAATCCAAAGAATATCGATTCCGGCTTTCAGAGCTTCAAATACGTGATCTTTAGTAGCTACTTCGGTAGAAACATACATACCTGTTTCTTGTTTGACGCGCTTTAACCATTGCAAACCTAGTGCTCCTACACCTTCGAAACCTCCTGGTTTGGTACGCGGTTTCCATATTCCGGCACGGAATATTTTAACGCCTCTTGAGGCGAGTTCTTTTGCTGTTTCTAATACCTGCTCTTCTGTTTCTGCACTGCAAGGGCCGGCTATTACAATCGGACGTTTAGTATCTAATCCGGGTAATGAGATAGGTTCAATTTTCATTTCCATGTTATGATGTGTTTTATTAATTATCAAATTTCAATTATAAATTCTTGATTCTATTCAGAGCTTCTTCCAATGTCTCGTTTTTACAACAAAGCGAAATCCGGATATAACGTTCGCCGCGGCTACCGAAAATAAAACCGGGAGTAAGAAAAACATTTGCTCCGTATAATACTTTGTTGGCTATGGCTTCGCTGCCTTCTGCGTCGTCGGGTATGCGTCCCCAAAGGAACATTCCAACTTGTTTTTCATCGAATGTACAACCTAATGTGTGCATGATCTGGCCTGCCAAGTCCCGACGGCTGCCGTATGTACGGTTCATGTTGTCATACCATTCTTTCGGGGCTTTCAATGCTTCGACGGCTGCATATTGCATTGGTTTGAACTGTCCGGAGTCGATGTTGCTTTTTACTTTCAGAATCCATTGAACAAACTGTGCGTTAGATGCAAGCATTGCCATACGCCAGCCCGGCATGTTGTGCGCTTTACTCATTGAGTTAAGTTCGATACATATGTCTTTAGCTCCAGGTATACTCAAAATGCTGATCGGGTGATCGTTCAGTATAAAGCTGTATGGATTGTCGTTGCAAATGATAATGCCGTGTTTCTGTCCGAATGCAACCAGTTTTTCATAAAGTTCCGTTGTTGCATTGGCACCGGTCGGCATATTCGGATAGTTGGTCCACATCAGTTTTACGTTAGACAAATCCATCTTTTCCAGTTCTTCGAAATCCGGTTGCCAGCCTAGTTCTTCTTTCAGTTCATAAGGAATAAGGGTAGCTTCTACCAGTTTGCTTACAGAACTGTAGGTCGGATAACCGGGGTTGGGAATCAATACGCCATCACCCGGATTCAGGAAGGCAAGCGAGATGTGCAGAATACCTTCTTTTGAACCTATTAACGGTTGGATTTCTGTTTTAGGATCAAGGTCTACATTATACCATTTTTTGTACCAGCCGGCGAAGCCTTTGCGAAGCTCGGGAATACCAACATAAGGTTGATAACCATGTTCGTTTGCATTGTGAGCGTGTTCGCACAGCGCTTCGATCGTTTTTTCTGACGGAGGAAGATCCGGGCTGCCTACACCTAGATTGATTACATTCTTGCCTGCGGCATTCATTTCGGCTACCTCTTTTAGTTTTTTTGAAAAGTAGTATTCTTGCACGGCGTTGACACGTGCTGCTGGTGTGATGTTACACACTTTGTTTTCCTTCTGCATATTCGCCTAATATTTTTAAGTCTTTTGTCAACGGTCTGATAGCATCCAATGCTTGTTTGTAGCGGGTGAAATCTGTAAATGTGAGGTTGATATAAAACAGATATTCCCATTCGCGTCCGATAATTGGCAAGGATTGTATTTTTGTAAGATTCATATCGTAGAAAGAGAGAACGGAAAGAACTTTGGAAAGGCTGCCGGCAGTATGAGGAAGTGCAAAAACGAGAGAAGATTTGTTTCTGTCGGTTTCCCGGAGTAATTCGTCTGCAGTCCATCGGTCTGCTATGGCAAGGAAGCGGGTGAAGTTCCGTTTGTTTGTTTCAATTCCTTCAGCAAGTACTTCCATATTGTATATTTGTGCTGCCAGTTTTCCACAAATAGCTGCGTGTCCTTTTAGCTGATTCTCCGAAATCCAACGGGCACTCATGGCGGTATCTTCTTTCTCCACTACTTTTGCATGCGGTAATGTGTCAAGAAAGTCGGTACATTGCATCAGGGCGATAGGGTGGGAGTTTACCTCTTTAATCTCATGGATAGAAGTTCCCGGCAGGGCAACCAGCGAATGAGAGATGCGCAATTTGTATTCTCCTATGATGTTTAATCCGCTTTCACGAATCAACTCATGGTTTTGCAAAAGGCTTCCTGCTATTGTGTTTTCGATAGCCATAATACCAAGAATAGACGGATCTTTCTTAATCATCGAGATCACATCCCGAAATGTATTACACGGAACGATCTCAATATCTTCATCTTCGAAATAACTGCGGGCGGCTATATCATGATATGAACCGGCTATTCCCTGGATTGCTACTTTCTTTTTCATCTTATTTCTTTTTGCTCAAACTATTATATATACAAAAAAAGTCCCACCGTATTCGGCAGGACTTTATATTGTTTATTGATACATTCAATTATATTCATCAACACTCTACATACAAACTCCTGCCTTCACTCTGCTAAAGTAAAAGTAATAAAAGAAGTATGTAAAGCTAAATCGATTCATTAAATCTGTTCGTTTTAATTATGCAGCAAAAGTAACGATTTTTTGGTAACTACAAACAAAAAGTATAGTTTTTTTTATTTAAAGATCATTTTTATACCAATTTCTGAAAAGCTTGCAGCGTAAGCATCTCTTTAGGTACCGATTTTTTGATACTTTCGATTAGTATCCCGGCAATTGTGTGACGGATAAAATCTTTTCGTGTTACCCATACAATTTCACGTGTAGGCTTGGGAATAGCAAATGGACGGACTAAATCTTTTTGTTCATTGCTCAACTGATAAGTTGCTAATTGCGGAATAAAAGTAATACCGTTACCACTTTCAACCATCCGCATAAATGTTTCCAAACTTCCTAACCGGTAAGAAGCTTGGCGCAGTTTTACCTTTTCCATCTGACAGAAGCGCATCAATTGGTCACGGAAGCAATGTCCTTCATCCAGAAGCCAGAGATGTTCGTCGCTGATGTCTGCCGTACGTATTAATTCTTTTTTAAATACAGGATCACTTTTGGCAACATAACCAAAAAATTCTTCGTAATATAATGTATCTCCTTGTAGCTGCGATTCTATTGGTTGATTGGCGATAATGGCCGCATCTATTTCTCCGTTTAGTAATGCAGACATGGTAGGAGCAGTCTTCATTTCCATGATACGTATATCCATATCCGGATGTTTCTCTGATATTTGCTGAAAAAAACGAGGCAGAAGGTAAGGCGCAATTGTTGGTAATACGGCTAAACGAAATGTTCCCTTCAAAGTCTGTTCTTCTTCATTTACAATGTCTTTTATCAGTGAAGCCTGATATAAAACGTTTCGTGCCTGCTCAATAACCTTGCGTCCTGCCGGAGTAGGGCGTACGGGCTGTAGATTGCGATCAAACAGTTTAATGCCCAGTTCATCTTCCAGTTTCTGAATCATCATACTTAATGTGGGCTGGGTTACCCGGCAATGTTCAGCTGCTTTGGCAAAATGGCGGAATGAATCGACAGCTAGGATGTATTCAAGTTGTTGTATGTTCATAGAGTGCTTGTCATATATTGAATATTAAAACCTAATTGTACAAAGGTAATAATAATCTGTAATAATTTATATTGCTTTGGTAAAAAGAACTTTCCTGTTGTTTATAAAGTGTGTCTATGAACATATAAAAATTATCTGTTTGACAACGGCTTATCCGTGCCGTATCTTTGCAATACAAGAAAAACGAAACGTATAACAATTTAAAAGTAATAAGTATGAAAACATTAGATTTTATCCATTTAGAAGAATCAGCAGCAAATAAAGTAGTAGCAGCTTTACAACAGTTATTGGCAGATTATCAGGTGTTTTACACAAATATTCGTGGTTTCCACTGGAATATTAAAGGACATGGATTTTTTGTTCTTCACAGCAAATTCGAAGATATGTATAACGATGCAGCCGGAAAGGCGGATGAATTGGCAGAACGTATTTTAATGCTTGGCGGAACTCCAGTAAATAAGTTCAGTGAATATCTGAAAGTTTCCAGGGTGAAAGAAATATCAGGAGTATCTTGTGGTGATGAAGCTTTGAAAAATATCCTTGAAACTTATAGCCTGTTTATTGCAGAAGAACGCAAATTACTTTCTCTTGCTTCTGAACTAGGAGACGAGGCTACTGTTGCATTGATGAGTGATTATTTGAAAGAACAGGAAAAAACTGTTTGGATGTTGGTTGCTTTTTCATCTTGTGATTGCAAAAATTCTTAAGTTAATTGGTTACACTATTCATTGCGTTAGTGAAGAGGGCAGGAAGTGATTCCCGCCCTTTTGTTTTGTGTACTACTTGAAATTAAAAAAAAGGATATTTGTTTTAGTTCTATACATTATGTTGGTAACTGTGTATTATAGGGAAATAATTACCTTTGCAAAAAATACTGTAATACTATGCTGAAACATATTGTTATGTGGAAACTGAATGAACAGGCCTTGGCCGCTTATAAAGTGAACCCTCGTCATGCAGAGGTTAATTCATATTGCAAGAAGATACGTGAGAGTCGTGTTGTCGTTGATTTTTACGAATAAAAAGAATGGAAGCGAAAGTAATATTACCGGCCGAATGGCATCCGCAGAGTGCGGTGCAGCTTACATGGCCGCACGAAGGGACAGACTGGGCGCCTATAATCGACGAGGTTGTTCCTTGTTTTGTGGCGATTGCTAAAGAGATTATAAAACGAGAGATGCTGCTGGTTGTTTGTCCGGATGAAGCAATGGTTCGCGCACAGTTAGGCGATGTGGATTATAGCCGTGTTATATTCCGTGAGATGGAGACAAACGATACGTGGGCTCGCGATCATGGTGGAATCTCTGTTTTCGATGGAGCACAAGCTGCCGTATATGATTTTGTTTTTAATGGCTGGGGCATGAAGTTTGCTGCTAATTATGATAATCTGATTACGAGAAAACTGTTTCATACGAAAACTTTTTCAGAAGAAGTTATTCCTGTTAATATGCAACCTATCGTACTGGAAGGCGGTAGTATAGAATCGGATGGAGAAGGAACGTTACTAACAACGGTAGAATGTCTGTCTTCTGTCAACCGAAATGAGTATCTGGGACAAGAGCAATTAGAATATCATTTGAAAGAAATATTCGGACTGGACCGTATTCTTTGGCTTGAAAGCGGCTATTTGGCAGGAGATGATACAGATAGTCATGTTGATACGTTGGCTCGTTTCTGTAGTCCTGATACAATAGCTTATGTACAGTGCACCGATGAAGGAGATGAGCATTTCGAAGAATTGCAGGAGATGGAACAAGAGTTGAAGGCTTTCACCCGGAAAGATGGTAAACCTTATAACTTGGTTCCTCTTCCTATGGCCGATAAGGTGGAATGGGAGGGAGAGCGTTTGCCTGCTACGTATGCTAATTTTTTGATAATAAACGGAGCCGTACTTGTGCCGTTTTATAATTCACCTAAAGATGAGGTGGCGAAAGCTGCGCTACAACAGGCTTTCCCTAATCGTGAGATCGTTGGTGTTAATTGTTTACCGCTGATTAAGCAACACGGATCATTACATTGTGTAACTATGCAGTATCCCGAAGGATTTGTTATTTCCCTTTCAAAAGAGAAGTAATAATTAAAGCATATAATAAATTTATATAGATAAAATGAAAGTCGGATTAATTCAACAAGCAAACAGTAGTGATATTACTGCCAACATAGACAAATTAAAACAGAATATTTGTAAAGCTGCAAATCTGGGTGCAGAATTGGTTGTTTTGCAAGAATTACATAATGGTCTTTATTTTTGCCAGACAGAAGATACTAATTTGTTTGACCAGGCAGAAACGATTCCGGGACCTTCTACAGAAATATTCGGTGCTTTGGCAAAAGAACTAGGCATTGTTCTGGTTTTGTCTCTTTTTGAGAAACGTGCCCCGGGACTTTACCATAATACAGCTGTAGTGCTTGAAAAAGATGGTTCTATTGCAGGTAAATACCGGAAGATGCACATCCCTGATGATCCGGCTTATTATGAAAAGTTTTATTTTACACCTGGCGATCTGGGGTTCGAGCCGATCTCTACATCGGTAGGCAAGCTGGGTGTACTGGTGTGCTGGGATCAATGGTATCCCGAAGCCGCTCGTCTTATGGCTATGCGTGGTGCCGAGATGCTTATTTATCCTACGGCTATCGGTTGGGAAAGCAGCGATACGGATGAAGAGAAGCAGCGCCAGCTAGGTGCTTGGGTAACTGTTCAGCGCGGACATGCTGTTGCGAATGGCTTGCCTGTTATTACAGTAAACCGTACAGGACATGAGCCGGATCCTTCCGGACAAACAAAAGGCATTCAATTTTGGGGCAATAGCTTTGTAGCTGGCCCGCAAGGTGAACTGATAGCCGAATTTTCGAATAATAAAGAAGAAGTACGCGTTATTGATATAGACAAGTTACGGAGTGAAAATGTGAGACGCTGGTGGCCTTTTTTCCGCGACCGCCGTATCGATGCGTTTGGAGGATTAACCGAACGGTTTTTGATATAAACGAATATTATTTATGATTGTATATACAAAGCAGGAGGCTATTTCCCGGATGAACCATTTCGGAATGTCGGGAGAGCCTTTTTTATTCTGTATAGATTACAAACAAGAGAGGATATTTGTTGAAAAGCCGGAACTGATTAATCCGGGTGAATTTCTTTATGACTTGAATGGCTTAACGAATACGGATAAAGAATCTCATGAATTATTATCTTCGGAGATAAAGTGGAAAATAAATCCGGTTTCTTTTGAAGAATATACTGCATCTTTTGATATTGTCAGTCGTAACATTCATGCCGGCAATTCTTATCTGGTGAATCTCACTTCCGAAACGCAGGTTCAAACGAATTTATCATTGGAAGAGATATTTTATCATTCTATAGCTAAATATAAATTCCTATGGAAAGAGCATTTTGTCGTATTTTCTCCTGAAATATTTGTTCGTATTAGCGATAATGTAATTTCTTCTTATCCGATGAAAGGGACGATCGACGCTTCCCTGCCCGATGCGAATAACCGTATTATGAATGATCCCAAGGAGGCAGCAGAGCATGCTACGATTGTTGATTTAATACGAAATGATTTGAGTATGGTAGCTACAGGTGTTTCTGTCCCTCGTTTCCGTTATATAGATGAGTTGCGTACCAACAGCGGGTATCTGTTGCAAGTAAGTTCTGAAGTAAAAGGTTTTTTGCCGGATGATTGGCGTTCTCGGGTAGGAACAATACTTTTTACTCTTTTACCGGCAGGTTCTATTACAGGTGCCCCGAAAAAGAAGACAGTGCAGATAATAGAAGAGGCGGAAACATACGAACGCGGTTTCTATACCGGCATAATGGGATATTTTGATGGATTTAATCTGGATAGTGCAGTTATGATACGTTTTATTGAACAACGGCAATCCGCTTTCTATTTTAAAAGTGGAGGAGGGATTACTTCGCAAAGTAATGTATCGGATGAATATAATGAAATGAAACAGAAAGTGTATGTGCCGATTTATTGAAACAATCCGTATTGAAGAGGGGCGGATATATAATTTGCTTTATCATAACCAACGTTTGAATCAAACGCGAAAGGCCGTTTTTGGCATTCATACAGAGTTGGATTTATCAGGCATTATAGATTCGGAAAAGTGTCGTGAACGGACGAAATGCCGAGTTGAATATGGAGAAGAAATTTGTAAAGTGGAATATTTCCCGTATAATATCCGTCCGGTTCATTCATTGCGATTGATCTGCTGTGATGATATAGATTATCATTATAAAAGCACGAACCGTGAACAACTAGATGATTTGTTTGCAAAGAGAGGTGCTTATGATGATATCCTCATTGTGAAGAATGGGTTGGTGACAGATACTTCAATATGTAATATTGCTTTTTGGAATGGTGCGCGTTGGGTTACTCCTGCTCAGCCCTTATTACCCGGAACGAAAAGGGCTTCTTTGTTGAGTGCGGGGATGTTGGTTACTAAAGATATCGCAATAGATACTTTAGGCGAATATTTATCTTACCGTCTGTTCAATGCAATGATTGATTTTGGCGAGCTTGAACCGAATATTAATAGTATCGGTAGATAATTACCAGAATTTGTTGTATTCGGCACTATATTCAAAACCTGCTTTTTGCAATTTATTTATCAGGGATTTTTTGTTTATTCCCATGTCGTCGCAGAGTTTATCCAAAGATGAATAGTCGTCACGCAGTTTCATATTTATAACGCTGAAAAGCATCATCGGATCGTTAGGTAATTCCATCTTATTCTTCTTTTTATTTTGTGGATGCAAAGTTAAGGATCATTTTGGAAAATCATCCCGATGTTTTTATAAAATGATCCCGATGATTTTTTGACAACATCGGGATCATTCTGATTTTGGCAGTCTCAATACGAAACGGATAAGGGCGACAAATACTTTTCCATATTTATCCAGCTTCATTTGCCCGACACCATGTATCTCACTAAACTGATCGATGGTGACAGGTTTCTTTTTTACAATATCTTCAAGTGTGTCATCGGAGAAGATAACATACGGAGGCTGTTCTTGACGCTCAGCGATTTGTTTGCGTAACTGGTTAAGTGAATCAAGTAAAGTTTCATCGATAGATTCCGAACTGATCGGGCGAATAGGACGTGCTTTGAAAGAAGGCAACATTCTCGGATGTTCAAGGTCGTCAGGCTCTTTATAAATAGCAAGTTGTGTCTTCATTTCTCCATATAATACTTTTGTGCCGAGCGGGGTGACTTTAAAGTTATTCTCTCTGGTATAATCTACTTCCAGATAACCAAGTTGAGTCATTTGATATAAATACTCTTTCCACTCTTTATAAGACAGGTTTTTCCCGGCCCCGTAAGTCTTCAGTTTATCGTATCCTTTTTTTATGATTTCGTTCTGATTGGATGCACGTAAAATCCCAATGGTTAGTCTCATGCCTATACGTTGGCCTGTCCTGACGATGGCGCTTAGCGCTTTTTGTACTAAAACAGTTCCGTCGAAACGTTCCGTCGGATTTTTGCAAACATCGCAGTTGCCACAGTCGTGTTCGGATTCTTCACCGAAATAACTTAACAGAATACGGCGGCGGCATATGTTTGCTTCGCAATAGCGTTTCATATGTTGTAGCTTTTCCATATTAATCTCTTTTTGCTGACTGCCTTCTATAAACCACTTTAGAACAATTAAGTCATTCATTGAATAAAAAAGGAGTGTATTGCTTTTCATTCCATCACGTCCTGCACGCCCTATTTCCTGGTAATAATTTTCGATACTGGATGGCATATTGTAGTGTATAACCCAACGGACATTGCTTTTATCTATACCCATGCCGAATGCAACAGTTGCACATATTACTTCTATGCGGTCTTTAATAAAATCGTCTTGTGCCTTTTCCCTGATATTCGGAGGAAGCCCCGCATGATATGCTGTTGTTTTTATATTGTATGTTGCAAGTGTTTGAGCTAACTCTACGGTATCATTTCGTTTCATACAGTAAATGATACCGCATTGTCGCTTATGGGCATAGATGAAATGTATTATAGCGGCTAGTTTATCTTTTTTATTTAGTCCGCGTCGTACGGTAAGCGATAAATTCGTACGGTCGAAAGAGGAAACATATGTTTCGGGGTCGTGTAATTTTAATTGTTGTATTATATCGTTTCGCGTAATCTTGTCGGCTGTGGCAGTGAGTGCTACAATCGGAACTTTAGGAAACCGTTCTTTTAATATGGATAGTTGTGTATATTCCGGTCTGAAGTCGTGTCCCCAGTGCGAAATACAATGTGCTTCGTCAATTGCAATTAAAGAAATATCCAATCGGGGAAGCAGCCAGTCTATCTCGCTCATTACTTTTTCCGGCGAGATGTAAAGTAGCTTCACTTTACCCTGCATGCAAAATTGTTTGATATTTTGCTTTTCATCTTCCGGCGTCGTGCTGTTGAGGGCTGCTGCCGGTATGCCATTTGCAATTAAAGCACCTACCTGATCTTTCATTAGGGCAATCAGAGGTGATACAACGACTGCTGTTCCCGGTAAATAGATAGCAGGTAATTGGTAACAGATTGATTTACCTCCGCCGGTAGGCATTAATACCAATGAATCTTTTTTTTGTAATATTCGTTGTATTATTTCTGCTTGTTGAGGGCGAAAAGAAGTATATCCGAAAAATTTCTTTAACAGTTTTAGTAATTCATTCATATAAATAAAGAGGGAAGTAGGTGTTAATTGACAAACATACGGAAATATCTCTTGATAATCTAATTTTCTATTACGACAGGTTTTAATTGGGCATCGAAATATTGCGGTTTAGATAATTAAATCCTGCTTGTTATAAGACATTTTTATAGCTACTTGATTAATTATTATGGAACTCAAAATAAAAATTGCTATCTTTGTGCCATTATTTACATAAAGAGCCGTGATGGCTTAACTATTATTTTAGATGACATTTGAACAATTGAATTTGATTGAGCCTATACTTAAGGCTCTAAAACAAGAAGGTTACACTATTCCAACCCCTATACAAACCGAAGCTATTCCAGTGGTATTAAAAGGATATGATTTGCTGGGATGTGCACAAACAGGAACCGGTAAGACGGCAGCATTCTCAATTCCTATTATACAGAAACTCGAAGAACAGAAGGTTTTAGGACATTCACGTGGTATTAAGGCACTAATTCTGACTCCAACACGGGAACTGGCTATCCAGATAGATGAAAGTTTTGCGGCATATGGGCGTTTTACCAAATTACGCCATACGGTGATATTTGGAGGAGTAGGGCAAAAACCGCAGACTGATGCGCTGAGAAGTGGTGTGGATGTACTTATCGCAACACCGGGCCGTTTGCTTGATTTGATAGGACAAGGTTATATCAATCTGAAATCTCTTGATTTTTTTGTACTCGACGAGGCCGACCGGATGTTGGATATGGGTTTTATACATGATATTAAGAAAGTTCTTCCATTGCTGCCTAAAAAGAGACAATCGTTATTTTTCTCGGCTACCATGCCTCAAGAGATAGAACGGCTGGCAGATACTATTCTTTCAGACCCGGAGAAAGTAGAGGTAACTCCTCCTTCTTCGACAGTAGATAAAATCGAACAATTTGTTTATTATGTGAAGAAGAGTGAGAAAATGGATTTGCTGATAAAATTGTTGCAAGATAAATCGCTTGAATCGGTGCTTATATTCACCCGGACAAAACATGGGGCAGATAAAGTAGCCCGCGTCCTGACAAAAGCGGGAGTCGGTGCTGAGGCTATTCACGGAAATAAAAGCCAGACAGCACGCCAACGTGCTTTGTCAAACTTTAAGGACAGGTCTACACGTGTATTGATAGCAACCGACATAGCAGCGCGTGGCATAGATGTGGATCATCTTTCGCATGTAATTAATTATGAGTTACCGAATGTGCCCGAAACTTATGTACACCGTATCGGACGTACGGGACGTGCCGGACGGGAAGGGATTGCTTTTTCATTTTGTGATGTTGAGGAGGTTCCGTTGTTGAAAGATATTCATAAGCTCATAAACAAACAAATACCGGTGGCCGGTGGTAATGAATTTGAGACGGCGGAAGTTAAAATAGCTGTTGCTGAGAAGAAAGAAGCTTTGAGAGAAGAGTCGAAGAAACGTAATATGTTTGGCAGTAAACGAGACGGCAGCTATTGGCGGAATAAGAAAAGACAGGCGCAAAATGGAAAGCAACAACAGAAAATAGCCGGTAAAAAGTAAGAAATCTTGTTTGTCCGGTTTTCTTTATGTTAAAATCATAATATGAAAATCGAAATATTTAAGTATGTTTGCAAATGAGAAATGCAAGCTTACAAGAATAGATCTGTGCAGATTATTAAAGAAGATATAATTGCTCGTATTAACAAAGGAGATGCCAAAGCGTTTGAACAGTTATACATTGCTTTTTACGTATATCTGTGTGCTGTGGCAACTAAATATATATACCATGCCGAAGCAGCACAAGAGATTGTAAACGATGTGTTTTTGAATGTCTGGAATAACAGGAAATCATTAACTTATCCTGTAAATGCTTATCTGGTTCGTTCCATACAGAATAGATGCCTTAATTATCTTCGCCAGCAACATTTACAGGAAATACCTTTATCTGATATACAAGAAAGTTTGTTGAATATACAGGAGCATCAGGTTGAAGTAGAGGCTCATCCTCTGGCAAAACTTGAAAATAAAGAATTTGAGGAGAAAATATTATCGGCTGTTAATCAATTACCTGAAAAATGCCGTGACATATTTGTACAATATCTTTATTATAATAAATCGTACGATGAGATTGCAAAAGAGAATAATATTGCAACCAGTACCGTGCGTGTACAAATTAAGATAGGACTATCCAAGTTGAAGGATATTTTAGGGGATATTTATCCGGCTTTTCTTCTTATATATGATTTTTTTCAAAAATAATTACATTTCTTTTAAACGCAACTTATCATTTGTGTGTATTTATTATAAAACGTAGTTTAAAAATACGTTATTGTATATCTGAATAAAAGAAATGGAAAACGCAAATATAGAAAATCTTCTTTTTGATTATTTTTCAGGTAATCTGTCTGAAGCCGAAGAAAAAGAATTATTACAATGGCTGGAGTCTGATGAATCCCATTCGAAAATTTTTTCAGAAATGGCCGATTGGTGGGCTATAGCACACGTGCCTCTTTTTGTTTCGGATATGAAATCTGATTTTGAAAAGCATTTTGGAAACTTAAATACAACAGTTCTTCAAAATAAAGTTAGTCGTAAAATAGGTTTGTGGAGTAAAATTGCTGCATCTATTTTAATATTGATTTCCATAGGGACGTTTTCTTTTTATATGGGCAAAAACAGTGTTAAGGAAGAAATGGCATATTTTGAAACAGTAACTCCGATGGGAACTCGTTCAAAAGTCATTTTACCAGACCATTCTGTTGTATGGGTCAACGCCGGTTCTTCTTTAAAATATAGTAAGGACTTTAACCAAAAAGAGAGGGAAGTCTTATTGGAAGGTGAAGCTTATTTTGAAGTTCAACCGAATCATTCGAAACCTTTTATTGTAAAGGCCGAGATGTTGGATATCCAAGTTTTGGGAACTCATTTTAACGTAAAAGCATATCGTGACGAACAACTAATGGATGTGTCTTTAGTTTCCGGGAAAGTAAATATCCATTTAAATGATGACGATCATAAGTCAAAAGAGGTGGTGCTGGCTCCAAACCGTATGTTCAGCTTTAATAAAGAGAACAAATGTGTAAAAATAGTTGAGATAAAAGGTGATGATTCATACGCTTGGACAAACGGACATCTGAAATTTACAGAACAACCGTTTTCAGAGATCGTAAGAGATTTGGAACGTAAATTCAATGTGAATATATCTATTGATAGCGAATCATTACAAAATGAAATATTTTCGGGAAGCTTTTCTCCAGAGTATAGTTTAAACGAAATTTTGCGTGAAGTAGACATGGATCATAAATATACGTGGAAACGAAACGGAAATGAAATTGTAATACGAGATAAATATAAATAAAGAGTACTAATCTAAACTAGTAAAATATGACATAGAAATTACGAAAAAACTAAATTATTCTCAAAGAACGAGATTTTTTTATTATCGAAAAAACAAGAATTATTTACAAATCTAACTTTTCATGAAAATGAACTACTTAAAAAAGACCAGTAGGCTTGTGGTTACTGCTTGTATGCTTGCAGGTATGCCTTTAGTATCTGGAACCGTTTCTGCTTCCGAATTACAGACACAGACAATGTCGGTTCAGGCAGAGACAACAACGCTGAGAGAACTTTTTGACTTAATCGAAGCTAAGTTTAATTATTCTTTTCTTATACGGAACAATGACATTAATATGAATGAACGTATCACTATGGATATGTCAAACCGTTCTGTTGAGGAAATATTGAAAAGCGCACTTAAAAATCAGCATGCTGATTTCTATGTAAACGATAACCGAATTATCGTTTACAAAACTTCATCTAAACAAGGTTCAAATCCGGTTGTATCAGAAAAACAGGCTGCTCAACAAACTCAGAAGATTGCAGGAACAGTTGTTGATGCGCATACAGGTGAACCGATCATTGGTGCGAATATCCTTGTGAAAGGAACTACAAACGGAACAAGTACCGATTTTGATGGCAACTTTGTGTTGGAAGATGTTCCGGCCAATGCTACATTGGTTATTTCATATATTGGTTATCTTCCTTTGGAGATGAAGTCGACCGCAGGGAAAATGACTATCCGTTTGAAAGAAGATACACAAAATCTGGATGAAGTTGTAGTTGTTGGCTACGGTGTTCAGAAGAAAGAAAGCCTTACCGGTGCCATGCAGGTGGTAAGCAGCGATAAGTTGTTGGATGCAACGACTCCTTCGGTTGAAAACTTGTTGTCCGGTAAAGCTCCAGGTGTATATGTCACATCCGGTGGTGGACAGCCGGGAGCTGCAGGTACGGTTGTTATCCGTGGTAAATCTACTGTAAACGGTAGTACAGACCCGCTTTGGATTATTGACGGTGTTATTGTTGGCAATAGTGCGGGAAGCTTGAACCCTTCGGATATTGAATCTATGTCAATTTTGAAGGATGCTGCCTCTACTGCAATTTACGGATCTCAGGGTGCTAATGGCGTAATCGTTGTTACAACAAAGAAAGGTAAAACAGGTAAGGCTACCATCAATGTTTCAGCAAAGATGGGGGTAAACCAATTGAACAGAGGTAACTTTGAAATGATGAGCCGGGACGAATTGCTCGGTTATTATAAATCGTTTGCAAACCAACAGGCTATTCCTCAGGAAACATGGGATAAGATTGGTCAGGGATATGACTATGATTGGTGGAAAAACGGTTCTCAGTTGGGGTTTGCGCAAGATTATAACTTATCTGTGTCTGGTGGTTCCGAGAAGATAAAGACATACATTTCTGCCGGTATTTATGATGAAAACGGAGCAGTTAAGGGATATGACTATACTCGTTATAATTTTCGTTTCAATGTAGATTACCAGGCAACAGACTGGTTGACTATTAAACCGAAAGTATGGGGTACGCGCAGCGACATAATGGACCAGCAGCATAGCCTGGGTGCAATGTATGAGAACATGCCTTGGGATTCGCCTTATGATAAAGACGGTAACCTGATTCAAGCATACAGACCTTCGAGCTGGGTAAGTTCGGACCACGTAAACTACCAGTATGATTTGCAGTGGAACTATAAAAAGACAACTAAGTATGAATTTATGGGTAACTTTGATTTTGATATCAAATTTACGGACTGGTTGACTTTCTCTTCTGTAAATAACTATAAGTATGGCAGTACTTTATATAAGAAATATGATGATCCGCGTTCTTCCGGAGGACAAGCTGAAAATGGTCAGTTGCAAGATAAAACTACTTCATACTATCGTGTTTACAGCAACCAGTTGCTGCGTTTTAACAAAGTATTCGACAAGCATTCGATTAATGCGATTCTGGCGTATGAATGGAATACATATACAGCTCAGGTAACAGATCAGATAGCTACAGGTTTCGCTCCTGGTTTTAGCGTTGGAGATGCGACAATTGTACCCAAAAAAGCCAAAGGTAGCCAGAACGAATGGGCTGTTCAGTCTTATCTGTTCAATGCCAATTATGCATACGACAGCCGTTATCTGTTGTCATTCTCTTTCCGTCGTGACGGTGCTTCAAACTTCGGAGAAAATGCAAAATATGGTAATTTCTTTTCTATAAGCGGCGGTTGGAATATCCATCAGGAAAACTTCTTTAAAGCAGATTGGGTACAACAACTAAAATTACGCGCAAGTTATGGTTCCGTAGGTAATCGTCCGACAGAATTGTATCCTCAGTATGCTTTGTACAGTATGGGTACAGGTTATAACGGCCTTCCGGGCGCTATTATTTCACAGGTGGAGAATAAAGATTTGACGTGGGAAAAAACATATACGGCTGGTGTTGGTATAGATGCTATCTTGTTTGACCGTTTGACTGTTAACCTGGATTATTATAATAAAAAAACAACCGATTTGCTGTATAACGTGCCTCTTCCTGGCGTAACAGGTGTAACAGGAATGTTCCGTAATGTCGGAGCCGTTAAAAATAATGGTTTTGAAGCAACCGTGGCTGTCGACATTCTGAAAGGCGGAGACTGGAACTGGAATGTATCTGCTAATATCGGTGTAAACCGTAATAAAGTGACAGAGCTTTACGGAGACAAATCGGAAATTGTTATTGCAAATGCAAACTCAGGTATTTTAGGCCCGATCGATAAGATATTGAAGCCGGGTGAAGATGTGGATACCTGGTATGCTACAGAATGGGCAGGTGTTGATCCTGAAACCGGATCACCTCTTTGGTATACAACAAATGAAGCCGGAGAACGCGTAACTACTTCAAACTATAGCGACGCTTCTAAGCATCAGGTAATAGTTGGCAAACAAACGCCGGACTTTTACGGAGGTTTCTCAACCGACTTGTCATGGAAAAATATAGACTTGTCGGCTGTGTTCGGCTATTCTGTTGGTGGGCAGATTTTCAACTACGACAGAACTGTCTATGATTCGGATGGCGGTTATACCAGTTACAACCAACAGAAACTGTTAAGCGGTTGGAGCCGTTGGGAAAAACCGGGAGATATTGCTACGCACCCGAAAGCAGAATATGGAAACTTATCACAGTCAAACAAACCTTCTTCCCGTTATTTGGAAGATGCTGACTATCTGCGTCTGCGTAATTTAACGATTGGGTACACTTTACCTTGTAAGATTCCGTATATAAGCAATTTCCGCTTATTCTTCTCTGGCGAGAATTTGTTTGTGATATCAGGCTTTTCCGGTATAGATCCGGAACTTCCGTCTAATACGGATATAGCTACAGGAAAAAAAGTAGCAGGAGCATCGGGAGTAGCTTCTTCTCCTTATCCAATGGCTCGTAAGTTTATGTTTGGTTTGAATGTTTCATTTTAATTAAAGAGAAAACAAATGAAGAAAATAGCTATATGGGCGCTTGCCGCTGTTACATTAATGACAAGCTGCGATCTGGATCGTTTTCCATATGATAAATATTCTAAAGATAAGATTGATGCCGACAAAGTTGCTGCATTCGACATATTATTAAACGGGTGCTATGCAAAGTTGAAAAGTGCATCAGATGTATTCCATCGTACCGGTGAATACCCGGGTGATAATATCTGCAAAGATAAACCTACTACCAATCCGTTTGGTACATATATTACTTATCAGCATACGGTAAATAACTCACAGTTGTCTTCAACCTGGAATAATGCGTATAATATAATTTCGCAGACAAGTGATTTGATGAAGATGGCTAATGAAGGCGAATCGCCAGAAATCGACCAGAAACTGGGTGAGGCATATTATATGAGAGGTTTGATGTATTTCTACCTTTGCCGTGTGTTTGGCCGTCCCTATTATCAGGAGCCGGAAAAGAATATGGGAGTACCTATTGTAAATGGTATGCCGGATGATATTGCCAATTTGCAATTGCCGGACCGTTCTTCTGTAAAAGATACATATGCACAGGCAATTAATGACTTGAAAAAGGCAGAATCGTTGATGACTACTTATACATCGGCTTCTTACGCTTCGAAGTATGCCGCACAAGCTATGCTGGCTAAAATCTATATGTATATGAGCGGTACTTTTGAAAATCCGAATACCGATTATGCAAAAGAATCTTTGAAATATGCTGACGATGTAATCAATAGCGGCAAGTTTAGCTTGCTGAGTCGTACCAGCTTTATGAGATACAACGAACTGGCTCCGGATGATGCTTCGCAGACAGAGACAATTTTTGCTGTTAAATTTATCAGTTCGGACATTACGAGTTATACGAGTGCTATCGGCAGTATGTATGCTACTATTAATGAGGTAGGTTGGGGTGAGATTTATGCCAGTGCCAAATATCTGGATATTTTGTATGAAACAGGCCGTGGTAATGATGCCCGCGAAGCATTTATACATCCGGACTATAAACTTGATGACAAAGGTAATAAAACCCGTAATTTCCGTTTTGTTGCTAATGTTGTTGCAAATGGTAAAGTGAGCGGATATACTTATAAGCAATGTGATGTGAAAGTGGGAAGTGATGGTAAATTAGTTGCTGCCGTTTTGGATTCAAAAGAGTATCCGCTGACATTACTGGATGAGGCTAGCCGTAAATATTCGATTGTATATGAGGGTACGACATACTACGGATATGATGATTATTTTATGAATACCAGCCAGGGACATCCTAAATTCTTTAATTATAAATGCTCTATGCAGGAAGGTGTTTCGCATTTGTATTCACCTATTATATCTCGTCTGGGGGAAGTATATTTAATACGTGCAGAAGCAAATGCCAAATTAGGAAATTATGCAGATGCACTGAAAGATTTGAATATGGTACGTGAACGCTCTATTGTAAATGGTGGCTATCAGACATTAAATGCATCGAATGCCCATCAATTGATTATGAAAGAGCGCCAGTTGGAACTTGCTTTTGAGGCTGACCGTGGTTTTGATGTCTATCGTGTTGGTGATACGATGACCCGGCATTATCCCGGTTATCATGACGGAACAATTGAATTTTTGGCAACAAGCCCGTTAGTAGTCCAGTATATACCGAAGTCTGAAATTGACGCTTATCCTGGTACTTTGACTCAGAATCCGTAAATATTGAGTAATGAAAAGAAGTTCATCAATAATAAGTATACTGGCAGGGGTAACCCTGCCGGTCTCTTTATTGGCTCAAACCCAACCTAAGCAACCGAACATTATTATTATAGTTGCGGACGATTTGGGATATGGCGATTTAAGTTGTTATGGTGCACATCGTATTCATACTCCGGGGATGGATCGTATTGCCAACGAAGGAATACGTTTTACTCAAGGTTATTGTACGGCAGCAACTTCTACCCCTAGTAGATACTCTCTTTTGACTGGTTTGTATCCATGGACAAATAAAGATGCAAAAATTTTACCGGGCAATGCCGCTTTAATCATAGACAATCAGCAGATAACATTACCTAAAATTATGAAACAGGCTGGATATGTAACCGGTTCTGTTGGTAAATGGCATTTGGGATTAGGTGATGGTGCTGTAGATTGGAATAAGACTGTATATCCCGGAGCGAAGGAAGTTGGGTATGACTATTCTTTTATTCAGGCTGCAACTAATGACCGGGTACCTTGTATTTTTATAGAAAATGGTAAAGGAGTTAATTTGGATTCTGATGATCCGCTCTTTGTAAGTTATAAAGAAAATTTTCAGGGCGAACCTACAGGAAAAGATAATCCGGAAATGCTTCGGATGCATCCGAGCGTGGGACATAGCGGTTCTATTGTCAACGGAGTTCCCCGTATTGGTTTTCAAAAGGGAGGCAAAGCTGCTCAGTGGAAAGATGAAGATATGGCAGAATTATTTCTGGAAAAGGCCAAAGGTTTTCTGAAAGATAATAAAGATACCCCTTTCTTTTTATATTATGGCTTACATCAGCCTCATGTGCCACGTGTTCCAAATCAGAAATTTGTGGGAAAGTCTGGAATGGGGGCAAGGGGTGATGTGATTTTAGAAGCTGATTGGTGCGTTTCTGAATTTTTGAAGGAACTGGATCGATTAGGGCTTACCGAAAACACCTTAATTATCTTTACCAGCGACAATGGCCCTGTGCTAGATGACGGCTATCAGGATCAGGCTGTGGAACTTGTTGGAGACCATAAAGTGGCAGGTCCTCTTCGTGGTGGCAAAACGAGCTTGTATAATGGTGGAACCTGTATTCCGTTTTTGCTTCGTTGGCCGGCAGTGGTAAAGCCGGGTGTTTCTAATGCTTTGGTTTGCCAGATGGATTTATTGGCATCTTTGGCGTCTCTGGTTGGACAAACTTATTCGGATAAAGTTGACAGCCAAAATACGCTCCCTGTATTTTTAGGACGGAGCAGTAATGGGCGTAAAGAGCTTGTTTTGGAAGGCTATTTTAATTATGCTTTGCGTGACGGGGACTGGGTAATGATACCTCCATATCCCGACTTTTTAAACGATCCGGAGGATGCTTCTTTTTGCGGCCGCAGTAATTGTTATCAACTATATNGTTTTTCTCTTTTTTTCTCTTCCTGAAAAAACTTATCATCCATTCTGCATTATTGAACTTCCACTTTCTTGTAAAGCTTCTCTTCATTGTCATGAGAACACAAGGTTGTCAGGCACTTATCGCTTAACTTAATGACATTGTGCTTCAGCTGACGGCAATTGAAACCAGGCTAAAGCCATAAAAGAACAGGCTCTATCGGTCATCCTTAAAGAAAGCTTAGCTTTCTTCTCTCCGGCATCAGCGGCAGGGCGTTAAACGCAGGTAAAAGACACAGCGACGAAACCAGCGGCTGTCTGAGCGTAGCGAGTTCCGCTGGTTCAGCGAAGTCTTTTGCCGGAGTAGCCCGGCCGGAGTAGCCTTGACCTTTTGGTTACTTTTGGGTCAAGCCAAAAGTGACAGAAACGATTTTGAGCGAAGCGAGTTCCGCTGGTTCAGCGAAGTCCTTTGCCGTAGTAGCCCGGACGGTGTAGCCTTGACCTTTTGGTTACTTTTGGGTCAAGCCAAAAGTAATAAAAAAGTGTTCGCGGGAAGCACTAAAGCGTTACAATTATGATTTCGAAATAACAATACAATATTGTGTAAATCAACAATATATAACCAATATCAGATCATTTTGCAATTTTGGAATAAGCCCCGAAGATGGTGACAGAAGGTGACAAAGTGGGGGCATTCCCAAAGTCAGTAATTTGTATTTCATATTGTTGTTTGTTGCAAAATGTGGCGAATAGTAGTATGATGCTTATAACCGTTAATAAATTCGTTTTCATGTTATTAAATTTTAGCTGTTATCTTTTGTTTGTTAGAACCGTGGGTAATGAGTTTGTTGTTAGATATTTAATATATGATTAACATAATACAAATCGAAAGTTTTCAGGATGTTTGTTCAAACATTAATACTTAAATATGGTTACATTGTCAGTTATTCTTTTAAATGTCCTATTTTTGTAAAATCGAATGACTAATTCCAAACAGAAATGAAAAAGTATATATTCTTATTGTTTGCAGGAATCGCCGGTTTGGTATCTTGTGGTGATGATGATAAACCGTCTCTTCCGGAACTGAATAAACTAACGAAAATAACTTGCTATAAAAATGGCAGCACAACTCCTGAGTTTGTGAAAGAGATTACATATAATAGTGATGGGGAAATATCATATATTATTGAAAATAATACAGATAAAAAGCAATTTTTGTATTCGGGTAATACGATTGTTGTAGCTGCGACAAATGCTGCAGATGCTACTTCTACGGAATACATATTAAGCGGTAAGACTATTGTAAAGAAAAAGGTATCCGATAAAAATCCTTATAAGAATGAGATATATGTACGTGATGAATATGACTATGGATATAATAGAAGTGCATTGGTGCAAACATCATGGATAGCTACTAGTCCGACCATAGACGGCAAATATGAAACCCGGACGTATAAGGATGCTGAAAAATATACATGGCAGGATGATAATGTAGTACGTTTTACTGAGGATAAGAGTGAGATGGTTTATGAATATGGAAATAATAATCTTCGTCCTCATAATTTCCCGTTTCGCGTAATAGCATCTTTTGCCCCTGTGGGGATGGATGTTGTAACACCTTTAAACCTGGCTTACGGTGCTCAAAACAGGAATTTGCCAACCTATGCTTATTGGTATAATTTCCCTGATACTAATACAAAATGTGCAGAGTATACTTACAACTTCTCTTCTATGGGAGATTACATTACCGGTATGACTATACAAGAAAAGATATATGCAATAAATGGGACTCCTGGTGCCGATAATACCTATACATATTCTTTTGAATATGCAAATTGAATAACTATTTTAATAAATCGGGACGAAGTTGGGCAGTACGTTCTTGTGCCTGCTGTAAGCGCCATTCTTCAATTTTACGCTGATGTCCGGAAAGTAATACATCCGGCACTTTCCATCCTTTGTAGTCTGCCGGACGTGTATAAACGGGAGGAGCTAATAAGTTATCTTGGAAAGAGTCCGATAGGGCGCTTTGTTCATCACCAATTGCTCCCGGGATAAGACGGACCACCGCATCGGTAATAATAGCTGCGGCAAGTTCTCCTCCTGTAAGTACATAATCGCCTACCGAAATTTCTTTTGTAATGAGGTGTTCGCGGATACGATAGTCAATACCTTTATAATGTCCGCATAAGATAATGATGTTGTCAAGTAGAGACATACTGTTAGCCATTGGCTGGTTAAATACTTCTCCGTCGGGAGAGGTATAGATTACTTCATCGTATTTACGTTCGTTCTTCAGGAAAGAAATAGCACGGTCAATCGGCTCTATTTGCATTACCATACCGGCTTCGCCACCAAAAGGATAATCATCCACACGCCTCCATTTATTGGTTGTATAATCTCGCAGATTATGTAAATGAATTTGTGCTAATCCGTTATCCTGAGCTCTTTTTACTATGGAACAATTGATCATTCCGTCGATCATTTCGGGTAATACGGTAAGTATGTCGATACGCATATGGATTTGTATAAGTATATTTGTCACAAAAGTACGGCATTATTTTATAGTTGTCAAGAACTTGCCGGATTTTGATTTCGGTGCTGTATGCGTCGGCTCAGTATCAAACCTATTACTATAAATTTGACTGGACCGGGAAGAAGTTTTTTTTCGAATCGGGCATAAAAAAAACACTGAACAAAGGGCTGGGATGCCGGCTATCTTGAGTGATCTTCCCAAGCCATCACGGGTGGGGAGGTACATCATCATCTATTCAGGGAAATGCTGTTTTTTCCGGGTTTTAATAGAGCTTTTTTTTTTGAATAAAAATAGTTCGAATGAAATATTATAAAAAGCTTTGATTTATGAGG
The DNA here is from genome assembly GCF_900232875.1 of Parabacteroides provencensis. Lineage (NCBI taxonomy): Bacteria > Pseudomonadati > Bacteroidota > Bacteroidia > Bacteroidales > Tannerellaceae > Parabacteroides > Parabacteroides provencensis. The sequence continues at coordinate 219,386 of NZ_LT960488.1, read as the reverse complement.
TTTTTAAAACATTGCAGAATAAAGTCTATACTCATTTTGAATAATTATTCTATTATTTGTACCTTTGCGAGTCAATTTGCCGTTGGCGGAGAATGCCGCAGGTGCATATTTGCTTGATTGAATAAATTTTATAGCGATGAATATATCTTACAATTGGCTGAAAGAGTATCTTGATTTCGATTTGCAGCCTGAAGAAGTTGCAGCAGCACTAACATCTATCGGCTTGGAAACCGGCGGGGTAGAGGAAGTTCAAACGATTAAAGGCGGGCTGGAAGGATTAGTTATCGGTGAAGTTCTTACTTGTGAAGAACATCCTAATTCAGACCATTTACATATTACAACTGTAAATGTAGGCGGTGGAGAACCTTTGCAGATTGTGTGTGGAGCGCCGAATGTTGCAGCCGGACAGAAAGTCGTGGTGGCAGTGAACGGTACGAAGCTGTATAGCGGTGATGAAGTCTTTACTATCAAACGGTCTAAAATTCGTGGCGTAGAATCGAACGGTATGATTTGTGCCGAAGATGAGATTGGTATTGGCACAAACCATGCGGGAATTATAGTTCTTCCGGCTGATGCGGTTGTGGGTACTCCTGCTAAAGAATATTATAATGTAAAGAGCGACTATGTGCTGGAAGTGGATATCACACCAAACCGTGTAGATGCAACTTCCCATTTCGGTGTTGCCCGTGATTTAGCTGCTTATTTGAAGCAAATGGGTAAACCTGCCGAATTGAAACGTCCGGCAGTAGATGCTTTCAAAATAGATGACGACACTCCGGCTATTGAAGTTGTTGTCGAAAATAAAGAGGCTTGCCTTCGATATTCCGGTATAACGATAAAAGGAGTGACTGTGAAGGAAAGTCCGGAATGGTTACAGAATCGTTTGAAGGTAATAGGTTTGCGTCCTATTAATAATGTAGTAGACGTAACAAATTTCATTTTGCACGAGTTAGGTCAGCCATTGCATTCATTTGATGCCGGAAAGGTGAAAGGCAATAAAGTAGTTGTAAAGACTTATCCGAACGGAGTAAAGTTTGTAACGTTGGATGGCGTGGAGCGCACTTTGACTGATCGTGATCTGATGATTTGCAATACGGAAGAACCAATGTGTATCGGTGGTGTATTTGGTGGTTTGGATTCGGGAGTTACGGAGCAAACAACCGATGTGTTCCTTGAATCGGCTTGTTTCCATCCTACGTGGATTCGTAAAACCGCTCGCCGTTTCGGTTTGAATACAGATGCTTCTTTCCGTTTCGAACGTGGTCTGGATCCAAATAATACAATTTATGTATTGAAGCGTGCTGCTTTGCTGATTAAGGAATTGGCTGGAGGTAAAATTACAGGCTCTGTTCAGGATATTTATCCGGAACCGGCAAAGCCATATGTTGTAGAACTTTCTTATAAGAAGGTAAATTCTCTTATTGGTAAGGAAATTCCTGTAGAAACAGTTAAAAGTATTCTTGCAAGTCTGGAAATGGAGATTGTTTCGGAAACGGCAGAAGGTTTAACCATACATGTTCCTGTATATCGTATTGATGTGCAACGTGATGTGGATGTAATTGAAGATATCCTCCGTATCTACGGATATAATAATATAGAGTTCAGCGATAGTGTAAAATCTAATCTGAGTTATAAGACTCCGACGGATCGTAGCTATGACTTGCAAAATCTGATATCTGAACAACTTTGCGGTTGCGGTTTCAACGAAATTATGAATAATTCGCTTACGCGTTCAGCTTACTATGAAGAGTTGTCTACATATCCGGTGGCCCATTGTGTAATGCTGATGAATCCGTTGAGTGCCGATCTGAACAGCATGCGTCAAACTTTGTTGTTTGGTGGTTTGGAAAGCATCGAACATAATACAAACCGTAAGAATGGTAATATCCGTTTCTTTGAATTTGGTAATTGCTACGATTACAATATTGACAATAAAAAGGAAGATCAGACATTGGCTCAGTTCAGTGAAGATTATCGTTTGGGGCTTTGGGTTTGTGGTAACCGGGTTGAAAATAGCTGGGCGCATCCTAATGAAAAATCTTCTGTTTATGAATTAAAGGCTTATGTGGAAAATATATTGGTTCGCTTAGGTGTCAATCTGAATAAAGTAATCTTCGGTAACCTGACAAGTGATATTTATTCGGCTGGTTTGACTATAACGACTGCTTCGGGCCGTCAGTTAGGAACAATGGGTATTGTAAACAGGAAGGTTTGCAAGGCTTTGGATATTGACATCGAAGTATATTATGCTGAATTATCATGGACATTACTTATGAAGGAAGTCAAGAAGAATAAAGTTACATTCAGCGAAATTTCTAAATTCCCTGCTGTTAAACGTGACTTGGCACTGCTGCTTGATAAGCATGTACAATTTGCCGAGATAGAAAAGATAGCAGTGGAAAGCGATCGTAAGTTGCTGAAAGAAGTTTCTTTATTCGATGTATATGAAGGAAAGAACCTTCCTGCCGGTAAAAAATCGTATGCTGTCAGCTTCTTCCTTCAGGATGAAGGCAAAACTTTAAACGATAAACAGATCGATGCTATCATGAAGAAGATTCAGACAAATCTGGAACAGAAACTTGGTGCACAATTGAGATAATAAACATTATACAAAATATAACAAAATAACAGATATGGGAAGAGCGTTTGAGTTCCGTAAAGCAAGAAAATTTAAACGTTGGGGCAATATGGCCCGCGTATTTACTAAGTTGGGTAAAGAAATTACAATTGCAGCAAAAGCTGGCGGACCGGATCCTGAAAACAATCCTCACTTGCGTGCATTGATGCAAAATGCCAAGAAGGAAAATATGCCGAAGGAAAATGTGGAACGTGCAATCAAACGTGCCGTAGAAAAAGACTTTTCCGGATATAAAGAGATGAACTATGAAGGCTACGGTCCTTATGGAATTGCAATCTTTGTAGAAACAGCAACAGATAATACTACTCGTACTGTTGCAAATGTACGTAGTTATTTCAATAAGCATGGTGGATCATTAGGAACAAGCGGAAGTCTTGAATTTTTGTTCGATCATAAATGCGTATTTCATATTGCAATGAAGGATGGTGTTTCTTTGGAAGATCTGGAATTGGAACTGATTGATTACGGAGTAGATGAACTGGACGCAGATGAAGAAAGTAACGAAATTGTGATTTATGGTGAGTTTGCGCAAAATTCGGCTATTCAGAAATATTTGGAAGAAAATGGTTTCGAAATTACGAGCAACGAATTTGTTCGTATTCCGAACGATTTGAAAGAAGTAACTCCGGAGCAACGTGAAGGAATAGAGAAGTTAATAGAAAAGCTGGAAGAAGACGATGATGTTCAAAATGTTTTCCATAATATGAAGGAAGACGATCATGAAGATGAAGAGTAATATTTAATCATAATGGAATAGATATTAGGCAGTGGTAAGGAATTTAATTCCTTTACCACTGTTTGTTTTTTTGATACTTTTTGTTTTAATTTGGCAATTAAAGAACTCTCAAATGCTACTAATATGAAAATGATTAGACAAACTTTACTTATTTGCTTTGTTGCATTGATGTTTACTGTAAGCAACACTGGGTTGGCTCAGAAGGAACTGGGCGTTTTTAATACGATGGCCATAGGCTTGAGTGCCAGTACAAATGGTATTGGTGTAGATGTTGCTACGCCTATAACGCCTCGCTTTGCTTTACGTGGAGGTGTGGATTTTATGCCTGGTATTAAGTTTAATACGGATGTAGATGTGGAACTTAGTGGAGAATTCGCTGAACTTTATCCGGATCCGACAATTGATTTGGAAGGAGGCCTTGGTCGTGCCAGCGGCAATCTGCTGGTTAATTATTATCCCTTTAATAAAGGTACTTTCTTTATTACTGCCGGAGCTTACTTTGCAGGTTCCAAAATGATAAAGATAAAAGGGCATAGTGATGAACTGGAAGAATATATAGATAAAACCGGTGCAGCAGGAGTTGTTGTTGGCGATTATACGATTCCGGTAGATAAAGATGGAAATGTCTCTGGTGGTCTTAAGGTATTCGGTGTTCGTCCTTATGTTGGCCTTGGATTCGGACATGCTGTTCCCCAAAAACGAGTAGGCTTTATGTTTGAGCTGGGTGTTCAGTTCCACGGAACTCCAAAGGTGTATACCGATTATGGAGACTTGGGTACGGCATTTGAAGTAACTGACGATAGCTTTACGAAAATTATTGATAAACTAACTGTTTATCCGGTTATGAAATTCCGTATATGCGGTCGGTTATTATAATAAACCGGATGTAATAATTCAGGCTTTTAATTTTACAATAAACAATACAGGGCTTTTCTCGTTAGCATATTCGGGAAAAGCCTTTTTTATTTCCTGTCCGGATTTACAGAAACAATACGATTGATTATACAAATCCATAGCCTGTAACTCTGGTACAGCTCCGGTATGGTAAAAGTTGTCTTTAAATCCGCCTTGTACTTGCCAGGATTGGTTGTTAAGTGTGTCATAACAGAATGTGTAGCTGCCTTTTTCATTATGCTTATTATGGTAGGTAGAAACCCAGAAACGGCTGCCGAAGCGTATAGGATACAACAATATGCCGTCTGCAGAATAATTCTGTTCTTCTTTGTCTTGTTGCTCCTTTAAAAATAATGTATCACGTAGTAGCTTATTTGTCTCAGTGGAAGGAGAATAAGCATAGATTATCCCTGTGTCTCCGGAAACGGAAAGAGTTGGAGGTAAACAGGAAATTCCGCAATCCTTGCGTCCCAGGTTTGCCTGAACCAATTTGTGTGTTTTCATTTTCTGAAAAGAAGAGTCATATTCTACAACTTGTTTTTCCAGGTACGAAACCTTGGTAGAGGAATCGTTTTTTATACATTCTTCCGTAGTCCATATATGATTATTGTATAAAGAAATAGAAGACATGCGATGTCCGGGCAAGTCACTCTTTAGTTTCTTTTTATCGATTAACTGACCGTCGTACGAGTAATAATGAATATCGTCAACATTTCCTAATACAATAAGCTGGCGACTTACCGGATTCACTACGTAACCGGCTACTTTGATAGTATTTGGATCCGTAATACGACAAATAAATTCTCCCTTTCGGTTGAAACGATACAATGTTCCTTCGCTTATAAGAAACAGATTATTGCCTTCCTTACGTACATTTTTCACTTTCTCAATGGAGTGTTTTCCTGCAGTTTGTAATGGAATGGCAACCACTTCGTCGGCAATATCGGATAACGAGCCAACCAGATGATTTTCTGTTAGTTCGTTTGCTGTAAATAATTCGTATCCTTGCTTGATACAAACAATTGCTATAATTGCCAGTAATATCAGAAAAGCCCGTTTCATGTGTTATGTGATTTGTGACTTGTATTAATAACGGGGGATTAAGCATTTTATTGAAAATAATATGAAATATTATGTGGTTCTTGTGAGCTTTTTGTCGTAGGATGAAATAAAATGTATCTTTGCCACTAATATATTTCAGTGATAATATGAAGACTGTAACTGATAGGTGGCTGATATATGAGAATGGGCATTTATTTTTCTTGTCGTCGTCGTATGTTTTATATCTTGGTTGTTGAATTCTACAATTGCTATGTCTCTGGTTGTTAAAGAAAAGATAGTTATCGAAAAAATGATCCGTCTTTATTGCAGGCACAAGGAGGGGAATGCAATCTTGTGTGCAGATTGCATGGAGTTGTTGCAATACGCACACACCCGCTTAGACCGTTGTCCGTTTGGAGACAAAAAGGGTTCGTGCCGGAAATGTAAGATACACTGTTATAAACCTGAAATGCGGGAGCGTATAAAGACCGTTATGCGTTATTCAGGTCCGAGAATGTTAATATATACTCCCTGGATTACAATACGGCATTGGTTTAAATGATTCTGCCAGTTATGTCAGGCTTGTAAGAAAACCCATTTATCGCCTTCACTCATCTTTTCGTCGTAACAGAAACCTTCCCATGAGAATGATTTAAGTTCTTCCGGATCGGAAATGCGGTTTTTTATGATAAAGCGGCTCATTTGTCCTCTGGCCATCTTAGCATAGATAACAATCGTGTTGGCTTTTCCATTCTTCCAAACCCTGAATTCCGGTGTGATGACGCGTACGGATTGTTCTACTTTTTTCCAATCGAACGACGGTTGTATATCCATGCTAGCCAAATAGATAAGTGTGTTGCCTGCTTTTTTGATATCATCAATAAGTAATTGTGTCTGACGTGGGCGCCAGTAATTATACATGTTTCCGTAACCTAATTCGGGTAGTTTTACATCAAATTCCATGCGATAAGGCTTAATCAGGTCAAGCGGGCGCAGGAGTCCGTAGCAAAAGGATGCAAAACGCATGTGTTCTTGTGCGAATAAAAAGTCTTCCTTGCTAAAGTCTTTTGGGTTTATATTCTTGAAAACCACACCTGTATAGGCTAGTATTGCTTGTAGAGGCTTATTATCTTCCGAATGAAACTCCTGAAAACGCAGATAATTTTCCGTAGCCAGTTTTGGACTCAATTTCAGTATTCGGGCTAATTCGTCCTTAGAAAATTGCGTCATGTTAAGCGCTATTTCGTTTGCCTCTTTTGAAAAACGGGGTAATGTCTCTGCGGGAGCTTTCAGTTTAGACGTGCCGGTCATTGTTTTAGCCGGCGAGATAAGAATAAGCATATCGTTTTCTTTTGTTTACTCGTTTATGAAGTGAAGATAATGATAATTTATTCATAGTCCGTTCTTTTCTACTATAAAAAAGATTCAATCGGTATCATAATGTAGTTTGACCGTCTTTTAATCTCTGTATAAATTCGGCTACATTCCGTCCGTCCATAAGACCGTGATGAACACTTATCGATATAGGAAGTAAAAGTTTCTCTTCGTCCTGTATCAGTTTCCCGGTAGAAATTCTGGGCACAGAGTCTCCTGTTTTAATTGAGCCCGCATGTTTCATTTCAGAGAAAGCGAACCAAGGCAAAGCCGAGTAACGAATAACATCTTCTCTTCCTGTATTTTCAGAAAAAGACAAGCCGGTACTATTCTTAACTCTGTTTATTTCTTTTTCGGCATTTTCAATAAATAAGTCGAGGTTTGCATCATATTCAAAAAATCCAAAACCAAAAGTTCCGTCTTCTCGCCCTATGGTGGGCGAAATATTGATTTTATCATATTGTACCACTTGTCTTTTCTCTATGCGTAATTTGAAAGCGGTTGTGTCATTTATGCATTTTAGCAGGAAATGCACGGAATAGAGGAAAAAAGATATTCCCCTTTTTTTACTCTGCTGGTATACATTAGTAAAATCAACAGTAGTGGTAACCCCAAAGAAAGGGTCGTCAAACGCTGAGAAGAAGTTAAAATGCTCTTTTCTATTCCAGTCGTCCAGATTTATAACTTGTTTCATTTCTTATATTTTTGTGCTATCGTATTTACCCGGCTCTTTTCTGAATGTTTAACCTTAATGTTGAGAGGTGTTTTAAAGATAGAATATATCGGTACAAATGTACGAAAAGTGTACTTTTTAATATGATTATAAGCGGCACTTTTTTACAGCCATCCTTTGGATTACATTAAAATTTTGAATGTCGAACGCATAACTCTTTGTCTGTTTTGTCCGAACGTTTGATCTTCCATTTAAAATATGGAGAGAATGTGGAATTGGAAGGAATAGGCCATTTACGGTATGAAGAAGATATGATTTTCCTTGTAGCTTCAGAACCTATCTGAAAAACATTCTGTTATAGATATACTTAATGAATCGTTAAAAAGTATATTTATGAAAAAGAGAAGAGTGTTTGCTGCACTGATGGTTAGTGTAGCCTTCGGGACGATACTACCGGGACGGATTGATGCATGTACGAGAGCTGTGTATTTGGGGCCTGATAATATGGTTGTTACCGGACGTACTATGGATTGGCGCGAAGACCCGCTGTCAAATCTGTATCTTTATCCGAGAGGAATACAGAAGAAGGGGGCTATTTCGGACAATACCGTGTCCTGGACATCTAAGTATGGAAGTGTCGTAACTGCGGGCTATGATATTGGTGTATGTGACGGAATGAATGAAAAAGGCTTGGTTGCCAATTTACTTTTCCTGACGGAATCTTCTTATGTTCGTTCTAATGATACCCGCCCCGTTATGGGTATAAGTATCTGGACACAATATGTATTGGATAATTTTGCTACGGTAGATGAGGCGGTTGCCGAATTGTCAAAACAAATCTTTCGTATGGATGCACCGGATTTGCCTAATGGTGCGAAATCTACATTGCATCTTTCTATCTCGGATGCGACCGGAAATAGTGCTATTTTTGAATATATCAATGGAAATCTGATTATCCATGAAGGTAGGGAATGTCAGATTATGACAAATTCTCCTACATACGACAAACAACTTACACTGAATGATTATTGGAAACAGATTGGCGGTTTGGTTATGTTGCCCGGTACAAACCGTGCATCCGACCGTTTTGTGCGTGCATCATTTTATATTCAGGCTCTTCCGCAGACAAGCGACTTTCATCAGGCGGTAGCCGGAGTGTTTAGCGTGATGCGTAATGTATCGGTACCTTTGGGCATATCTGTTCCCGATCAGCCTAATATTGCTTCGACACGTTGGCGTACGGTGTCGGATCAGAAGAATAAAGTTTATTATTTTGAGTCAACAATGAGCCCTGATATATTCTGGATTAACTTTAAAGACCTGAACTTTAACTCCGGTGCTCCGGTACGAAAACTGACGCTGGTCAATGGTGAAATTTATGCAGGTAATGCAGCCGGTAAATTCCAGGATAATAAAGGGTTGACATTCTTGTTCGGGATATAAATACTTTTTTGAGGGTTTTAACTGGTAAGTCTAAAAGACGTTTTTTGAAGGGAAAAAAGCGTTTTTTAGACTTACGTGCTTTTTATATCTGATATATTTGTAAATATTAATGAATAAATCTAATACAGAGATAGGGCTTATGCATGAATTTGTAACAGCTCAGATTAATAAATGGTAAATATCAAGAGTTTGGTAGTTAGTCATACTTTTATTAATAATGAGGCATGAAGCTATGAAAATCAGACCGGTTATTAATGAAAATACTTTCCGTGGAATTTATGACGAGTACTATGGGTATTTATGCCGTAACTTGAGCTTCTACACACATGATATAGGGGCAATAGAAGATATTGTTCAGGAAATATTTGTCAAGTTATGGAATGAACGGGATTTATATGAGATTGATAATTTGAAAACCTATCTATCTGCCTGTGCTAAAAATAAAATGCTGAATTATCTGCGCGACGAACAAACCCGGAAAAACTTATTGAATACGTGGGCTAAAAATACGAATGAAGTATCTAAGGCCATTAATTGTGTTGACGAAAAAGAGTTGGGTTTGTTGATGCTTCAGGCCATAAACAATCTTCCTCCCAAGTGCCAGAAAATTTATTTGTTGAGCCGCGAAGAGAAACTGTCTTATAAACAAATAGCCGAATTGCTGCGAGTTTCCATAAAAACAGTAGAGACACAAATGGGCATAGCCATACATAGGATTAAAGAATTTGTGGCCATGCATTATACTTCGAAATAATATTTTAAAAAAAAGATAAAAGCTTTTAGGGGTTTTCATTCTGTTTAAGTGTCATAAATATAAATAAGAAAAACAGAATGAATAATAACATAATCCCATATTCTATAATAGCGAAATATCTTGCTGATGAGTTGAATGATGAAGAGCGCATCTTATTCGAAAAGTGGAGGGCTGCTTCTCCTGAAAATGAAAATGTCCTGAAAGATTTGCAATATCAATGGAACGGATTGCTTCCTTTGCCGGAATCTGCTTTTCAAAAAGGTAAATTTAATACATGGGAGAAGATAACAAAAGAGATTAATCTGGGAAAGAAGAGTTTCCATCTCAGATGGATTGTTGCTGCAGCTTCCGTTGCTTTTCTGCTGGGTTTGTCTATCCCTTATTTAACAAAATCTATGTCTGAAAATACGGTGCCAATTGCAGCTCAAACTGTTGTGGTTGCGCCTTCCGGACAGAAATCATATACGTTGTTGCCGGACGGCACAAAGGTATGGCTAAATTCAGATTCAAAGCTGACTTATTCTACCTCATATAATACGAAAGAGAGATTGGTTTATCTGGAGGGTGAAGCTTATTTTGATGTAGTGAGAAATGAAAAACTTTCTTTTATCGTGAAGACCGGGATTGTGGATGTAAAAGTATTGGGAACAGAATTTAATGTGTCGGCTTATTCTACGAATGATATAATTCAGGTAGCTCTGATACGGGGAAGTATAAAATTGGAATCTGCTCACAATGCTTCTTTATTGGCAATGCTTAAGCCGGGAGAGAAAGCCGAGGTTAAGAGGTCTGGGCTGCATTGTTCTGTTCTGTCTTGTGATGTGGATACCGAAAGTTCGTGGAGATTAAATAAACTGTGTTTTGAGGGTGCTTATGTTTACGATGTATTTCAGAAAGTGGAACGTTGGTATGGGGTGAAGTTTAATATACTGAATGAGAATAAAGAGTATCGTTATTGGTTTACCTTAAAGACGGAATCGTTAACCGAATTGCTTCAATTAATAAACAAGATTACTCCTATAGAGTATAAAATAGAAGGAGAGGAGGTGACATTGACTTATAAATGATTATTTGGAAAGTGGATAAAAAAAGGTATGAGAAACGGCCATTTCTCATACCTTAAAGCATAATAAATACTCCATACGCGTTATGTGTTACTGTGTTTTAAATACAGTAAATGAAGGAGTTTTGTATTTGTGCAAAGGTATAATTATTTTTTGATTAACTTAAATCTATTTACAATGTTTAAATCTAGAAGAATATTATTCATTGTCTGTATATTGACATGGATATCGGCGGTGAGTTTTGCACAGACTGTTACTGTGGATTTATCCTTTCGGAATGCCACACTGAAAACGGTTATATCGGAGATTGAGAAGCAGACAGACTATACATTTATGTATCACAATGATATAGACCGGGAACAATCTGTTTCTGTACAAGTAAAGAAAGAAAAATTAGGAACCGTCCTGAACAAGATATTTTCTCCGATGGGAATAATATATGAAATCACCAACAAACAGATTATATTAAAGAAAAAACCGGCAAATACGTCTAAGAAGCTAACTGGAATTATTAGGGACGATCAAGGTATACCTGTTATTGGTGCAAATGTTGTAGAAAAGGGTACGACTAATGGCACGATAACAGACATAAACGGCGAATTTATACTTGATATGCCGGAAAGCGGCATTATACAGGTTTCTTATATCGGTTATAATACGCAAGATGTAAAGATAGGGACAGATAATACGGTGGATGTCCGGTTAACGGAAGATACTCAGAAACTGGAAGAGGTTGTTGTTGTTGGTTATGGCTCTATGAAAAAGAGGGATCTGACAGGAGCCGTTTCCCAATTAAAAGGCGATGATATTGCAGATCTGCCTCTTAGGAGTGCTTCGGATGCATTGCAAGGAAAAGCAGCCGGTGTAACTATTACATCTACTTCGGGAAGTCCGGGCTCTATGGGAACAGTACGTATTCGTGGTGTAGGTACGATTAATAACAATGACCCGCTTTATGTTGTAGACGGATTGCCCCAAACAGGTATCGGCTGGTTGAATCCTCGGGATATTGAAAGTATGGAAGTGCTGAAAGATGCTTCGGCTCAGGCTATTTACGGAGCACGTGCCGCTAACGGCGTTATTCTGATTACGACAAAGAAAGGAACGGCTGGCACTACTTATAAAACTACATTGGAATTTGACATGCTGGTAGGTTTTCAGAATGCAGAAAAGACATACGATATGTTGGATGCGGAAGGATTCATGAAATATAAGAATATGGCTTATGAGGCATCAAACAAACCGTTACTGGATGATTTCTCGACACCGGAAAAAAGGGAAGCTATTCTGGCATTTCTGGAAAATAATGGCGGTCGTGCCGGAACAAACTGGTGGAATGAGATTGAGAATCCGAATGCTATATCTCAGACGTATAATCTCTCTTTGTCGGGAGGGATTGATAAAATGCGTTATCGTTCCAGTTTTGGATATATGAAGCAAGATGGTATTGTTAAGGCAACGGATTATGAGCGTCTGACCGGACGTGTAAACTTGGATTCCGATGTCTTCAAATGGCTGAAGGTTTCATCAAATACGAATGTAATATATGAAATGCGCCGTAATACAAGAGAAAATGATGCTTATAGCAGTACCGTGTTTTCGGCATTAACGGCAGATCCTATTACCCCTGCTTACCGTAATAACCTGACGGGAGTACCTGATTTTCTTGAGAGCCGTATCATGGATGGTTATGAACCGACTAATCCTTTTTCGCAATATGCCGGAATTTTGTATTCTAATAAGCCTAATCCTTTGGCGCAGACTGATCGGCTGGGGCAGAATGTCTGGAAAGGATTGCAATTAAAAGCAAATGTGTCGGCGGAGATAAAGTTATTCCGTTTCCTGTCGTTTAAATCCAGTATCGGATTGGATTTATCCCGTACGGCAAGTGATAGTTTTTCTCCTAAATATTATTTGAATGCAACGGATCAGGTGTCGGATGCAACAGTTGGACGTAATATAGGCCAGACTGATTATTGGGTTTTTGATAATTATTTTTCTTATAATGATAAGTTTGGTAAGCATACTGTTTCTGCAATGGCGGGTATGTCTGCCGAGAAGAACCGGTATGAAACGACAGTAACTTCTAAACAGGGTTTGGTAAATAATGATAAAAGCCAGCAAATACTGAATGCTGCAACAAAGAATCCAACTTCATCGGGAGCGATAACTATCAGCTCTTTAAATTCGTATTTCGGTCGTTTGTTTTATTCGTATGCGGATAAATATATGCTTACGGCAAATATACGTTGGGATGGTTCTTCCAACTTTGCAGCGGGTAATAAGTGGGGCGTATTTCCTTCCGTGTCGGGAGGTTGGTATTTTAGCGAAGAATCGTTTATAAAAGAAGCTATAGGCGATTGGTTCTCACAAGGTAAATTAAGGGTTGCGTGGGGAGAGATAGGTAATCAGGATGTAACTTCCGGCGCTTATTTGACGAAGTTTGCCAATAGCTCTTATTATATGGTAGGTGAGCCATTGAATCCCTGGCTAAGTGGTGGACGCTCAAATGTTGGTAATCCTGATTTGAGATGGGAGACAACCCGCCAGCTGGACTTTGGTTTGGATTTGGCTTTCTTTAATAATGCCTTAAAAGTAAATATAGACTATTTTGACAGGGAGACTTCGGATATGTTGGTGCAGGTTCCGATTCCGGCTTCTGTAGGTTTGCCTAATACTCCGTGGAGCAATGCCGGTAGTGTAAGTAATAAAGGTTTTGAATTTGTAGTAGACTATCAAGGGCATATCGGACGGGAGTTCAACTATAATGTAAATGGAAATATCTCCACCTATAAAAACAAGGTTATCAGTCTTGGCGGCGGTACTAACATTCCTGGTAAAACCCATCTGGGCAATCAGGTAAATACAATGATTGAACCGGGTAAACCTATCGGTTATTTTTATGGATATAAGATGGATGGAGTGTTTCAGACACAGCAAGAAATAGATAATTATAGAGGTGGCCCTGACAATACGGTTATTATGCCGAAAGCAGAACCGGGTGATTTGAAGTTCCTGGATTTGAATAATGATGGGAAATTAGGCGAAGAAGACCGCACGATGATAGGTAATCCTCATCCCGATTTTACTTTTGGCCTTACATTGGGAGCTGATTATAAGGGATTCGACTTTTCTGTATTTTTCCAGGGATCGGTAGGTAACGATATCTTGAATATTCTTAAATATGATATTTATTCAGGAACAGGATGGTATAATGCGCCTAAGGATATCTTTGATAAATTCTGGTCGGGACCAGGCAGTACGAATGAAAACTTTGCAATTAGTGCGAATAGCCGCGATAATCTTACAATGTCTGAATGGTTTATAGAAGATGGTTCTTATGTTCGTTTGAAGAACTTGACTGTTGGGTATACGATTCCTGAATCTTTGACAAAGAAAATTACAATTAAGAATTTACGTGTTTTTGTTGCAGCTCAGAATCTGTTTACTATTACCGGTTATTCGGGCTTAGATCCTGAATTGGGTAATACGAATCCTCAGTTTATGGGAATAGATATGGGGTGGTATCCTCAAGCACGTTCATTTATGTTTGGTTTGAGTATGAAGTTATAACCTTAAATTAATAGATACGATATGAAAACATTAAAATATATTTGTCTGGCTGTGTGTAGCTTATTGCTCACTATTAGTTGTTCGGATGCGTTTCTGGACAGACCTACTTTGGGTTCATTGGATAAAGATACCTGGTTGAATACGGAAGATGCCGGAAGTAAAATGTTATCGATGTGCTATACGCCTATGTTGGCAGGGAATGAATATCAAGGATTTAAGTATGAATTTTTTGATTGCATAACGGATGATATGCATAAAGGAGGATCGGATGCTGCGGATAAAATAAGGATTACGGATATAGCCAGAGGAAATCCGTTGACATCGGCCTTGCTTTTGGAGAGAGTATGGAATCATCGTTTTCAGGTAGCCATATCCCGGTGTAATGTTTTATTAGAAAATGTTACTTTAGAAACGCCTCTTATCCAAAGCGGCGGTGCGTATGTGTCAAAAGAAGAAAAAGCGCGTTGGATTGCAGAAGCCCATTTTCTGAGAGCTTACTATTATTTTGATCTGATGATGATATTTGCGAATGTCCCTATTGTAGAAAAACCGTTGAATGCAATTGATAAATCATCCATAACCCGTGCTCCAATGTCTGAAGTCTATAGTTTTATAATGAAAGATTTGGAAATAGCTTTGGCTGAATCGAATATACCTTCTGCAAAAAATCTGCCGGTATCGGAACTGGGACGTGTAACGCGCGAAGCGATACATGCATTTAGAGCCAGGGTTGCATTATTCAATAAAGACTATGAATTAACAATAGCCGATTGCAAGAAAGTGATTGATTCGGGAGCCTATGAGCTGGTGCCGAATTATGAAGACTTATTTAATAGTGTGGAGAAAGGATATAAATCCAAAGAGTGTATATTTATGACTTATAATAGTTATAATCCTCCTTATTCGAAGGGAAGTCCGTCTCTTATTTTCTTTGTAGGCAGAGGTCCGACTGGCGGTTGGGGAGGCGAAGTTCCAACGTACGATT
Source organism: Parabacteroides provencensis (assembly GCF_900232875.1). Lineage (NCBI taxonomy): Bacteria > Pseudomonadati > Bacteroidota > Bacteroidia > Bacteroidales > Tannerellaceae > Parabacteroides > Parabacteroides provencensis. Next base: position 204,211 of record NZ_LT960488.1, on the reverse strand, counting down.
TGTTGAATGAGTATGAAGCAAAAGATCCCCGTAAAGTACATACGATTTTGTCTCATGGAGATATTTTCTTGAAAAAAGATGGCAATCAGGAAATTCATGATTATACGGGCTATGACAACTATACCAAATTGCAAAGCCGCAAACATTATGTAGATCATTTTAGAAGGCCGGATGCCGGTCTGCAGAAAACAGACTGGTCATTTTATAATATCAGGTATGCAGACGTTTTACTAATGTATGCGGAAGCATTAATTGAATCAAAGGGAAATCAACAAGAAGCTATAGATGCCTTGAATAAGATCCGGGAAAGAGCATTCCTTACAACTTCACCTGTAGACAACTATGCTGTTTATCGTGAGTTTAATATTAAAGATCCTGTTACGAAGGCTGAATTTGAAGCCAATTATAAGATAAAACAAGGGGATGATTTACGAAAGGCTGTTCGTCATGAACGCAGGATAGAACTGGCTGCCGAAGGACAACGTTTTTATGATTTGATACGATGGAATATCTTTGTTGATAAGATAAAACAATTTGCTTCTACACCGGAAGGGGTTGCTTCCGAGAAAGGAATGTATATTTCTGATAAAACGTGGCCATATCCGATTCCTCAATCTGAAATAGATAAAGTGGGAGGGGCTTTATTGCAGAACGATAATTATAAGTAATTGATTTTTGCGAAAGAAGCATTATAAGCTTTAAAGATTGTCAGCATTAAATTTTAATAAGAAAATAAATAGGTGTTATATGCCGGTAATTATTTATTTTGCTATCGTAATTATTAATTACTCAAACCCATAATTTAGTTTGTAAATGAAAAAGATGATTATGTGCGCTGCCTTTATGGTAGCAATGGCTTCTTTCACAGTTGTAAATGCCCAGAATTCGAATGCAAAGAAAGCTGCAAAGATTGAGCAGTGCAATAAGAAGTGTGGAAAGGAGTGTGATAAATTTTGTGACAACGCAACTTGTAAAGCAGAAGGTTGCCAAGCTGGAAATTGTATAAAAGATAAATCAGCTTGCCAGAAAGATGCTAAAGCATGTTGCAAAGGCAAGCCGGCAAATAAGAAGAAAGGAAGTTAATTAAGGAATAGTTAGTTCCTTCTTTTTAGAAATATGGAATCCCGTTGGTTGAAACTGAAAAGTTCAAACCGGCGGGATTCTTTATGGATGAATGCACCTGCCGCTAAAATATAAAAGGTAGCTGAAGAAACCAAACCGTATATAAAACCTTTTCCCTTTTTCTTTTGTTTTCAAACCGAAAAACCATCAGTTTGACGTTTAGTTAAGACGGACAGGCAGTGGCTTTTCCTTTGTTTTTATAATATTAAGACAAAATGTCAGTTTTGGGCTTTGGTATTTGTTTTGTAGATATGTAAGTGCGGTTAGCAATTGAAAAAGAATAAAAGAAAGGAGATAACTATATGAATTTAAACAATTTTACAATTAGGTCGCAAGAGGCTGTTCAACAAGCTGTACAGATTGCCACCCAACATGGGCAACAGGCTATAGAAGCTGTTCATTTGTTGAAAGGTGTCATTATGACGGGTGAAAGCGTGACCAATTTTATTTTTCAGAAACTGGGCGTAAATATTCAGAATTTGAATCGTGTTTTGGATAGCCAGATCGATTCGTTGCCTAAAGTTTCGGGAGGAGAACCTTATTTATCTGGTGAAGCAAATGCTGTATTACAGAAAGCAATTAGCTATTCTTCCAAAATGGGCGACCAGTATGTTTCGCTGGAACCTATTATTCTGGCCCTGTTAACGGAAAAAAGTACTGCTTCCCAGATATTGAAAGATGCCGGTGTTTCTGAAAATGAACTGCGTAAAGCAATTGAAGAATTGCGTAAGGGCAATAACGTAACCAGCCAGTCTGCAGAAGATACATATGATGCACTAGGCAAATATGCTATTAATTTGAATGAACGTGCACGTAGTGGTAAACTGGATCCTGTTATCGGACGTGATGACGAAATTCGTCGCGTGTTACAGATTTTAAGCCGTCGTACCAAGAATAATCCGATCCTTATAGGTGAGCCTGGGGTTGGTAAGACTGCTATTGCCGAAGGTCTTGCACATCGTATTGTCCGTGGTGACGTACCGGAAAATCTGAAGTCCAAGCAGATATTCTCATTGGATATGGGTGCTCTGATTGCCGGTGCAAAATATAAAGGCGAATTTGAAGAACGCCTGAAAGCGGTGGTGAATGAAGTTACTAAGTCGGAAGGAGAAATAATTCTCTTTATCGATGAAATTCATACATTGGTTGGAGCTGGCAAAGGCGAAGGAGCAATGGATGCGGCTAATATCCTGAAACCGGCTTTGGCTCGTGGAGAACTGCGGTCTATAGGCGCTACTACGCTGGATGAATATCAGAAGTATTTTGAAAAGGATAAGGCTTTGGAACGCCGTTTCCAGATAGTTATGGTGGAAGAACCGGATGAATTGGATGCCATTTCCATACTTCGAGGATTGAAGGAAAAATATGAGAACCATCATAAAGTGCGTATTAAAGACGATGCGATTATTGCGGCAGTACAGTTGTCAACGCGTTATATTACGGATCGTTTTTTGCCGGATAAAGCTATCGACCTGATGGATGAGGCAGCTGCCCGTTTACGTTTGCAGATTGACTCGGTGCCGGAATCGCTGGACGAAGTTTCACGTCGTATCAAACAATTGGAGATTGAACGTGAGGCAATCAAGCGCGAAAACGACAAGGCAAAGCTGGAACAACTTAATAAAGAGATTGCTGATCTGAAAGATGAAGAAAAGAAGCAAAAAGCCCAATGGCAAAGCGAGAAGGAGCAGATCAATAAGATACAGCAAAACAAAATTGATATAGAGAATCTTAAGTTCGAAGCTGAAAAAGCCGAACGTGAAGGCGATTATGGTAAAGTTGCAGAGATCCGTTATGGTAAGGTTAAGCAAAAAGAAGAAGAGATAGCCGAAGTAGAAGCAAAGCTGAAAACAATGCAGGGTGCCGCTGCTATGATTAAAGAAGAGGTAGACAGCGAAGATATTGCCGATGTTGTTTCGCGTTGGACAGGTATTCCGGTAAGTAAGATGATGCAAAGTGAAAAAGATAAACTATTGCGTCTGGAATCGGAACTTCATACGCGTGTTATCGGACAGGAAGAAGCTATTGGTGCTATAGCAGATGCGGTGCGGCGTAGTCGTGCCGGGTTGCAAGATCCAAAGCGTCCGATTGGTTCATTTATCTTCTTAGGAACAACCGGTGTAGGTAAAACAGAATTGGCAAAAGCGTTGGCTGAATATCTGTTTGACGACGAGAATATGATGACACGTATAGATATGAGTGAGTATCAGGAAAAATTTAGTGCTACTCGCTTGATCGGTGCACCTCCGGGATATGTAGGTTATGAAGAAGGTGGTCAGCTTTCTGAAGCTATTCGCCGTAAACCCTATTCTGTAGTCTTGTTTGATGAAATAGAAAAAGCACATCCGGATGTTTTCAATATACTGCTCCAGGTGTTGGATGATGGACGTCTGACTGATAATAAGGGACGCGTGGTTAATTTCAAGAACACGATTATCATTATGACCAGTAATATGGGTTCGTCTTTGATTCGTGAGAACTTTGAAAAGATAACACCTGAAAACCATGAGAAAGTTGTGGATGAAACAAAAATTCAGGTATTGGAATTATTGAAGAAAACGATCCGCCCTGAATTCTTGAACCGTATTGATGAGATCATTATGTTTACGCCGTTGAACGAGGAAGAAATTCGTCAGATTGTAACGTTGCAATTAGATGGCGTGAAGAAAATGCTGGCACAAAATGGCATTGCTCTCAATTTCACCGATGCTGCGTTGGCATTTATTTCCGAGAAAGGTTTTGATCCTCAGTTTGGTGCCCGTCCGGTTAAGCGTGTGATCCAGAAATATGTTCTTAATGAATTATCAAAAGAAATTCTGGGACAGAAAGTAAATAAAGACCATCCGATCACAATTGATAGCGAAGGTGATGGACTGGTATTCAAAAATTGATTAAAAGCGAAAGCCTTAGTAATGTTTTTGAATAGTTGAATAGTTTTATGGATTTAATTATTTATTTTTGAATATCTCCATGCTCGAAAACAGGAGATAAGGATAAATATTAAATTCGATTGCTATGGAAGTAAAGGCCTTTATTGAAAATTATAAAGAGGCGTTTGGTGCAGAAACCGAACTGCCTCTTGTTTTTTGGTATTCTGATACGCCGGTTAGGATTGTGGAAAAGGTAGGCGGATGTCTGTTTAAATATATACAAGAAGTCAGGAATGGCGAGTTTGTTAGCCTTAATGCTGATAATATAGGTTGTGGCGGCGGTAAATTTTATACGGGTTTTGCTGATATGCCGGACTATGTACCCGAATTTGTTTCTGTGAAAGAAAAATACCGCAAGACTCCCGAAATGGTAAAGGAACAACTAGACTCTTTAAGAGTGCCCAGGACACGGATGGCTTTTCTTAATTTTGCCCGTTTGGATAAGATTGATAGTTTTGACAATCTGGAAGCCTTGCTGTTTTTTGCTAAACCCGATGTGCTTTCCGGTCTTTCAACCTGGGCTTTTTTTGATAATGGAGCAGCCGATTCTGTTGCTGTGCCTTTTGGTTCGGGCTGTTGCAGTACGATAACCCGTGCTGTTCTGGAGAATAGAAAGAAGGGGAGGAGTTGCATCTTGGGTTTCTTTGATCCTTCTGTCCGTCCTTATTTTGAACCGGATATTTTGAGCTTTACAATCCCTATGTTCCGTTTTAAGGAAATGTATCACACGATGCGTCAGTCATGTTTATACGATACGCATGCCTGGAAAAAGATTAAAGATAGATTGTAGTCAAATAAATGTTAGTTATATTATACAAGTAAAAGTAGTATCTTTGTAAATATTAATAACCAATAAAACGAAGAGTTATGAGCGAAAAAAACGATTTTATCTATGATGAAGACGATTCTGTAAAGTTTATTCAGAATTATCTTCCGCAAGAACTGAAAGGCAAGTTCAGTAATGACGATATCAATTATATTGTAGACTTAATCTATGAGTTTTATGAGTCAAAAGGATATCTGAATGAAAATGACGGCGACGATAAAGAAATAGATATCGATGAAGATGAATTAGTTGATTTTGTGATTAAGAATGCTCAGAAAGACGGAGTAGGAAAATATAATGCAGACGAAATTACTTTTATTGTTCAAGGTGAATTAGAATATTGTGATTCTATCAACATGTTCGATTGATAAACTGTTGTATATAGAAAAATTAGTTCACTAAAAGGAATAAGAAATGAGAAGTATTAAATTATTATCTGTTTTGTTGTTGAGTATGGCTGTTGTTTTTTCTAGTTGCAGTACATGGAATAATACAGCTAAAGGTACGGCTATTGGTGTTGGTGGCGGAACTGCTGTTGGGGCTGGAATCGGGGCATTAGCCGGTAATACCGCCTTAGGTGCAATTATTGGAGCTGCAGTAGGTGGTACGGCTGGAGCTTTGATAGGGAAAAAGATGGATAAACAAAAGAAAGAACTGGAGGCAACATTACCGGAAAGTACAACTATTGAAACCATTAATAATGGAGAAGCATTGAAAGTTACTTTTGATTCGGGGATATTGTTTGCAACCAATTCAAGTACGTTGAGCGATGCTTCTAAAAGCGCATTACGCAACTTTGCAACAAGCCTGAAAGCGAATCCGGATACGAATATTAAAATTATAGGTTATACGGATAATACGGGAAAGGTTGATTATAATCAGCTTTTATCAGAAAAGCGGGCAAAGAGTGTTTATGACTATCTGATGCTGCAAGGCGTTAGTAGCGACCGTATGATTTATGAAGGAAAAGGTGTACATGATCCGGTTGCTTCAAATGACACTCCTGAAGGCCGTGCATTAAACCGCCGTGTGGAAATTGTAATTATGGCTAATGAAAAAATGATACAAGAGGCAAAACAAGGAACACTGCAATAATTCTTTGTATGCTGCGTTTTAACAAATGGCCTCTGTTTCTAGTTATTTAGAGACAGAGGCCGTTTGTTTATAATATGAATTATTGGTGTTAGGATGAAGAAATTAGTCTATATATTATTTGTTATAGTGACATTGTTTGCAGCATTGCTGGCTATGGCAGGTTTTGCATCAGGATATATTCATCCGGAAGGGCAGGAATGGATAGCATTTCCCGGGTTGATACTTTTGCCTGTATTAGTGGTTAATTTGATTATAGGACTGATATGGTGGATAATGGATGGACGTTGGGGATGGCTTTCTGCTTTTGTGTTATTGTTGAATTTGGGTTTTATATTTTCCATGTTTCAGTTTCATGTAAAACTCGATACTAAAAAACAAACGGACCGGGATATAAAAATAATAACATATAATGTAGATAATTTTCATTTGGGTGGCATTAATACTTTTGGGGAAATTATTGATTGGGTGAATAAAGAAAGGCCGGATATTGTCTGCTTTCAGGAATGCCCGGGGAATTATTTTATGCCGGAAGATTCTTTGTCAAAAACTTTTTCATTTTTACCTTACTTTTGTTCTACGGCAGAAGTTTCTTCTACTTCGGGTTTGGCCGTTTTTAGTCGTTATCCTATTCTGAGTTATGAACCGATTATATATCCGGGGTCAAATAATAAGTCAATGAAGGTGACATTGGATATACAAGGTGATACCGTGCAGCTATTTACAAATCATTTGCAAACAACCAGTGTAAATTCAATTAAACCTCGTTTATATCAGGCTAAAGAAAGTATGAATTCTCAGGAAGGTACGGAAGCCGCATTCCAACTGGCTTTTCAAATGAAAAAAAATTTCGTATTACGTGCTATGCAGGCCGATTTTGTTCGTCAACTGATAGATAATAGTACGGGAGATATTATTGTATGTGGCGATTTTAACGATACTCCGGCTTCTTATGTATATAATCATATAAAAGGAAACCTGACGGATGGTTTTCGTGATTCCGGTTCCGGATTTGGATATACCTTTCGTGAATTGAAACGAATCTTTAGAATTGATTATATTTTTTATTCCGGAAGCTTTGAAGGTTTACGTTATGATTCTCCAAATTTGCCGTGGAGCGATCATAAACCTGTTGTTTGTATGATTCGTAAGAAGATTTTGTAATAAATTGATTTATAGTTATTTGGTTTCTATTTAACAAGGGTTTAAGAATCTTGTAAATTGTTCTTCCTTGTTAATTAACATAAGCTCGAGAAAACCTTCACAACCTTTTTTTATCTCTTCTTGTTTCAATAGTGACTTATATATAAGCACAAATAATAGTATAAACTGTTTTAAACGTTGAATGAGATGAAAAAGATTTTTCCTTTATTTCTGTTGGTTCTTTTACTGGCTTCTTGCCAGAAAGACCCGGATATGTCAAAACTAGACAACGACTTCCTTGTATTTACAAATTATGACAAGGACGCGAATTTTGCATCATTTAGTACATTTTATGTTCCTGATAGCGTATTGGTAATAGGTGATAATGAAAAGCCTCAGTACTGGACAGCCAATGAAGCAGACGATATTATCACGACACTCGTGAAAAGTATGGAAGCCCGTGGTTTTACACGTACAATGGAAAAGGATGATGCAGATCTTGGTTTGCAGGCTTCTTATGTAGAAAACACGCATTATTTTGCGGACTATAATGATAATTATAACTATCCGTACTGGTGGTGGAATTATCCTGGATATTGGAGACCTGGTTACTGGGGACCAAGCTGGGGCGACTGGTATTATCCGTATCCTGTAGTTTACAGCTATAGTGTAGGTTCATTACTTGTTGAAATGCTGGATTTGAAAGTTCCGGCTCCAACGGCAACCAATTCTAAATTGCCTGTATTATGGACTGCTTATATGAGCGGCTTGTTATCCGGTTCAAATAAACTTGATATTCAGTTGAGTGTTCGTGCAATCGAACAGGCATTTGTACAATCTCCGTACATCAAGAAATAAATAAATGCGAATTAGTAAAAGTTTGAGTTCTATGAAAAAGATAAGTAAATCAATAAAATTAGTCGCTTTACTTGTAGCCTGTTTAGCGATTCCGTCTCTGGCTGGCGCCCAGGTTGTAAAAAATGCATATTTTAATATTGACTGGCAGGTGAATTCTCCATTCGGTCAAGATTTCTCAGATAAGACCAGCGGCTGGGGTGCACACTTTGAAGGTGGTTATTATTTTACACCGAATATTTCAGGAGGTTTATTCCTGTCATATCATACAAATAATAAGTATATCGACCGTCAGACTTTGCCGGTAAGTTCTACTTCTGTAATTACTGCCGATCAGCAGCATTCTATCTTCCAGTTACCGTTTGGTGCTGTGTTCCGTTATAACTTTGCTCCCGAAGGTCAGTTCCAACCTTATTTGGGTGCTGGATTAGGTGCAAGCTATAGTGAGATGTCTTCCTATATGAATGTTTTGAAGGTTTACGATCGTAACTGGGGTTTCTATGTTTCTCCCGAAGTAGGTATGAATATTTACTTTACACCTCAGAAACAATTCGGTGTACATATCGCAGCCTATTATAATTATGCAACAAACAAAGGTGAAGTCTTGAATTATTCGGTTGACGGACTGAATAACTGGGGTATTCGCTTAGGTGTTGCCTTCTAAATGGAAAGTTTGTTCTTTTAAGTGTTTTATGTAGTTTAGGGAAACGGAAGGCTTTGTAATAAGCCTCCCGTTTTTTGTTTGTGGATAGGTATAGTTTTTCAACTAGTGAAAAAATTCTTGATTTGTGAAAAGTCGGATATAATGGCATCTGCCGTTTCATTTCCTTTATAAGCACTCCATCCGATACTTTTTAACCAGATTGTCTGGCAACCAATATGTGTCGAAGGTATGATGTCTTTATCATAAGAATCTCCGATAACGACAATGTTTTTTGCCGGTAAATTTAATTTTTTTATTCCTAAATTAAAAATGGCCGGATCGGGTTTTCTAATTCCAACAACTGCCGATTCTATAATTGATTTGAAAAGATGATCCAATTTAAAATCTACTAGTACCGATTCTATGTTACCGTAAAAGTTAGATACTAACACTAATGGATATTGTCCGGATAATTCGTTAAGAATAGGGCGTGCAGCATCAATTGCTTTTTGCGCATACGAATAGCACCAACCTGCAATTTTATTTTTCACTTCTATTGTAGCCCATTCGTTAGATAAATATCCTTCTTGTTCAAGCCATTTAATTTGCAGATCTGCTTTTATATGAAGCATATCCAGAAAATTATGGTGTGGTTGAACCAAAGGATTTTTACCCATTGTTCTCTCGCCAAAAACATAAGCTTCGCGGAATACATCTTTGGAGACTGGTATTTGAAAAGCTTCATAAGCCATCCATATTACTTCAGCCCAATGCATTCCATTGCTGTCGATTGTTCCACCATAATCGAATATGATACCTTTTACTTGTTCCGGATTAAACATATTATTTAAGATTAAGATTGGAGTTCTTTACTGAATATACTGCAGAAGCGCTCATGTGTTGCAATCATATAAACCAACATGATGTTCAGGACTGTTAGTTCGAATACAAAATATAACCATGGCATATTGATAAATAAACTTACAAATAAAGCTATCACGCGTGTATTGAACGATAGCATGTTTGTATACTTCATTAAAGGAAGACTTTTTTTCCTGAAAGAAATACGGAACCATTCCGGTGCTTCATCTTTATACTTTGTACGGATAAGATTCATCATTTGCTGGAATTTGGGAGTCAACTTTTCTTGTCCGACCGTATAATTAATGTAGAAAGTCTCGAATAATTTATAGATGAAATCCTTCTTCCAACTTAGCTTCGTATAATTTTCTTTTAAAATCGGAGAATATGATAATTCGCTGCCAGACTTTCCCTTTAGGAATAACAGATGAATATTTCTGTAATAATCGGCCATGGCAGCTTGTTTACTGTGGAAAAATCCGGTAACGGCTGCTAATATCCATATCCAAATACCCCACGTAGGTGTTAATCGTAAACAAATGGCAGCATAAATAGAGATAAACCAAAAATCGCCGGCAGTTCCATCTAAAATACGTCCCAAAGGTGTCTTTTTGCCAGTCATACGAGCCAGTTGGCCGTCTGCACTGTCGTACGAATTTGCCCATACCAGCAGTAACATACCAATGATATTGATAACTAAGCTCTGGTAGTAAAAACAAATGCCGGCGGCAATGCCGATGAATATACTTGCTATGGTTATACTGTTAGGGGAAACTCCGAATTTATTAAAAAAGAGTGCCCATTGATAACCGATTGGGCGATAAAAATGTATATCTATAAACTCTTCGGTATCCATCGATTTTAAGGTCGATGCCAACTCCGGAGATATGTTTTTTTCATTCATAAACAGATGATTTTAATTCGAAAAGCTGTGTTATTCCGTTATTAAATCCAGAATACGTTTTGCAATATGGGGAGCAGCATCATCCCTGCAGGGGGCAAAGCTAGGCCAGTCATTAAAGTCTATTAACCGGATATCTCCGTCTTCCGACACAATGCAATCTCCGCCGTAAATGTGGATGTTCAATACTTTTGCCGCATCATTGCACATTTGCTGAAGCGTAGCTTCAGCAAAGGGTATACCCTTTGCTGTTCCATTAATAACTTCTAATCCGAATTTGCTATGGTGTAAATTTGACGGATAGAACCAGTAAAAGAAATCGGTTCCCGTTACACCATAAAATTTGATTAAATCTCCAACCAGATGTTCGTTAATTACTGCCGTAGGTATTCCGCGTATTGCGTATTCTTTTAAAATACTTTTTGCTTCCTCCGGATTACGGACGTATGTCACATCTTCGCGGTGAATGGCATGGAAGTCGCCTCTTTTTATCCAACAATTATAAAATCCTGCATTTTCCAATGCTTCGGTTGGGTCTTCATTTGTAGGTAAAATCAGACTGTGAGGGTGTGAAATATGATTGGACATCAATAATCGTGTCATTTTTTCACGAGTGCAGTTCTCTATACCATAACCGGAGTTAACAATGAAGTAACCATTGTTTTCCATTTGTTGCAGCTTATGGATAGATTGCCAGTCGCGAACCATGTTGAAGATGGCTTTTTCGCGGATGTCTTTTGTAATTAAATCAGATTCGATGTATTCGTTTACGGTGCAACCTAACCGGCGTAAATGTTCTGCTGCCAATGAGAAAATAGCGGCATCATTGCCTATATGGTTCGGCGAAAATTGGTTTCCTCTGCGAATACCTGCAATAACTAATTCGTTCATGTTATGCTGTATATGTTATGACTTAAGAAATTGTTCGGCCTTTTGAATGTCTTCCGCATGGTCTACATCAACAATCTTGCTGAAAGGATATGCTTTTAGTTTTAAACCTTCGGCAATTAGTTGACGCTGATAGTTGCGCATGCGAGACATACCTTGACTTATCGAATTATTTAGTATAGCCAGACCGGTGCGTTTTAAACAATATATACCTCCCGATATGTACCGGCAGTTGTTACTGTTTTTGTCCAGAAAATTACGGATCATAAGATCCTTATCTGTTTCAACATAAAGCGGCTTTTCATCATCGATAAAATCTGTTACGGCCATAAGTCCGTCCAGCTGGTCGTTTTCTTGGAAAGCTTGTATATATTTGCTGAATTCTTCTTCTTTAAAGATTGTATCTACAGTTGTGAGACACACGTTGTTTCCATCCAGAAAATGACTTAACTCGTAAAAACTGTGCATAGAGCTAGGTGTAGATTTTACTAGCAGATAGAACGGAACAGGTAATTGTAGTTTATTTAGATATTCTTGTACTTCTGTCATCTCTTCATTTACGATGATGTTTATAGATGAAGCGTTATTCTTCAAGAATACGTCTATTAAACGATCAATCAAAGTGACACCATTTAGTTTGACCAATGGTTTTGGCCATTTCACACCTTCTTGCGCTAATCGAGAACCCTCGCCTGCGGCAATTATTGCATAATCCATTTGTAACCTTCCAAAATTTGAATAATCGCGCAAAATTACAACATTTTGGTGAATGAATTAGGCCATATATGTAATATAATTGGTCAAAACTGTTATTATTCATCTAAAAATAGTAATAAAAAAGGTGTGATGGCAAAAGTTCCATTTCCATATTTATATTTGTTACTGTATTTTTCTTACGTTTGCATGAAATTTATAAAAGACAAATGAAGACTTCCATTTTTGTTCTCTGTTCCAGGTTGGCTGTATTATCAATTTTAGCTTGTTTCTCTGCTAAGGCCGGGAATAATTTGCAGGATCAATCTTCTGTGGATTCTTCAGGTATCAACAATTTGGTTTTCAAATCAGATTATAAAATAAATCCGGATAAAAAAGGAGAATTGTTATTTCAGTTAGATAATATAAATTTCTTCAAGGATAATGAGTATTCGACATCTTTGATGAAAGGATATTCTCTTCCTGGGCTTTGGGTGCAGCCTAAATTAGTTTATTATCCGCTTAAAAATATAAAATTGGAATTAGGAGCTCACCTTCTTCGTTATTGGGGCGCAAATAAATATCCGAATATGGCATATCAGGATATTGCGAACTGGAAGGGAGACCAGTATCAGAAAGGATTCCATGTGTACTTGCTTTTTCGTGCACAGGTAGCTTTGTCTAAACATGTTAATATCGTTTTGGGGACTTTGTACGGAGGCGCAAATCATAATTTAATCGAGCCTTTATACAGCCCTGAGTTGAATTTAACCGCTGATCCTGAAACCGGTCTTCAGCTATTATATAATTCCCGTTTGCTGGATTTGGACATATGGGTGAATTGGGAAAGCTTTATTTTTCGTGAAGATTTACATCAGGAAGCATTTACTGTTGGGCTATCCACGCGTTTTAAACTGAATCGTCCCGAATCCCGTTTTCATTTCTATATTCCGATACAAGGGTTAGCCCAGCATAGAGGGGGGGAAATTGATACATTATTTACAAATTCGGTTCAAACTCTGATGAACGGTGCCGCCGGAGTAGGGGCAGTGTGGAATATCAATCATCCGGTCTTTAAGAATGTAAATGTGGAATTGGATGGTACGGGATATTATCAGCAAGCCGGAAAGTTATGGCCATTTAACAGCGGTGCAGGACTTTATGCACGTGCTTCCGCCGATATCTATGATTTTCGTGTAAAGACATCCTATTTTGCGTGCCATAATTTTATTTCAATGTTTGGTCTTCCTTTTTATGGAGCTGTTTCTACAAAAGAAAAAGATGTTACCTACGAAAACCCAAAGATGCTTTACTGGGGAATAGAATATGCACATAGTTTTGGAAAAGGTTTTTCTTTGGGTATAGATTTGGATATATATAGAAGACTGTTTTGTAATAAAATTGGCGGAGAATATGAATATCCAAAGGGTGATGGTCCCAGTACTAGTTTCTCGGCTGGAATATATTTACGTATAAACCCTTCTTTTTTGTTGAAGAAGTTCTGATCCTTTTTCAAAATGATCCCGATCATTTTTATAAATCATCAGGATGTTTTTCTTAAATCATCGGGGACCTATTTTTAATTGTATCCGGAAGGGATTTTGATTTCTTCCGAGAGAAATTGATTTTTCTTTCGGATGGGAGCTTAATTCTGTTCTTTTGTTATTAAGAATTTTTGTTTGCTAATAATTTGCTAATTTAATACAGTTATTTTTAAATTTGTGACTTGTTTGTATATGAGTAAATACTTTAAGCGGATATGGATTCTTGCAACCGTGAATTTATCTGCAGTAATAACTGAACTGAAGAAACAGAATTTTCAGGGTTCACGTACTATTGAGTGTGAGTTAGAAAGAAAACAGCGCGAATAGATTATTAAAACGCGCGAATATCTGCAGAATTTGTAGGATAATTAATATCTTTGCTACAATTCATTTAAATAATAAAATAATTAATCAATTAATCGGAATAATATTAGATTTATTACCATGAGGACAAATAGAAGAGACTTTCTAAAAACATTGGGAGGAGTTGCGGCTTTTACCATTGTGCCACGTCACGTGCTGGGGAACGGGTTTATTGCCCCGAGTGATCAATTGACAAAAGGTATTATTGGTACAGGCGGTATGGGATGTGGCCACGTAAATTATGCTGGAACACGTTTGGTTGCCGTTTGTGATGTAGATAAGAACCACTTGGAAACAGGAAAACATCTGGTAAGCGATAAAATTGCAGCTTATCATGATTTTCGTGATTTAATTACCGATCCGAATGTAGATATCGTACATATAGCAACGCCACCTCATTGGCATGGCTTAATGTCTGTAGAAGCTGCGAAAGCAGGGAAGGATATTTGGTGTGAAAAGCCGATGACCCGTACCATAGGTGAAGGTAAGCGTGTTATGGAAGCCGTAAAACAATACGGAAATATGTTCCGTTTGAATACCTGGTTCCGTTTTGCCGACCCATTCTATGGATTGGGAACTCCGGTTAAACCGTTGAAAAAATTAGTTCAGAGTGGTATGTTAGGCTGGCCTTTGAAGGTAACGATCAGCAAGCATACCGGTTTTGACTGGAAATTCTTCTGGGTAGGAAAAGAATATCTTGAACCGGAATCTGTTCCTGCAGAATTGGATTATGATATGTGGTTAGGGCCGGCGCCATATAAACCATATAATGCACATCGTGTGCACCAGACATTCCGTGGTTATTGGGATTATGATGCAGGTGGTTTGGGTGATATGGGACAACATTATATCGATCCTGTACAATATATATTAGGTAAAGATAATACCAGCCCTGTTAAAGTAGAGGTTGATGCTCCGCAACAACATCCGGATGCGGTTGGAACTTGGCGTTCTATAACTTATACTTATGATGATGGTTGCCAGATTGTATTATGGGGTGGTGATTACGGAAATCCTGATACACCTTATATATCAGGTCCTAATGGCAATGTTTATAAAAACTTTGTTTGCGATATTCCTAATTGGGAAAAGAAATTATCCGATTATCCGGAGCCGGAACCTCAGGTTACGGACTTTATAGAATGCGTTAAGACACGCCAACCGTTTGCTTTGAACGAACGGAATGGTTTCCGCTCTGCGACGATTGTAAACATGGGTGGTATTGCTCTCCGTTTGAATCGCACTTTGAACTTCGATCCTGTTAAATTGGAATTTATTGATGACGAAGCTGCAAATCGTTTATTGGATCAGCCAATGCGTGCTCCGTGGAATATCTGATGAATTAAATTGTAAATTGAATATTGTAAATTATGAAAAAAGTATATTTATCAATCAGCACTTTGCTTTTGTGCGGAAGCATGCTGATGGCACAATCGCCGGCAAACCGCACATCTAAGACTGTGGCGGCCGATGTGTTGGCTCAGATGCCTGCTGCACAACAAGCTGAATATAATAAGTTAATTGGCGACCTGAGTGCTGCCGGAGAAGATGCGGTTATGACTTTGGTTGATATGATTAATGCACCGGGTAAAGGCAGCAATGCAAAGGTGGATTATGCTTTGAGCGGACTTTCTCATTATGTCATGGCAAAAGGAAATGAAAATTCCCGTTTGGTTACGGCTAATGCTTATCTGAAGGCGCTTGACAAAGTGAGCGATCGTGAGGCTAAAGCATTTATTATTCGTCAACTGCAGATAATTGGCAAAGATGAGTGTATTGAAACCTTGGCTACTTATTTGAATGATGAAAGTTTGAGTGGCCCGGCTGCACGTGCATTGTCATCAATAAATAGCGAAAATGCCGGAAAAACTTTATTATCGGCATTGATGCGTCGTTCGGGTACACCGAAAACTCAGAAGGATATTGTTCAGGCTATTGCAGCTGCCCAGGTAGATGGTTCGGAAGCTGCTTTGAAAGCCTTATTGGGTTCATCGGATGAAAACATGCAGAAAGAGGTACTATATGCGTTGAGCCGTGTAGGAACAAAAGCTTCCCTGAAAGATTTGGCGGAAGCTGCTGCAAAGGCTAACTACACGATGGAAAAATCCGGTGCTAATGAGGCATATATCGCTTTGATAAAACGAATAGCAGGGCAGGGTGATATAAAAGATGCAGAAAAGGCAGCAAATGATTTATTGAAAAAAGCTACAAAAGCTAATAAAACGCAGAGCCGCGATGCCGCATTACAAATTTTGTTATCGTTGCAGAATGCAGATGTGGCAAAACTCGTTCAGGCTGCTTTAAAAGATGCTAATAAAGAATATCGTAATGCTGCTTTGAGTTATGCTTCCGATTATGCTAATAAAGAATTATACGTTGAGCTGGCTAAAAATATGGTAAAAGCCAAACCGGAGGTAAAGGTAGATATTCTGAATTGGTTAGGACGTGAAGCAAAAAGACCTTCACAACATGATATAATACAGAACCTGGATTTGCGTTTTGATTTACCATTCCGTCAGGTGTTGGTTGAACAGGCAGGTAATGCTGATTATAATGTGAAAGAAGCTGCTGTTTGGACTATGGTTAAGATTGGAGATAATTCATATATACCGGTTTTGTCCAATTTGCTTACAAGTAATGACAAACAAGTTATCTTATTAGGCCAGGATGCTTTGGCTGCTTTTCCGGGTGATATAGATAATGCGGTTGCAAAAGCAATTTCTTCATCAACAGATGCCGGAAAGATTGCAGGTTTGGAGTTGTTGGCTATGCGTAAAGCGGACGGAACTCTGAATGCAGTGTTAGAACAAATAAAGTCTGGTTCTCCGGAAGTAAAAACGGCTGCATATAAAGCATTGAAAGACGTTGTTTCTGAAAAAGACTTTACACAGATGTGCGGAATGTTGGAAACAGCAGATGCAAATGCAATTGCCCCGATTCAGCAAGCTGTAATTGCTTCTATTGCTAATTTGCCTGTATCCGGGCAGGTTTCTAATGTTACCCGCCGTATGCTACAGGCTGGTGAGAGCAAGAAGCATTTGTATTATATCGTATTAGCTTCGACAGGAGATAAAGATGCTTTGGCAACGATTGTTTCCGGAGTTAAAAATGGCCGGAGTACAGCAAAAGATGCTGCTTTGGAAGCATTGCTGAGCTGGAAAGGCATTGAAGCTGCCGACGAATTATTTGCAATTTGTCAGGGAAATCCTTCAAGCCAGGTATTCGATAAAGCCCTTGCCCGTTATGTGCAGTTGGTTTCAAATCCTGCATTTACCGGTGAAAACCGTTTGCTTAGTTTACGCAAGGCGATGGATATAGCAAAGACAGATGCCCAGAAAGTTGAAATTCTGAAACAGGTAGAAAAAACCGGAACATTCCTTGCTTTGTTGTATGCCGGTGAGTTTTTGGATCAGAAACCTCTACAACAGGCAGCAGCCAATGCTGTTATGAATATTGCTTTAAATAACAAGGATTATACGGGGCAAAATGTAGAAGCTTTGCTGAATAAAGTAATGCAAGTGCTGGATAATCCGGATGCCCATTATCAGAAAGAGGCTATTAAGAAACATTTGTCTGAAATGGCGAAGACTGAGGGCTTTGTTTCTCTTTTCAATGGAAAAGATTTGACAGGCTGGAAAGGTTTGGTTGAAAATCCGATAGTTCGTGCTAAAATGAAACCGGCACAGCTTGCCAAAGCACAAGAAAAGGCAGACGAAATGATGCGCCGTGATTGGAAAGTTGAAGACGGATTGCTTGTATTTGAAGGTACAGGTTATGATAATTTATGTTCGGAAAAACAGTATGGCGATTTCGAAATGTATGTAGATTGGATGCTTGATCCTGCAGGTCCTGAAGCAGATGCAGGTATCTACTTGCGTGGTACGCCTCAGGTTCAGATTTGGGATACTTCCCGTGTAAATGTTGGAGCTCAGGTGGGTTCAGGCGGCTTGTATAACAATCAGGTTAACCCGAGTACACCATCTAAAGTTGCTGATAATAAACTGGGAGAATGGAATACATTCTATATAAAGATGGTTGGCGACCGTGTAACCGTTGTTTTAAATGGCGAAAAGGTGGTTGATAATGTAATTTTGGAAAATTACTGGGATCGTAAACTTCCTGTTCCGGCAATCGACCAGATCGAATTGCAGGCTCATGGCAGCAAAGTTTACTATCGTAACATCTATGTAAAAGAGTTGGAACGTCAGGAACCGTATAAGCTTTCTGCAGAAGAAGCAAAAGAAGGTTTCAAAGTCTTGTTTGACGGAACTAATATGCACGAATGGACAGGAAATACAGTTGACTATACTTTGGAAGATGGTTGTATTTCTATGATTCCGAGTAAAAGTTTCGGTGGTAACCTTTATACTAAAAAAGAATACGGAAACTTTGTTTATCGTTTCGATTTTCAGTTGACACCCGGTGCTAATAATGGCGTTGGCATCCGTACACCGATGGATGTAGATGCAGCATATAATGGTATGGAAATCCAGATTCTGGATTGTGAGAATCCTATATACAAGGATATTACTCCATTACAACATCATGGTTCCGTATATGGTATTATTCCTTCTCAACCAAATCATCACGAAGCCATTAAGCCGGTTGGCGAATGGAATACGGAGGAAATTGTTGCCGATGGCGATCATATCCGCGTAACAGTTAATGGTGTTGTGATTCTGGACGGTAATATCCGTGACGCAGTAAAGAATGGTACACCTGACGGTAAGCAACATCCGGGATTGTTCAATAAGAAAGGACATATCGGTTTCTTAGGCCATGGTTCTCCGGTGAAATTCCGTAATATCCGTATAAAGGAACTGAAATAGTACTTATATAATATACATAAAAAAGAAAAGCGGCTGATTCGGCCGCTTTTCTTATTATATATTTGTTGTTATTCTTTTTCTCCGAAAGCTAAATCTCCGGCATCTCCCAATCCGGGAACTATATAAGAATGTTCATCCAGCTCTTCGTCGAGTGCGGCTACCCAGACAGTGGTTTTGTCATCCGGCATTTTATGTTGAATATATTCTAACGCCTGTCTGCTTGCTATGATAGAAGCAACATGAATATGTGCAGGATGTCCTTTGGTAAGCAAGGCCTTATAAGCCAGTTCCATTGAACTGCCGGTAGCCAGCATCGGATCAGTGATGATAAGTGTCTTATTTGTTATTCCGGGAGAAGCGATATATTCGATATGAATATCGAAATTTAAACGATCTTTATATTTACGATATGCGGAAACAAATGCGTTTTCGGCATAATCCAAATAACTTAGGAAACCTTGGTGGAAGGGAAGGCCGGCGCGCAAAATAGTACTGATAACTATTTGGTCGTCCGGTGTACTTGTAGGCGCAATGCCTAAAGGCGATTGGATATTTTTTGTACTGTAGGTAAAATCCTTACTTATTTCATAAGCCATTATTTCACCAATTCGTTCAACGTTTCTGCGGAAACGTAAGCTGTCTTTCTGGATATTTACATCCCTTAGCTCTGCTATAAACCGGTTGAGGATCGAATTTGATTCTCCGAGATTTACTATTTTCATACCTCTGAATTTCTCGGTTTCAAAAATAGTAAATATAGAAATACCTGCCAACAATTCAATTGAGTTATTGGCAGGTATATCGGGGTTATGCCTTTTTGAGGTGGGCGTTCATTGCCTCCAATAAAAATTTACCCGGTTTGAACTTTACAGTCGTACGTGCCGGAATCATTACAGGAGTTCCTGTTTTGGGATTTCTGGCTAAACGTTGCGTTTGTGCTCTTGGAGTAAGTGTACCAAAACCTATAAGTGCAATCTCTTCGTTTTTCGACATTTGTTCTGTAACGATTTCAATGTATGCATCTAATGCTTTTTTAGCTTCTTGTTTTTGCATTCCGGCTTTGCTGGCCAATGCGTCAATAAGTTCTGCTTTGTTCATGTGTGCTCTTGTTTTTGATTATTTGACATTTACAAAGGTACATCCTGATCTGGATTTATCAGTTCCTTTATCCGGATATACGATTTTGTTTGCGTTTCTTATTAAACAAGGCTTATGCGTATTTGTTACGATTAGAGAAACAAAAAACGTTAAGTAATGTTTAGTTGCGGAATACGAAACAATGTCTTAATTTTGTCAGGTTATAAAAATGATAAGAGATGAAAATAGAACAGAATTACTCGCTGGAAAAACATAATACATTTCATATACCTGTGAAAACACGTTGGTTTATGGAGTATGATAGTGAAGACGACCTGGAACGCATATTGCGTGATGAATATTTTCAGGAATGCCTATCGCTTCATATCGGGAGTGGGAGTAATCTTCTGTTCTTAAATGATTACAATGGCATAATCCTCCATTCTAATATAAAAGGAATCCATCTGGCAGGGGAGACAGAGAAAAGTGTGCTGCTCCGTGTCGGCGCTGCCGAAAAATGGGACGATGTTGTTGCCTATGCCGTATCTAACGGTTGGGGAGGAATAGAGAATTTGTCTTTGATTCCTGGTGAAACAGGCGCCGCTGCCATTCAGAATATCGGTGCATATGGGGTCGAAGCAAAGGATGTTATAGAGACTGTAGAAACTTACAACCAGCTATCTTTCCAAAAGCGTATCTTTACTAACCAGGAATGCGAGTATGCGTATCGGACAAGCTATTTTAAGAATGAGCATAATGATCCGCATATTATAACCTATGTGAATCTGCGTTTACAAAAAAATCCTCAGTTTTCTATTAATTATGGGAACTTGAAGGAAGAACTTGCCAAATATTCCGGAATAACTTTATCCACGATACGCGAGGCTATAATTACTATACGTAAAGAGAAATTACCTGATCCTGAAATAATGGGTAATGCCGGTAGTTTCTTTATGAATCCGGTTATTACTACGGATCATTTTGAGAAATTAAAAGTAAACTATCCTTCTATTCCTTCTTATCCGTCTTCGGATGGCAAAATAAAGGTTCCTGCAGGGTGGTTGATCGAGCAGTGTGGTTTTAAAGGTAAATCCCACGGTACGGTTGGGGTTTATGAGAAACAGGCTTTGGTATTGGTTAATTTAGGTGACGCAAGAGGGCATGAGATAGCTTTGGTTGCCGAAAGTATTCGCACGGCTGTGAATGAACGTTTCGGAATAGAACTCGTTCCTGAGGTTAAATATGTAGGATGATGAAAATAACTTTTCTTGGAACCGGCACTTCCACGGGTGTTCCTGAAATTGGTTGCCAGTGTGAAGTCTGTACCAGCAAAGATCCGCGCGACTGGCGTTTGCGTACTTCTGTTTTGGTTGAAACCGGAGGGAAGACGATATTATTGGATTGCGGCCCGGATTTCCGTTGGCAGATGATTACAAATAAAACATACCATCTGGATGCCGTTCTTATTTCCCATGAACATTATGATCACGTTGGCGGTTTGGATGACTTGCGTCCTTTCTGTCGTGTACGTGGTGTCGATATTTATGCCGAAGATTATGTGGCTGAAGCAATAGAGACACGTATTCCGTATGCTTTCAGGATACATAAATATCCGGGTGTTCCTAATTTGGAATTACATCGTATTGGTATGGAACCATTTGAAGCGGCGGGTCTTTCTGTTATTCCTATCCGTGTTATGCATGGCAGACTTCCGATTTTGGGGTATCGTATAGGCAATATGGCTTACCTTACGGATTTGAAGTATCTGCCGGAAGAAGAATATGCAAAGTTGGAAGGATTGGATATGTTGATTATAATGGCGCTTCGAAAGGAAGATCAGCCTCATCCTACGCACGAGACATTGGGAGAAGCGCTTGTTAATATAGCCCGTATTGCTCCTAAAGAGTCATACCTTATCCACATGGGCCACAGGATTGGGTTGCATGCAGTGGTGGAAAAAGAGCTTCCTCCTCATGTCCATCTTGCTTATGACGGACTAAAGGTTGAGTTGTAAAGGTGTTACATCGGGCTGCATCCGGTATAATATACCATGTTGTCGTCATGATATATTTCCGGTGTGATATGTAATTGAGGAAAGACCGTTTCAATTCTTTTAGATAGTGTATCGGCCATTTGGTTGTATAGTGTATCTAATGATGCGAAGTAGGGCTGACTTCCGAAGCAACATACTTTACCTTCGTTTGTAAATACATCTGCCAGTAACCATTTGTCATGTATGCGCCATTGAAGAGAATCGTTGAAATTGACATATAAATCCAGTTTGTTTGCCGGAACAATAAGGTTTAATGGCGCATGTATATCGGCCAGTTGCTGTGTTTTATCAAGCTCTTTTGTAATTGACCTTTTATTCTTTATTTGTTGTTGGGCTACAGATTCCAATAGTTTCTTACTGTAACTGGCAACGAAAACTCCCTGGTGTTGGTAATATCCGAAAAACTGTCTTCCGGATTCGGGGTAATAAGTGAAGGTTATTCCGTCTTTTACTGTTTTTTGCGGACTGTATATCCCTAAAAGAGGCTTCAATACTTCTTTTTCTATTAGTAAATCGAATCCTCCGTCTGCATGAGTGTACATAACAATACCTTGTGAATGAAACGAAAACAGAGTAGAAGGCATGGAAGGTGTTTTTTGCAAAATGGATAGGTAGATGTCCGGCAGGTAAGAAGAGAAAATATCGTGTAGCTGTTGATGCTTAAGGATTACGTTCGTCAGTACAGCTGGTTTGTTGACAGCAAGTAACGCATTGGGTTCAGGAGCAATCAGGCTGTATAAATCCGTCTGGACAGCCGTCTTTTCTTCTTCCATGGTTCCGAAGAAGAACCAGACTGCCAGTATTGTAGCCATGACTACTACAATGCAGACGATTATTTCCTGTTGGTAAGCTTTCATTTATTTCATGGCTGCTTCAAAAAGTATTTACACCAAGGCTTTAATCCGCATGTTTCGCACTTTGGCTTTCTGGCAATACAAACATATCTGCCATGCAAAATCAGCCAGTGATGGGCAATGGAAATGAGCTCTTGTGGTATATGTTTTACTAATTCCTTTTCAGTTTCCAAAGGCGTCTTGCTATTGTCTGTCAACCCAATCCGGTTAGATACACGGAATACATGAGTATCGACAGCCATAGCCGGTTTCTCAAAGACTACAGAGGCTATTACGTTTGCAGTTTTTCGTCCAACGCCGGGCAGCTTTTGCAGTTCGTCTATGTCGGAAGGAACGATGCTTTTGAAGTCGTTGACTAACATCTTGGCCATTCCGACAAGATGCTTGGCTTTATTGTTTGGATAGGAAACACTTTTTATGTATTCATAAACCACTTCAGGCGTAGATTCCGCCATTACTTCCGGTTCGGGAAACGCTTCGTACAATGCCGGAGTAATCATGTTTACCCGTTTGTCTGTACATTGTGCGGAAAGGATAACTGCTATTAATAATTCGTATGGATTTTTGTAGTGCAATTCTGTTTCGGCAACCGGAACATTTTCTTTGAACCAGTTCAATACTCCTTTATATCGTTCTTCTTTACGCATAATTATTTTATTAAAGTCAATGTATTCTTACCCAGTAATAATCCCAGGAAGACTGCTAATAAACCTAATATGTTACTTGCAAAGATATTAATTAATGCGAGTTTATATTCCCCCGTCCTCATAAAAGTTAGGGTATCTAATGTAAAAGATGAAAATGTGGTGAATCCGCCGAATAATCCGGTGAAAAGAAATGCACGTGTGTTAGGAGAAAAACTGAACGCTTCGGCAAGGCTCCAACAAAAGCCTATCAGAAAAGAACCGATTACGTTTACGGAAAGGATTCCGAAAGGAAAGGAGTAAAGCATCGCCTTTTGTACCCACGTGGAAACTCCATAGCGTAGTGCCGAACCGATAGCTCCTCCTGCAATTAAAAGTAATACCTTTATCATAATCCCTGTGTGTTTTCCCCGGGCCGGGTTAAAAGCCCGGGGCATGGTAAATGATTTAGGTTCTCAACTTAATTGGCTGATTCAAATTCTCTCAGGAAACGAACGTCGTTTTCCGAGAACATACGTAGGTCTTTAACCTGGTATTTTAGGTTTGTTATACGTTCTATACCCATACCTAAGGCGTAACCTGAATATACTTTACTGTCGATGCCACAGTTTTCAAGCACATTCGGGTCTACCATTCCGCATCCCAGTATTTCTACCCATCCGGTTCCTTTGCAGAACGGACAACCTTTTCCGCCGCAAATGTTACACGAAATATCCATTTCGGCAGATGGCTCGGTAAATGGGAAATAAGACGGACGCAGGCGGATTTTCGTATCCGGGCTGAACATTTCTTTTGCAAAGAACAACAAAGCTTGTTTCAGATCGGCAAAAGAAACGTTTTTGTCCACATACAATGCTTCTACCTGGTGGAAGAAACAGTGGGCGCGATAAGATATTGCTTCGTTACGATATACACGTCCCGGGCAGATAATACGGATAGGTGGTTCCTGCTTTTCCATAACGCGGGTCTGTACCGACGAAGTATGCGTACGTAATAATACATCCGGATTATGTTGTATGAAGAAGGTATCTTGCATATCGCGTGCAGGATGATCTTCGGCAAAATTCAGGGATGAGAATACATGCCAGTCGTCTTCAATTTCAGGACCTTCGGCAATACTGAATCCCAGTCTTCCGAATATGTCGCATATTTCTTTCTTAACGATTGAAAGCGGGTGACGCGTTCCCAATTCAATAGGATAAGCCGTACGGGTCAGATCGATGTCGTCATCAACAGTCTGTACGTTTTCAAATCGTTCTTTAAGTTCGTTTATTTTGTTCTGAGTGGTTTCCTTCAGTTCATTAAGGAATTTACCAACCTCTCGCTTCTGGTCGGCAGCTACATTGCGGAAATCATTCATCAACAAGGATATTTCACCTTTTTTACTGAGGTATTTTATACGCAAAGCTTCGATCTCTTCAGCATTTGCCGCTTTCATATTCTCTACTTCCTGAAGTAGATCCTTAATCTTATTGATCATTGCTAATCCTTTTTGTATTCAGCGGGCAAAGGTACTTTTTTCTCTTGGATAGTGCAATTGATATGGGATGTTTTTTCTTTTTTATTGCCGCAGGGCAAACGCATTAGGATTTTTTCTTTCTTTCCTGTGTTTTTTGTACTTTTTTCTACCTTTGCTTTGTATCTCTAACTTATATTCTTTATGACTCCTTCTTCTGATTACTCTTTATTATTATCTTTTGCTCGTGATGTTGAAGACTTCCGTACAGGTAATCGTCTATACTACCCTTCCTGTAGCATTATTTTCATGGCTTTTGTTGGTATCCTTTGTGGAGGTAAAGACTGGGATGATATCGTTGAAATCGCTGAATCTAGTGAAGATTTGCTCTCTGAGTACTTAGGTTCTTGTTTTGTTGGTGTGCCTTCCCATGATACTTTTAGTCGCTTTTTCTCTTTGGTTAATCCCTCGAGTTTGGAACAGTCTTTTCGCAAGACTATGTCAGCCCTTCAATCTCAATTACGCGGCGATTTGGATCATTCTCAGGCTAGTAAAGATAAAGAAATAGTAGCCTTTGATAGCAAATATGCTGCCTCTGTAACCGATGTTTCTGGTTTGAATGTAGTTACTGCTTATGCTACCGGAACCGGATTGTGTTTAGGACAGGAGGTGGCAGATAAAAAGATAAACGAGCCCGAGCAACTTCGCAAATTAGTTACAGACCTTTATTTGGCAAGTACTATTATTACTGCGGACGCTCTACATTGTCAAAAAGAGTCTATCAAAGCTATTACAGCAGCTAAAGCTGATTATCTGATTATTGTGAAAGCCGATCAAGAGAAATTATATGAAGGTATATTAGAAGGGATTCGAGTAGAAAACAACCGTGATAAAGCTAAATGGATAGATCATGCCGAAGAAATAACCCGAGGACATGGGAGAGAAGAAGTCCGTATTTGTCATTCCTGTTCTCATTAGGGATGGATACCTGAGTGTGGAAAAGAATGGGAAGGAATCAAAAGCTTTGGTACAATTACTTCCCAAAGAACGATACTGTCTACAGGAGAAACGACCACAGAAACAAGATGTTTCATATCTTCCTTGGAGAAAGATGCACCCATGCAATTGAATATCATACGAAATCACTGGAAAATAGAGAACAATTTGCATTGGCAACTAGATGTATCTTTTAATGAAGATGAGACCAAAATGAAAAAGAACCAAGTGTTAAACCTGGCTATATTAAGAAAAATGGCAATGCAGGTACTGAAAGCCTTTACATACAAAAAAGGAGCATCCTTGAAAAAGAAAATGTTAGCAGCAGCATTAAAGCCCAATATAAAGAAAGAGATAATGAAAAAGGCAATGGTACTATATCAAAAATCCTAATGCGTTTGCCCTGTTTATTGCCGGTCTATTATTAAGTTGACAATTATCGGCCGCTAAGTTGATAGTTGTCGGCCATACGGTTGACAATTGTCAGCCGCTCGGTTGATAATTATCAACTTATTTTTATATCCCCGTTCTATTGAATATCAAGCTTGATATTTATTAATCTTTAATATTTCAAAGGATTGGCAGGGATTGATATTTATTTTATCTTCGCCCCCAGCAAATATTTCAATTATAGTAAATGGAAATAGTCATAATTATTGGCCTTATCGTTTTAAATGGTGTTCTTTCTATGTCTGAAATTGCTCTGGTATCCGCTCGCAAGGCCCGTTTGGAGATGGAAGCAAAACGTGGAAACAAATCGGCAAAGAAAGCACTACAGTTATCTAATGAGCCGGATAAGTTTTTATCCACAATCCAAATCGGCATTACGTTAATAGGTATATTGACCGGTTTGTATTCGGGTGAAGCTTTTGCAAAAGATTTTGCCGATCTGATAGCGGTTAACCCTGTCTTGCAGCCGTATGCTTTGGGAATTGCTAAAACCACAATTGTTATTATTGTAACCTACCTTACTTTGATATTCGGCGAACTAGTGCCTAAACGTATCGGTATGGGATATGCAGAGCGGGTATCAATGTTGATAGCCCGCCCGATGAATATACTATCTTTAATAGCCTCTCCGTTTGTATGGTTGCTTGCTAAGAGTACTGCTATTACAATGAAGGTGACCGGAGTAAAAACAAATGAAGAAAACAGGGTGACGGAGGAAGAAATCAAAGCTATAGTGAAAGAAGGATTTGATGGAGGAGAAGTTCAAGAGGTAGAACAAGATATTGTTGAGCGTGTATTTAACCTGGGCGATCGGAATGTAGGCTCCATTATGACTTACAGGAGCGAATTGGTTTGGTTGGACATAACCGATAGTATAGAGGAGATTCGTAAGAAAGTTCAAGAAAACTTGTTCAATATTTATCCTGTTTCCTCTGAAAAGTTTGATAATGTATTAGGTGTCGTTTATCTCAAGGATTTGTTTGGGCGTATCGATGCACCGGATTTTTCCTTGTCACAGGTGATTCGACCGGCTCAATTTGTTCCTGAAAATCAAAGTGTGTACAATGCTCTGGAACAGTTTAAACAGGCACGTGTGAAATATGCTATTGTAACGGATGAATTTGGAGGCATTCAAGGTATCGTTACATTAAAAGATATTATGGAAGGACTTATAGGCCAAGTGCCGGAGCTGGGTGAAGAGCCGGAGATCGTTCAGCGTGCCGATGGAACATGGCTGATGGATGGTCAGCTGTCGTTTTACGATTTTCTGGAACATTTTGACTTGGAAGATCTTTATGCCGAGCATGATTATAATACGCTAAGCGGCCTGATACTCGAAATACTGGAACATGTTCCGAAAACAGGTGAAACATTTTCCTGGTTAAACTTCGAATTTGAAATCGTCGATATGGACGGGGCACGTATAGATAAGGTGCTGGTGAAACAATTGGATTCGCCAGCAAAACCTTGATTTATATTTCCGAAAGCTTATGCAATACTTCCATCCGGCCGAACAGGATCAGGATGTCGTTTTCTTCAATGACAATTTCGTCGGTAAGATGATCTATAACGGTGTATTGCGTTTGCTTAAGTCCGATCAGGTTCCGTATTTCTTTGGCGCGTTCAACTCCCACTAAGCGTACGCCGAAGTTCTCTTCAAAATTAATGGTGCCGATACTTTGCCCAACTAATGTGGAAGGCGTTTTTATCTGGTAAAGATGATGTGTTTCGGTAACCTGGTACCAGTGTTTGAACAGATTGCCTAACAATGCTTGCGAAGCATAATTGCCAGCAAAATCTTGTTCGGGAGTGATTATTTCTTCTACACCTATGGCACGTATTACGGTTTCGTGGATAGATGAGATGGAACGTACAATCAGTTTGCCTGCATCCAAGCTTTTGAGTAGGGAAACAGTTTGTACGGAGGTTCCGAAATCTTTGCCGTATGTTACAATAATAGCATCCATTTCTGTCAATGGAAGCGTACTTAATGCTTCGCGGTCGGTCGTGTCTAGCGCAATGGCTCCGGATATGGCTTGCTTTACCGAGTCTACCCGATGAAGGTCTATATCCACGCCGATAACTTCGTTGCCAATGCGTGTAAGGTTCTCCGCAATGGAGCGTCCCAGGTTTCCTAATCCGATAACTAGATATTTCATAAGTATATTTTTTATTACATGAGTATATTTTCTTGTGGATACGTATAATTCTTCTTTGTATATTCTTTGCATAAACTATAGAAGAAGGTAAATACACCAATACGTCCGATCAGCATGGTGCAGATAATGATAATCTTTCCGGATTCTGAAAGTGTCGGGCTGAAATCCAAACTAAGTCCTACTGTGCTTAAAGCCGAAGTCGTTTCGAATATTAAAGTGAATATCGGAGCATCTTTTTCGGTATAAGACAATATCCATACGGCAACGCTCAAATAGATGAAGTATAAAACGATAATGGCAAAAGCCCTGCGTATTGCAAAAGGAGCTATTTCCCGTTTACGGACTTCTACTTTTTCTTTTTCCCTGGCGGAATTGTAGGTCGTAACCAATGCAACGAAAACGGTGGTAACTTTTAGTCCGCCGGCTGTAGACATCGGGCCGGCACCAATCATCATCAGGATAAGCGTGAGCATCAGTGTAGGAGGTGCTAATGTTGTCATATCTGCAACGTTGAATCCTGCAGTTCTGGGGGTAACAGCTCCTAGAAAGGCATTAGCCAGTTTTTCTTTCCAGGGAAGTCCGCTCAATGTATTATTGATTTCAAAGAGCAAATAAAAGGCGGTTCCTCCGATTAATAGCACCAAGGTACATATTACGACGATATACGTGTGTATATTGATAATACGGGGAGTATGAATATAGTGTTTTTGTTGTCCAAGCAGAATTTTTATCCAATTGAGTAGCTGATGATGCAATAACTTTAAGTAATTAAATACGATAGGGAAACCTAATCCGCCGAGAACAATCAGCAGTGCAATCCATACATGAAGGTTGGGTTTGTGGGCGACCAAAGGATCGTATAAGTTATCACTCAGCGTAGAAATCCCGGCGTTACAGAAGGCGGATATAGCATGAAAGACTGAAAAGAAAATCTCCTGTGTTATGCCTCCCGGAATAGATCCCCTGATATCCAGATAAATCAGATAAGTTCCGATCCCTTCAATGAAAAGTGTCACGAAAAGGATATTGATAATAACCTGAAACAAACCTCCTATACGATCTTCATTCAGCATGTCTTTTAACATCATCTTGCTGATGAATGAAGATTTGCCCATGAATGAGAGTGCAAAAAAACTGGTAAATGTCATTACCCCTATTCCTCCGATTTGTATTAACAGCATGATGATGATAAGCCCGGTTTGTGTGAATGTAGTGCCTACGTTTACGGTTGTCAGTCCGGTTACACAAACTGATGTTGTAGCAGTAAACAAGGCATCTAAGAAGTGAATGCCGTGGTGTGTTGCATTAGGCAGCATAAGGAGCCCGGCTCCGACTAAGATGACAAATACAAAGCTTAACAAGAACAGTAAAGATGGCTTTATGTGGCTTTGCATTAAAGTGAAAGTCTGTCTCGACAAATGTATTGTGCCGAGTAAAACCATTAAGATATATACGAATATCGGACTTGTCATAAAAGACAGGTAAGGCAAAGATTGCGCAATAGCTTCTCTAAAGAATATCTTGGCTGATAAGACAGCAAAGAGTAAGAAATAAATACTGATATCCAGATAAAGCATCTTTTCCTGTATCACATCTTTGAAACGTGTAAAATAACGAAGTGTAATACCTATAAAGAAGCCCATTAATATAGAGAGCCGGGCTGTATAAAGGAGTTTTGCGATCTCGGGAGTCTGTACGAATCCGAATTGATAAATAAGAACAAAAAAAGATGCTATGGAAGCTAATAAAATAATGCCTTCAGCCAAACCGTTGATTATCCCTTTTATTTTCGCCCAGAAAATCCGGAGTGAAAAATAAAGCTGCCTTAAGTCCATATAAATGATCTTTTTTTATTGTTAAAAACAAAAGTATTAATAAAACCGCTATTACGCGAATAATGTTGAGAATTGTTTATATTTGCACGCCTCTTAAATCGGTAACAAGGAAAAACACAAATGAAAGATTTTCAAGTATAATCAAGAATTAATTCAATATAAAAATGTATTTGTTAGGATGTGACATTGCTAGTTCTTCTGTTAAAGTATCTATTGTAGATGAAGAAAGCGGACAGACTATCGCTTCGGATTTTTATCCGAAGGAGGAAGCTCCTATAAAAGCTTTAAGGCCGGGTTGGGCAGAACAAAACCCGGATGATTGGTGGAATTATTTAAAGATTGCTGTTAAAGGCGCATTAGAGAAAGCTCCGGTTTCGGGAAGCGATATAAAAGCGATAGGTATTTCTTACCAGATGCATGGTTTGGTTGTGGTTGATAAAAAGATGGAAGTATTGCGCCCTTCCATTATCTGGTGTGATAGTCGTGCTGTTCCTTATGGTGAGAGAGCTTTGCGGACTATTGGAGAAAAGCAATGTTTTTCGCATTTGCTTAATTCTCCCGGAAACTTTACTGCTTCAAAACTGGCTTGGGTGAAAGAGTACGAACCGCAGTTGTATAAATCGATATATAAGATAATGTTCCCCGGCGACTTTATTGCCATGCGAATGACTGGCAGTATTGTGACTACGGTATCCGGTTTATCGGAAGGAATATTCTGGGATTTTGAGAAAGACGCATTGTCTGAAGATTTGATGAATTACTTCGGATTCGATAGAGATTTGATTCCTGATATACGCCCTACCTTTGGTTTGCAGGGCGAACTGCTTGGTTCGGTAGCTGCGGAACTGGGGCTGAAGAAAGGAACACCGGTTACTTACCGTGCCGGAGACCAGATAAATAATGCATTATCACTAAACGTGCTAAACCCGGGAGAAATTGCTGCAACGGCAGGAACTTCGGGAGTGGTGTACGGAGTAAACGGAAAAGTAAGTTTTGACACTTCTTCCAGGGTAAATACGTTTGCCCATGTCAACCATTCGTTAAACAACCCGCATTTGGGCGTATTGCTGTGCATAAACGGTGTAGGAATACTTAATTCGTGGATAAAGCGGAATGTGGCTCCCGAGGGAATTAATTATGATGAACTGAACGAGCTGGCTGCAACTGTGCCTATTGGTTCCGAAGGGCTTTCCGTATTGCCTTTTGGAAATGGTGCCGAACGTATGTTGCAAAATAAGCAGATCCATTGTTCTATGCACGGATTGAACTTTAATATACACAATAAGGCACATATTGCACGTGCAGCCCAGGAAGGTATTGTCTTTTCATTCAAATACGGAATGGATATAATGAATGAAATGGGAATAGAAATCGAGATAATTCGTGCGGGCAATACAAATATGTTTTTAAGTCCTATTTTCCGGGATGCATTGGCAGGAGTAACAGGCACTGTTATCGAACTGTATGATACAAACGGAGCTGCAGGTGCTGCAAAAGGTGCTGGTATCGGTGCTGGTATTTATAAATCGGCGGAAGAAGCATTTGCCTCTTTGAAGAAGATCGATGTCATAGAGCCGGACGGACTGAAGGCCGATAAATATTGCGGTGCTTTTGATATTTGGAAAGACCGGCTGAATAAAGAATTGACTGTTTAAAACAAAATCCGACATGCGTATAGTTAAACGAATATTGATATGGTGCCGGAATATTTTGATATTCTTGTTTTTGTCCAGTATATTGGCCGTTGTGGCCTATAAATATATTCCGGTATATTATACACCATTGATGTTTATTCGTTTATATGACCAGTTTCATGACGGAAAGAAAATGAAGTTGGATCATAAGTGGGTTCCTTTATCCGAAATAGCACAACCTTTGGTACAGGCCGTCGTTGCTTCCGAAGACAATTTGTTTCTTGATCATCATGGTTTTGATATTGAACAGATACAAAAGGCGCGCACTGATGCGGAAAAAGGTAAACGGGTGAGAGGGGCAAGCACTATTTCGCAACAGACAGCAAAGAATGTTTTCTTGTGGCCGGGAAAAACGTATGTACGTAAAGCCATAGAAGCCTATTTTACCGTACTGATAGAATGGATTTGGGGAAAAGAGAGAATCATGGAGGTTTATCTCAACTCAATTGAAATGGGAGACGGCATTTATGGTGCCGAAGCTGTTGCGCAAGCACATTTTCATAAGAAAGCCTCACAACTTACGAAAGGTGAAGCAGCTTTGATTGCCGCATCTTTGCCAAATCCCCGTAAATTCAATTCCGGAAAACCTTCTCCTTATATGCTCAAACGGCAAACAAAAATTATGTCCCTTATGGGAAAGTTGCTTAAAATAGAAATGGGCTATGGAGCAGGAGAGCAAAATATAGATACAGGCAAAATTAAAAAAAGAAAAAAATGGAGAGCTTCATCTATCATGACCTGGGACGCATATCCTACGCTGATGCATTAGAATGCCAGACCTCGGCTTTCGAAACCTTGCTGGCTGCCAAAAAAGACGGAACGGAAGGAGTGAATGAATTATTCTTTTGCGAACATCTTCCTGTGCTGACTATTGGCAAAAGCGGCAAAGATTCTAATCTGCTTGTCACGGAAGATTTGTTGAAGCAGCGCGGAGTCTCTTTCTTCCATATTAACCGCGGAGGAGATATAACCTATCATGGTCCCGGGCAGATAACAGGCTATCCCGTGTTTGATCTGGAATGCTGGGGTTTGGGATTGAAACAGTATATTGATCGCCTGGAAGAGATTGTTATCCGTTTTCTGGCATTATACGGAATCAAAGGGGAACGGCTCGATGGTGCTACCGGTGTCTGGATCGATCCGGACGTGCCCGGACGTGCCCGGAAGATATGCGCTATCGGGGTAAAGAGCAGCCGTTTTGTTACCATGCATGGTTTTGCCTTGAATATAAATACCGATTTAACATATTTCTCCCTCATTAATCCGTGTGGCTTCAAAGATAAGGGTGTAACATCGCTGGAGAAGGAACTCGGAACTTCGC
This sequence comes from Parabacteroides provencensis, assembly GCF_900232875.1. Lineage (NCBI taxonomy): Bacteria > Pseudomonadati > Bacteroidota > Bacteroidia > Bacteroidales > Tannerellaceae > Parabacteroides > Parabacteroides provencensis. The sequence goes on along the minus strand of NZ_LT960488.1, from coordinate 170,982 downwards.
AAGACTTCGAACTGGCAAAAGCCCGCTTACTTTCACTCTTCAGGGAATTGTTTGTCTGATGGAATATAAAATACATTTTGCTCCTTTGCAGGGATACACCGATAATGTGTACCGTGAAGCACATGCGCAGGTATTCGGGGGAGTGGAGTTTTATTATACGCCTTTTGTCCGTCTTGAGAAAGGCGGATTCAGAAATAAGGAACTCCGGGATATTTTGCCCTCCGGTTCCGGCTGTTGCAGAGTTGTCCCCCAGCTTATAGCAGCTACTCCCGAAGAATTCAGGCAAATCGCTGCTTTGTTTTATGCTAACGGCTACAGGCGGGCAGATATAAACCTGGGCTGTCCTTTTCCGATGCAGGCCCGTTTACACAGAGGTGCAGGTATTTTGCCTTTTATAGATGAAGCAGAGGCGCTACTGAATACGGTAGAAGAATTTCCACAAATACAGTTTTCTGTTAAGCTAAGGCTGGGGTGGGAGACGGCGGATGAATCCAGGGTGCTTTTGCCTGTATTGAACCGGCTTCCTTTGGAACATATAACGTTGCATCCGCGATTGGGTGTACAGCAATATAAAGGAAGTGTGGATATGGACGGTTTTACTGCTTTTTACCAGGCGTGCAAACATCCTCTTTTTTATAATGGAGATATTGAAACACAGGAAGACATACGGGATATAACGTCGCAATTTCCTCTGTTGAAAGGTATAATGTCAGGGCGTGGCTTATTGGCACACCCGTGGCTTGCTGTGGAGTATGAAAAAGGAAAAGAGCTCTCTGCTGTTGAAAGAAAAGAAATGCTGGAAACTTTTCATGCCCGATTATTGACAGGGTATCAGGCACGGTTGGAAGGCGGCGAACATCAGGTTCTGGCCAAACTCAAAACCGTGTGGGATTATTTATTGCCGCAAGCCGATAAGAAGTTACGGAAGAAGATTCTCAAAAGTAATACCCTGGATGCATACTGCCAGTCCGTGAAAGAATTATTCAGGGTTTATCCTTTTATTGGATAGTTTTAGTTCCCTTGCTATGTAATGGCTTTAGCCTGGTTTTAGTTACCGTCCGCTTCAGCGGACGGCCTAAAGGATGTTCTCTTTGTTGGCTTTAGCCTAAGTTCAGTTGCCGTCTACTTTAGTGGACGGATTAAGGGATGTACATTCTCTGTTGGCTTTAGCCAAATTTCTTTCCGGAAATCTCCTTTTAGCTTTCCTCTCCGGTTGGGCTAAAGCCCTTGAAAGGGGAGAATCTACAGCCTCCGTCGGTTAAAACCGACGGCAATTGAAACCAGGCTAAAGCCATATTCTATCTACCAATCAGATATCCCGGACACAGCGAACATTGCCTTTGGAGATCGTTGTGTCGCCGCTACCGAAATTGCCACTGCTGAAGTAGAGTATGCAGCGTCTGCCGACGTTGCCACTGTTGACCGAACTACTCCAGTAGAAGTAACTCGTATTAAATGCAGCGAAACCGGATATAGCTTCTAACTTAGATTTATTCTGATACATAGCGAACAACTCGATATAAGTAGGAACACGCCAACCGCTACCCTTACCTTTACAATAATCAATAGCAGGCTGATAAATAGAAGTACTGCCACGCTCTGTTTTCTCAACCTCGATGGAATAAGGAGTACTTATAGTAGCATCAGAAGATTTACCTTTATAATCGGAACCGGTTGTACCGGAAGAAGCACCACCATCGTAATTGAATGGAGGATAACCTGTAAGGTCAGACTGGGCAGCTTTGTAAGCATCGGCTACGGACTGGGTGATGGTGATTCCATTTGGCGGTACTAATGTACCCCGCACACAGCGAACATAGTTGTGGCTGAAGCCCGTGCCGTTGAAACTGTTATTGCCATAGCTGAAGTGCAATGTGCAGCGGAAGATGGCATTGCCATTGTAGATCGAACTACTCCAGTACCACTGGCTGATGAACGCAGCGCAACCGGCGCTTTGGAGGGCTGATCTATTATCATACATTCCCTTTAACTCTATTGTTGTAGGAACACGCCAACCTGTACCTAATCCTTTACAATAGTCAATAGCAGCCTGATAATTAGAAATAACACTGCCACGTTCTGTTTTCTCGACTTCGAAAGAATAAGGCGTATTTACAGTAGCGGTAGAAGAAACGCCCATATAATCGGAACCCGTTGTACCGGAAGAAGCGCCACCATCGTAATTAAAAGGTGGATAATTTGTAAGGGTATACTCCTGGGCATCCAGTCTAGCCTTGTAAGCCGTAGCCAACGCTTGATTAACCGGTACCCACACTGAAGCCACGCTGTGCCATATCCTCGGATCATCAGCTTTATAGTATAGGTTACCGGTGCTGTTCGTTACATAGTTTCTAATAAATTCAAGCGAATTGTTTACGTTTACCGTCAGCGTGTAGTTGGTGTGTCGGCGTAACGAGAAGTCTCCCACACTGCCGCTTTTGCCCATAAAGACGTCGAAGTGGCATGTGTAGGCATCGTCTGTTGCCAGGGTTTTGCTTCCTGTCAGCGTTACCCTCGCAGCATTGGGTGCTTTCAGCCTGTTTCTTTCGGTGGCGTTAGTGGCCGAGTAGCCGGATTGTACGTTTTCTCCTACATACCAGGTTACGGTGTTTGCATTTACGGAGGTGGAGTTCTCCACTCCTGCGGGGTTTGTGTTGCTTCCTGTTCCGTCGTAGTTGTTTTTTGTTCCGAAGCACTTTTTTCCTGCGTTTACGAGTTGGATTCCTGTGCGCGGTATGGTTCCTCCGCCTTGTGAGCTATAGGGTATGGAGAAGGTTTGATTCACTACCGTCACTTTTGCCAGTGTGCGGTAGAGCTGTACGGAGGCTGTGCCACCAAAAGCACCCGATGACAAGTTAACCGTTGCCGTTCCGGCGTAGGGTACGTCTGCATCTGTGGTTATATTGTTCGTCATCACCAGTGTTTGAAAGTTTGCATAGTTTCCTGTGAAGTTCGCAAAGTTTCCTGTGCCTCCCGTGCTGGCGTAGCTGTTTGTTGCCGCATTGTCGTTTGCTACAATCACCAGCCGGCAACTTGTTGCTGCCGGATCAGCTACGTTTGTAAAGGTTACTATTTTGTTTGTGTTTGCCGTCATGGTTCCGATGTTGGCTCTGCCGTTGAACGTTCCGTCGCTCTTAAAGAGGAGGGCGTAGACGTTTTTCAGCGTTGTTGGCGCTTTGGTCATCGGACTGGAAACAGCAACGCTGTCCGCATCACTCGATACCAGTTCGTAGCTGAAGCCTGCTTGCGCTGCTTCGCTTCCCGGGGCTGCTTCGCGGATCAGCGCTCTCGTCTCCGGTATGGCTTCTACGTCGGTTTTGAGCGTAAGCGTCAGGGTGTGCCCTGTGGTTTTGTCTTTTTCTAGTCCGTCGTCGTCGTTGCAGGCGGTCAATGCAGGCAGCATTGCCAGCATTATCAGGAAACCGGCCGCGAGGTAGCGGGTTTTGATCGCTTTTGTTTGTTCCATAACTTTGAATTTAGAGAGTTAATATTAGGTTGAAAATTGAGAAATCCGTTCTGTAGAGCCTCTGTAGGCCTACGGAGGTATCACCGGAGCTCCGGCAACGGTTTTGTAGGGGTACAGAATGGCTGCCGGCGCGTCTGTAATGGTTTTGTAGGCCTACAAAATGGCCGCAGCTGCTCCGGTAATGGTTTTGTAGGGGTACGGAGGTTTTTCGTGTGGTACGGACACACGTTTTCGGCAGGCTGCAAGGGCAGCCTGCTATGTTTTGATTGTTTTTTACGTGAAAAAGGGGGGTGGAGGAAAGGTTACGTTTTTTTTGCAAAATTTCCTTCTTCATGAAGAAGGACTGCGGAACATACATGTTCCGCAGATATATGTCTTATACAAGGAATGTATTTCATCTTGTTTATGAGATGTTGCGGGGGCAAAGATAGGGAATTATTTGATAGAATCTTTCGGGGCGGGGGAGATTGTTGTTGAATCCCGTGGTATGGCAGGAGGGAGCAGACGTTTCCTGCGTTTGAATATTTCGGAAGGACGAGTAAAGTCTTTTTTGAACATGATGCCTACACCTTGCGTGGTAAGGGATTGCTTGAGGTATTGATACATATCATTGGCATGGTTATAGGCTTTCAAACGTATTTCCCCGTTTTTAGTCAGTTTATATTCCAGGTCGAATTCTCCAATGAAAACGTTTTTCTGGTTCGTATTGTAGTAGCTGTTTTTATAGCCGAAGTTGCCGTTAATCAGCAGACGGTTGTCCAGTAGCTGGCTACTGAGCAGCATTTCCATTTCGGTATTTCTATCGTTGAAACCTTCTTGCCCGGCACGGATATTTGCTCCGATCTGTACTTTGTCGGTGAAACTGTTCAATATGCCGGATAGCTGCGACGATATGGCAGAGGAGGCTACGGCGTTGAATTCGTTGCTCGACCTCGTGTTGGTAGAGTAATCGGGGGTGTAAAACTTATTCAACACAAGTAGGTATACGATCTGTCTTGTCATCATGTCTTCCGTATCAATGAAGCTTCTCATCTGGCGTTCCAGTTCTTCGTTGGAGCCTGGCAATTCCAGATCGAAAGAAATTGCGGGAGTACGCAACATACCGTCCAGTTTTAATACGCAGTTTACCGGAACGCTCGGGCGCGGGCTTTCCATAACCAGGCTTTGGTCCAGGTCGGCCAGGTTGGCTGTCAGGTTATAAATGGCATTGATGTTCATATTTGCGTTGAACGGGTCGCCCCGGAAATCAATGCTGCTGCCTTCGCGTATTTTAAAGTCTTTATGTATGATTTGTTGCAGGCTGAAATTGTAGTTGCCGCTTATAATATTCACTCCGCCATACATGCGTAAATCGGACTTCGTACCATATTGTATTTGCAGACTGCCGGATGCGTTCCCTCTGATTTTATCGCCGGCAATAGGATCCATAATCAGTTCTATATTGGCATCGGGTGTGATGTCCAGCAAGAAGTTCATTCGCAGTTCGGCTCCTTCGTCGTTGGCAAACAGAGGGGTCTTTACCGAATCGGTTGACAATACAGTCGTATCTTTCGGCAATTTCTTTTTATCTACAAAAGAGATGAAGTCGTAATCCGTGACCGAGTTGTTGTTCATGAAGTCGAGATATACGGATGTCTTCGGCTCACTTTGCATATTGATATCGAAGTCTATCAGCTTTTCGTTTCCGGCTATGGTTGCTGTTCCGCTTCCGTATACGGTGCCGTAAATCATGGGATTTTGTTTCTCCGGCACATCATACATGAGCATTTTGTTGGCATTGACATTTACCTGGAAGTCGAAATCATGGAAGTGTTTATGATTGAATTTGAGACTCACTTTACTGGTATTGCCAAATTTATCCAGCACTGTTATGTTGCGTAAGTTGACAGATTTTGAATCGAGATGAATGGAGTCAGAAAATGTATAGTATGTATTCAGAAATTCGATACCCAAGCCAGCATCCTGTATGTATGCGTCTCCTTCTACCGAAAGCGCTTTAAACGGGCCGTGCAGGTGGATGTTGCCAAAGGCGCGTCCTTGCAGGTTCTTGATCACCTTGTCTAAAAACGGATGCAGGAATGCTATATTCATGTCGTTTGCATCGAAATGCAGGGATAATCCGTCATTCGGCCCGACAGGAAAGACATAGCCGTTTACATCCGTCCACGTACTGTCGTTTTTATAAATACTGCCTAGCATCAATATCCCTTTCTGGGCATCGTCCCATTCGCTGAACAGATTCAGGCGTCCTAGTTTTACCTGGTTGAATGAGAAATCCTGAACTTCCAGGTCGGTGTTTAACATACGGCTGTTATAAAGGTCGTTGATGTTGAACTTTCCGGTAGCTTTGCCTCCGAATTGTAGTACCGGGATATTCAGGATGTCGAATACATAGCTAAGCTCTATCTGCTTTAAATCCAATTTCAGCGTATCGAGAGGCTCGTTGGAGACAATACCGTCCAGATGGATATATTCCTGGTTGTGGGAGACATGAAAATTGTGTATGTTTATTTTACCATCCCTGATTGTTATACCTGAAGGGGCTATGTGCCATAATGAATCCGCTATTGTGAGGGGGCTTGGGTTGACTGTAATCTCTGTCCGCAATGTGGGAGAGGCTTTTTCGTTTTCTTCTTCAACGAATAATGCGGAGGCTGACAGGTCGGCTTTAAATAAACGTTTCTTGTTGTTTGCCCATCCTATCAAAGTGTTAAGCCGGTTTTCTTTCGCATCCGCTTTCAAGTCCAGATAATTGCGTAAGCCTTTAGCATTGTAATTGATCGCCTTGAGTTGAAGGTCTACTTTATCTTCCGGATTTTCGCAAGTAAGATAGCCGGATTCGAACATGGATTTACCAATTTTGAATTTGGGCAGGAATGCTTCTATTCTGAACTTATTGTATATGTTATTATAGTGTCCTGTGATACGGCTCGGGGTTTGCACCGTAAAAGGCAATTTTAATGTTTGCGATAAAGCTTCCGTATTTTCGATTGTGAGCAATAAGGAAAAGTTGTTTTCCTGTGTCTTCTGTTTTTTTTGCGTCACGTTTATTAATGCGGGAATATAGCCTTTGAACGTATTCATGAAGCTGGGCACGATTGTTTTAAACGAGTATGCCCCGGCTATTTCTCCGTTCAGGATATCCGATTTAATACTCAACAAACGGTCGTCCGAATGGCCGGAGGCCGTTACTTCCAGTTTCTTTAAGTAGAAACTGCTGGGGGTTGTTTTAAATGATACATTGTCTATTGTAAAACTACCTTCGATGTTATCTATATTGTCTCCGGTGAAATCGGCATTCATGGACAGTGATATTTCCGGATTTTCATATTTGTCGGTTAAGTGCAAGCTATCCGGCCTGAAGTGTTGCAGGTCTGCCGTGAAGTTGAATATTGAGTTTTTGCCCTGGTGTTTAAATATTCCTTCGGCGTAAAGCGCACCATTCGGATCATTTATTTCAAGCGAGCCATTAAAACCATTCTTCTGGAATTTGCCGGCAAGCTGGATATTTTCGTATTTGTATTTCTTGTAATCGAGTTCATTGATTTTTGCTTTGATAGAACCCGAAAATGATCCGTTAACCGGACGGCTGGCATCCAGGCTGATGTCAAAACGCGTGTTACCGTACGGGTTTTCTTCATTGAAGAGCTCATTTATGTGCAATTCGGAAGAAGCAATGTGGCCTTTCAGGTAGGCAGCTATATTTTTTTCTTTGTTGCTGCCGAAAATAAGGTCGGTTTGTATGGAGCCTATTGCCGAGGAAAGTTTGCCGAAAGCCACCAGGTTGTCGAAGAATCCCGATATTTCTCCGGTAAAGTTAATAGTTCCCAGATTCACGATAGGAGCGGGTAAAATTACCTGCTGTTTACTGAAATTATTTACCAGCCCCGATAATCCTTCCGTAGTGATATACATTTTATTGACCTGCCCGAACACATAAGCCTCTTCAGGATGGGTAATGTTTTTCAGTTCCATCTTCCCGATAAAAAGCATTTTGTCGCTATACTTCAGTGTCAGGCGTTTCAGGTCGATATTATTGATATAGCCGGATGCCTCGGCTGATAATTCGATTGTATCCGTAAAGTTCCTGAAGGCCGGAACGAAAGGTGACAAATCTTTCAGGCATATCTGGGAAGGGGCAATATTCAGGTTTAAAGGAGCATTGTTTATGAGTTGCGAAATGCTGTCTACGGTGGCAAGATCAATGGTTGCCCGGTCTATTTTCAGGTCTGTTTGGGGGAGTTTTATTTCGAAGTTGTTGATAAACGCACTATCCCTGTTTCCAACAATGTTCAGGGATAATTTGTCCAGATAGAAACCGGATGATTCGTCAAAGCTCATTTTTTTAATGTTTGCATTCAGACTGTCTTTGTTGAATGCTTTTAATGAGATTTTTGCACTCAGGTTCCGGATATTTACATGTTTTGGATTGAACTTACTGGGTGTAGTGTCTTCACTGGCTACATTGTAACTGAAATTTCCCCGTTTTATCAGGATGGAATTAAAGCGAAGGTCTATGTTTTTATCTTTCTTAGCCGTGTCTTTGCTGGCGAAAGCATCTATTACAAATTGAAGGTTGAGCTTGTCGGAAGGTGTTTTCTTGGACAGGTTTACCGAAAATCCGAATAAGCGCACAGTTGTAAAGACAAAACGTCCTTCAACTAAAGGTAATACTTCAAACCCTGCTGCCACGTGGTTCGCTTCGAATAAAACTTTGCCTTCCTGGTCTTCCAGGTACAGGTTTTCCAGCACCAAACGGTTGAACCATTCGATGTCTACCTTTCCTATCTTTACAGGAACACCCAGCAGTGCCGATAATTCACTGGTTGCAGTTGCCGATAGCTTTTTCTGAATGAAAGGAACGCTCACCAAAATAGCCGGAACCGCATAGAATATCCAGAATAAAGTAAGCAGGGTAATGATTATGTATTTAAGCCCTCTGATATCGTTTCTGTTTTTCGGGAACAAATTTACATAAATTCTTTGACTCTCCACTTCCTTCGGGAAACTTGATTATTACTTTTTTCGGTTTCTTTTAAAGGAAAAATCAGTTTCATTAAGACGAAACCTATAGAAACATCTCGTTTTTTGAGACAGGCGTCTGATGTTCAATATGTGTTAAACTGTTTGTCTGCTCCGAATGCTTTTCGTTAATTTGCAGAAAAAAAGAAGATAATGAGTGTAACGATATTAGGGATAGAATCTTCTTGTGATGATACTTCCTCTTCCGTAATCCGCGACGGTGTGATGCTGTCAAATGTAATTGCCAGTCAGGCTGTACACGAAGCCTATGGCGGAGTTGTTCCCGAATTGGCATCCCGTGCCCATCAGCAAAATATTATTCCGGTAGTGGCTGAAGCGATTAAACGTGCCGGTATCGATAAGTCCGAACTGAGTGCTATTGCATTTACACGTGGACCCGGGTTAATGGGGTCTTTGCTGGTTGGAACTTCTTTTGCCAAGGGATTGGCTACTTCACTGGATATTCCGATGATAGAGATAAACCATTTGCAGGCACACGTATTGGCTCATTTTATAAAAGAGACACCGGATGACGATCATGCTCCTTCTTTCCCTTTCTTATGTTTACTGGTTTCAGGCGGTAACTCGCAAATTATTAAGGTGAACGCTTATAACGACATGGAGGTGATAGGGCAGACAATAGACGATGCTGCCGGAGAGGCTTTCGATAAATGTGCAAAGGTGATGGGGCTGGGCTATCCTGGCGGACCGGTAGTAAACCGGCTGGCTAACGAGGGTAATCCGGATGCTTTTCAGTTTAGCAAACCGCATATTCCGGGATATGATTATAGTTTCAGTGGTTTGAAGACTTCGTTTTTATATACACTGCGCGATAAGTTGCAGGAAGATACGGACTTTATCGAAAATAACAAGAAAGATTTATGTGCATCGTTGCAAGCTACTGTTATCGATATTTTAATGAATAAATTGCGTAAGGCGGCAAAAGACCTGCACATAAATGAAGTGGCCGTTGCTGGTGGCGTGTCGGCAAACTCAGGGCTCCGTGATGCTTTTCTTGATCATGCTAAACGGTATGGCTGGAAGGTGCATATTCCTAAATTTGCTTTTACAACAGATAATGCTGCCATGGTAGCTATTACCGGGTATTATAAGTATTTGGATAAAGATTTCTGTCCGATGGATGCCGCTCCGTTTTCGAGGGTGCTAATCTGATAAATGGAATAATGAGATGAATGTAGAGATAATAACAATAGGCGACGAGTTGCTTATTGGCCAGGTGATTGATACGAATTCGGCCTGGATGGGCCGGGAATTGGGCGATGAAGGTTTCCATGTTGTATGGCGTACTACGGTTGGGGATGAAGAACAAGATATGCTGGATGCTTTTGATGCTGCTATGCACAGGGCACAGATCGTACTTGTGACCGGCGGTATCGGTCCTACTAAAGATGATATTACCAAGAAGACGCTTTGTAAATACTTTGATAGCGATATGCACTTTTCAGACGAAGTGTATAAAAATATAGAAAGTATTTTTTGCCGGACCGGGCGTACAATGAATGAACTTACCCGTAGCCAGGCAATGGTTCCTGATAAATGTACCGTAATCCAGAATCAGGCAGGTACGGCTCCGTGTACCTGGTTTGAAAGGGATGGCAGGGTACTGGTTTCCATGCCGGGTGTTCCTTATGAGATGAAATGGTTAATGACGAATGAAGTTATTCCCCGTTTGAAAAATAAATATCGCCGTGATCTGTTTATCAAGCATCAGACTTGTTGGGTGACCGGCTATTCGGAATCGGCTCTGGCAATTAAACTGATCGATTTTGAAAATGCATTACCTTCATTTGTTAAACTGGCCTATCTTCCTCAACCCGGAATTATCCGTCTTCGTCTTTCAGCCTACGCATCCGCAGAAGAAGATGCGAAACAGGTTATATCCGAACAGAAAAATAAATTGCATGCCTTATTGGAAGGAAGTATTCTGGTGGAAGAAGACAAACCGTTGGAAGAATTGGTAGGGGAGAAGTTACGCTCTTTGCATTTAATGATGGGAACGGCCGAAAGTTGTACCGGAGGACGTATTGCAGGAATGATTACCTCTGTGGCCGGTAGCTCTGAATATTTTTCAGGCAGTGTGGTGTCTTATTGTAATGAGGTAAAACATAATGTGCTCGGAGTCTCCGAAGATGATTTGAAGCAATATGGAGCAGTGAGCCAGCCTGTTGTGGAACAGATGGCTATGGGAGCTATTCGGGTTTTAGGTTGTGACTGTGCGGTTGCTACATCAGGCATTGCCGGACCCGGGGGTGGAACACCTGATAAGCCTGTAGGTACAGTTTGGATTGCAGCCGCTTATAAGGATAAAGTGGTGTCGGAATGTTATCATTTTGGGGCTATTCGTGAACAAAATATCCAACGTTCTGCTAACACTGCACTGTTGATGTTGCTGAATCTACTTTAAAATGAAGCGATGGCCGGCGCAATGAGCCGGTATCCTTCTTCATTTGGGTGTACCCCGTCGCTGAATAGGGATTCGTCTATTTTGCCATCTTTTCCAAGAAGAGCTACACCGGCATCAATATAAATATAGCTTTCTTTATCGACCATTTTATTAATTTGTTCGTTAAGTTGTTTGATCCGTGCTTCGCGATCCTTTCGCGGGAGAATGCCTACAACTTTGATAGCTGCCTTTGGTTGGCGCTCGCGAATGGCCGACAGGAGAAAACGAAGGCCTTCGATAATATCATTGTCGCTGTTTATGTCCACGTTGTTGGTCCCTATCATTAATACAATCTTTTGGGTTTCGAATCCGCTTAATTCGTCGTGGTAAATACGCCAAAGAACATTCTCGATACGGTCGAACCCAAATCCCATATTGTGAAAACCTTCTTTCCGCATCACTTTGTTCCAGCTATCTGTGCCGTTCCGGCGTGGTCCGATAGGCTCTCCTCCCCAAAAATGGGTAATTGAATTTCCTAATATAACGGCTTTGGGTGTTTCTTTTTGGCTTAAAGCCAGAATATCCTGATGGCGTGCCTGCCATTCGTAATTGTGCGGCTCTCTGCGTTGGGTTACGGGTGTGGTGGTAGATAACTTGCCAACAGGTAGTTTTAATATTTCACGTACTTTCTTTTCAATGGCACGACTTTGTGCTTCCATTCCATAATCGGAGGGATGTACATAATCTACCCATCCATCGGCTGGCAGATCGAGCTCGTCATGCGAAAGATAAAAAATGTCTTTTACGCCTTCCTTTATCAGTTGATCAAATGCTTTGTGCTGGCTTATGTTTTTTTGCGTATAAGCATTAAACATGCTACTGTCTGTGTCTGCATTACTACATCCTGCATGATCGATTAACAGGATAGGGGTATTTCTTGTTTCTCGTATCTGATGTACGGCATCACATACCAACCGGATTATTTCCGGTTCTGTTTTTCCATATATATTGGGCAGGCAATCCAGAATATAGAGACGGGCATCTATTTCGGTAATGAATTGCAAAACACCTTGTTCAAGACGGCCATTGCCTGAAAAGCCTAGATTAATCAACGGATATTCCAGAGACCGCTGCATGATGGTACTCCACGCCATTGCCGGACGTGAGGCGCATGCCCCCTGGGAAACGGATGTTCCGTACAGAACAATAGGTTTCTCCTGAAAAACAGGAATGAATGTCAATTCGCAGCTATCGGGTACACCTATTTCCATCCATTGTACACTGTTATACAGTGGAAGATACAAACTATACTCATATCCATGGGAATGAAGCGGACTCTTTTCTGTGATATTGTAAAAATACTGGATTGTGTCGCCAAAAGAATATCCGCCGTAACAGAAATGGCTTTTCCCGTTTTCGTCTTTACAATACATATCTACACCTGATACACCGGTAGATGGCATGTGAGGCATGTTTAACGGACCGCTTACCGTGTAGCGGACTTTTATCCGGGGTGCATTACTGTAGAAATGAATGGAGAGGCCCGACGAGTTGCGCGACAGTTCCCATACTATCGGTCTGACGGCTTGTTCAGCCCGGTTGGGAAGTCTTACATATGTTTTTCCTATTTCATTTGTCCAGCCTTGATTCTGAATAACCGGAATATCTGTTTTCTGCGGATTATACCAGCGCCATTGTGCATTTGCCAGAGAAAATGTGAAGCAAAATAGTAATAGATAGAGTGGTCTCATGTGTGTGATAGATAAAATAGAACATTTGTTTCTGAATAAGGGCAAAGATAAGAAATTAATAACTGCGAAAAAATATCAACAGATACATTTCAACTATAAGAAGTTATGACTAGATTTGCGTATAATTAAAATAATAGAAAATGGAATCAATACAGGAAAAAGCTGCTGCAATAGTAGCCAATGCACAAATTATTACATTGGCATCTATTGATGAGAATGGTTATCCGCGACCGGTTGCAATGGTAAAAATCAAGGATGAGAAAGGAGATATTTATGTATCTACCGGAACAAGTTCGGCAAAGACGGCTCATTTCAAAGCTAATCCTAAAGCCGGAATGTCTATTGTAGAGGGTGGCAATAGTATTGTTTACACTGGTGAGGTGGAAATTGTAACTGACGAAGCGCTGAAACATACTCTTTGGGGAGACTGGATGCTGGAACATTTTCCGGGAGGTGTGAATGATCCTGAATATTGCGTATTGAAGTTTATTCCGAAATCCGCCACTTATTGGATTGATAATGTATTTGTAAAAGACGGAAAATATATGAATCTTTTCTGCCAGAGTTGTGGTATGCCAATGCAAACATCTGAATTATTCGGAACAAATAAAGACGGTTCGGTGAATCAGGAGTATTGTTGTTATTGCTACAAGGATGGAGGATTTACTCAGGATTGTACAATGGACGGGATGATTGAACATTGCATTAAATATCTTGACGAGTTTAACGGAGCCTGTAATACTCAATTCTCGAAAGAAGAAGCGATTGCACAGATGAAAGAGTTTTTTCCAAAACTCAAACGGTGGAAGAAGTAAACAACAGATTGAGATGTAAATATTTAATACCATAATACCATGAATGTAAAAGCATTATTGTTTTTCTGTGTTCTTCTGGGAAGTATGCCTGCAATGGCCCAAAAGAATTATAATCTGCAATCGCCGGATAAAGTATTGCAGGCGCAGATCACGGTTGGCGACGATATTCAATTTTCGTTAACTCATGACGGGACTGAGGTTTTGGCTCCATCCACTATTTCTATGACATTACAGGATGGGGAAGTATTGGGAGCTAAGCCCAAAGTGTCAAAAGTGGTGAAGGCTTCGGTTGATAAGGAGATACTTTCTCCTTTTTACAAGAAATCCGTAGTAAAGGATGAATATAACGAAGCTACCATTTCCTTTGCGGGTAATTACAGTATTGTATTCCGCTTGTATAACGAAGGATTGGCATATCGTTTTGTAACAAAAAAGAAAGGTGATATTATTGTGGTAGGAGAGGAAGCTGAATATAACTTTTCTAAAGACCATAAAGCATTTGCCGCTTATGTAAACAATAAGGCTGAAACATTTGAGAAGCAATATTTTAATTCATTTGAGCAACCTTATGTAAACGAATCTATTACTAAGCTGAACAACCAGCGTTTAATGATACTTCCTTTTTTGGTGGAATTGGATAATGGTAAGAAAGTTTGTATTACAGAAGCCGACCTTGAAGAGTTTCCCGGAATGTTTCTGAATAATTCAGCAGATAAGCCATGTTTGAAAGCAATACATGCTCCTTTTCCTAAAATAGAAGAACAAGGCGGACATAACCGTTTGCAGATGCTTGTCAAAGAACGTGAGAATTTTATTGCGAAGACAAAAGGTACGCGTTCTTTCCCTTGGCGTGTGTTTACTGTATCTACAGATGATAAAGAACTGGCCGATTGTGATATGGTATATCGTCTGGCTTCCCCTTCCAAAGTGAGTGATATTTCGTGGATCAAACCCGGAAAAGTCGCTTGGGACTGGTGGAATGACTGGAATCTATATGGTGTCGATTTTCGTGCTGGGATAAACAACGAAACCTATAAATATTATATAGATTTTGCTTCGGCTCATGGTATCGAGTATGTTATATTGGATGAAGGTTGGGCAGTGAATCTGCAGGCAGATATGTTGCAGGTAATTCCTGAAATCAATTTGCAAGAATTGGTAAATTATGGAAAAGCAAAGAATGTAGGTATTATTTTGTGGGCTGGTTATTGGGCTTTTGCGCGTGATATGGAAAATGTGGTCAAGCATTATGCAGATATGGGTGTGAAAGGATTTAAGATAGATTTTCTGGATCGTGATGACCAGAAGATGGTTGAGTTTGTCTACAAAGCAGCTAAAGTATGTGCCGAAAATAAGATGCTTGTGGATTTTCATGGTGTATTTAAACCAACCGGATTACAGCGTACATATCCGAATGTGCTGAATTATGAAGGTGTAAACGGTTTGGAGCAATTGAAATGGTCGCCCGAATCGTATGATATGGTTACGTATGATGTCACAATTCCGTATATTCGTATGATGGCTGGTCCGATGGATTACACACAGGGAGCTATGCGTAATGCATCCCGTTGGAATTATCGTCCGGTTAATTCTGAGCCTATGAGTCAGGGAACGCGTTGCCGCCAGTTGGCTACTTATGTGATATTTGAATCGCCGTTTAATATGCTTTGTGATAATCCATCTAACTATATGCGCGAAAAAGAATGCACGGAGTTTATTGCCAATGTTCCTACTGTATGGGATGAAACTGTTTCTTTGGATGGCAAAGTAGCCGAATATATCGCTATGGCGCGTAAGCATGGTGATGATTGGTATGTTGGTGCTTTGACAAACTGGGAACCGCGGGAGTTGACTCTTGACCTTTCTTTCTTGGGCGAAGGTAATTATAAAATAGAATTATTTAAGGATGGTATCAATGCCGATCGTGCGGCTTGTGATTATAAAAAAGAAATTCTTTCTGTTCCGGCTGATCGCAAGTTGAATATAAAAATGGCTCCCGGCGGTGGTTATGTTGCCCGTATTTATAAATAATGAAATGTAGAATTGGTGTTTCGGGAATTCATCTCGGCCATTTATAAAAAAGATCCCGATGATTTGACTAAATCATCGGGATCTTTTTTATAATTATGTATTAGGTTGTATGTCGTCCCATTCTGCTTGATTATTGGCACCTATTAGCCAGTTGAATACATAGTGGCGTTCTTGTACAACTCCGCTTTCCAGAGATGCTGGTGTTTCTTTCCCGTGTATTCTGGCATCTACACAAGCCCAATTATAGCGGAGAATCAGGTCGGCTTCATCTAATATTTCGTCTTTTCCCCGCATCCGGATTTTCTCTTGCAAAGAATCCTGAGTGTGGTTCCATAAAATAGAAGCGATTCCGCGAACGTCGCATATTTCTTCTGGGTAATTTAATTTATCCAGCCCTAATGCCCAAAGCAATACAGTACAACATTCGTACCTCCAGACAAACTGGACGCATTCGTTTTTTTCGGGAGATTCGTTGTCAATATAAGCTGTTTCGGCAGGTGAAAAGGAAATAGGGTATCGTTTTTTCACTTCGTCTATATATTCCAACGCATTTTCGCGGCTTCCTTCTTCTGATAGTATGACTTCAGAATAAACAGAAACAGCAAACAGAGATGCGAGACGTTTCAATATTTCTTCCGGCGTGCGTATTTGAGCTTCTGCTTCTGTTATGGAACTGCGTAAATGTGAAGCATAAGGTATGCCTTTTTCTTTTAACTTTTCAATAGAGTGTCGTTGCCTGGCTTTATCGGCTTCGGTGTCTTCCGGTCGGTTGGTATCCAGATAGTCGGCATTTGCAACAGGAGAGAATTTTTCCAACTCTGTTTCGCCTTTTATGGAAAAGACCAGTTCGCCTGTTCCGTTGTATATTTCCATAGCCGGGAAAAGTAGGAACCCTTTTATCTCATTTGCTATAGCAAACATTGTGTTAATAAGGTAATTGGTACGATTCTGATCTTCGTTTTCTTCAAAAGTGATTCCTGTTATGGAATTAAAATATTGAATCTGGTATATGATATTCTTTTTTATGTCTTCATGCTTTGTCTCAGCTTGCGCGAAATAATTTGCCATACCAGTTTGATGATTGCTTACAAATTGGGGATCGGTGTTGCTGTGATTGAAAAAGAATGTCATTTCGGTATCGTCCTGTAGTATCAAGGTTAGTTGTTTGTCTTTTTCGTCATATTCTTTAGTTACAGGATTAAAATGCTTTTTGATGGCTTCCGGAATGCGGGCTTGATTGCCAATTACCGTATATAATGTGATATTTCTTTTTTCCATGACAATATAAATTTAGAGTAAATGATTAATGGAAGCAAGATACGTTTGAAATATGGAAAAAGGAAGATGTTGTAATTTTTTTTACAAAAAAGTTGTCCAAAGTTTGGAGATTAAAAAATAAAGCCTACCTTTGCACCGCAATCAGACATAAACAACGTTCCTGATTTGCAAAACGGGGTGTAGCGCAGTCCGGTTAGCGCACCTGCTTTGGGAGCAGGGGGTCCCAGGTTCGAATCCTGGTACCCCGACATAGAAGATCAGATAGCTATTATTAGCTGTCTGGTCTTTTTTTTATACCCTCAGGTTTTCGATGTAATTTCTTTTTATTTTGTAAATTTGTAACCGGTTTAGAACAATGTGCCTTTTATCAATAATGTATGAAAACGAATAGAAGAGAATTTCTCAAGACTCTTGGAGGGGTGGCTGCTTTTACCATTGTGCCACGTCACGTGTTAGGAAGGGGTTTTATTGCCCCAAGTGATCAATTAACAAAAGGAATTATAGGAACAGGAGGCATGGGGTGTGGCCATGTAAACTATGCGGGGACACGTTTGGTTGCTGTTTGTGATGTAGACAAAAACCACTTGGAGCAGGGTAGGCGGTTGGTGAATGAAAAGATAGCGGCTTATCATGATTTCCGTGATTTGATTTTAGATCCGAATGTAGACATAGTCCATATTGCTACCCCGCCTCATTGGCATGGAATTATGTCTGTTGAAGCAGCGAAGGCGGGAAAAGATATCTGGTGTGAAAAGCCGATGACCCGTACTATTGGAGAAGGAAAACGGGTCATGGAGGCTATAAAGCAGAATGGGCGTATGTTTAGGTTAAATACGATATACCGTTTTGCCGATTCAATGTTCTATGGACTAGGCACACCTGCAAAACCGTTGAAGAAGTTGATTCAAAGCGGTATGTTGGGTTGGCCATTGAAGGTAACCATTAGCAAACATACCGGCTTCGATTGGAAATTCTTCTGGGTAGGGAAAGAATATCTCGAACCGCAACCAATACCAAAGGAACTGGATTACGACTTCTGGCTGGGGCCGGCTCCATATAAGCCATATAATGCTCATCGCGTACATCAAACTTTTCGCGGCTATTGGGATTATGATGGAGGAGGTCTGGGAGATATGGGGCAGCATTATATTGATCCTGTTCAATATCTTTTGGGTAAAGATGAAACCAGTCCTGTGAAGGTGGAGGTCGATGCTCCGCAGCAACACCCTGATGCAGTAGGTGTATGGCGTTCTATCACTTATACATATGATGATGGTTGTCAGATCGTACTTTGGGGTGAAGATTTCGGTGATCCTAACACACCTTATGTGTCAGGCCCGAAAGGCAACGTGTATAAGAATTTTGTATGTGATATTCCGAATTGGGAGAAGAAGTTGGCCGATTATCCTGAGCCGGAACCTCAGGTGACAGACTTTCTGGAAAGTGTGAAGACCCGTCAACCATTTGCATTGAACGAGCGAAATGGTTTTCGTTCGGCGACAATTGTCAATTTGGGAACAATTGCTCTCCGCTTGAACCGTACTTTGAATTTTGATCCCGTAAAACTGGAGTTTATTGACGATGAGGCCGCAAATCGCCTGATCGATCAGCCGATGCGTGCTCCGTGGAATATCTGATCCTTTTGGATAATACTTGAAATATTTTAGCTATCACAGAAAGGATATTCCTGCTGTGATAGCTTTTTTTATTTATTTGCTGAGAAGTGTTAGTCGGTGGAAGCAACCCGAAAAGATTAATTACCGCTGAGATTTCAGCCAGGCTGCATAATCAGAATAAAACTTATCAGCTTTAGGTTGTCCTAATGTTGCAATCGAGCCGGGTTTGCTCATAAATCCGCTATATTGATAAATCAATATTTTTTCAACGAAAGGAGAAACATCTTCCATTTGCACTAAAAGGCGGTCGAATGTAGAAGGAATTGCCGGACTAGTATAGACAGGCCCTTCAAAATCAAAAATTTCCAGATCCGCCCAGATTTTTGCACGCCCTGCTTTGTTATGAGCTTTAGACAAAGCTTCAAAATACTTACCTACCTCTCCTGCTTTTGATTTTTGTACGCCAACTTCATCTTGGTAAGCGATAATATCCACATCCAGTTTTTCCAACCGTTTTGCATAATAATCGTCAGCTTTTACAGTCCGCGTTCCGTAAGGAGCAATCATTGTCTTACAATTTGGGGTCAACTTATGAGCCAGTCTGGAATTATCATTTACATAACCTATTGTAATATCATCCATTGTCTCAACAAGGTTTGATTCGTTTGGATAATACCAGCCGTAAAAGCTCTTATGATGGGAATATTTTTCGGCAACCTCTTCCATGCCCTTAGCACGTAAGGCTGCAATTTCTTTGCCTGTCATCATTTTACCCAATTCGCGGGGATCTCCCCAATAATCGTTGCTGACAAAGAATTTTATCCCAAATTCATCAGCGGCGCTAAGGACTGTTTCCAATGGATCGGGAGAAGCCAAATCATACCTGGGTTGCAATTTGGAAGGATAAAAAGTTTTTCCATCATCGGCAACTGAAAGTAATACGAGATATTCCATACCTAAGTCGCGGATGTCTTTTATCATTGCCCGCCACTGTTCATCAGTGTATTTATAAAGAATAGGGTTCCAATACTTTGCAGCAGCATGAGAATGATGTAGAAACTCGAACCAGGAGCCGGCAACCGGTTTTATATTCGGGTTTTGTTTGTACTTTGATGCTATCAAGTCGTTTGGTATCAATGCTGCAGTGGCAGCTAGTCCTGTTAATTGTAGAAATTTACGTCTATCCATAATTAGTATTAAATATAAAATGTCTCCAGGTTAATAAATTAAGTTGTTAATTATATATTTATGCTGCAAAAATAATAATTAAAAGACTATTTTGTTTGACTTAATTTATAAATAATGGTAATTTAAAGAAGTGTTTTGATGATAAATAATGAAAAATTGAAGAATAAGTAAATGTTTTTCTTTAATTAGCATTGTTTTTTGTATTTTTGTGCGAGTACGAAATAAAAAGACTCTATTATTCATAAAATTGATTTTAACTATAGAAGAATCAGTGTGATTTTTTATAATAAGTTTGTTGATGTAAGATTAAATTTTTTTGCTAAGTATGAAAAAGCTGTTTGTAGGTACTATCTTTTTAGTTATGGTATCGTTGTTCTCTTGTCTGTGTGCAGGTGAGCCAATCCGTGTTATTGTGTTTGGGGCTCATCCGGACGATTGTGATGTGAATGCTGGAGGGACGGCTGCATTGTTTGCACAAATGGGGCATAAGGTAAAGTTCGTTTCTTTGACGAATGGTGATAAAGGACACCATCAGATGCAGCCGGAAGCCTTAGCTGCCAGAAGAAAAAAGGAAATGCAAGAAGCCGGACGCAGTTTAGGTATCGTATATGAAAATTTGGATAATCATGATGGCGAATTAATGGCTACTTTGGAAAACAGGAAAAAGGTAATCCGTATGATCTGTGACTGGAAGGCTGATGTTGTAATTACCCATCGTCCGAATGATTATCACCCGGATCATCGGTATGCATCAACAATCGTACAAGATGCAGCTTATATGATTTCTGTTCCGTTAATGGTTCCGGGAGGCGAACCTTTGTTAAAAGCTCCAGTGTTTTTATATATGCAGGATAGTTTCCTAAAACCAAATCCTTTTTCTCCGGATATCGTAATTGATATAACTCCTGTGGTAGAAAAGAAATTAGATGCTATTTGTGCTCATGAATCACAGGTGTATGAATGGTTGCCATGGAATGGAGGTTATGAAAATGACGTGCCTGCTGACGCGCCGGGTAAAAGAAAATTGTCGGCTGATCATTTTTTGTGGCAGAAGATGTCTGATAGATATATAGAGCCGGCGTTAAAGTGGTATTCTCCGGAACAGATTAAATCTATAACTTATTTTGAAGCTTTTGAAGTTTGTGAATACGGAAATGTACCGGACAGAGAAACAATATTACAATTGTTTCCTATGTTACCGAGATAATGTTGAGATAATTATATGTAGAAACACGACAACCGAATTAAAACCCATAGGCACAATGAATGCTTAGCATAAAATGGTTGTCGTGTTTTGTCCAAGAGAAATCTGTGGTCGACCCAAAATGGAAGTGCTCTAAATGAATTAAGTCGTAAACTAATTCGAAGTGCGTGGAGAATTGAACTTTCTTTGTATGTTCATGTTCTTCGTTATGCTCATGTTTATGATTGAAGAAAGTAATACCCGGCATTATCGCTATGTTCAATTTATCAAATAACTCATATTTTCCTCCTACACTAAGAGTCCAATATGAACCATGTGATGAAACCTGTTCTATGCTGCCGCATCAGGTTCAAAACTTCTTATCCGGACTTTAATATAAAGTATTAAATGTTCGTTTGAAATTAATAATAAGCAATGAATAATAATATTATTATAATATTTATCTTTGCGGTTGCCGTAGCATTTTTAACGTATTAGTCTGCGGTGGAGCGGGTTGTTTTGATAAACAATCTTTTGTAAGTATACGAAAATTAAATAGATAAATCAGAAATGTACAGAACGAGAACTTGTGGCGACTTACGTCTGGCAGATGAAGGACTTGTAGTTACTTTGTCCGGATGGGTGCAAAAAACACGTAAAATGGGTGGTATGACGTTCGTTGATATCCGCGACCGTTATGGTATCACACAGCTTGTCTTTAATCAGGAAGTAGACGCTTCTCTTTGTGAAAAAGCAAATAAACTGGGACGTGAATATGTGATTCAGGTAACCGGAACAGTGCGCGAACGTTCCAGTAAGAACTCAAACATACCAACGGGAGATATAGAGCTGATTGTTTCGGAGTTGAATATCCTGAACTCGGCCGTTACCCCTCCATTCACGATTGAAGATGAAACCGATGGCGGAGATGATTTGCGTATGAAATTCCGTTATCTGGATTTGCGTCGTAATGCTGTCCGCAAGAATCTGGAACTACGTCATAAAATGACTTTCGAGGTACGTAATTATTTGGATAAACAAGGATTTTTAGAAGTAGAAACACCTATTCTGGTTAATTCTACGCCCGAAGGTGCACGCGACTTTGTTGTTCCTTCACGTATGAATCCGGGACAATTCTATGCACTTCCGCAGTCTCCCCAGACACTGAAGCAATTGTTGATGGTTTCGGGTTTTGATCGTTATTTCCAGATTGTTAAGTGTTTTCGTGATGAAGATTTACGTGCCGACCGTCAGCCTGAATTTACACAGATAGACTGTGAAATGAGTTTTGTTGAACAGGAAGACATCATTACTACTTTTGAAGGAATGGCAAAACATCTGTTTAAAACAATTCGTGGTGTAGAGATAAAAGACGCATTTCAGCGTATGACTTGGCATGATGCTATGAAGCTATATGGAAGCGACAAACCGGATTTACGTTTCGGCATGCCGTTTGTCGAGTTGATGGATATTTTGAAAGGTCACGGTTTTTCAGTATTTGATAATGCAGCTTATGTTGGCGGTATTTGTGTTGAAGGTGCGGCTACTTATACCCGTAAGCAGTTAGATCAATTGACCGAGTTTGTGAAACGTCCGCAAGTTGGTGCTAAAGGTTTGGTTTATGCCCGTGTGGAAGCAGATGGCAGTGTGAAATCAAGTGTGGATAAATTCTATACGCAGGAAACATTGCAGAAGATGAAAGAAGCTTTTGGTGCAAAACCGGGTGACTTGATTTTAATTCTTTCAGGCGATGATATAATGAAGACTCGCAAGCAGCTATGCGAATTGCGTTTGGAAATGGGCAGTCAGTTAGGTTTGCGTGATAAAGATAAATTTGCTTGTTTGTGGGTGATCGACTTCCCGTTGTTTGAGTGGAGTGAAGAAGATCAGCGATTCTATGCAATGCATCATCCGTTTACCTCTCCGAAGCCCGAAGATATTCCGTTGCTGGATAGCGATCCGGGTGCAGTTCGTGCTAATGCTTATGATATGGTTATCAATGGTGTTGAAGTAGGAGGCGGTTCTATCCGTATCCACGACAGCCAGTTGCAGAATAAAATGTTCCATTTGCTTGGCTTTACGGAAGAAAGCGCACAAGCTCGTTTCGGCTTCCTGATGAATGCTTTCAAATATGGTGCACCTCCTCATGGAGGTTTGGCTTACGGCCTGGATCGTTGGGTCTCATTGTTTGCCGGTTTGGATTCAATTCGTGACTGTATAGCATTCCCGAAAAACAATTCCGGACGTGATGTCATGTTGGATGCCCCGTCAATTATCGACGATTCTCAGTTGGAAGAACTTTGCATACAAGTCAACGTAAAAGAATAATTCCGTATAAGTAAAAAAGATTCCATTCGGGAGAAATTGAAATTTCTCCCGAATGGAATTTAATTTTCTTCCGAAAGGAATCAAAAACAGATATTAGGAATGATATGCTGAAGGTAAAAGATATATTGAAGGAAATAGAGCATTTTGCCCCACTGCCGTTGCAGGAAGGTTTCGATAATGCCGGCGTACAGGTTGGTGATGTGAATCAGCTTGCTACAGGTGCGATGCTCTGCCTGGATGTTACCGAAGAGGTAATAGACGAGGCGATTGAAACAGAGTGTAATTTGATCATTTCTCACCATCCTTTGGCCTTTAGAGCGTTTAAATCGCTTACCGGTTCTACTTATATAGAACGTTGCTTGATGAAAGCCTGTAAGTATGATCTGGTTATTTATGCTGCCCATACGAATCTGGATAATGCAGTAGGCGGAGTAAATTATCGTTTGGCAGAGATGATAGGTTTACAGAATATCCGTATTCTCAGTCCTCAGAAAAATGCGTTATTAAAACTGGTGACATTTGTTCCCGAAGCGTATGCCGAAATTATGCGTACTACCTTATTTAATGCCGGAGCAGGAAGTATTGGTAATTATGATTCTTGTAGTTATAATCTGTATGGCGAAGGAACTTTCCGTGCTAATGAAGGATGCAATCCCTTTTGTGGCGAAATCGGAGAAGTGCATATAGAAAAAGAAGTTCGTATAGAAACGATTTTACCGGCTTTCCGTAAATCTGCAGTGATGCGTGCTTTGCTATCCGTTCATCCTTATGAAGAACCAGCTTTTGATTTTTATCCGCTTGATAATACTTGGAACCAGGCAGGTTCGGGTGTGGTAGGAGAATTGGTGGAAAGTGAGGATGAATTGAGTTTTCTGCAAAGAATCAAGGATTTGTTTCATGTAGGATGCGTGAAACATTCGCCCTTTACAGGTAAGCAAATTCGTGAAGTGGCGGTTTGCGGAGGAAGTGGTGCCTTTTTGATAAAAGATGCCATAGCCTACGGGGCAGATGTGTTTATAACCGGAGAAGCTAAGTATAATGACTTTTATGATGTGGAAGATCGTATTTTGTTGGCAGTTATAGGGCATTATGAATCCGAAGTCTGTACAAAAGACATCTTTTATAATATAATATCGAAAAAATTCCCTACCTTTGCAGTGCATTTATCGAGTGTTAATTCAAACCCAGTAAAATATTTATAGAATGGCTACAGATAAACAATCAGCTGAAAAAGAATATACAGTTGAAGAAAAGCTTTCTACACTGTATCAACTTCAGACGATGATGACTGAAATTGATAAGATCAAAACGCTTCGCGGTGAACTTCCTTTGGAAGTACAGGATTTGGAAGATGAGATTGCAGGATTGGAAACCCGTCTTCAGAATTATCAGTCAGAAATTAAAGATTTTGAAACTTCTGTTGTTGATCAAAAACATAAGATTACAGAATCTACCGGACTGATTGAAAAATATAAATCACAGTTGGATAATGTACGCAACAACCGTGAATTCGACAATTTGTCAAAAGAAATTGAATTTCAGGGATTGGAAATTGAATTTTCAGAAAAGAAGATCCGCGAATTTGGCGAGGCTATTAATGTCAAGAAGAATGAAATTGCTGAACTTACTGAAAAACTGGACGGTCGTAAGGCTGATTTAGTTCAGAAGCAGGATGAATTGGAACAGATTATTTCTGAAACAAAACAAGACGAAGAAAAACTTCGTGAAAAAGCTAAAAAACTGGAAGCTGTCATAGAGCCCCGTTTGCTGGCTGCCTTTAAAAGAATCCGTAAAGGTGCGCGCAATGGTTTGGCGGTAGTGTATATCCAGCGTGATGCCTGTGGTGGTTGCTTCAACAAGATTCCGCCTCAGAAACAAATGGATATTAAATTACGTAAAAAGATCATTGTTTGCGAATATTGCGGACGTATTATGATTGACCCTGAATTGGCAGGTGTGGAAGATTAAGTATTCTGTTTAGATAGA
Source organism: Parabacteroides provencensis (assembly GCF_900232875.1). Classification (NCBI taxonomy): domain Bacteria; kingdom Pseudomonadati; phylum Bacteroidota; class Bacteroidia; order Bacteroidales; family Tannerellaceae; genus Parabacteroides; species Parabacteroides provencensis. Next base: position 145,914 of record NZ_LT960488.1, on the reverse strand, counting down.
CAATATTGGATTCCCCTCTTGAGTAAAGGCTTTATTGCTTATAATTCAAGAGGGGAATTGGTTATTAACTTATCATGATAAATACCATTCGTACATATATAGAAAAACACCGGTTACTTGCTGATGATGGCAGGCCTGTGTTAATTGGGTTGAGTGGCGGAGCTGACTCTGTAGCTTTGCTGGCCTTGCTTGTACGTTTGGATTATCCGTGTATGGCTGTTCATTGTAATTTCCATTTACGCGGAGATGAATCTATTAGAGATGAACATTTTGCAAAAGACTTTGCCGACTCATTGCATGTTCCTTTTTATAAGGTCGATTTCGATACGACTGCTTATGCCGGAGAAAAACATATCTCTATTGAGATGGCAGCCCGTGAGTTGCGTTATACTTGGTTTGAAGGGATGCGTTGTAAGCTGGATGCTCAGGCTATAGCTGTTGCTCATCATCGGGATGACAGTATAGAAACGTTATTAATGAACCTGATTCGTGGAACAGGTGTACGCGGTATGCGCGGTATTCGTCCTAAGAATGGATATATCGTACGTCCGTTGTTGCCGGTGAGCCGTGAAGAAATTCTTAAATGGCTGGCCGAACAACACTATTCATATGTTACGGATAGTACAAATTTGTCGGATGCTTATACACGTAATTTTATACGGCTGAGAGTACTTCCGCTTTTAGAGGAGATTAATCCGGCAGTACGGAATACAATAGCAAGAACGGCGGAACATTTATCGGCTGTAGAAACTATATATAATAATGTGATAGAAAATGCCCGCAACCAAATAATGGTTGCGAAAGATAGCCTTTCTGTAAAAACTTTGCTCACTTTCCCATCGCCTGATACTATTTTGTATGAGTTGCTGAAACCTTTTAATTTTACCAGATTAGTAACTGATGATATTTATTTGTCTTTACGAGGAGAATCAGGCAGGCAGTTTTATTCTTCTACCCACCGTTTGATTAAAGACCGCGATTATTTATTTTTATCTTCTTTACAGGAAAAAGAGGCGAAAATTTATATTTTAGATGAAAAAACAACAGAATGTAGTGAACCTGTTGAACTATCTTTCCGTAAGATTGTTTTAAATAAGGAATTTCATATTGAGAAAAATAAGCACATAGCTTATTTTGATTATGATAAGCTTACTTTTCCTCTTTCATTGCGAACATGGCAAGAAGGAGATTGGTTTATTCCTTTTGGAATGACTGGCCGTAAAAAGTTAAGTGATTATTTTTCCGATCATAAATATACTATATTTCAGAAAGAACAAACAAGGTTATTATGTAGTGGAGATAATATCATTTGGTTGGTTGGTGAGCGGTCTGATAATCGTTTTCGTATAGATAAAACAACAAAACATATACTGATTGTAAAATTTTTTTGTTGAATTCAACTGAATCTGTAAAAATGTTCTTACATTTGCAAAGATTTACTCCGCAGATGTGTTACTAATAATTCGAGTTAGTTAGACAATCCGGTTTTTACATGAAACATTTAAACTAATTAAGATACAATGATAACGTTGTGCACGCGTCTTTCCATGGCTGTGCGTGCGGCGTTTATATTATTTACTTCGCAATATGCAAAAATATAACATTCTAGAACTAAATGAAAAACTTCTTCCTGAACTTCAGAGTATAGCGGAAGAGTTAGGTATTAAGAAAGTCAGTAGCCTTAAAAAAGAGGAACTTGTATATAGGATCCTTGATGAACAAGCAATTTCTTTCGCAGGAATACAAGCCGAAAAAGAGGCTAAAAAGGCGGAAAAGCAAACCCGTACCAAAAAGACCTCTAAAGCTGTGACAAAGACTGCAAAGGCTGAACCTAAAGAAGATGCTAAAAAACAGGAAATAAAACCTGCTGCTGAAAAGGTGGAAGCAAAACCTGCAGCTGAAAAGAAAGAACAAAAAGAGCAACAACAGGATCGTAAAAAACGGATTCGTATTGAAAAGAAAGAAAAGGTTGCCGGGGCTATAGCGCCGGTTTNCGTGTGGCTATCGCCCGTGCTGTGGTTTCCAACCCGAAGATCATCCTTGCGGATGAGCCTACCGGTAATCTGGATTCAAAGAATGGGGCGGAGGTAATGCAACTCCTCACCGAGCTGAATAAGGAAGGAACCACAATTGTAATGGTGACCCACTCCAAGCATGATGCGAGCTTTGCCCACCGTGTTATCAATTTGTTCGACGGTAGCATTGTATCTTCGGTTAGCGAGTTTATTTAATAGATAAATAGATGAAGACTATTATACGAAATTTCATGTTTGTCTTGCGGCGCTTCAAGATGGCGATGTTGCTGAACGTGTTTGGTCTGAGTATCGCTTACGCTGCCTTTATGATCATTATGATGCAGGTATCGTACGATAATCATTTCGATTCGTGCCAGCCCAATGCCACTTCTATCTTCCGCATGGACAGATCCGGATGGGGCGGATCTTCAGCCGTTTCTTCCCGTCCGTTGGAACGGACAGCCAGGGAGTTGTCGCCTCATATAAAGTATGGCGTTGTTCTCTCTTCATGGGGAAACAATACTTTCTTCTCCGTTGAGCATAATGGCGAAAAAGCAAATTATAAGGAGCAGTTTAAAGCTGCAACACCGGATTTACCCCATGTATTCGACTTCGATTTTACAGAGGGTGACGCTAATGCGCTTTCTGCTCCCAACTCTGTGATCATCCCCGAGAGCTTTGCCCGTAAGTATTTTGGTAATGAACCGGCTTTAGGCAAGGCACTTCTTAACCCTGATAATGGCGAAACCTACCGCACGATAGGCGGCGTATATAAGGACTTCCCGCGTAACTCATCGCTCACCAATATCATTTATGAGCGGATGAGCGACTCCGAAAACTATGACCAGTGGGGCAACCAGAACTACCAGATATTCTATCGTCTGGATGATCCGGCAAATGTTGATATAACGAAGTCGAACATCAAGAAGAATATAACGGCAGAAAGAGTATTCAATACGGAAGACGATTTGCAGTGGGATAAAAACGGCGTAGACCTTACCTTTACACCGTTGTCCGAGTTGCACTTCCTGGGAAAGGTAGACTATGATCCGTTTCCCAAGGCAAGCCGGCAGACAATCATTGTCCTTATCAGTATAGCACTTGTCATTCTGATCATTGCCGGCATTAACTTTACTAATTTCAGCACGGCACTGACGCCGATGCGTATTAAAAGTATCAATACGCAGAAAGTTCTGGGAAGCCCGGATACTTTGTTAAGGGGCAGTTTGCTGCTTGAAGCCATAGGCATCAGCCTGCTTTCATATCTGTTGTCGCTGGGGTTATTGCATATAGCCAATATAACGACGGTCGCATCCCTGGTGGAGGTCGATCTCTCTTTTGCACAGCAACCTTTTATTATTGCCGGTATGGCAGGCGTTGCAGTGCTGGTAGGCTTGCTGGCCGGTTTATATCCGTCTTACTATATCACTTCATTTCCGCCGGCGCTGGTCTTGAAAGGCAGTTTCGGGCTTTCGCCTAAAGGACGTCACTTGCGTAGTGCATTGGTAAGTGTCCAGTTTATAGCATCGTTTGCTTTAATAATCGGCTCACTCTTTATGTATCTGCAGAATTACTATATGCAGCATACACCGTTGGGTTATGATAAAGATGAGATGATTGTGGTTCATATCAACCAGAAGATTAATGACCGCCGCGATGCGTTTGTTTCCCAGCTCAAAACCTTCTCGGGTATTAGCGATGCTACCTATGCACATTCACTGCTGGCAAGTGGAGACACCTATATGGGCTGGGGATTCAAGATGAATAATAAAAACATCAACTTCCAGTGTATTCCGGTCTCTTCCTCTTTTCTGAGGGTGATGGGTATCGATGTGCTCGAAGGGCGCGATTTCCGTCCGGAAGACGACATCAACGGAGGCTATTATATTTTCAACCGAAAAGCCGTAGAGCAATATGACATAAAGCTGGGTGACAAGATTAACGGTGATGAAGTTATAGGCTTTGTTCCCAATATTAAATTTGCTTCCCTTCGTACCGAAGTATCACCGATGGCCTTTTATATCTGGGGAAAGAGTATGTGGCGGGATGCCAACGTACCTGTTTTCTTCAGCGTAGCTTATGTCAAGGTAAAAGCCGGTAGCGATTTGCGTGCTGCAATGGAGCATGTGCAAAGCACATTGAAAAAGTTTGATCCGGCTTATCCGTTCGATGTCAAGTTTTACGATGAAGTCTTGCAGTCTACCTACGAGAAGGAGCAGAAGATAAGTTCGCTTATCACATTATTCAGTTTGATAGCCGTGTTTATCTCAATTGTGGGAGTATTTGGACTGGTGGTGTTCGACAGCGAATATCGCCGTAAGGAAATAGGCGTGCGCAAGGTGCTGGGCTCCACTACCGGGCAAATCCTGATCATGTTTAATAAAACGTACTTACGCATTTTGGTAATATGTTTTGTCTTGGCGGCTCCCATTGCAGCTTATGCTATTTCGGGTTGGCTCGAAAACTTTGCCTACCGTATCCCGATGTACTGGTGGGTGTATGCCATTGCTTTTGTATTAATACTTATCATCACTGTGGCTACTGTTACATTCCAGAACTGGCATGCTGCAAACAGCAATCCGGTGAACAGTATCAAGAGTGAATAATAAACCGGGTTTGTATGAAAACGATAATACGTAACTTTCTAAGTGTGTTGAGGCGGTTTAAAATGGCAACCGCATTGAACCTGGCCGGTCTTGCGGTTGCCTTTGCTGCCTTTATAATCATACTTATACAAGTAAATTTCGAACGTAATTTCGATAAATGCCATCCTACTGCCAACCGTGTTTATCGGTTGGATCTGACGGGAGGAGGGACTTTCTCCACTATTTTGCCCCGTGCTTTCATTGAAGCCTTTATTTCGTCGTCTCCGCATATTGAAGCGGGTACACTTATTAATCCGTATATCGGGCCGATATACTTCTCGGTGCAGGAGGGGGGAGAGAAGCATGGTTTCAGAGAGACGATACAGACGTGCCACCCGGCTATTACGAGCGTTTTCGGTTTCCCTATTGTAGAAGGAACGGCAGATTGTCTGAAAGAACCGGATAAGGTGATTATCCCCCGGAGTTTAGCTTCCAAATTATTCGGTAGCCAGCCTGCCGTTGGAAAAGCAATCCGGGCCGAAGAACCGGTCTGGTCCAAAGAACGTCAAGATTTTACGGTAGGAGCGGTGTATCGCGACTTCCCCGGCAATACGCAGATGCGCAATGTTATTTATTCTGCAATGGACGAGAACTTTGCACGGACTAACTTCGCGGCAAGCAACTATATCTGTTATGTGTTGCTGGACGACCCGTCATCGGCCCGGGATGTGGTGGATAACTTCAACAGGCATTTCGACTTCACTAAGATCGGCGATTCAGGCCAACGTGTTAAAATAGTTCCGTTGACAGATATATATTACCTGAATGAAGACCATGACGGCAACATCTTCCATAGTGGCGATAAGGAGGTGATGACGTTATTGTTCTGGATCGCAATCCTTATTATCATTGTGGCCGCAATTAACTTTACGAATTTCAGTACAGCTCTTACACCGTTGCGGATAAAAAGCATCAATACGCAGAAGGTACTGGGTAGCTCAGACCGTTTGCTTCGCGGATCGCTGTTGATAGAGGCCATTGCTATATGTATGATCGGTTGGTTTATCAGCCTGTTCATCGTATGGGCATTGAATGAAACCGCTTCGTTGCCGTTTATCGACGCCGATCTGAGCCTTTCCGGCAATCTTCCTGTTGTATTGCTTTCGGCAGTGATAGTTTTGTTGACAGGTGTAATTGCTGGTATCTACCCTGCCTATTATATAACCTCTTTCGCGCCTGCTCTCGTATTGAAAGGCAGCTTTGGCCTGTCTTTTTCGGGACGTAAACTGCGTACGGCACTGATAAGCATTCAGTTTGTAGTCTCGATCATGCTGATTATAGGCGCTTGCTTTATGCGCTTACAGAATAGTTATATGCGTAGCTTCTCGTTAGGCTTCGATAAAGACCAGATTGCTATTATTGAGTTGGGCGGACAATTATACAAGGAGCATCACGAAACGTATGCAAACCGCCTCAAAGACTATCCTGGCATAGAAGATGTGGCCTTCTCCATGCAAAAGCTAGGTTCGAGAGATGGCTATAGTACCAGCGGCGGTGAGTATAAGCAGAAGGAGTTCCATTACTTTATGTTACCTGTCTCGGATAATTTCTTAGGCACAATGGGTATCCGTGTTACCGGCGGCCGCGATTTCCAACGTTCCGACAGCCAGTCGCCCGACTATGCTTATATCTTTACCGAAACAACCCGGAAAGAGATGGATATGGACGCCGGCGATCTGTTTGGCGGCTGGGGCGGCCATACCGGACGTATTGCCGGTTTCTGCGAAAACGTCAAGTTTACTTCCCTTCGCCAGGGAGAGAACAATATAGGCTTTTTCGTAACGGAAGGATTCAGCCTGCCCGTCTCTTATGTCCGTTTGAAAGCCGGTACGGATGTGCATGCAGCGGTGGAGCATATCCGTAAAACTCTTGCCGACATTGATCCGGCTTTTCCGTTTGATGTCGAGTTCTATGATACGGTATTCAACAACCTGTATCATCGGGAAGAGAGTCTGCGAAGCATGATAACCCTGTTTAGTTTGCTGGCTATCATCATTTCTCTGGTAGGTGTGTTTGGCCTGGTTGTGTTTGAAACACAGTATCGCCGTAAAGAGATTGGGATCCGCAAGGTGCATGGAGCAACCGTGCGTGAAATACTGGCCATGTTTAATAAAGCCTATTTCCGCATTGTAGCCATTTGTTTTGTGGTGGCAGCCCCGGTTGCCAGGTATGGTGTGAAAACATGGCTCGAAAGTTTTGCCTACAAGACACCGATGTATTGGTGGGTGTTTGCCATTGCCTTTCTTATAGTAATGGCCATAACGATGGCAACTGTTACTTTCCAGAACTGGAAAGCTGCTAATGCGAATCCTGTAAACAGCTTGAAAAGCGAGTAGGAGGTATTTACCTCTTATTCGTTTTTATCCACCAGTCCATTTTCCACGCCAATAGTAAAATAAGGGCGGAAAGACTAATACAAACCAGAGAAAACCACACACCGAATCCGTTTACAAAAAGGATCGGGATAAATGTAATCAGCAGGATTTCAATGGGAGCAATGGGCAGGTAGGCCATAGCATAATCATCCATCGCCATAGTGCCCGTCCACCAACCCCAAGCAAAGATTGTCCGTTCAAACCAGAATGTCCTAGAAAGCTTTCTCCCGAAGTAAAACGTAATGATAAAAATCAGAACTGTCCCTGCAAGTATCAGAACAATAAGGGGAACTGCATATTTTATAATCACACCTAACTTATTAGTCCGGCAACAAAAGCACAACTGAATACGGGCAGTTCCATGACCTCCGTAAAAACCGGTGGATAACATAATGCCGAATGCATCATTTAGCTCTGGCCATATTCATTTAAGAACAAATATCCCGAATAACCCGATTAATCCCCATTGCAACAGCATGCCCATTTGAGCATAAGCCCACATAGGACCTACTCTTTGAGCAACTTGTTTAATGGATATATTGGGTGAAGATAAAGGTAATGCTCCGAATATCAAAGCAATGAGAATCGCCGCATATGTTCCCAAATTGTTGGATGAGTTTTATTTTTACCCGTATGATCTTTCCAATCAAAAGTAAAATCGAAATAAATCCCAGATCGTGCATGTTTGTTATTTGGATATAGTTTACCAAATATATCTTTTTCTGCTGAAAAATCCGTCTTAGAGTATGATTATATCAATGTTTAGCTAATTATTTGTTTTTTATCATTATAACAATTAGTAAAAAGTACAGTAATAAGTTTTCTTTTTAGCAGGCTGGAAATCAATTTATCCCTTGGTCGAAATTAATTTTGCCCCAGGTGAAAATTAATTTTGAGCTGCCCAAAAGAATAATATTATAGCTCTGGGATAATAAATATATACGTACGAAAAGATAATATATGGTATTGATTTTGTTAATTTGTAAGTGCAAAAATAGTGATGATATGCTTCTTTAAGTAGCCTTTATTGATTTTTTAGAAAAAAGGAAGACGTAATGCTTTCACAAAGTAAAGAGATTCTATTACTTTGTGAACAGAAATAATAAGTTGAATTTAATTAGATATATCATGAAGAGAAAATGTGTTTTGGTTCTCGCTTTAGCAACCATTTTGGTTTGGAATAGCAAGCCTGTCGCGGCGGCTAATGAAAATGAGGCCTTTGATCCGGTAGAGTATGTTAACCCCTTAATGGGGACACAATCCAGTTTTGAGCTATCAACAGGAAATACCTATCCTGCCATTGCCCGTCCGTGGGGTATGAATTTTTGGACGCCACAAACAGGAAAAATGGGTGACGGATGGCAATATGTATATACAGCGAATAAAATTCGCGGATTTAAACAGACTCATCAACCAAGCCCGTGGATCAATGATTACGGGCAGTTTGCTATTATGCCTGTCGTTGGCAAGCCCGAATTTGACCAGGATAAGCGTGCCAGCTGGTTTTCGCATAAAGGAGAGATTGCCAAGCCGTACTATTATAAGGTATATCTGGCAGAATATGACGTGGTAACGGAGTTTACGCCGACAGACCGCGCTGCTCTTTTCCGTTTTACTTTCCCTGAATCTGAAAATTCGTATATTGTTGTCGATGCTTTTGATAAAGGTTCGTACATTAAGGTGATTCCGGAAGAAAATAAAATTATTGGCTACAGTACGAAAAACAGTGGCGGCGTGCCTGGTAACTTCAAGAACTATTTCATTATCGAGTTCGATAAACCGTTTACTTATGAAGCTACTTTTGCCGATGCAACTTTGAAAGAAGGGGTGAAGGAACAGAATTCGGACCATGTTGGTTCTGTAATCGGCTTTAGGACGAAGAAGGGTGAAGTGGTTCATGCCCGTATAGCTTCTTCGTTTATCAGCTTTGAACAGGCGGCTGTCAATATGAAGGAATTGGGTAATGATAGCTTTGAAACATTGGTATCCGAAGGAAAGAAGACTTGGAATGATGTGTTGGAACGTATTGAAGTAGAAGGCGGTTCGTTAGACCAGTTCCGTACGTTCTATTCCTGCATGTATCGTTCGTTACTTTTCCCCCGTAAGTTTTATGAAATAGATGCAGCTGGAAAAGTGGTTCATTACAGCCCGTTTAATGGCGAAGTATTACCGGGGTATATGTTTACTGATACGGGTTTCTGGGATACGTTCCGTAGCCTATTCCCATTTCTGAACCTGATGTATCCTTCGATTAGCAAGGAAATGCAGGAAGGTTTGATCAATACATATAAAGAAAGCGGGTTCTTCCCCGAATGGGCTAGCCCGGGACATCGTGGATGTATGGTCGGAAACAATTCTGCTTCTGTTCTGGTGGATGCTTATATGAAGGGTGTTAAGGTGGATGACCTGGAAACCATGTATAAAGGGTTGATCCACGGGACAGAGAATGTACATCCGGAAGTGTCTTCCACAGGTCGTTTAGGACACGAATACTACAATAAACTGGGTTATGTTCCGTATGACGTAAATATTAATGAAAATGCAGCCCGTACATTAGAGTATGCTTACGACGACTGGTGTATCTGGAAGATCGCAAAAGATTTGGGACGTCCTAAGAAGGAAGTAGAGCTGTATGCCCGTCGTGCATTGAATTATAAAAACTTGTATGACAAGGAAACGATGTTGATGCGTGGCAAGAAGGAAAACGGTGAATTTATGGCTCCGTTCTCTCCTCTGAAATGGGGTGACGCTTTTACGGAGGGTAACAGTTGGCATTATTCATGGTCTGTGTTCCATGATCCGCAGGGATTGATCGACCTGATGGGTGGCAAGGAAAACTTCGTGATGATGCTCGACTCTGTATTCAATGTTCCGCCCTTGTTTGACGATAGTTATTATGGCCAGGTGATCCATGAAATACGTGAAATGACGGTTATGAATATGGGTAACTATGCGCATGGTAATCAGCCTATCCAGCACATGATCTATTTATATAACTATGCCGGTCAGCCTTGGAAGGCACAGTATTGGTTGCGTCAGGTAATGAACCGCATGTATACACCGGGTCCTGATGGTTATTGCGGTGATGAGGATAACGGACAGACTTCTGCCTGGTATGTGTTTACGGCCTTGGGTTTCTATCCTGTTGCTCCCGGAACAACACAATATGTGTTGGGTGCTCCTTTGTTTAAGATGGCTACGTTGCATTTTGAGAATGGAAACAGCCTGGTTATCAATGCTCCGGATAATAGTGAGAAGAATATCTATATCGAGTCTATGACGTTCAACGGTAAGAATTATACGAAGAACTATCTGGATCATAACGATCTGTTCAAAGGTGGCGTTATCGACTATAAGATGGGTGATAAGCCTAATTATACCCGGGGCATTAATCCGGAAGATATGCCGTATTCATTCTCTGTAAACGAGGAAGGAATCAGTAAACTATCTCCGGTTACGGCACCTAAATCAAAGAAGAAAAAGTAGACAGTATGAATAGTTGTTTTAAGACAAAAGCACTGACACATATGGGCAAAGTGTGTTTTGTGGCGGCTTCGGCATTAGTGCTGGCTTCGTGTGCTCCCGGAGGAGGACATGATCCGGCAAACTGGAAAGCCCCGGTAGATTACGTAAATCCGTATATGGGGAATATCAGCCATTTGCTGGTTCCTACGTATCCTACCGTGCATTTGCCAAACAGCATGCTTCGTGTATATCCTGAACGGGCAGACTTTACGGGCGACCGTTTGGGAGGCTTGCCAATTATAGTAACCAGCCATAGAGGTAGTTCTGCCTTTAATCTGAGCCCGTATCAAGGTGACGAATCCGGCCTGCAACCGGTTATTAACTATAGTTATGACCGTGAAAAGGTTATGCCGTATCGCTATCAGGTATATCTGGATGACAACAATATTGATGTGGATTTTGCTCCGTCTCACCAAAGCGCTGTTTACAAGATTACTTTTGAGAAAGATGGCCCTGCTTATCTTGTCTTTAACAGCCGTAACGGACAACTGAAAGCCGAAGGAAATGCCGTAAGCGGTTATCAATATGTAGACAAAAAGACAAAAGTATATCTGTATGCCGAAACGGATAAGAAACCCGAAAACTGCGGTGCACTGGCAGGCAGAACCGTTAAGTTCGGTGATAATACGGTGGAAGGAGAAAATGCGGCTTTAGTTCTGGCCTTTGGCGATGGCGTAAAGAACCTGGGCGTCCGTTATGGTATTTCTTTTATCGACGAAGCGCAAGCTAAGAAAAACCTTGAACGTGAAATCGCAGCTTATGACGTTGATGTAGTTGCCAAGATTGCACGTAATGACTGGAATGATGCCTTAGGCAAGATCCAGGTAACCGGCGGTAGCGAGGATGATAAAGTTGTATTTTATACTTCTTTGTATCGTTGCTATGAACGGCCTGTCGCATTAAGTGAAGATGGACGCTATTATAGTGCTTTTGACGGAAAGATACATGAAGATGACGGCCGTACATTTTATACCGACGATTGGATATGGGACACTTACCGTGCTACTCATCCGTTGCGCATCCTGATAGATAATGAGAAAGAGGATGATGTTATTAATTCATATCTTTTGATGGCTGAGCAGATGGGTACGGATTGGATGCCTACTTTTCCTGAAGTAACAGGAGACTCCCGTCGTATGAATTCTAATCATGCTGTAGCTACCGTTATTGATGCTTACCGTAAAGGTTCACGTGGTTTTGAGCTGGAAAAAGCATATATTGCGGCAAAGAAAGGAATAGAAGAGAAGACCTTGATACCATGGTCGGCCGCTCCTGCCGGTTGGCTGGATGAATTTTATAAGGAGCATGGTTATATCCCTGCTTTGAAACCGGGAGAAAAGGAAACTGTTCCTAATGTTTCTATTTGGGAGAAACGCCAGCCGGTGGCCGTTACTCTGGGTACGGCTTACGATGAATGGTGCTTGTCGCAGATTGCTCAGGAATTGGGTAAGACGGATGAAGCAGACTATTATTTATCGAAGGCGTATAATTACCGTAATCTGTTTAATCCGGTTACCAAGTTTTTCCACCCCAAGGATAAAGATGGCAAGTTTATAGAACCATTGGATTACCGTTATGATGGCGGATTAGGCGCCCGCGATTATTATGGAGAGAATAATGGTTATATTTATCGTTGGGACGTGCAGCATAATATTGCCGATTTGATTTCCTTAATAGGCGGTAATGAGGCTTTTATATCGGCTCTCGATTCGATGTTCAATACGCCGCTCGGTATGTCTAAATGGCAATTTTATTCATTCTTGCCCGATCATACAGGCAATGTAGGTATGTTCTCCATGGCAAACGAACCAAGTTTGCATATACCTTATTTATATAACTATGCAGGTCAGCCTTGGAAGACTCAGAAACGTATCCGTACGTTGCTTAATCAGTGGTTTCGCAATGATTTGATGGGAGTTCCGGGTGATGAAGATGGTGGTGGAATGTCTGCTTTTGTTGTGTTCAGCCAGATGGGCTTTTACCCGGTTACTCCAGGTTCGCCTACTTATAATATAGGTAGTCCGGTATTTACAGACGTTAAAATAGATATGGGTGGCGGAAATACCTTTGAAATAAGGGCTTATAATGCATCTGAAGAGAATAAATATATTCAATCGGCCAAATTAAACGGCGTTGCTTTGAATCAACCTTGGTTTAATCACAGTGACATTGCTTCCGGTGGTTTATTGGAATTTGAAATGGGGCCAAAAGCCAATAAAGAATGGGGGATAGCAACGCCTCCTCCTTCGGCTGCTCCGATGCCAATTGATAAATAGGTTTTGATCGATGGTAAAATGAAAGCGGGTGTTACGATCATCAACGTAACACCCGCTTTCATTTTGAGACGGCTTATATTATGCTGTTTTTTTCGGGCTGTTTAATGGCAAAGTAAACCAGAAAGTAGACCCTTTTCCTACTTCGGAGTCCACACCGATATTACCTCCCAGATATTCTATAATTGTTTTGCTGATGGTTAATCCTAGGCCTGTACCTTGTTTGAACGTGTTAGCTTTTACAAAACGTTCGAAAATGTGTTTTTGATCCGTTTCATTAATACCGATACCTGTATCTTTCACGCAGACTTTTATAGTGTCGTCTATTTTTTCGTAATAAAGGGTTATACTTCCTTCATTAGTGAATTTGATAGCATTATTTATGAAGTTTGATATAACTTGTATGATACGTTTTTCGTCAGTCATTAACGAAATGGAAGGTAAATTGTTGCTGAATATAAGGTTTACGCCCGGTTTCATTTTAATAGAGTTGGCAATAACTATTTCTCCGCATATCTCCTTTATGTCCAGTTTTTCGATATGATAATCCAGTGTACCTGCTTCAATCTTGGAGAAGTCAAGGATGTCGTTGATTAATTGAAGTAGAAGGTCATTGTTTTTATGGATAATATCCAGATAAGTTTGTCTTTCTTCCTGATCGTATGTTTCAGCAATAATATCGGAGAAACCGACTATTGCATTTAATGGCGTTCGTATTTCGTGACTCATATTTGCGAGGAATGCAGATTTTAAGACATCTGCTTCTTTTACTTTTGCAAGTTCAAGCTCTTTTTGCCACATTTCTTCCCTTTTCATTTGGTTTTCGGTATCATCAAATACCATATACAAGTAGCCGAATATGCTGTTGTCTATATCTTTTAAAGGAACACCTTTTACTTGTAAATGTTTTATGCCTTTAAAATTATCCGAATTATAATAGCCACTCTCGTTTACAGTATTGAAGTTATAATCGAGTCGGAATTCTACGTCTTCTCCTTTTTTTAGCTTTTTATTCACCCATTTAGGTATATTCGGGTTTTTAAACATGTTGACACCTAGTACTAGGTTTTTAGAGGTTTGGAAAATGTTTAAGTCTGCTTGGTTCAAATCTAACAAGTTTCCGTTTTCGTCATACAATTCCACGCCCCAAGGTAACTTATCGAATATGATTTGAAATTTGGATTCGCTCTTTAGTTTTTCTGCTTCTGTATATTTTGCTATACCTTTGGCACGGGTTCTTTCGATAGCAATGGAAAGGATGTCGGCAAATACGCGCAGGTTTTCCAGGTCGAAAGCTGTCCAGAATCGTTTTAATTTGACTGAATCCAAGCCAATGAAACCACGTACTTTGCTTTCGTAGAATACAGGAATGGATATTAATGATTGTACGTTTTGTATTTTAAGAAGTTCATGCTCTGCACATGCTTCTACAGGCATTGATTCTATGTCGTTGAGTATAATATCTTCTCCGTTACTTATCTTTTTTATCCACCAGGGTACATCTTCTGTATGTAGCCGACGAAGTAGATCTTCGCGCATAGATAGAATTCCATCACAGGTAACTTCGTTTGTAAAGTCTACCATACGTTCTTTTTCATCTAAAATGCCGATATAGACACGGTCTACATCGAAAAATTCTAAAACTTTAAGTAAAGCATGATCTATAGCTGCCCCCTGTTCAAAATTGATTAGAATTTTCAGGATTTTCGACATAATCTCTCTTAACGAAATTAAATTTTCAAGGAAATTGTCTCCTTTGTAATCAACGTCATTATTGGATATATTTATTAAACTACCAGGGGATGTATTCATTTTGACTAATATGGGTTTTCCATTTGTTCCGGGCAAAAGTACTGGTTAATTTTTAAATTTGTATATTAAATGCTGTAGATTATGTTAATGTAAGTATTATGATACTTAATAATGATTCCTTTCACGGAATTCTTTAGGAGTTAGCCCTTCTTTTTTCTTGAAAAAAGTTGAAAACTGTCCGATAGTTTCAAATTTTAGTATGAAGGCTATTTCCGATATATTCAAAAAAGAAGCCGTTAGCAATTCTTTGGCTTTCAGTAGTTTCTGTTGTGATTGGTATTGAGCGGGTGAAACTCCGGTATATTCTTTGAACATTCTGCGAAACCAGGAGTAGCCAAGCCCTAATCGAAATGCAATTTCTTCTGGTGTTAGCGGATTCTCGATATGTTCTTTCATTAATATACGTGCTTCATTAATCTTATCGACGATATATGTATTCGTAAAGGAATTGTTTTTCTCTTTGTAGTAAACAGTTCCCAGTATATGTAGAACGATACTGGAGATCATCTGCTGATAGCCTGATTTTTCCTGAGAGGCGATTTTTAAGATATCTTCATACAAGCCTACTATGGTAGCACTTATTCCTATATGAAGCATGGGTTCGTCTTTGTTAAAGAATTTGTTTTTAATACATTTGTCTACATGGATGCCACGGAAGCCAACCCAATATTCATCCCAACCGGATTCTGTATCCGGATAATAACTATGCCATTCGCCGGGAAAGAGAAGTAACATGGTTCCTGCACTAACCTTTTTTTTCTTGCAGGATTGTGATGAAAAATATCCACTTCCCTTAGTGATATAAACAAGCTGGCATTCGTTGAGTACTCGCCCGTTTTGGGGTTTGAAATCATAATTTTCAGGATGGCGTGATAATGGATATTGTCCTTTGGGAGGAATAAATTGGTAACCGATGGTTGTTACGACAATACCCCAGTCTTCGTCTGTTGGGCTGATAGAGAGATAATGTAGCTGATCTTTTTTTATTCCACTCATTTTAAGACGGGGATGGTTCTGGAAGCAAACATACAAAAATATGTTGTAATGAGTATAAAAGACTGTCAGAATTGAAAGGTTTAATATCATTTTCATAAATAATATAAGGATTTGATTATTTATTTTTGCTATCAATAAAAGATATACTTGATCTGATGATGAAAAAATACCACTTTTTAGCTTTTGATATAGGAGCCACTAGCGGTCGTGCTATGGTAGGTACTTTGGAAGAAAACCATTTTTCCATTCAGGAGGTAAATCGTTTTCCGAATACATTAATTGAAATTCATGGTAAATTGTATTGGAATATATATCGTTTGTATGATTCATTGAAAGAGACACTGGTTCTTTGTGCCGGAAAAGGAATACATATAGATTCTATCGGTATTGATACATGGGGAGTAGATTTCGGTTATATTGGTAAAGACGGCTCATTACTCGGACTTCCGCGCGCTTATCGTGATCCATATACAAAAGGTGCTCCTGATGAGTTTTTCAAGTGTATTTCCCGGCGGGAAGTATATGATTATACAGGTATTCAAATTATGGAATTTAATAGTTTGTTCCAGCTTTTCAGGGCAAAAAAAGAAAAGTGCTCGTATTTGGAACATGCGGATCAAATATTATTCATACCTGATTTGTTATCATATTTATTAACCGGGCGAAGAATCTGCGAGTATACGGATGCTTCTACTTCTCAATTATTAAATGCCAGATCAAAACAGTTTGAGACCGCATTGTTTGATGTGGCAGGTCTGCCATCAGACATAGTTGGTCCGGTTGTTATGCCCGGAACAATAATAGGTTTCCTTACAGATGAACTTGCACGTAATACAGGAATAGGAAAAATTCCTGTTGTAGCGGTGGCTGGACATGATACTGCTTCTGCCGTTGTAGCTGTTCCGGCTTCCGATTCTAGCTTTGCTTATTTGAGTAGCGGAACATGGAGTTTGATGGGAATAGAAACAGATCAACCTGTTATTAACGATGTTTCATACAAACATAATTTTACAAATGAAGGAGGAATAGAAGGGACGATCCGTTTTCTAAAGAATATTACTGGCATGTGGTTGCTTGAACAATGCCGGAAAGAGTGGGATAAAGAAGGATGTTTTTATTCTTATCAGCAAATTATGGAGATGGCAAAGCATAAGACTTCTTTTTATTCTCTTGTCGATCCGGATAGTCCTTGTTTTATTAATCCTGTAAGTATGACTGCTGCAATTAAAACATATTGTGACGAAACTGGTCAAATTCCTCCCCGGGAAAATGCAGAATTTGTACGTTGTATTTTTATAAGTTTAGCAGATCGATATCGGCAGGTTCTCGAACTTTTATCTGAAATGGCACCTTTTGATATAGATAAATTACATGTTATAGGTGGTGGCGCAAAGAATTATTTTTTGAATCAGCTTACGGCAAATGCCATAAAGCGTCCCGTGATTGCCGGACCTTATGAGGCAACTGCTGTTGGCAATTGTATGGTACAGGCAAAAGCGCTGGGTGTTGTTGCTGATAGATGGGAGATGCGGCGTATTATAGCTTCATCACTTCCTGTCGAAATTTTTTATCCGGAAAACAATTAATTAAATAGTACCATGATAAAAGAAAGTTTGATTCATCAGGCATTTGAAATGGCAGCCGAACGATATGCTGCGGTAGGAGTGGACGTGCATAAAGCTTTAAATGATATGCGGAAGATTTCTTTATCTCTGCATTGTTGGCAGGCTGATGATGTATCTGGTTTTGAGAATCAGGGTAATTCTTTATCCGGAGGTATTCAGGTAACCGGCAATTATCCCGGACGTGCACGTACAATAGATCAATTACGCGCTGATATATTGAAAGCTAAGTCATATATTCCGGGACGGCATCGATTGAATTTACACGAGATATATGGCGATTTTCAGGGGAAAAAAGTTGATCGTGATGCCGTAGAACCGAAACATTTTGAAAGTTGGATGCAGTGGGCGAAAGTGAATGATTTTAAATTGGATTTCAACAGTACCTCTTTTTCTCATCCGAAAAGCGGGGATTTGACGTTGGCAAATCCGAATGATGAAATACGTAATTTCTGGATTGAACATACGAAACGTTGTCGCCTGATCAGTGAAGAGATGGGAAAATATCAGAATGATCCTTGTATGATGAATTTGTGGATTCATGACGGAAGTAAAGAAGTGCCGGCTAGTCGTTTGAGATATCGTCGCATTTTGGAACAGTCGTTGGATGATATATATTCTGTTGATTATAAAAATATGAAAGATTGTATAGAAGCCAAGCTGTTTGGTATCGGCTTGGAGAATTATACAGTGGGTTCATACGATTTCTATTTAGGTTATGGGGTGAAAAAAAATAAGATCGTTACACTGGATACAGGTCATTTCCATTTAACAGAAAGTATTGCAGACAAAGTATCGTCTTTACTTCTTTTTACGCCGGAGATAATGTTGCACGTGAGTCGTCCGGTTCGCTGGGATAGTGACCATGTAGTGACTTTGACCGATGATCTTTTAGATTTGGCTCGTGAGATTATTCGTTGTAATGCTCTGGACCGGGTACATATCGGCTTGGATTATTTTGATGCTACGATTAATCGTATCGGGGCTTATGTCATCGGTAGCCGGGCAACGCAAAAAGCATTTATGCAGGCTTTACTGGAGCCTATCCGCTTACTTTGCCAATATGAAGATGAAGGTAAATATTTTGAACGGCTGGCTTTGCAGGAAGAGGCCAAAAGCTTACCTTGGGGAGCCGTCTGGGATATGTTCTGTTTGCAGAATGATGTACTGGTAGGAGAGTCATATATAAATGAGGTTGAGCGTTATGAGAAAGAAGTAACCGGTAAACGATAGCAAAAACTACCAAAATGAATAAAGAAACAGATATGGATGAACTTAGAAGTAATAAACCGCTGATGGCGGAGATAGATCGTATTGCAGAAGTTGCCGGCTATTTATGGACTAAAGGTTGGGCCGAACGTAACGGAGGGAACATCTCTGTAAATGTTACTTCGTTGATGGGCGATGATGAAAGACAATTGCCTCCTATTTCTCCTTTAACTCCTCTGGCGGAGTCTATGACCGGATTATGCGGACATGTTTTTTACGTGACCGGAACCGGAAAACGTATGCGTTATATAGCTCAGGATCCTTTTGCTAATGGGGCTATAATACGTATTTCTGCTGATGGAAAAGCATATGAAATAATAGCGGAACAGCCTATATCACCTACTTCAGAATTACCATCTCATTTGATGATGCATAATTTTCTCAGAAAGTCGGGACGTGATAGCCGGGTAGTCCTTCATACGCATCCGACAGATCTCATCGGAATGACACATTGCAAACCATTTACAGATTCGGGTGTGATTACGCGTACGCTGTGGAGTATGATACCGGAGTGCCGTATTATTGTGCCTAAGGGGGTGGGTATTGTTCCATATGAGATTCCCGGCACATTGGAGTTAGCTCATGCAACTATAAAGCAATTGGAGAAGCATGATGTTGTCTTTTGGGAGAAACATGGAATTTTGGCTGTAGGAGAAGATATAATAGAATGTTTTGATGCTATCGATGCGCTTAGTAAAGCAGCTCAAATCTATTTCAGCGCCCGTATGGCCGGATATGAACCTGAGGGAATGACAGACAAGCAGGTCGATGATCTTGTAGGTGCATTCAATTTGTAATTATATTGAGTAAAAAGAATAGTGTACCGTACCATGAAATATTACTTTACTCTGGTTTCTTTGTTTTGTGTTGTTGTCGGTTGGGCTCAGCAGCGTGACAGCCGTGTACGCGAGTATCTTTCTCCTGTAAAGATACTGTGGCAGTCTTGTGATATTCCAGGAATAAATAATTTGTTACAACAGGGAAACGGACAATCTGAGTTAGCAATCGGTGATCTTTGTATACTAAAGAGTACGGAAAAGGAACAGGCATCTGTGTTATTGGATTTCGGTAGAGAGATTCAAGGTGGAATTCAGTTTGTGACAGGAATGTCGCCGTCACATCAGCCTGTAGCTGTCCGTGTTCGCTTTGGCGAATCTGCCAGCGAGGCTATGTGTGATATTGATGGTCATAATGGAGCATCTAATGATCATGCAATGCGTGATTTCACACTTCAGCTACCCTGGCTTGGGGTGGCAGAAGCCGGTAACTCCGGTTTCCGGTTTGCCCGTATTGATTTACTTGATAAATCTGCGGAACTGTACTTGAAAGAAATTCGCGCGATCTCCATATATCGTGATTTGGAATATAAGGGCTCTTTTAGTTGTAACGACGAACGACTGAATGAAATATGGAAGACCGGAGCATATACGGTACAACTTAATATGCAGGAATATCTTTGGGATGGCATTAAGCGCGACCGTCTTGTGTGGGTTGGTGATCTGCATCCTGAAGTTATGACGGTGAGCTGTGTGTTTGGTTATAACGAAGTAGTTCCTAAGAGCCTTGATCTGATTCGTGATATTACACCATTACCTCAATGGATGAACGGAATCAGTTCTTATTCTCTTTGGTGGCTTCTTATTCAACGTGACTGGTATAAGTACCAGGGAGATTTCAATTATCTGAAAGCTCAGCAGAAATATCTTACCGGGTTGTTAGAACTACTTCTTACTAAAATAAATGAAAAGGGTGTAGAGCAGTTGGATGGTTTTCGTTTTCTGGACTGGCCATCCAGCGAGAATGCTGAAGCTATTCATGCAGGATTACAATCACTTATGGTGCAAGCTTTTGATGCGGGAGTGGAACTGTGTTCAATTCTGGATGAAGAAGCACTTGCTGCTCGATGTAAGTCTGCGGCTCAACTATCACGTAAAGCCGGTCAGTATTTGAATCCGGCCGGAACTAAACAAGCCGCGGCTCTTATGGCTATATCAGGCTTGATGGTTCCCGGAAAAGTAAATGATATGTATATATCTGCCGGCGGTGCTAAAGGCTTCTCAACCTTTTATGGTTATTACATGCTTCGTGCAATGGCACTGGCCGGAAATTATAAAGGTGCTTTAGATATTATCCGTACCTATTGGGGCGCCATGCTTGATTTGGGGGCTACTACCTTTTGGGAGGATTTTGATATGGACTGGTTGCCTGATGCGGCACGTATCGATAGCCTTGTTCCGGTAGGAAAGAAGGACATTCATCGTGATTACGGTAAATTTTGTTATCAGGGTTATAGACATAGTTTTTGTCATGGCTGGGCTTCAGGTCCGACAGCATGGCTTAGTGAATTTATACTTGGTGTTCATGTAGTGGAACCTGGTTGCCGGGTTGTACGCATTATACCCGAATTGGGTGATTTGCAATGGGTGGAAGGAACCTTTCCTACACCTCATGGAGTAATAAAAATACGCCATGAACGTGATGCAAACGGAAAAGTAAAAAGTTCAATTGATGCACCGGAGGAAATTGTAATTATCAAAGAATAATCATAAACATATTAATACATGAAAAGACAACTTATTTTAGTCTCGCTACTCGTTTCCTTACTTATAATAACGGGCTGTGACCGGAAGAACGAAGGAACTGTTCCGGTTAATTTGCGTACCGAATATCTGACGGATCCGATTGGAATTGATACTACCTCACCACGCTTTACATGGGAATATCAGAGTACTGATGACAGTTTTGTACCTACACGTACGGAAGTCACCGTTTCTACTTCCCCTGATATGAAACAAAACAAAAAAGTGTTGAACTGGCAGAGTAGTAAACCGGAAAACCGTATGTCTGAAATAGGTAAACTGTCACTTCAACCGGCTACGCATTATTATTGGACTGTTACGGTTTGGGATGCCGATGGACGCGAATGTCGTACTTCTGAAGTGGCATCATTCGAAACCGGCTATATTTCTTTTCCTGTCTTTTCTTCAAAATGGATAACAGATGGCAATAATAAAGATTTTGAACCTGCACCTATGTTCCGTAAAACTTTTACTGTAGGCAAGGCTGTACGGGATGCACGTCTTTATGTGGCTTCTGCCGGATATAACGAAATGTTTATCAATGGAGAAAGGGTAGGAGGTCATTATCTTGATCCGGGATATACACATTTTGATAAACGTATTCTGTATGTTACCCATGATGTAACCGGTATGGTGAAAGAAGGGGATAATGCAATAGCTGCCGTGTTAGGTAATGGCTGGTATAATGTACAGTCTGTTGCTGTATGGGATTTCGAAAAAGCACGTTGGCGAGATCGTCCCCGTATGTATTGCGAACTTCGCTTAGTCTATGACGATGGTTCCACAGACAGTATTGTGACTGATGAAAGCTGGCGTACGGCCGTTGGCCCGTATATTTATAATGATCTTTACAGTGGCGATATGTATGATGCGACATTGGAAGAAAAAGGTTGGAACAATACAGGTTTTGATGATAGCCAATGGAAGCTTGTTACAGTTACGGCCTCTCCGGCTTCTAAGGTTGTCGCTCAGCAAATGCCGCCTATCCGTATTACACAAGAATATGCTCCGGTAGATATGAAAGCATTTGGCAATAAACTTTACGTTTATTCTTTTCCGAAGAATATCGCAGGTTTCTGCCGTCTCAAAGTTAAAGGAGAACGTGGTACGCGTATTACTTTGAAACATGGTGAACTGCTGAAAAAAGATGGTCGTCTGGAACAGGGAAATATTAATATTTATTACCATCCGGTTAAACCTTACGAAATGTTTCAGACCGACGTATATACACTGCGGGGCGATGGTACGGAAGAGGTATTTATACCTGCTTTTACTTATCATGGATTCCAGTATGTGGAAGTGGAAAGTGATAAACCTGTTGCCCTTACTAGTCAGAGTCTTACTGCATTAAGTGTGCATACGGACGTAAAACCGGTAGGGCGTTTTGAATGCAGTAATCCGATGTTGACTAAAATATGGGATGCTACAATGCAGGCTTATGTGAATAATTTACACAGTATTCCCACAGATTGCCCGCAACGCGAAAAGAATGGCTGGACGGCTGATGCACATGTCGCTGTTGATCTTGGTCTGTTAGGTTTCGATGGCATTACATTCTACGAAAAGTGGATGAATGACTTTATTGATAACCAACGCGACAGTATTGGCGATATTTCCGGTATTATTCCTACTGCAACCTGGGGATATGGTGATTGGCCGGGACCGGTTTGGGATGCGGCTATGTTTATTATTCCGAATGCCCTTTATAATTATTATGGTACACAGCATAGCATAGAGCAACTGTATCCAACCATGGAACGTTATCTGGAATATCTTAAAACGAAGGAAACACTGGAAGGTACACTGGCGAATGGAATTGGTGATTGGGTATTCTGGAAAACCTCTACTAATACGGAATATACTTCTACAGCATATTATTATTTGGATAATGTACTTATGGCGCGTTTTGCAGGCTTGTTGAAGAAGGATGCAACTCCTTATCAGCAGAAAGCCGGGGAGTTAAAGGCAATCATCAACAAAAAATTCTTCAATGCCGAAACGGGCGAATATGCCGGAGGTACACAAGCTGCTCAAGGTGTGGCATTATATCTGGGGCTTGTTCCCGAAGGTAAAGAGGAATTGGTGGCGAAAACTTTACGTGACAAGATTGTTGCAAATGATTGTTTTCTTGATTTCGGGCTGCTTGGTAGTAAAACTGTCCCTGCCATGCTTACAAAGTATGGATATATTGAGGATGCAATGAAGATGATATTAAAAACCGAAGCTCCATCCTGGGGTTATTGGGTGGAAACGATGGGATATACTACTTTGCCCGAAACTTGGAAAATGAATGATAAATTTGCAGATGCTTCTCTCAACCACGTTTTTATGGGTGATGTTTCTGCCTGGATGATGAATACATTAGCCGGTATTAATTATGACCCGTCTTCTCCGGGATTCGGGCATATACTGATCACTCCTCATTTTGTGAAGGAACTGGATTGGGCCAGGGGAGATTATCATTCGGTGCGTGGACGTATCATGAGCGAATGGAAGCGTGATGGCAATCATGTGATACTTGATGTAACTATACCGGCCGGTTGTACTGCCGACGTGATTGTAGACGGTAAAACCCAATCATTGGGTAGTGGAACACATACACTTACTTTTTGATAATAATATATTACATATGAAGAAATCTATTTTCCTTTTAACCTGTTTTGTGTTCCTGCTTTTAATTGGGCAGGAACTAGCCGGACAAGGGCAAGCTCAATGGATTACAACGGAAAGATGCCAGAGTGCATCAAATACATGGCTTGCTTATCGTAAAACATGCACAATTCATCATGTACCGGATAAACTTCTGGCTAAAATTGCCGCAGATACTAAATATTGGCTTTGGATTAATGGAAAAATGGTTGTCTTTGAAGGCGGATTGAAACGTGGTCGGTCTCCGCATAGTACCTATTATGATGTGGTGGATATTGCACCATACCTTTGGGAGAACGAGAACACAATAGCCGTACTTGTCTGGCATTTTGGAAAAGATGGTTTTGCACATGTAAACAGCGGAAAGGCTGGGTTGCTGTTTGAAGCCATAGGCGAAGACGTTACTTTGTTGTCTGATGAAAGCTGGCAGTGCACACTTTATGATGCTTATCAGAATACCGGAGCACCTTATCCCAATTATCGTTTGGCGGAAAGCAATATCCGTTTTGATGCCCGCCGGATGATAGCAGATTGGTATAAACCGGATTTTGAAGGTTCTTTTCCGGGTGCACAACTTGTTGTTGCTGCTACAGAAACATTCGGAACACTTGTGGAACGTTCTATTCCTCAATGGAAGAATAGCGGGTTGATAGCTTATCCTAAAGTCAGGTATTCTAAAGCAGGCGATACTCTTTTCTGTAGTTTGCCTTACAATGCGCAAGTCACGCCATACCTGAAAGTAGAGGCAGGCGAAGGAAAAACAATTCATATTTTAACCGATAATTATGGAGGAGGTAGCGAATTGAATGTTCGTGCCGAGTATATTACAACTAACGGACTGCAAGAATATGAAAGTTTAGGCTGGATGAACGGGCATGAGGTTCTTTATATCATTCCCGAAGGTGTGAAGGTGTTGGATGTCAAATATCGTGAGACAGGTTATAATGCCGGTCTGGACGGTGCATTTCGTTGTGACGATCCTTTCCTGAATGAGCTTTGGAAGCGTAGTGCCCGTACATTGTACATAACAATGCGCGACAATTATATGGACTGTCCTGACCGTGAACGTGCTCAGTGGTGGGGCGATGAAGTGAATGAACTTGGAGAAGCTTTTTACGCACTTTCTCCCGAAGGTCAGAAACTGGCATTGAAAGGAATCTATGAGTTAATAAATTGGCAGCGTGCAGACGGAACGCTTTATTCTCCTGTCCCTGCCGGAAATTGGGCAAAAGAACTTCCTTTACAAATGTTGGCTTCGGTTGGATGGTATGGTTTCTATACCCAATATTATTATAGTGGAGACAGCTCTTTTGTTTCTGCCATATACGATGGCCTGCATCGTTATTTGCACGAAGTTTGGAAGACGGATGACAGTGGACTTCCTATTGAACGTAATGGTGGATGGAGTTGGGGCGACTGGGGCGAAAATGTTGATATGGGTGTACTTACAAACTGTTGGTACTATTTGGCATTGAAAGCAGAGCATGCCTTTGCTGTGCAGTTGGGAAAAATATCGGATGCAGAAGAAATCTGTCGTATGATGAATACGATCGAGAAATGTTTTAATACTAAATTCTGGACAGGAACAGAATATAGGGCTCCCGGTTATCGTGGAGCAACAGATGATCGTGCGCAGGCAATGGCTGTTGTTTCAGGGCTTGCTTCTCCCGAAAAATATAAACCGCTTTTGAAGATATTTAAAGAACAATACAATGCAAGTCCTTATATGGAGAAGTATGTTCTCGAAGCATTATTCAGAATGAATCAACCCGATTTTGCTATTTTGCGGATGAAACAACGTTATAAAAAAATGCTCGGATATCCTTATTCAACCTTATTTGAAGGTTGGGGAATAGGAGCAGATGGTTTCGGCGGCGGAACTATTAACCATGCATGGAGCGGAGGGCCGTTGACAATATTGAGCCAGCAGGTTTGTGGTGTGGAACCTACATCTCCAGGATTCAAGACCTTTAAGATCGCTCCTCAGTTGGGTTCTTTGCACGAAGCAGAAGCGGTGATTCCTACGCATTATGGGAATATAGAGGTAAAGATACGGAAGAATGGTCGTACACAGGCGTTTAGAATCAAAGTTCCCGAAGGTACTGTAGCTGAATTATTATTACCCGGTAAAAAGACAGAAATACTTTACCCTGGCGTACATAAACTAAATAAGTAAACTTTGCGATAGCATAAACGAACGTTTTTTTCCTATGATTTATAATTCAGCCCCTTAACAAAGCTGTCTTGTTGTCATAATAATGACGCGTTTTATCATAATATAAACCAATACATTCGGTTTTGTCTGTTGTGCAACATATAGATTTTGTCTATTTTTGTGCCCGATCATCAACGTGGTAATAGGTGAATGGCAAAAGCTAGAAAAAAAACACTGACGCGAAAAAAAACGAAAAGGCAAAACCATGCTTCTCCTTTTATATCTGTGGTGAAGCGTTTGTTTATTTGGATAAGTGTGGTAGTTGCATGTGCAATTGCGTCGTTGTTTGTATATGATTATTTGTTTCCGGTAAAGAAGACGGTTCCGGTTTCTGAAAATCGGCAAGAAATTCCGGAAACACCTGAGAAGAAGATTACAAAGGCTGTACCGTCCGGAACTTCCTCAAAATCATTTAAACTTCCGGTTAATGCCGAAATTCCCCGTTTACAGGTTAAGCAGAAAGAACAGGTTGTCAAGCACGAAGGATATACTGTTTCTTATAATTCGGATTACAGGATTGCCAACTGGGTAGCTTACGAGCTGACTGCTGCAGAGGCAAAGAGCAAAAAAACGAATCGTTCTAATAAATTTGTTCCCGATCCGATGGTGAAAGGAGCTTCGGCTACAAATGAAGATTATACCCGAACTGGCTACGATAGAGGACATTTGGCGCCGGCGGGCGATATGAAATGGTCGGCAAAAGCAATGCGGGAATCTTTTTATTTTAGTAATATCTGTTCTCAGAAACCTGGTCTGAACAGAGGCATCTGGAAAGATCTTGAAGAGCAATGTCGGTTATGGGCAATGGATAACAGAATGCTGTTGATAGTGACCGGACCTGTAATTTCTGACGATTTGAAACGGATGGGGAAAAATAAGGTAGCTGTTCCTGCGTTATTTTATAAGGTAATTTGTACTATTGCAAACAATAAACCCGAAGGTATTGCATTTTTATTTGAAAATAGAGATTATAGGGATATTTCATTAGAGTCGGTCGCTATCCCGATTGATAGTGTAGAAAAGGTAACCGGTATTGACTTTTTTCCATCTTTTCCTGACGATCACGAGAGCAGGATGGAAGCTGGGATCAATTGGAATGTATGGTCTTTCTAGCCGAAACAATAGCATAATACATTATGTTGTATTTTATAGAAACAGATTAAAATAAATAATAAAAAGCGATTTACAATGAGTGGAAAATTAATCCCCGTTTTAGCATTGGCAGCACTGATATCATCTTGTAGCCAACCTCCTGTGAAAGAGCAAGGTCCTCGCCCTGTAAAATTGGCGGAAGTGGTTTCTCTGAATAGGGTGGAAAAGTCATTCAGTGGAGTTGTATCTCCTGATCAGTTTAGTGACCTGGCATTTAAGATGTCGGGACCGCTCATCTCACTGAATGTAGAAGAAGGCCAGAAGATTCGTACAGGACAAGTGGTAGCCGAAATAGATCCCCAGGATTTCAAATGGGAATTTGAAGCCAAGAAAGCATCATTTCAAACGGCGGAAGCTCAGTTGCAGCGTGCCGAGAAACTGTTGTCCAAGCAAGCTATCTCTAAGCAGGAGTATGAATCGACCGAAGCTACCTATTCTAATGCGAAAGCAGCATTTGAATATGCACAAAATCAGTTGACTCAAACAAAATTGCGTGCTCCGTTTGATGGCTTTATTCAGAAAAAATATGTTGAAAACTATCAGAAAGTGCAGGCCGGACAAGGCATTGTTTGTTTGATTAACCCGAACAAACTTCAGATACAGTACACAATGCCTGAATCGAGCATTAATTACTTTTCCAACCCATATAGCCTTTATGTGGAGTTTGACAATTACAAGGGCATTCGGTTTAAGGCAAAAGTGAAGGAATATGTGGAAGCGTCGCCCGATGGTTCCGGCGTTCCTGTTTTTTTGTATATAGATGATCCTGAGTTTAATTTGGATAAATATAAGGTAGCTGTTGGTTTTTCTTGCCGCGTGATCCTGCATGTGGAAACAGGAAGTTTTAATGAGGGAGCAGTCATGATTCCGATTTCCTCAATTGTGGCAGGCGAAGGAAATAATAATAT
Organism: Parabacteroides provencensis; assembly: GCF_900232875.1. NCBI lineage: Bacteria > Pseudomonadati > Bacteroidota > Bacteroidia > Bacteroidales > Tannerellaceae > Parabacteroides > Parabacteroides provencensis. Next base: position 117,879 of record NZ_LT960488.1, on the reverse strand, counting down.
GTATGTATTTGTTTACAATAGCCAGAGCCAAAAAGTTGAACGCCGTCAGATTAAGGAAGAAGAACTGCTGGGAAAAGACCGTGTCGTTGTTACGGAAGGTTTGCAGGCCGGCGAGAAGATTGTAACAGCCGGTGCCACCCGATTAGTTGACGGTCAACAGGTAAAAGTATTAACAGATTAAGCAGATAAACAATGAATATACCAAAATATTCTTTAGAAAATAAGAAGATTATATATTTCTTTTTGGCAGTTCTGCTGATAGGAGGTGTATACTCTTTTTTTAAATTGCCAAAGAAGGAAGATTCGCCCTTTGTGATTAAGCAGGCCGTCTTGGTTACGCAATATCCGGGCGCAACCCCTTTAGAGGTTGAAAAGTTGGTGACAGAGCCTATTGAACGTGAGATACAGTCAATGGCTGACGTATATCAGATTAAATCGGAATCATATTTCGGTATGTCTAAAATCTCGATAGAACTTCAACCCACACTGGATCCGAATTATATGCCGGTTAAGTGGGACGAGTTACGTCGTAAGGTAGCTAATATTCAGCCGCAACTTCCTACCGGAGCTTCTGCTATTAATGTGAGCGATGACTTTGGGGATGTTTTCGGTATTTATTATGCCCTTTCTGCGGATGAAGGTTTTACTTATAAGGATATGCGTGACTGGGCGCAGAAGATAAAAACCGAGTTGACCCCCATACCCGGTGTTCAGAAAGTTTATTTGTATGGCGAACAAACACAGGTTGTAAATATTCGTATATCGGTTCCTAAGCTGGCCAACTTGGGTATAGATCCCAATTCTATACAACAGGTATTGCAAACGCAGAACTTACTTGTAAATACCGGGGAATTAGGCACCGGAACATATCAGCTACGTGTAAATGCCGAAGGAACTTACAAAAGTATTGAAGATATCCGCGATCAGTTGATTGTAACGAAGAGCGGGAGTGAGGTTCGTTTAGGAGACATTGCTATTATAGAACGCGGCTATATGGATCCGCCTTCTAACTTAATGCGTGTAGATGGTAAGCGTGCAATCGGTATAGGTGTGGCTACAGGGGCAAAGGATGATGTTGTTGCTGTAGGAAACGCCGTATCGGATCACCTGAAAGAGATGGAGCAGCTTTTCCCTATCGGCATGGAACTGAAAACGATTTATCCGGAAAACAAGATTGCGGATGAAGCGAATAATGGTTTTATTCTGAACCTGATCGAATCGTTGTTGATTGTAATTGTTATTATCTTCCTGGTGATGGGTTCCCGTGCCGGTATGTTGGTGGGGAGCTCGTTATTATTCTCTGTGGGAGGTACATTGCTGATCATGCTTATCTGGGGTGTCGGGCTGAACCGTACGTCATTGGCTGCATTTATTATTGCAATGGGTATGCTTGTGGATAATGCCATCGTGGTGACAGATAATGCCCAGGTGGGTATTAAGCGTGGATTGTCGCGTTATCAGGCTTTGATAGATGGAGCAACCAAACCTCAATGGGCTTTACTTGGTGCAACATTTATTGCAGTTTGTTCGTTTTTGCCGATGTATCTGGCTCCGGCTGCCGTTGCCGAAATTGTAAAACCTTTGTTTATTGTATTAGCCGTATCTTTGGGATTAAGCTGGATATTGGCATTAACGCAGACAACTACATTTGGTAACTTTATATTGAAAGAGGCTAAGCCGGGCGAAGCTAAAGATCCCTACGATACCAAGTTGTATCATAAATTTGAGAAGGTGCTGGCTCGTTTGATCAAACGCAGATATGTAACATTGGTATCTGTTATTGCAACCTTGTTCCTCTCTCTGTTTATTATGGGTATTATGCCGCAGAGTTTCTTCCCGATCATGAATAAGCCTTACTTCCGTGCAGATTTGATTTTCCCTGAAGGATATGGTATTGAGGATGTGGAACGGAATGTAAAGAATATTGAAAATTATTTGAAGACGAATGAGAATATTAAGTCTTATTCATTTACAATGGGTGGTTCTCCGGTTCGTTATTATCTGGCTAGTTCGTCGGTAGGACCGAAACCTAATTTTGCAAATGTGTTGATTGAAACCAAAGATGCTAAAGATGCAAAAGGGGAAGAGGGCAAGTTTTATGATTATATGGTTGCCAATTATCCTGAGATTTTGACTCGTTCGGCATTATTTGCATTGTCTCCGGTTCCGGATGCAGCAATTGAAATTGGGTTCATTGGTGATAATATAGATACATTGGTTGCATTAACTGGGCGTGCCCAGGATATTGCCCGTTCGAATGATATGGTAATGGAAGTCCGAAATAGCTGGGGAAACAAGGTGCCGGTATGGAAGCCGCTGTATTCCCAGGAAAAAGGTTTAAGACTGGGTATCACCCGCCAGCAGGTGGCTTATTCACTTCGCTCGGCAACGAATGGAGTCCCGTTGGGCGAATATCGCGAAGGCGATGTATTTATGCCTATCTTAATGAAAGATGCCGACCGCGATTCGATGAACCTGAATGATATAAAGACTTTGCCGGTTTATAGTGCAAAAGGCCGCTCCGTTAAGGTCGAGCAGGTTATTGATGATTTTTCGTTGGATTATGAATATAGCGTAGTGAAGCGTTATAACCGTCAGCGTTATATGATGATGCAGTGCGAACCTAAACGCGGAGCTAATACAATGGCTGCATTTAATAATTTGTGGACGGAAATACAGCAAAAAGTCCAGGTGCCGGAAGGGTATAAGTTACAATATTTCGGAGAACAGTCAGAACAAGATAAAGGTAATAGTGCAATTGCTGCAAATATACCTTTAATGTTCGGATTGATTTATATAACATTGTTATTCTTGTTCCCGAAATTTTATCGTAAACCGATTCTGATTATGTGTATGTTGCCGTTGATCTTTATCGGGGTTGTATTAGGTTTATTGGTATTTGGTAAATCTTTGGACTTCTTTGCCATGTTAGGTTTGCTGGGACTGATAGGTATGAATATAAAGAATGCTATCGTATTGGTTGATGAAATAGGCTTGCAGATGGATAGCGGACTGGCTCCGATAAATGCTGTTATTGAAGCTACAAAAACGCGTATTGTTCCGGTAACGATGGCTTCGGGAACTACAATTCTTGGTATGTTGCCTTTGTTGGGTGATGCTATGTTTGCCGGTATGGCTGCTACGATCATGGGCGGTTTATTTATATCTACTGTCCTGACAATATTCGTACTTCCAGTTACCTATTGTATATTCTTTAAGATTAAATCTGAATAAGTAATATGAGAAATAAAATAATAATAGGTTGTTTACTATTGGGAGCTTTGTCTGTAAAAGCACAGGATGGCCGGTTTTCGATAGAAGAGTATAAACAACGTGTTCTTGAATACAGCCGTCAGATAAAGCAAAGTGCGGAAGAAAGAATAGCTATGCAGCATGCTGTAAAAGCTGCTAAGACGGCATTTTTTCCGGCAGTGGATTTTTCCGGTAACTACCAGTATCGTATTAATAAATATGAACTGGGAATGGGAGACGGAATACCCGGAATAGAAATGGATCATAATACCTATAGTCTGGGTGCAACCGTAAACCAGCCTATCTATGCAGGCGGGCAGATTTATAATAACTATAAAGCTGCACAGGTACAGGGCGAGATTGCATCACAGGCGGAAGAATTAACTACGGATAATATAATCTATACAGCCGACCTGAACTATTGGTCGGCAGCTGCTCGCAAAGGAATGTATGAGGTTATGTGCCAATATGTGGATATAGTTCAGGAATTGGCAAATGTGCTGACTATCCGTTTTAATGACGGCCAGATCAGTAAAACGGATTTATTGCAGGTAGAGTCGCGGCTGAAGGAAGCGGAGCTTAATAAGAGTTCGGCATACAAGGATTATCAGATTGCGTTGCAGAATATGAATTCTTTAATGGGTGTTTCTCCTATGGCTCCGATAATAGTGACGGATTCCATTACAATGTATCAGATGCTGCCTTTGCAGGTGGGCGAGGATGTTGCTTTGCGTAACCGTCCGGAATATACAATTACCCAATTGGATATTGAGTATCAAAAACGTCAGATTAATTTGTCGAAGGCTAAATATAATCCGACACTGGCAATAGGATTCCAAGGTAGCTGGGGAACCCCTATGTTGAATGTGAAAGGTTCCGACTTACTTTGGACTCCGGCAGTGTTTGCCTCATTGAAGATTCCATTGTTTCATTGGGGAGCACGTTTTAAAGAGGTAAACTCTCAAAAGGCACTTCTTCGCAGCAAGGAATATGCAATGGATAATACACGCGATCAGATAGCAAATGAAGTGGCTAATGCCTGGACCAGTTTGAAGGAGAATACGAAGCAAATAACTGTAGCGGAAGAAGCATGCAAGATTGCCGAAGAAAACCTGGATTTGAATACATTTAGTTATAATGAAGGTAAACTTCCTATTTTGGATGTGCTTTCTGCCCAATTATCGTGGATTCAGTCTTATAGCAGTTTGATTCAGACCTGGTATCAGCAAAAGGCTTCTTTAGCGCAATATAATAAAGCAATAGGACTGCGCCGTTTGCAGTAAATTTTGGTTTAAATGGATATTGAAAAGAGATTGCCTCTGTTTGAGGTAATCTCTTTTTATTTTATCTTTGCCCTGTCTAAATGTTAAAATATTGCATTAGCAGCGAAGATGTTTCGATAATTTTAAAAATGTGTTGTATAATATCTTTTTTTATTTGCTCAGTTTTATTAAATGGCGCATCTTTGCATGCAGATAACCTAAACAATCTTTTTGCCTTAAAGACTAATACCTATTAAAAACCTATAAAGCGAGCCTTTGAGAAAAGGCTCGCTTTATGATTTATTAGAGCTAATAGCCTGTCTCTTCTATCTTTGACGATATTTTACTTATGGCTTCATATAACTTTTCTTCGGGTAAGATGATATTAAAATTTCCCCAAAAGTTTTCATCATATATGAAATTTGTTTCCCCAAAAATGGTGCGGGTAGGGAGTATTTCGTTCTTTACAAAACGTTTTACGTCGGAAGTATCCGTTTTACAAGTCACCATTTCGAACCATGTATGAAGATTATTTGTGTTAAAAAGTGATTTTCTTTTCTTAATTTTAAAGTATAAATCGCCTTTTACATGATTGATATAATATGTTTCATTCCATGATTTATAAGTTATCGTATACGAAACTTTTTGAGGTATGATTTTAAGTCCTTTACTTTTTTTTCGTATAAACATGTTGGCTGCATCTTTGATGTATTTGGGATTATATTCGAAAAACACACGGAGCAGGGCATAGTTTTCCGCATCGATATAAATTTCACCTTTGTATAAAGGTCCGCTTATGTTATTTTTTTGTTCGAAAGAAATGACATTTGCCAATCTGTTATCAATAACGGTAATATCAGTGTGCGCGTATGTGTACAGGTTTTCTTCGTCTAAAGTGAGAAAGTCGGGCAGGTTTTTAACAACATCCAATGTGAGGCACGCATTGATACCCGATTTTATTTTGGCGATAAGAGAATCATGGTCTTGCTCATTACTGATCCTGTGCATTTTTAATAATTTGACCTGGTCGCTATGCTGTATATTATAAGGTGTTTTGTACACTTTAAATATAGCTTCCGTAAGATTGGCCAGTTTCTTTTTATGCTCTACACCTTCTCTATAGAATGTTGTTAAATAAACGGATTGGTTCGTATAATTGGATTTTCTTTTATCCAGCATTTCCTGGATTAGTTTGACCGGATTTACCAAACGGATGACAACTTCTTGTATTGGAATAACTTTCGGTTCGAGTGCTAGCGTGTTGTATTTATCTATAAGAATTTCACTTCTTACTTCCTGAGGTTCGTAGCCTATATGTGAAAAATGAATTGTCGATTGCCGGAGTGAGTCGGGGAGCCGGAGCCTGAATTCCCCATTCTGATTGCTTATTGTTCCGATAGGATTTTCTTTTACGCTTATAGTTCCGAAAGAAATAGGTTCTTTGGAATAATGGTCTTGTAAAACTCCTCCAATGTCGAAATAAGTGCTGTCTTTAATTACCGGCGTAACTATGGGTGTGGAAGTAGTCGTGTTTGTTTTTGACGGAAGGGATAGTAGAATATGATTGCCGATAATTTGCATTTGGATTTTGTTGTTTCCTGTAATGGCATAAATAGCTTCCCTGATTGTATATTCTTTCTTTTTTAATTTTATCCTCTTTTCATTATCTATAATTTTGCTATCGTATATGAATAAGAATTCAGAACGTTCTGAAACTTCTTCCAGTAATTGGTATATTGTACCTTTTTGTTTTGAAAGGATTATTTTCCGGTCAAGCATATCATTTCCGTCTGCCTGCATAGGTAATGATATAAATAGCAGGAAGAAGCAAATAATGTATGATGCTTCCCATTTTATCATGATCGTAAAATTAGGGTTCGGAAATGAATACTATATTCTTTTCACGTGTATATTTTAGATTTAAAGCTGCACATATCAGTTGGGCAATTTCTTCCGGCGAGTTGTTTATGAAACGGACAGTCAGGCGATGTTCTTTCATCGACGGGGTTGTCTCTATGGATATTCCCGGATTTGCCTGATTGACAACTTGCAGAATGTCTGCCAGCCGCTCGTCTTTGAATTGCATTTGTTTTGTATACCGGGCAAACTGTCCCAGGTCTTGTGTTTTACTTATTTGTAAACGGCGCGAAAGGAGGGTTGCTGTTTCTCCGGCATTTACAAACACACTTTCGTTATTCTGCCTGTAAGTTACTTTTACCGTGCCATGCTGGACAGATAATTCAAATAACTTATTATTGCTGTTTTTTACGTTGAAAGCAGTACCTATTACTTCTATTTGCATATCTTCGGTTTCGATCAGGAAAGGACGTTCTTTATTACCGCTTACGTTGAAAAGAGCGTTACCTTTTAAAGATACGGTTCTTTTGTCGGTAGCGAAATGTTCCGGGTATTGTATCTGGGAATTGTCTGCCAGATAGATAATAGAACCGTCTTCCAGTGTTTTAACTAAAACCGTTGCATCTTGTTTGTTTTGCAAAGTAAATAACGCAGGCTCAGGACTGGCAGAACGATTTGTCAATAGCGCAACGGTTGCAGATATGAATAGTAGTAGAATGGCTGCCGCCCATCCTGTATTCCTTACCGAAAAGATAACATTCCGTTTTTTTTCGGCAGTATCCGTAAGCAGTCCGTCTTGTTGGAGCCTTGAATATAGCTGGTTCCAGGCTTTGTCTGTTTTACTGATATTTTTATTTGTTTGTTGTTTCATGTTGTATAACTTTCAATTTCTTTACGAAGTGCATGAAGCGCTTTTGTCATTTCCGCTTCAACTGTTTTTATAGAGATAGAAAGAGCTGTTGCTATTTCCGTGTATTTCATACCGCCAAAACGATGCATCCTGAAAATTTGCATCCTGCGTTCGGGTAATCGATAGAGTGTCCGGTTGATTAAATCTTGGAGTTCTTTGTATTCTAACAATTCTTGCGGGGAAGACGTACTGTTTTCTTCTTTCGACAAGAGAACTTCTTTATACCGGTTTCTTACCTCCTGATGTTTCAGCACTTGCAAGGAACGGTTTCGCACGGCACCATATAAATAACTTTTGACCGAGTGGAATAGCTGGAGCTTTTCCCGTTCTTTCCAAAATGTATAAAATAAATCCTGTACTATCTCTTCCGCGGTATCTGTTTGTCCGGTTATGCTGGCGGCGTACAGGCAGAGAGGCGAATAGTAAAGCCTGAAAATACTTTCGAAAGCTTTAATGTTTCCTTCTTTAATCTTGGCAAGTACAAGTAAGTCGTTCAGCATAACCGCATTTTTAGTGGTAAACTTTTTCAAATATACGAAAAAGATAGCAAGATATTAATCATGTTGTTTTTTCAGCTTATAAACGGCCGATTCTAATGATTCTGTTGGTTCTATGATGTTGTAAGCTCCCCAGAAGTCTTCATCCATAAAATCTTCTACTTTGTCGGATAGCGATTGGTTGGATTTGAATGCTACTTTGTAAGGAATGCCTTCTTTTTGTTCTTTGCCGTCGGTTACTACCATTTCGGATAAAATAGTATAATTGGTAGAGAATAATTTCCGTTTCCAATCGCATTTAAACCGCACTTCATTCCGGATATAGCTCAGATAGCTGATGTTGTTTCTTTGCTTGTATGTAACGAGGAAAGAAACTTCCAGCGGTTTGAAACGAAGCCCGAACGGCTTTTTCTTTAGAATGGCGCGGGTGGCCTTATTTCTGTCATCCATACTAAGGTTGAATTCCGCCCGGCTGAATGCCAGGTTTTCTTTATCGATATAAAGCTTGCCGTAATATAAAGCGTATGGCAATATGGCTTGTGGTTGGAAATTAATTACATAATGAGGACGATTATCTATTGTTGTGCTTTCTTCCATTCGGAAAGAATAATAGGGTAGTGATTCAAGATCAAGTAAAATGTCCGGATTTTTTGCAACATCGGCATATACTGATAGATTAGGGCCACCAAGCAACTTGACCACTAAAGTGTCGCTTTGTTTCTGACTCAATAATTTGCGTCCTTTGAATATTTGTACGCGATCCTTATCAACCCTTTCCTCATAAGATGTTTTGTAGATGTCTATGATTGCTTCCGATATATTGATGTAGCGGCGCCCTTTTTGGGCAGTTTCCCGGTAAAAGCCGGTAAATAGATTACTTTTAGGACTGTAGTTCGACGAAATTTTGCTGATGGCGGCTTCTACTAAAGAACGGGGATCTTGTGCATGAATGATCACTTCACGCAATACATTTGCATTAGGCGACAGCCATACCGTAACATCGGAAATGCTCTGGTTTTTTACGGGAATAATGTAGTTGTTATATCCGATGTGGGAAATTTCCACATTTTTGGATACGACAAAATTATTGACTTTTACCAGGAATTCTCCGTCACCGTTGGTAACTGTCCCGATATTACTGCCCGGAATAGTTACATTAACATATTCCAGTCGTTTCTTTGTGTTTTTATCTTTCACAACACCACTGATGGTAATATATTCTCCACTGTTATCTTGTGCATTTAGCGAAGATGTACCTGAAAGTATCAGGAGAATAATAATACATTCTACTATTTGTTTACATAACGTTTTCATATCCGTATTAATTTAAAGTGAATATTAGAACCTCTTTGTACTAATAGGATCGCTCAGGATATAAAAACCCTATCAAAAAATATAGGAATTTAATAGAAATTCTGGAATAAATTTCTTATCGCTTTATTATAAAGGCTTTGGGAGGAATACTCATTTTGAGATAATGGGTTGGCAACTGTGCTTGTTGCAATATCCTGTTGTGTATTACTTTCAAGTAACCCTTTTCATCTGCAAGAATACTAAAACAAATTAAGCTATCGAATACAATTCCTGCTTTATCACTTGCCGGACGAAGAGGGAAAGGTACAGGTAATAATAAAAGACGAGACCATTTGGTTTACACAGAAGGTAATGGCACAATTGTTCGGCATTGATAAGTCGGGCATTAGCCGCCATATTGCCTACATATTTATCAATGAACAGTTGGAAATGTTCAGTTAGCAAATATCATTTACAATTGCATTTAACCTCTTGTCAAGTTGTGATTTAAGTATAACTAATAGAGAGTGAAGTTTATAAACACCTATATTAGATAATGATTTACTAATGTTTAATAGATCGTTGAAGTCAGATATTTCAACGTCGTTCATGAATAGTTTTATCACTTGGGTCTTTGTATCTTCCTTAAATCTCGGGAAAGGAATATTTAAAAACTGATTTAGCTTTATTTCTTTCATTTTGGATCCAACGCAGATTGAAGAACAATATTTCCTCATAATTTGGCTATTCATAAAGCATGTCATAAAGATTAGATCGTTATTTTCATACCCAATTACTCTATATATGCCTTGATTGTGATGACCTTTCCCATGTTCTGCAATATCATAGAATGTTGCTATTCCTACATATTCTCCAATTCCACCTCTTGATGTTCTATTGATAAGGAGCATTGCATTTTCATTGATATTGTTCTTTGTAAGCATGTTGATACGCTCATCTATTAATATATAGCCAACATCAGAACAATTTGTGGGTGTTATCCATCGATATTTTAATGTTTCTTCATTGCCAATATGTCTAACTAAAGGAGTATTGCCACTTTTTAATTTTGATGATTCGATATAATAATATCCAAGACGATAATTTTTTATGGCAAAATCTATTCTTTGAAATTGCTCTGAATACATTCCTGTATCTAACCGTCTATTCTGAATGGTGTCATTATAAGTGGGATATTGGTATTTAAATATAGAGCCTGATTGTCCTGCAAATAATTCTTCTTCAATTAAATTGTTTATTTTTGTATATTTAGTTTGAATTTCAATCTCACAATCAATAATGAGTTGCATTAACGATTCTACATGTTTCGTTGTTTCTTCTATATTTTTGTTTGGTAGAGGAATCTTACAATCTAAAAATTTTGTGCCCGCATGCCTGATTGTAACTCCTTTAGGCACAATGCTATCTAATTGTTCTCTAAAAAACTTATGCTTTAAAAATGCCAATAAATAGAGTTTATTAGTAACTATGGGCAATTTGTATAATGCACCGGAAAGCATATGATTAGGATAGTCTTTATCTAATATAATAACCTCTCCAATATTACTATCTTTTGATATGATAATATCTCCTTTCCGTAAATTATGATTAATGAAAGATGCTGGATGAATACTCTCTACGCTTTCATTAGAAAAAAGGGGTAAATATGTATGAGATTGAAGTGCTTTAGTCTTAATGAAATATTTTAATGAACCTTTCACGTAATTTATCGAGCCCACTTCTGTTCCTAAATCAGTACGAAGTAAATCTCTGCTCAAGAAATCTCGTACAGTTTTTGTATTGGAATTAGGAGTAATGAATATTTTGTGCATCGAAGGAGATAATTGAAATTTCCCATCAATCACATTTTGATATTTTGTTGTAATGAATGATGACATAGTCGCTTATTTTTCTTTAATAAAAAGGTCTTTCAACGTTTCTTCTTGGCTTAAGCACCAAGCCTTAAAATCTCGTACTGTATCATTAAAATCTTCATCTAATATGGGTTGGCCTTCTTCATCTATTTCAATGTCGAATGTCTCGATGTTCCTTTTATAAATAGGGTCGAATCGCTTTACTCTATCATCTGTACTGACTTTATAGCCGACATTTGTAATGTCTTTCATGAAAATTTGATAGTTTTGTTTGATCAGTCTTTCAAGCTCTTTAGGTTTGGGTTTATAAGCAACAATAATAGTCGTTATAACTCCTGTTTCGGCAAATACATTGGCCGGCATATCAAAACAGGCAACAATTCTCATTTTAGATAATAACCATTCACGAGCCTTCTCAAATTCATCAATTGATGCTATTGAATTGGAAATAACAATACCCATACGTCCATTATCCTTTAATATGCGGTAGGCATTTTCTAAAAAAACGAGCCCCAAATCAATCCCATTACCTCCTCTTGCAACATCCCACAATTCATACATTTCAATAATATCCCTATCATGCTGAGAGGCAGGGATGTACTTACGACCCTTGCCAAATGGAGGATTAGTTAGTACGACATCAAATTTTTTAAGTTTTGTGCCATCTCTCCAATTATCCCAGTTCCCGTTTTTATGCAATTTGGGATTTAATTCAACCAAGTTGTCACGGTCATCAAATTTCCAAACAATAGAACCTTTGTCCGGCTTGTATTTTAAGATTGAGTTACCATCTCCATTCAATAACATATTCAATTGAGCTAACATGATCATCTGCTCATCGTTATCTAACCCATAGATATTTTTATCATCTAATTTTGAATGAGAATTAACATATGCTACCGATAGAAAATCAGCAATCCCTGCTGTTGGGTCAATTACTCTTTCATCATTACGGGGATTTACGATACGAACAAGAAAATCAATCAAAGGAATAGGAGTTACAAATTGCCCTTTATCCGCTTTTGAAAATTCGCTTGCAAACTTATAAAATACGATCTGGTATAAATCGGTTTTATGTGATTTTACAAAGCTATAGTCCTGGAACTGCTCAACGATTTCGGCAATAGTTCTGACGTGCTCTTCTTTTTCCCATGTTATCGTCTGTGTATCAACTCTATTTAATATAAAATGATATTCTTGGGAAGCCTCATTATATAGAGCTCTCATTCTTTCTACAAATGATATAACTTTATCGTCCGAAAGATTAATATAGTTACGCTCCTCTGGAGTAACAAAAAAAAGGAGATCTGATTTTGCCTTTTCTTCGTCCGATTTGTAGAACTCTAAATAAGCGTAATTTTTTTGACTGCGTTTTTCATCAAATATTTTTAAAGCTAATATCTGAATTAATATTTCATATCCTCGTTGATTCTTCAGGCTCACTTTATCCATTGTTTTTAGGATATTGGAGATGCCATCTGATAATTGAGAACTATATGCACCCGTAATAATCTCTAACTCATTAATAGTGCGCTTGCTTCGATCAATGGGAGGATTATATATGCGTTGCTTTAATTGCTCAAAAGACGGAATTTTGTAATAACCATCAGCAAGATGAATAGACAAGTCTTTTGTACTACTCTGCTCTTTTTTAAGGTTATATCCATCATCTAATCTTAAAAAATAATTACCCTGTTTCTTAAACAGAAAGAGCCTTTCTGTATCATATAGTATCCCTAAGCAGAAGTCGTTTTCGCTTTCTTTGAGAGCAGGTTTTAATTGCTGATTCCATACGGCCTCTGTATTTTTCCCATTTTCTTTTTTAAACTCAATAACAGCGATTAAATGTTTACGAAGCCAATCTAAAGAACTTTGATCTTTTGATGCATGAAACTTTGTGTAATGGTCAATCCAATCTTTATCATCAAATATGGCTCCATCAAACCTAATAGGAGCGGAACTGATATTCCCTTTTGGAAATTGAATTTCTGCACCCATATAATCTTTTCCATACATTCCCGAATGTATAAGTGAATAGAAAAACTGCCATTTGTAGAACTCCTCATTCGGATGTCCAGACTTATTTTTTATTTGCTTTTTTAATCCGTATGATAAGTGTATCGGTAAGAAGCAATCTATTTCAGCAATACTCTGATAAGTAGAGTTATACTCGTTTTTGCACTCGCTAAATGTTTTCATGCTCTCTAAATTAATTATTCTTGAGAACAAAGATAACTATTATTTCCATAACAGTCCATGAAAGTCTAAAAAATATCGAACTATTGCTCTTACCTTTTCCAGCTTTGCAGAGGCTTATATTCTTTGCCCTTTCTTAGTCGTGAGTGGAGCGGGTTTTATATGCGGTCTTGTAGTCTGTCGAAGTTTGCCGAACTATTCTTTGATCCACTCCCCGATGGGTTGCCCGTTGATTTTGAGCGTCAGTTTTCGGCGGTCTGTATTGTCTGTATCTTGACTTGCAGGGCTTCAATGGTTTCTTCATGCGTGACAACCTGCCTCTGTTGCAGTTGTACCGGGCGGCGTATGTTCTGCTTAATCTTCGAATAGTTCTTCGAACCAATTGCCTATGGGCTGTCTTCAAAACCATCCCGATCATTTTTCAAAACCATCCCGATGAAATTAAAAAATCATCGGGATGATTTTTTTACTGAATAGGTGTTTTAGAACAAAAAAATGCTTTCTTTTGTTAATAACAGAATCTGAGGATTATGCGCCAGGTGGGCGCTACCAAAAAAACTATGATTTTAATTGAGAATTATGAAGACAGAAAAACTATCTAAGCAGAAAACCGATGCTTTTTCGTATATGGAGCATTGTTGCGAGTTGCTTCATGGCAACCAGCGTGAAGGTACTGCACGTATTTACCGAAGCGCCTGTTCCCGTTTTATGGGCTTTACCGGAACCGATAAGCTATTATTTAGCCGGCTAACGCCTAAATTGATGCGTGAGTATGAGGACTACCTTGGTAAAATGCGCTTGCGGCCGAATACCGTCAGTACTTATCTTAATTGTCTCCGTTCGATGTATAACAATGCTGTTGGCGAAGGATTGGCAGACGGGAATGTAATGCCTTTCCGTAGCCTTCGTATCCGTCCCGTACGTACGGGCAAACAGTCTATCCGCTTTGAGGATATAGAAAAAATGATACGGTTCAGGATTTCAGATAGCAAGTTGATGTTTGCCCTTGATCTTTTTCTCTTTTGTGTCCTGGCCTGCGGCATTCCTTTTATAGACCTGGCTTATCTTACATGGGACAATATCCAGGGGGATACGCTGGTCTATTACCGTAATAAAACCAATGTCCGTATCAGTGTTGGTTTGACCCGGGGTATGTTGGCTATAATAAATAAGTATAAAGGACAAGGTGTGGGTAATTTCCTGTTTCCTATTTTAAAAAGTGAAGATGCTTCCTATACAGAGTACCGTTCTGCATTGAAATCTTATAACCGCCGTTTGGAAAAGATTTCGCTGCTGTTGCATCTTCCGGTTAAACTGACATCTTATTCAGCCCGCCACACGTGGGCTATGGAGGCCAAACGCCAGAATACTCCTATGGCAGTGATAGGTGAAGCATTAGGACATACTTCGGAAAAGACAACGCGTTATTACCTGAACAGCCTGGATCAGTCTGTTTTAAATAAAACAAATATGCGGATAGTCAAAGACCTTGACCATCTTGTCATAACGCAAAATAAAGAATGTCCCTTATTTATGAAATAAGAGACATACACCATTTATATTCTCACAAAAACTCAAAAAAGAGTCCGATTTTTACCCTGCAAACGGATATATGTCGCGAAGATAGATATAAAAATTAAATGTAAAAATATATCAACGGGATTTTTAGGCGTAAAAGGTTAAAAAAGGTTCTTTTTTATAGTTTTTACCTGTGAAACCGGTTAAGTGTTAGCTTAAATCTATGATAATTCTACTTTTCGGGTACACCACGGGCTAGCCCCTCTATGCGCTTAACAGCCATTCACATCTTTTTCTCTTCCAGTCAGTTTGTTTTGTGTAAATAAATATTTAATGCGGCTTCTTTTTTTTGCAAAATAGATCAATATTTTGTATTTGATTACTCAATATTTTTCATTTTTTTAAGTCTTTACCAATATTCTGTTTACACTATAAAATACAACCTGTGTGACTAAATCAAACTGGTCTGATGTTTGGGTTGTATTTATATAAAAATCTTTTCTGTTTGGCGCTATAGTGCTTTTAATCAGAGTTTTGTTTCAAATGTCTCTTATTTCATAAATAAGAGACATTAATGAAGCGAGAAAATTTCTTTTTAAGAAAAAGAATATAAAATGATTAGAGTTCTATTATTGATCATATTCAGTGTAGCTAGCGTCGTTGATGTCCATGCTCAGAAGTTAGCTATAAAGACAAATTTAGCTTATTTGGCAACTACCACGCCGAACCTGGGGTTAGAGGTTGCGTTAGGCCGTAAGTTTTCTTTGGATGTTTCGGGCAATTACAATTCCTGGACATTTTTCCCTGATGGGATGAGTCTTCGCCACGTCCTGGTCCAGCCCGAGTTTCGTTTTTGGCCTTGTAAGTCTTTCGAGGGTCATTTTTTCGGAGTCCATGGCCATTGGGCAAAATACAATGTAGGTCAGATCCCTTTCATTCCCGATCTGGATAAATATACGTACCGCGGTAACTTTTACGGTGGCGGTGTTTCGTATGGTTACCATTTCGCTATCGGCCGTCGTTGGGGTTTGGAACTCAGCTTGGGGGTGGGTTACGCTTATATGGAATATAATAAATATGTATGTGCGGAATGTGCGGAGTTGATGGGCCGTTACAAGCGCCATTATTACGGCCCCACCAAGTTGGGGGTTTCGATAATCTACCTGATACATTGATAAAGATATGGGAATATATATAGTATTATGGCACGCAGATGACACAGATCATACAGATTTGCGCAGATTTCTTTTTGAAGGACATCTATCTGCGTCTATCTGTGGCTGTCTGTGTCATCTGCGTGCTATAATACTGCTCATAGCCTTACTTTTGAGTTCTCCAACAATAATACATGCCGATTCCAAGAAGACGGTATCGGGTTCGGAGATCGGTATCCGTATTATCCCCCAGCAAATGGCAGTGAGGGACGATAGTGTCCGTATCGACTTAAAGATCGTTGCCCATGGCATCCGTATACCTTCCGAGCAGTCATTAAGCCTTGTCCCCGAGTTGCATTATAAAGGTAAACGCGTCGTTTTGCCTCCTGTTGTATTGTCCGGTAGCCAGCGTGCACGCTTCGACCGTCGTGAGGAAACGGTCGATCCTGCCCGCCGCGGCCAGGAGCCTTACCATGTTTGGGTGGGTGTTAAACGTGGCAGCAGTTATAATTTGCGTTACCGCGTGAGTATACCTTATGCTTCTTGGATGGAGCATTCTTCCTTGCTTTTGCGCCAGATAAGTAAAGATTGTTGTACGGAATCGGTTCTGGCTACGGATGTTTTGACAAAGGATATCAATTTAACTCCTCCTTGTTCCCAGCCAGGCGTTCAGCCGCCGGCATTGGCTTCTGTACCGGCAGTCCGCGTCATCCGCGAGGTGGAGAGTTCCGCATTTTCGGATATGGTAAATTACCTGATCCCCAAGGAAGAGGCCGTTAAAGTCCGTACATCTTCGGCTACGGCTTATATCGATTATCCCAAGGGCGTTTCGGTAGTCGATCCTTCGTTTGGCAATAATAAAGGAGAATTGTCTAAAATAGATGATTTGTTGCAACCCTTGTTGCAGAATGATATGGCCCGTTTCCGCCATATCCAGATCACGGGTTATTCATCTCCCGACGGAGCTTATTACGATAATGAATCCCTGTCAAAGCATCGTAGCGAGGGTTTCAAAAAGTACCTCAGCGGGCATTACGAATTGCAGGCTTGCCCTTTGCTCACCTCTTGGGTTGGTGAGGATTGGGAGGGCCTGCGTCGCCTGGTGGATTCATCGGGCTTGCCCTATAAAAAGGCGGTAGGTTTCATCATCGACAATTATGGGATTTTCGAGGGCAGGGAGCGTTACCTGATGGAACTGGACGGCGGTGTTCCTTATAGGGAGCTGTTAAAAAAATATTTTCCCAAACTTCGGCGAATCGAGTTGATGGTTGCTTACGAGGTAAGGAATGTCAGTGACCGTGAAGCTTCCCAACTGCTTTATACCCATCCGGATTTGCTCAGCTTGGAGGAGATCATGAGCGTGTCCCATTTTTACCGTCCCGGCACTACGCAGTTCCGTGAGGTTTACGAGATAGCCGCTAACCTTTACCCTGACGACGTTACCGCCAGCGTCAATGCTGCCGCCGCCGTTCTTTTGGTGGGCGATACAAAGTCTGCCCGTATGTATCTGGATCGTTTTAAGGATAACCCATTGACCTATAATAATTATGGCGTCTTATGCTTTATCGAGGGTAACCGTGCCGAGGCTGAGTATTACTTCCGCAAGGCATTGGCGGTTGATGCCCCGAAAGCGAGGGAGAACTTGTTAAGATTGGAGGTGAAACGATGAGAATCCGGTCTGTTCATATCAACTTAAAACGCCTCTTGTCTGCGTTCATCTGCGCCCTGTTCTTGCTTCTCCTCGTGGCTTCTTGCAGCCTGGATGGCGAGTTGGAGGAGTGTCGTTACAACGTCCGTCTGGAGTATTGGTACACAGGTAGCGGAACGGCTAACGTGTTGCCGGACTATATCCACAGCATGCAGGAGTTTATTTTTGATGACACGGGTATCCTTCGCCAGGTAAATAACCTGGTAGACAGGAATGAGATTCTGTATGGCGAGTTCACTTTGAGTCCGGGTAAATACACACTGGTTACCTGGGCAAATGTAGATACGGCCAGCCACGTAAATGAGTCTGTAATAGGTAAAACCAAACTATCCGATATGCAGCTTTCTCTGGATAACCCGTACAGTACAATGAAATCGGAATATGCTTACTGGCAGAAAAATGCAGAAAAGCTGTATTACGGTTACACCACATTTTCGGTTCGGGAGCGTGGTGTCAGCCGTCAGCGTGTCGATATGGTGCATAGCCATTGCAAATTGAATATCATGGTAAAATGGACAGGACGTTCCCCTGCCAATACGAATAATTTCGTCATGACTTTGCGTGACGTGCCTTCTTCTTACACATTCAGTCCGGAGTATGAGATAAAGGGTTCCCCTTCATCTTACTATAGTGAATCAGACGTAGGTATTACGCGTGCCGGTATATTCTACTATATCCCTCAGAAGATGGAGTCATTGGTAGACCACCGTATAGACGTCAAAATGGAAATCACAGGCAGTGTGTCGGGCGAGTTTGTCACATACCGCCTAACCAACGATACGCATCCCCTTTTCTGCCTTTATGCCGGGGATACTCCGGTCATCAAGGAGATAGACCTCTGGAAGTATTTCCGAACGATGCAGATCAACCTGGATGAGAACCTTCGCCAGGAGTTCGACCTTGTGGTGGAGGTAGACCCGTCGGGGGGTATCATCGTCTCGTCGGCCGTGGTGATGGACTGGAACGACGGGGGCAGTATCGGCGGGTTTATATAAGAGATGCGTAAGATATATATGGACGTTAATATTGGCGAATGGACATACCCCATATTTACTAATTTATTAATTAATTTTTATGTTATGAAAAAGAAGTATTATTTATTGGCTCTTGCCTCCCTCATGATGGCGGCTTGTAGCGATGACGATTCTCTTTTCACCGGTGGCCCGGAAAACGGGAATCCGGTCGGAAAGACGATTACGTTTGTATTTCCCGGCACAGCTCAGGGAGTAGTGCCTTACGCAGCACTGGCAACAGATGCTGAAAATGAATTGAAAACGCTCGACATCTATGTGTTCGGCGAAGATTCCCTGGAAGCCGATCCTAAGCCTGTGATTTTGAAAGAAATCTTCAGAAGCGGCGAAGCCGGCAGCTCGTTTACGCTTACACCGGTAGGAACCTCTTACCAGGCCACAATCTCAGTCTATCCGGGTGAACAGAAAAAGTTCTATTTCGTAGCCAACGGCCGCGACAACCTGTCATTGGATAGCCTGGAACTGGGCGTAACCGACACAACCGCTTTCCTTGCAAAGGCCACCAACACATTGAAGGGACATATCGCCTGCCCGTTGTTGATGAGCGGTTCTTTCCCCGAATTAGGTACGATCACAGTGCCGGAAGGTGGTCTGGTTGGAAACCAGGAGGTACATCTTACCCGCCGTATGGCCCGTTTCGACGTGTTGAACTGGTGTGAAGAATCATCTTTCAAGATTAGTGAAATCGTCTTGAAAGATATTCCGGGTAGTAACAGTATTTTTGCACAAGCTACTCCTTATACACCGACGATAGTGGCAAGCCTTCCTATCATAGACTTTACTGCTTACGAAAACAGCAACTATGGTGAGAGCAAGAGTGTATTCTACATGTATCCGGCAACGGCTGCTGAAACACAAAATATCAAATTGTCATTGGTTGGTGAAACTTTGGCCGGTGCGGCTCAGGTTTACAATGTAGAGTTTAAAAAGAACCAGAGTGATGCAAACACGATCCCTGTCCTGGCAAACAACCGTTATTTGTTAAGTATTTTAAATGTAGGTTCGGGTACGTTGGACGCTACCCTGGAAGTTAAAGACTGGCTGGTTGGCGATACGGTTAATTCTGATGTTACCCACGGCACTATCAAACTGAGCGTTGATGCTGCCGGATTAAAAGCAGGCCAGGCATTTGCCGACAATACGCTTTCTTTGCCTGCTGCAACAACCGGTGAAACGGCTGCTGATTCTGTAACTATTAAAGTTGCTGCCGATGAAGAATGGGAACTGGTTAAGCCGGCCGATTGCGACTGGATTGCATTCTCTGTCCTTCCGGGCGATTCTGTAATGAAGTCATTCAAATTGGTTACCCTTACTACAAATCCAAGTAGCAAAGAAGACCGTGTAGGAACTGTCATTGTGAGAAACGTAAAACGTCCGTCTATCAAACAGCCCCTTATTGTAAAACAGGCTCCTAATGCTTCCAGCTATATCGATTTGTCCGGTGCTTTGCTTGCCGGCAACGAGATCAGCTTCTCTGGCGAAAAGATGTCTTCGGACTCTATGAACATCGATGTAACTGTTCCTGACGGAGCAACATGGACAGCTTCAGAGAGCGCAAATTGGTTTAACCTGGCTGACAAAGCCGTTTTGACAAGGGCAGATGCAGGCTTTACGAATAATGATGACGGTAAAACCGGTACAGGTTCGGGTACATTCTCGATTGTTGCCCAGAAGAATGAGACGGATCAGGCACGTATAGACTCTATTAAAATGACTATCTCCGGTCCGGAAGGAGCAGATAAGGTGATTCAGTACATCGTTGTGAAACAGGCTGCCCAGAACATCGGTTCTATCCGTTTGGCTGCGCGTGGTACATTGGTAGACAAGGATGATGCTGTTAACTATAAGATGGATAGTATTCCTGCAACCGGTTTTATTGATGCTGCCGTTGAGGGACAAACAACTGAGGGCGAACGTAAGGTAACGGTTGTTGCTATTTCTGAATGGACTGTTTCTGTTGAAAGTGGTGGTGATTGGTTGTCTGTTTCAAAAAGCAAGACTCTTGTAGATGGTAATAATGGCTATTTTGGTATAACAGCTGCTACTAACAGTACCACAACTCCGCGTACAGCCGTTTTGAAGGTTGCCAATACAACAAAACCAACGGAAGTTTACAAAACAATTACCATTACCCAGAAAGCAGGTACTGCTGCTGCCCCGGCTATAACGGTGGATGAAACACCTCTTGCCTTCACAGCTACCGAAACTGCAATGGATACAAAGACTATCAGTGTAGTCTTGGGAGACCCGGCAAACACTTGGACTGCTGCTTTGGCAGGTACCGGTTTTTCATTAGGTGGTTCTTATACTGCTGTAACAGGTAATGGCGACTTTACTGTAGCTCCGGATGCAGCCAATGATACCTATAAAGCAAAAACAGCATCTATTACTGTTACGGAATCAGCAGGAAGCACGACAAAAACAATCGCAGTTTCTCAACCAGCTGGAAAGACGGTTCCGTCTTTTGCAACAGCAACAGGTTCTGTTGCTGTTGACGGTACAGGTTTAGATATTTCTACAATAGTTGTTAGTGGCGATGTAGAAAATACTTCGGATTGGACGGTTTCTGTTGTAGACGGAAGCGATAACGTTACTCCTGTTACATGGCTAACTGCTACACTGGATAGTACGTCTCAATTGGCAGTTTCTATGGCCTCCGGTGGTGATGAAGTAAATAGCACAGGTGCAGAACGTACAGCTGTTATCAAGTTGGTTAATACGACTGACAATACGGTTGTTTCTAACACGATTACAGTAACACAGGCCGGTTCTTAATCTTGAAAAGAGATAAAATATAAACAATAAAAACAGATAAAGCAATGAAAAAGAAATTTATAGCTTTAGCAGCCCTTTTGATGGTTGGGCTCTCTTCGTGTCAGGACGAAGAGATTATCAGGAATAATCCTGAGTTTGTAGAAAATGGGTATGGCGCCTTGAAGATCGCAATGACTCATAATGGAGCTTCTACAAAAGCAGTGGGAGATGTTGTTCCAAATGACGTAGCTTTTAAGGAAGAGAAGGAAATAAAGAGTGTAGCCTTCATCGTAAAAACGGAAACGGTAGGCGCAGATGCCGGTACGTATAACTATTACCTGAGCGAAGAAGACTTGCTTTCGCCTAACGGTTTTACCGAACCTCTTACTTTGCAGGATCCGGGTGCCGGCGACAGCACGTACACTTGCCAGATTAAGGTAAAGAGTCTGGGTTGGGGTACTCCTAAGGTACTGGTAATTGCCAATTATAAGGAAAATGGAGTGGATATTGCCGACATTGTTGGTAGTACGGATTGGGTTGACCTGCCTTCAGCATTGATGAGTGCACAGTTAACAGCGGGTCCTTCTACTCCGCTACTGATGTTCGGTAAGATCGATAATCTGGCAACCTGGACAACTCAAGGAGGTGGCCTGGCTGCCGAAACTATCAAGATGGAGCGTCTGGTATCGCGTATCGATATTAAAAATTATGCTTATGATGCAGATGCCAGTAAAGCCTTTATCCTTGAATCTGCACAGATTTTAAATCCGAAACAGTATTCTTTTATTATGGATACAAAAACGGCTGCTGAGATCAATGCGGTTCCTACGGTTACGGAATTTCCTGCTAATACAAAAGTTGTTACCACTACTATCCAGACCCTGGACAGTCTTTATACTTACGAAAACACCAATGATGCTGCTAATACTACAGTAACTGCATTACAGGTGAACGGTAAATATCGTGGTGCAAAGATGTCAAAATTGATAACGTTTAAGAAAGCGGATGGCGTAGGTACGGTTGGTGATCCTATTGCATTGGCACGTAATACCCGTTATGTTGTAAATATCAATCCATCGAAAGATTCTACAGATATTGTTTGGGATATAAAGGTAGACGACTGGACAGTATCCGATACAATTACAGTAGAACCTTCTTTCCCTGTTCCAACATTGAAGGACCTTAAACTGGATGGCGCTGATATTACTGATAAAGTTATAGATGCGGTAGTAAATACCGGTAAAAAGGTAACATTCACCTCTTCAGCTCCTCAGGCAAGTACTTATACGGTTAAATTTAAGTATAATACTACCGGAAGTTCTATTAATTGGGACAACGGGAAGTATAAGAATGAGATTGTACAGGGTGCTCCGGTTGTAACTTATGCCACAGAAGAAGCCAGTGTGACTCGTACTTATGAACTTACTATACCTGCTCAGGATTCTATCAAGGTTCCTTTGGATGCTTATGTTATTATTCAGAATGGTAGTGTAGCGGATGCATGTGATACTATTACATTGCGTTATTTCCCTAATTATGAGGGTACAAGTCTTAGTCCGGTTATGTATAAAGGCCAGTATTGGGCTCCGGTAAACGTGGGAGCTACTCAGGTTCCTACAAGTGTAACAACTACTTGGAATTTGGCTACTTGCGGTTATCTTTACCAGTGGGGTAGAAAGGCTCCGTTCAGTTATAATGGTTCGGGAGATATGGCTCCTGACGGAACGTTCCCAACTTATGTTGAAGCTACTGCAGAAAGTTATGAGTATGCTGATAAGTTTATTAAGGGTAAATCTGATGCTGATTATTCATGGTTCAGTGATTATAAGGGAAGTCTTTCTCCTGTATTGAGTGTTGGCGATAATGCTTGGCCTCGCGATCAGCAGCCTTGTCCTGCCGGTTGGCGTGTTCCTACGAAGGCAGAGTTGGATCCTATTATGATTGAAGCAAACGGTCCTAACAAGATGGATGGAGCTAATAAGATTTGGAAGGCTTCCTCTAACTCCAACTTCGTTCTGCCTGCTGCAGGTTACCGTAACCACGGTGACGGTAGGTCTCTCGGTCTGGCTGCCAGCGGCAATTATTGGTCTTCTACTTATTCAGGAGGCAAGTCTCCCCGTTTAGCTATCCTGCCGGGTGGTGCGTTGTTGGGTGCAGACAGCTTTGCCTACGGCTTCTCCGTCCGTTGTGTCCAAGAATAAAAAAGGGAGGCGAATTGCCGACCGCATTCGATTGATTCGATTGATTTGATTCTTTACTACCCGGCGCTTAAAGCGCCGGGTTTTCATAAACCGCCGTAAGGTGGTCGAATTCGTAAGGTAATTTAGGGCATAACTAAGAAAAAAGTTACATTTGCCCGGATAAACCGGAAAATAGAATAAAGAAAAGATGGAACTGATTGAAGATGTTTTCAAAGCCTATTATGATGCAAGGAAAGGCAAACGTAATTCGGCTAACCAGCTCCGGTATGAAATGAACCTGGAAGAAAACCTGGTTGAACTTTATCATGAGATAAAGGAACGCCGCTATCGGGTGGGGCGCAGCATCTGCTTTATGGTAGACTATCCGGTAAAGCGTGAGGTTTTTGCCGCCGATTTCAGGGATCGTATTGTCCATCATCTTTTGTTTAACTATATTTCTCCTATTTATGAACGTATTTTTATAGACGATTGCTATTCTTGCAGAAAAGGAAAAGGGACATTGTATGGTGTGAGACGCCTGGAAAAACATATCCGTTCCTGTTCGTTGAATTATACACGTGATTGCTACATATTGAAATTGGATCTGGCGGGATATTTTATGAATATAAACCGGCAGAAACTGTATGATATAATGATGAAGACGCTTAACAAATATGAATATCTTGCCATGCCTGATGGAATACATTGGGGCGATTCGGATGAATTTGAATTGGTGAAATATTTGCTGCCGTTGGTGATTATGAATGACCCGGTAAAGAATTGTTTCCGTAAGGGTTCATGGTCTGAATGGGAAGGTTTACCTCCGTCGAAAAGTCTTTTTCATTCGCCTGAAGGATATGGATTGCCTATTGGCAACCTTACTTCACAGTTGTTCAGTAATATTTATCTGAATGAGTTTGACCAATATGTAAAACGGACCTTGTGCATGAAACATTACGGGCGGTATGTGGATGATTTTTTTATTGTACACACCGACAAACGTTTTTTGCTTTCTCTGGTTCCGGTTATCCGTGAATATTTATGGGAAAATCTGGATATAACTTTGCATCCGAAAAAAATAGTGTTGCAACCTTATCAGAAAGGAATTAATTTTCTGGGTGCGGTGGTTAAACCGTATCGGACATATATTCATAACCGTGCAAAACGTAAATTTAAGAATGAATTGTATTTGTGGGAGAAGAAACTGGCAAATAATCCGAATCCGCCAAAGTATCTTTTACTGCAGATGCGTGCTTCAATTAATTCATACCTGGGTATTATGCAACATTTCCGAACCATGAATCTGAAGCGTAGAATTTTATCCGATCGTCCGTTAATCTATAAGTATGGTTATTTCAATAACCGGATGGGAAAATATATATTACTGAAAGAAAACCTTAAATTTTAGTAGTTAAGAAGTTAAGTAGTTAAAGTAGTTAAGTGGTTTTGCTTGACTGGTGATTTTTCACACTTTTTTAAATCAATTATCATATAAACTGTGTGTGTATGTACCGTAATATAGTACTCATAATCATTCTTTTCGGTCTGTTTTCATGTACAGAGGAGCGTCCTGTCGAGGTTCCTTCCGCCCGCCGTACCGTCCTGGTTTATATGTCGGGTGATAACAATCTGAGCGACGAAACCTACACGAAGATAGACAGCATAACGGCCGGTTGGCATAACCGGCAGGATAACCTGTTGATTTACCAGGATGCCCGTGGCGAAAAGGGCACTCCTTCCTTAATGCGCGTCATAGCTAATGATACCAAACCTTATACAGAAGTAATAAAAGAATATCCTGAGGACAACTCGGCTTGTACGGATGTTTTCTCGGAAGTGATACACGATGCCTTGTTTTTATATCCAGCCCCCGGTTACGGTCTGGTTGTTTTCAGCCACGGTACAGGGTGGCTGCCCGAAGGGATGTTTGCCCGTCCGCGTTCCATCATGGATGACAACGGCCGGGAAATGGAGATTGCAGACTTTGTCCGGGCGATTCCCGACCATACGTTCGACTTCATTGTCTTGGAGGCTTGCCTTATGTCCGGTGTGGAGGTGGCTTACGAGTTGCGCAATAAGGCGGATTACCTGGTTGCCTCTTCGGCGGAGATACTCAGCCCCGGTTTTACCCCTGTTTACCCTGAACTGATCAATTACCTTTTTGAGCCGGAGGTCAATTTAAAGGGTTTTGTTCGCAGCTATTATGAGTATTGTAATACGCTTCCGGGCGTTTACCGCAGTGCAACGATGAGCCTTATCGATTTGAGCGCCATGGATGAGTTGGCGGTGGCGGCGCGTTCGGCGTTGATAAATCCTGCGAAGGTGGATATAAATAATGTGCAGTGTTACGACCGCGGAAGTAATAGGCTGTTTTTCGACTTAGGCGATTATATGGAGCAGGTAAATCCTTCTTTGTATCCCCTGGTGGAATCGGCTTTGAATAAGGCGGTCGTTTATAAAGTCTCGACGCCTTCATTTGTGAATATCCCTATCCGTCGTTACAGCGGTTTGACAACCTATATAGAGCAGCCCGGATACCCGGAACTGAATAAGGCTTATAGGGAAACGAGATGGGGGATCCAGATGATAGTTGACAAGTGATAGTTGACAGTTTTGAAGGCTTTAGCCTTGTTTCAATTGCCGTCGGTTTTAACTGACGGATGTAGGTGTTGAGTGGTTGGGGTTGGCGATTTTGAAGGCTTTAGCTTGGTTTCAATTGCCGTCGGTTTTAACCGACGGATGTAGATGTTGAGTGATTGGGGTTGGCGATTTTGAAGGCTTTAGCCTTGTTTCAATTGCCGTCGGTTTTAACCGACAGATAGTAGAGTCTTCCTTTTTCAAGGGCTTCAGCCCAATAAGAATGAGATAATCAAAAAGAGCTTTCCAAGAAGAAATTTGGCTAAAGCCAATACAGATAGATATTCCTTTAATCCGTCCGCTGAAGCACAATGTCATTAAGTTAAGCACTAGACCGCTCTTTTATAATTCGTAAGTGTCACATACTTGCCTAGAAGTTTGATTGATTTCTTTGTTCGTGTATATTTCCTGCCTGGCCTGACAGGCTCTAAATACCTTTCGAATAAGGAAGTCAATTCCTTCAACAAGTAACCTGCTTGTTCAGCATGGAGAAATAAATCGATAACCCTCCCTTTCATCAGAGCCCAGCATACGTTCTTATTGATCTTATACTTGATTGTCCTTTGTCGGTTTACAGTTCGCACGTATTCCTCACAGCTCTCTTCTATAACGGCTTGCAGGTTGAACACAAAAATGTTAGCATAGAAGTCCTGTTCTATACTAACAGGGCTGATCCCACTGAAGCACTCTACCTGTAGCTCATTTTTGAGGTAGCCATAAGTGGTCTCCACCGGCCAACGCAAGAAGTAGAGTTCCTTTAGAACCGGAAGTGTATATGCTTTTGTGTCGTAGAGATCCGTTATCAATATCTCGTCCTGACCATCATCCAGCCGTATTCTGGCCAGGCGAACCTTGACCTCTGTCTCCGGTGGGATTTCCACACCCTGATCCTTTAAGCCTTTGATCGCCTTATAAGTGGCTCGAAGGGTGACTATCTCTTCTTTTTTGCCAGAGGAACGGAACTCGTCAACCACCTTGCAGAAGTTTGCTTGGGCACGCATCACGAAGTGAGAGTCTTGCCTGTTTATTAGTAAATAGAACAACATGAAGGATGGATATCCGCGGTCCAGTAGCAGCAAGTCGTCCTTATTCAAGAAAGGGATCAGGTCGCATGCCGTGGTACGCTCAGCCTCTTTGAGTGAGCATAATTTGCTATTAACCACCAACTTGTTCAATACGTCATAGAGAACTGAAGCACGGGCTGTGGCCGATTTTATTCCATGCTGGTTGGTACTGTATCCAAAATGCTGTCTCAAAGCTCTCGTATTTGGCAATGATAACTTCGTGCCATCAATGGCGAATATCCTAAAACCTCGCCACCTCCTCTCTTGCCTCCGGGTATTCCGATAATAGGAGGATATCAGTATGTCATTCCAGTCCTGAAAAAAGACAGGCTTTAATTTTCTTCGCTGTTGGCAAAAGGCCGACTTGGTCACGGTCGCAGAGCTGATATGAGAAAAAAAGCTCTCTAGTTCTACGCTTAAACTCCTTTTTAAGAGATTGATATGTAACGCAACCATCCTCGAAAAGGATAAACTGCGTTTACGCGTGAAATCTGTTGCCTTGTTTACGTATCGCATTTTTGTTTCTTTATCACTCATTGTATTTTGAAAAAACTCATTCAAATCGTTTATTATTTCTATATTTGCGGAAACCATTGGCTTGTTTTTTTAGATTCAATTATAAAAAAACGGAGTTTCCGTTTTCAATCCAATGGTTTTTCTCTTTTTTTCTCTTCCTGAAAAAACTTATCATCCATTCTGCATTATTGAACTTCCACTTTCTTGTAAAGCTTCTCTTCATTGTCATGAGAACACAAGGTTGTCAGGCACTTATCGCTTAACTTAATGACATTGCGCTGAAGCAGACGGCAATTGAAACCAGGCTAAAGCCAATGAAGATAGAGTTATAAAGGAGGCTGTCAGGCTGAAGATATCAGGATAAAGCTTGGTTGCTGAACAAATAAAGAATTACAAACAATTAAATATTGAGATTATGAACAAGACAGAGTTAACAAAACAGATTGCGGAAACATTAAATATACCGCATACCGAGTCGATCCGTTACTTTAATGCTCTGCAGGAGGCTTTGACATCGGAGTTGGAACGTCAGGGTTCCATCATCCTGCAAGGTTTCGGCACCTTTACTCCGTGGCACCAGAACGAACGCCCTGGACGTAACCCCCAGAACGGCGCCCCATGTGTTATCCGCCGGCGTTTGAGTGTGAAGTTCAAACCGGGTAAGTATTTGTTGGAGGCTATGAATGCGAAAGGGCAATGAGGATGCAGATACACTTGATAGAAGTGGGGATTCTGTTTACCCTGTCGTCATGCGGGAGTATGCAGGATCTTTCCACAACTGAAACCGACAATACATTGCCGGCGGTGAAAGGTACATCTTCATTGTACCGCCAGGCGGAGATACCCATGTTGCAGGTGGATGCTTCCGCTATTTACCGGCAGATGTTGAGTTATGTTACTCCCGTCCCGGAGTCTCCTTCCGTTCCGGTAACACAGACGGAGGAGTTGACGGCTTATATTGATTTCCCGGCAGGAGGTGTAACGGTTAATCCCCGCTATGGCAATAACCGGGCAGAGTTGGAGAAGTTGCGCGAACGTCTCGGCCGGCTTTCCGGTATTCCGGCTGGCCGTGTCCAATCCATCGGGTTAAAGGGTTTCGCTTCTCCCGATGGTAATACAAAGGAGAATGAACGCTTGTCCGGCAGCCGTGTCGTTCAGTTCAAGGATTATCTTGTCAAACAGTTCGGTTTGCCTGATAACGGTTTGATCCGAATCTCCTGGGAGGGTGAAGATTGGGCCGGTTTGGGTCGCTTGCTTTCTTCTTCGGATAAGAAGTATAAGGGTCAGGTTCTATCGATCCTGTCGGCGACTTCCGACGGTGATATGCTCCGTAAACGTATCAAAGCGCTGGATAAAGGTTCGGTCTATAAGGATATCGAGAAGACATTCTTTTCAAAATTACGCCGTATGGAGTTATCTGTAACGTGCCTGGTTTTGATGGTTCACTACCCAATAGCAGGCAGTGAGGCAAAGATCGGGATTTATTGTTGAAATGGCTCGTATAAGTAGACATGTTGTCTCCACAAGGTGGCTGATAACTACTTGACTACTTTAACTACTGATTCCTATAGTGAGACAAAGGCGCGGGTTTATGATTAAAACAGTTTGAAAGTTACTCCTCGCTTTGTACCTCTTTATTCCTTTTATGCAGACTTTTCAATTCGAAACCTAACATTACCCTGAATATTCCAATGATAAGTAAAGCATAGGCTATTAAGTAGACAAGAGTAAATGCCCCGGCTCCCGGTTGCCAGATTATACCGATAGAACAAATGATAGCCAATATGCCAAAAGCCATATACCAGCCCCAATTACGTGTACCATATCTTTTTAAATCAAGAGAATAACCGGTTGCTGAAAATCCTCTGAACATTAACCAGAATGCTAAAATGAATGGTAATACACTCATGCTTAAACCAGGATTAGCCATAAGAAGAATACCCAGAATCAAATCGACGATACCGCCGGTAAGGTACCATCCCCAACTGGAAATATTGTTTTTATTACTGATTGCAAATGCAATTTCAAACATCCCACTGACAAACATCGATATACTGAACAGTATACTTAAAACAATATAACTAGCCAAAGGAGCAAACATTAAATAAATAGCAATGATGATATACAAAATGCCTATTAACAATGACATCCACCAGTTTTTTACGGCATAATTAATTTGATCGATAAAAGTCTTCATATTGAATCTGTTTTTTAATTTTAATTTTCTCATGTAACAAACCGTCCCAAAGAAAAGTTCCGAAACTCCTCTCTTGTAGAATATTTTACATATATTTGCCCTAAATTTAACAGATTGTACACGCATGAAAGGTATCGTTTTAGCAGGTGGCTCGGGTACACGATTATATCCGATTACGAAAGGTGTTTCCAAGCAGCTTTTGCCTATATATGATAAGCCAATGATATATTATCCGGTGTCGGTTCTTATGTTGGCCGGCATACGTGAAATCCTGATTATTTCGACACCTCAGGATTTGCCTGGTTTTCGCCGTTTATTGGGTGACGGTTCGGATTATGGCGTTCATTTTGAATATGCAGAACAACCTTCTCCGGACGGATTGGCCCAGGCGTTTATCATAGGAGCCGATTTTGTGGGAGATGATTCGGCATGTTTAGTATTGGGTGATAATATTTTTTACGGACAGAGTTTTACTTCTATGCTGAAAGAAGCTGTTTCCAATGCTGAAAAAGAGAAGAAAGCAACCGTTTTTGGGTATTATGTAAATGATCCGGAGCGTTATGGAGTAGCTGAGTTTGATTCGGAAGGAAATGTTTTGAGTATTGAAGAAAAACCGAAAGAGCCGAAATCAAATTATGCTGTAGTCGGCCTTTATTTCTATCCGAATAAGGTTCTTCAGGTTGCAAGCCGGATAAAACCTTCGGCAAGGGGTGAATTGGAAATAACAACGGTTAACCAGGAATTTCTGAAAGATGGAGAATTGAAAGTCAAATTGTTGGGACGCGGGTTTGCCTGGCTGGATACAGGAACGCATGATTCTCTTTCGGAAGCATCTACTTTTGTAGAGGTGATAGAAAAGAGACAAGGGTTGAAAGTTGCTTGTTTGGAAGAAATCGCTTATCGGGCCGGATGGATCGGTGCAAAAAAGTTGACTGAAATTGCTCGACCTATGGTTAAGAATCAGTATGGGCAGTATTTGCTTAATTTATTGAGGTGAAAAGATTTGAATCAGAGATGAATAAAGAGAGTAAAATATTTGTAGCCGGCCATCGTGGATTAGTCGGATCGGCTATATTAAAGAATCTTCAGGACAAAGGATATGCTAATTTTGTCTTTCGTACACATACAGAATTAGATCTGACAGACCAACAAGCTGTTAATGCTTTTTTTGAAGCGGAAAAACCTGAATATGTATTTTTATCGGCAGCGCATGTCGGAGGTATAATGGCAAATAGCCGTTATCGTGCAGATTTTATTTACATTAATTTGATGATTCAGAATAATGTTATACATGCATCTTATAAAAATGGAGTTAAGAAACTCTTGTTTTTAGGAAGTACATGTATATATCCTTGTGAAGCTCCTCAGCCGATGCCTGAAGATTGTTTGCTGACTTCTCCATTGGAATATACAAATGAACCTTATGCTATTGCAAAAATTGCAGGTATTAAAATGTGTGAGAGCTATAATTTGCAATATGGTACTAATTATATTGCCGTTATGCCGACAAATTTATACGGCCCTAATGATAATTTTAATTTGGAGACTTCACATGTGCTTCCTGCAATGATTCGTAAAATACATCTCGGAAAATGTTTGTTCGAGAGAAATTTGGATTTCATCCGGAAGGATTTGGATTTTCGTCCGGTAGAAACGATTTCCGGCTCTGCATCGGAAAATGAAATAATTGCCGTTTTGGATAAATATGGAATACGGGAGGGTGAAGTTGAACTGTGGGGAACGGGGAAACCTTTGCGTGAGTTTTTATGGAGTGAAGAAATGGCCGATGCTTCAGTTTATATAATGGAGCATATAGATTTTGCAGATGTCCGCCAGAAAGAAGGCGAAGTCCGTAATACCCATATAAATATAGGTACCGGTATTGAACTTAGTATAAAAGATGTTGCTACATTAATTAAAGAAAAGATAGGATATAAGGGCGATTTAAAGTTTAATTCCTCAAAACCGGATGGCACGCTCCGAAAGCTGACGGATGTAACGAAGCTGCATTCTCTGGGTTGGCACCATTCAGTCGAAATAAATGAAGGCGTTGAGCGTTTATATAAATGGTATTTGGAGAATTTATAATTAATGGTTGGTAAATGATAATTTGAAATATGATATGAGCAAAGTTGCGTTAATTACAGGAATAACAGGACAAGATGGTGCTTATCTGGCTGAGTATTTAATAAAGAAGGGCTATACGGTGCACGGTATCAAACGCCGTTCGTCTATGTTTAATACGGATAGGATAGACCATTTATACCAGGATCCGCATATTGAAAACCGTAATCTTATATTGCATTACGGTGATTTGACAGACAGCTTGAATCTTACCCGTATAATAGGAGAAGTTCAACCGGATGAGATTTATAATCTGGCAGCTATGAGCCATGTAAAGGTCAGTTTTGATACCCCGGAATATACAGCCAATGCTGACGGATTAGGTGTGTTGCGTATATTGGAAGCAGTGCGTTTGCTGAATTTGATTCCTAAAACACGTATATACCAGGCTTCGACCTCGGAATTGTATGGTTTGGTACAGGAAGTCCCTCAGAAAGAAACGACTCCGTTTTATCCGAGAAGTCCTTATGCAGTAGCTAAGCTTTATGGTTACTGGATTACTGTTAACTATCGTGAAGCTTATAAAATGCATGCATCAAATGGTATTTTGTTTAACCATGAATCACCATTACGCGGAGAAACATTTGTGACTCGTAAAGTGACACGCGCAATATCCCGTATTGCCTTGAATATGCAAGAGAAAGTTTATATGGGAAACTTGTCATCTAAACGGGACTGGGGGCATGCCAAAGATTATGTTCGTGCCATGTATGCCATTTTACAACAGGATGAGCCTTCTGACTACGTAATTGCAACGGGTATTACGACGACAATCCGGGATTTTATAAAAATGACTTTCGAAGAAGTTGGCATGGAGGTAAGTTTCCATGGTGAAGGTGTTAATGAAGTTGCTGTTTTGCGTTCTATAAATGAAAAAATATTTAAAGAAAAAGTAGGTGAAGTTTATTTTGAAAATGCTAATAAACGTATAGGGGAGGAAGTTGTGGGGGTTGATCCTCAGTATTTCCGCCCTACGGAAGTTGAGCTTTTAATTGGCGATGCAACGAAGGCACGTGAACGTTTGGGGTGGGAACCCCAGTATTCTCTTAAAACATTAATAGAGGACATGGTGTTATCTGATGTGAAATTAATGAAGAAAGAATCCTATCTGAGAGAAGGGGGATATAAAATTTTGAACTATTTTGAGTAGCAGAAAACAAAATACAACTTTTATTTGTTATAATTGAAAAATGAGTTAATTTCGCGTTGTCTTTAAACGTTTTTTTAGGTGAATTAATTGTTTAATTTAAATGTTATAAATATGAAGACTAAGATTTTACTTTTAGCTTTATTATCAGGATTTGTATTTTCTGTCTCCGCGCAGGAATTTCAACCTCAGGTAGGTTTCAGTACTGAGAAAGGCTATAAAACAAATTTTAAAAAGAACAGAGCGAGAGATAATTGGTTTATTTCTGTTGCTGGTGGTGCTAGCATTTTGTTGGGAGACCAGAACAACAAAGCTGATTTTGGGAACCGTTTGAATTTTGCACCTCAATTTTCTTTTGGTAAATGGTTTAATCCGTATTTGGCATTCCGTACTCAGTTCAACGGTGGTATTCTTCACGGATTTGTAGGTGACAATGCCCAACTTATGCAGCATAATAAATATGTAGCAGGTCATGTGGATTTGTTGTGGGATGTAACTAATTTCTGGGGAGTTTATAATGAATCAAGAGTGTTCCATTTCATTCCTTGGGTCGGTTTTGGTTATGCCCAGCGTTTCAAAACAACAGAAGCTGCTGAATTTGCAAGAACAGAATCTCCTTCTTTAAATGCAGGTATTTTGATGGCATTCCGTGTTAGCAAACGTGTAGATATTAACATTGAAGCACAGGGTTCTTTGTTGAACGAACAATTTAACCGTGTTGAAATGAATCATTTGTCTGACGGTATTGCCCAGGTAAGTGCCGGTTTGACATTCAAGTTAGGTAAGACAGACTTTGAAGTTCTTCAGCCGATGGATTATAATTTGTTGAATGACTTGAATAATCAGATCAACTCTTTGCGTGCAGCTAATGATGAATTGAGCAAACGCCCGGTTTCTTGTCCTGAATGTGAAGAAGTGGTAACTGAGGTTGTAAATAACTATGTAGACAATATAGTTTATTTCCGTCTGAACAGTGCCAAGATTGACAAGAACCAACAGATCAATATTTACAATACTGCTGAATTTATGAAGAATAACAAGACTCCGATTAAAGTCATTGGTTATGCAGATAAAGATACCGGTACTTCTAAATACAATATGGGCCTTTCAGAAAAACGTGCTAAAGCCGTTGCTAAAGAATTGATCGATAAATACGGTATACCATCTGAACAGATTTCCATTGAATGGAGAGGCTCTGATGTTCAGCCTTATGGTGTAAATAACTGGAACCGCGTTGTTATTATGAGTGCAAATAATTAATTTGTCAGAAATTATATGACAAAAAGGCTACACAATCCGTGTGGCCTTTTTTTTGCTCGAAAATATTGATTACTTTTGTGAGATTTTAGCAAGTTTGTATGGAACTAAATAAAAAACATAGCTATCTGATTCAGTGGCTGGTCGGAGTAGGGGATTTAATTGTTCTGAATGCCCTTTTTGTGTTGGTATTTTATATATTGGGTGAACATTATACAAATGCTATAGCTCATAATTTCAGGGAAATTCTTTTGTTGTTGAATTTCTGTTACTTCTTTTCTTTGTATTTTGTGCCGATGCAGTTGCACATGCCTGTTGTCTATATTGATAAAATTGTGCAACGGGCATTTGTGTTGGTTACTTTCTTGATATTTCTGTTTGCAACCTGTCTCATTTTCTTAAATGTTGGTGATATCTTAGCGACCTTTTTATTTGTTTATTATTTTTCCGCGATAGTTATATTTTCACTATGGCGCGTTATTGTACGCGTATCATTGAAAATCTACCGTAAGAAAGGATATAACTTTAAGAAGATTATTATCGTTGGTGCAGGAAAAAATGGAATGGAACTTTATCGCGTAATGAAAGATGATCTTTCTTATGGTTTTAGTGTAATGGGTTTTTTTGATGATAATTTATCATTGAAAAGTGCATTACCCAATTACTTGGGAATGACGAATGAGGTGGAAAATTATGTTTTAGCTCATGATGTTGACGAGATTTACTGTACGTTGCCAGGAACGAATGATGAGAAAATATTAAGGATACTGAACTTTGCAGAAAAGCATATGGTTCGTTTTTATATTGTTCCGGAATTTTACAGAAATATAAAGAAGAGCCTGGTGATGGAAGTGATGGAGTCTATTCCATTGCTGACAGTACGTAGAGAACCATTGCAAGCCGCTTATAACAGAGCATTGAAGCGCTCTTTTGATGTTGTTTTTTCTTTTATTATATTGGTTACTATATATCCTGTATTATATGTTGTAATAGGTGTTTTAATCAAAATGAGTTCGCCCGGTCCTGTTTTGTTTAAACAAAAAAGAACCGGATTATACGGTCAGGAATTTGAATGTTATAAATTCCGGACAATGAAAGTAAACCGGGAAGCCGATACATTGCAAGCAGTGAAAGATGATCCTCGTAAAACACGTATTGGCGATATTTTACGAAAGACAAATCTGGATGAATTTCCTCAGTTTATTAATGTAATAAAAGGAGAAATGTCGATTGTCGGACCGCGTCCACATATGTTGAGACATACGGAACAATATTCTGCACTTATAGATAAATACATGGTTAGACATTTGGTAAAACCGGGTGTGACCGGTTGGGCTCAGGTGACCGGCTATCGAGGAGAAACCAAAACACTTGAACAAATGGAAGGCCGTGTTAAAAGAGACGTTTGGTATATCGAAAACTGGACTTTTTTCCTGGACTTGAAAATTATAGTCGTAACAATTTTAAATATGTTCAAAGGAGAGAAGAATGCTTATTGATAATATAGGTTGCACACTTTTTCTGAATTTGTGTAATCTGTAATTATAATTGTGCTATCTTTGCAGCCGATGGGAAGAATAATTGCAATAGATTACGGTCGGAAACGTACCGGTTTGGCAGTTACAGATACATTGCAAATGATTGCAAATGGTCTTACTACGGTTCCAAGCGGAGAGCTTGTGAAGTATCTGTCGGAATATGTTTCGCGTGAGTCTGTCGATCTTTTTGTTGTAGGTCTTCCGAAGCAAATGAATAATGAGTTGTCCGAAAATATGAAATATGTCCAGGCTTTTGTGACTCATCTTAAACGGACAATCCCTGATATCCCGGTAGAATATTATGATGAACGCTTTACGTCTGTAATGGCTCATCAAGCTATGCTTGAAGGTGGTTTGAAGAAGAAGAAGCGGCAGGAAAAAGGTCTGGTAGATGAGATTAGTGCGGTAATTATCCTGCAAGCATATTTGGAAAGTAAAAAATATAATAATTTATGATTTTACCTGTATATTTATATGGCCAGCCCGTATTGCGGAAAGAGGCTGAGAACATATCGAAAGAGTATCCCGAATTAAAGCAACTGGTGGCAAACATGTATGAAACCATGTATAATGCGGATGGTGTAGGTTTGGCCGCCCCGCAAGTAGGACTGTCAATACGCGTATTAGTGATAGATGCCGATGTGTTGGGTGATGATTGTCCTGAGTGTAAAGGGTTTAAACGTGCAATGATTAACCCCGAGATTGTAGAACGTAGCGAAGAAGAAGTTGCGATGGAAGAAGGTTGCCTCAGTCTTCCCGGAATACATGAAAAAGTATCCCGTTCAAAAAAAATCCGTGTAAAATATTTTGATGAGAATTGGGAAGAACATGATGAGGTTGTTGAAGATTTTGCAGCACGTGTGGTGCAACATGAATGTGAGCATCTGACCGGACATGTTTTTATAGATAATATTTCGGCAATTCGC
Source organism: Parabacteroides provencensis (assembly GCF_900232875.1). Classification (NCBI taxonomy): domain Bacteria; kingdom Pseudomonadati; phylum Bacteroidota; class Bacteroidia; order Bacteroidales; family Tannerellaceae; genus Parabacteroides; species Parabacteroides provencensis. The sequence goes on along the minus strand of NZ_LT960488.1, from coordinate 80,987 downwards.
CGTCAATTGAATAAAGGCAAACTAAATAATATAATAAAAGGGACAGCCCGTTGCTCATATCGCATTAAGGCTGTAGGTAAGTAAAAAAACAAATATGACAGATTTAAGTAAAAACATTCAGACCCTGAGGGAAAAGAAAGCCGTCGTTGAGATGGGTGGAGGTGAGGCTGCTATCGAAAAGCAGATCGCAATGGGTAAATTAACTGCCCGTGACCGTATTCTCTCTTTGTTGGATAAGAATTCTTTCCACGAGTACGATTTGTTTGTAAAGCACGATGGTCGTGACTTTGGTATGGAAAAGAAGGATCTGCCTGGTGACGGTGTTGTTACCGGTACTGGTACGATTTTTGGTGCTCCTGTTTGTATCTATGCGCAGGATTTTACAGTTGCCGGAGGTTCATTAGGTTTGCAGCATGCCCGTAAAATTACAAAGATCATGGATCATGCACTAAAGATGAAATGTCCGATTATTGGCATTAATGACTCGGGTGGTGCACGTATTCAGGAAGGTGTTGGAGCTTTGGCCGGATATGGTGAAATATTCTATCGTAATACAATTGCTTCGGGAGTAATTCCGCAGCTTTCATTGATATTGGGACCTTGTGCGGGGGGCGCTGTTTATTCTCCGGCGTTGACAGACTTCGTTTTTGTAGTGGAAAACATTTCCAAGATGTTTATTACAGGTCCGAATGTAATCAAAACCGTTTTGGGAGAAGATATCTCAATGGAAGATTTGGGAGGAGCCCGTGTACATGCAGAAATTACGGGTAATGCTCATTTCTACGCAATGAGTGAACAGGAATGTTTTGAGCAGGTGAAACGTTTGGTCAGCTTTATTCCTTGGAACAACCAGGAGCGTGCAAAAGCTGTAGAGCCGAAAGAGCCATCTGCTATGTTGAATATTGAACAGGTTGTTCCTGCAGACCCGAAACAGCCGTATGATGTACGTGATGTTATCAAATGTATTGTTGATGATTCGGATTTTCTTGAAATCCAGGAATTATGGGCAGCAAACATTGTGATTGGCTTTGGTCGTATGGGTGGTGAAACAGTTGGATTCGTAGCTAATCAGCCTATGTATCTAGCAGGTGTATTGGATTGTGACAGTGCAGACAAGGCTGCACGTTTCATCCGTTTCTGCGATTCATTCAATATACCTATTATTACATTGGAAGATATGCCGGGTTATTTACCTGGTGTAGATCAGGAACATGCAGGTGTAATTCGTCACGGGGCAAAGGTGTTGTATGCATATTCTGAAGCTACTGTTCCTAAGATTACAGTTATTTTGCGTAAAGCTTATGGCGGTGGTTATATTGCTATGAACTCCCGTCACTTAGGTGCAGACTTTATGTTTGCTTGGCCAAGTGCTGAAATTGCGGTTATGGGACCGGAAGGTGCGGCTAATATTATTTTCCGTAAGGAAATCATGGAAGCCGAAGATCAGCATGCAATGCGTCAGGCTAAAGTAAAAGAGTATATTGAGAAGTTTGCAAATCCGTTTGTTGCAGCATCTAAAGGATTTATTGATTCTGTAATCGAGCCAAAAGAAACACGTTCATTGTTGTTGCATGCGTTGAAACTTTCTGTCCAGAAAGAAGAATATCGTCCGGCTAAAAAGCATGGTTTGCCTCCGTTCTAATTAGTTATAGGTATGGAAAATAAAGAAGACAAAGAATTTGTAGACTTCATCGTAACAGCACGTAAATATAAAACGTTGCTTACCGAGAAGTACAAGAACCGCCAGGTATGGCACAAGCCGTTTCTTGGTGATGTGATTTCTAATTTACCCGGAACTATTATTAAGATTGAAGTGAAAGAAGGAGAAACAGTAGAAGCCGGTCAATTATTGCTTATTCATCAAGCGATGAAAATGCTGAATCGTGTAGTAGCCCCTGTTTCAGGTGTAATTGCAGAGATCGGTGTTCAGGAGGGAGAAAAGATTGGAAAGAATCATTTGATGGTAAAGATAGAACCTAAATAAAATAATAAGGTAATAAAGCAGACTCCCGTGTAACTATATGTTGTACGGGAGTTTTTTATTATTAAGATGGAGTGTGAATAAGATAAATTACTTATTTTTGCCTCCTATTCGGGTGAATCGTCTTTCACCTATACAATTAATTTAGAATGAAAAAGGCAATACTCTGTTTAATAATACAAATATGTACATTTTCGCTGTGTGCACAGATTAATACGGATCGGGTGTTAGCAATCGGGCGAAACGCATTATATTTTGAAGATTATGTTTTATCTATACAGTATTTTAATCAGGTAATTAAGGCAAAACCCTGGTTGGCTGAACCCTATTTTTATCGTGCTGTAGCAAAGATCAATTTGGATGATTATAAAGGAGCAGAAGAAGATTGTTCTTTATGTCTTCAGCGCAATCCGTTTTTAGTTCAGGCATATTATGCACGTGGGATCGCCCGTCAAAGTCAGGAAAAGTATGATGAAGCAATTGCAGACTATCAGAAAGGGCTTGAGTTTAAACGTGAAGATCGGCAGATGCTCGTGAATGAAGCGGTTGCGTATATACAAAAGAAGGACTATGATGGGGCGGAAAAGGTGTTTAAAGTATTGATGGAAGCTCATCCGAAGTATTCCATGAATTATCTTACCCGTGGAGCAATGTATCTTGAAAAAGGAGATAGCGTAAAAGCTTTGGCCGATTATAACAAAGCTATAGAGATGGACCCGTACTATGCTCCTGCTTATGGAAATCGAGCAATATTATATTATCAGACAAATGATCTGAAAAAAGCCTTGACTGATTTGAATGAAGCTATCCGTTTGGATATTCGTGAAGGAGGCTATTATATTAATCGTGGCCTTGTGCGTTATCAGTTGAATGATTTGCGTGGAGCTATGGCCGATTACGATCAAGTTATCAGTATGGATAAACGTAACCTGATAGCGCGATTTAACCGGGGTTTATTACGTTTTCAGGTTGGAGATAATAATCGCGCTATTGAAGACTTTGATGTTGTTATAGAAGAAGAACCGGATAACTACATGGCTTATTATAACCGGGCTTTATTGCGTGTGGAAACAGGCGATTATGCCGGAGCTGTCAACGATTTTGATTTTGTTATAGGACAATATCCTAACTTCTTGCCGGGATATTATAATCGTGCCGAAGTAAAACGTAAGATGCGTGATTTTGCCGGTGCCGATCGCGATAACTGGACAGCTTACGAGTTGGAACAAAAAATGAAGAAAGAACGGGAAGAAGGCAAAACCGGTATGGCAACAGCAGATGCATCTTCCAATTCTAAGACGAATAATAACAATAGCGGAAAGAACGAAAATACACGTGAGCAATCCGATAAGAATATTGATAAATTCAATCGTCTTGTTGTTTACGATAAAGAGCAGGAACGTAAGAGTAAATATCAGAGTGAAGTGCGTGGTCGTGTACAGGATCGGAATGTCCGCGTAGATTTGGAACCGCAGTTTGTGTTGACATATTATGAGAAACCTGATCCGGTTAAAAAGCTAGTCTATTATGATAAAAAACTGGAAGAATTTAACAAAAAAATGATTTTGCAGCGCAAGCTTCGTTTAACCAATGAAGAAGCGGCACTAAATGAAGATCAGATTGCCCAACATTTTGCATCAATAGATGAATATTCGGCTAAGATCGCTCAGAATCCGACGGATCCTAATGCTTTTTTTGGACGGGCTTTGGATTTTATGCTGGTACAGGATTTTACAGAAGCAATTAAAGACTATGATAAAGTTGTTGAATTAGATCCTTCTTTCTCGATGGCTTATTTCAACCGGGCTGTAGTACGTTATAAACAACTGGACTATAATCAGTCGCAGTCTGCTTCATCGGATGATGATTTTTCGACAATGAGTATGAGTTTTAATGTGGGAAAAAAGCCGCAGCTTCAAAATAATAACACGGATGCATCGACAGCCATGTTGAAAGATAATAAACGGGCTTATGAGCATGAGATGATAATGCGTGATTATGACATGGTAATTAAGTTGAATCCGGAGTTTGTATATGCTTACTTTAACCGGGGCAATTTGCGTTGTGTCCAACGTGATTTCCGTGCAGCTATTCAGGATTATACTGAAGCGATTCAAAGAGATCCTGAATTTGCCGAGGCTTATTTTAACCGTGGGCTTGCCCGTTTGTCGTTAGGAGACGCTAATCGGGGTGTTGCTGATTTGAGTAAGGCGGGAGAGCTGGGAATCATTAATGCATACAGTATAATTAAACGTATGATGAGCAATAATTAAAAAAAGAATACTACCTTTGCAGATTAGTAAAAGAATTTTAGTAAACAGATTATGATAAAGATTACATTTCCGGATAATTCTGTAAAAGAATATGCCGAAGGAACGACTGCAATGCAGATAGCAGAAAGCATCAGTCCTCGTCTGGCTCAGGATGTTCTGGCTGCAGGTGTAAACGGTGAAATCTGGGATTTAAACCGCCCCATTTCTCAAGACGCCTCAGTTAAGCTTTTCAAGTGGGAAGACGAAGAAGGTAAACATGCATTCTGGCATTCCAGTGCACACTTGATGGCAGAAGCATTACAGGAATTGTATCCGGGCATTAAATTCGGTATAGGACCGGCTATCGAAAATGGATTCTACTATGATGTAGATCCGGGTGAAGCAGTTATTAAAGAAGGCGATTTTCCTGCTATCGAAGCAAAAATGCAGGAGCTGGTTGCCAGAAAAGAAGAAATCAAACGTCAGGATATTTCCAAGGCGGATGCTTTGAAAATGTTTGGTGATAGAGGCGAAGAGTATAAAACGGAACTTATCAGTGAATTGGAAGATGGTAGGATTACAACCTATACACAAGGTGCATTCACTGATTTGTGTCGTGGTCCGCACTTGCCGAATACATCTTATTTGAAAGCTGTTAAGATTCTGAGTGTTGCCGGTGCATATTGGCGTGGTGATGAGAAGCGTAAACAGCTGGTTCGTTTGTATGGTATTACTTTCCCAAAGAAAAAAATGTTGGATGAATATCTGGCATTGATGGAAGAAGCCAAGAAACGGGATCATCGTAAAATCGGTAAAGAACTGGAATTGTTTACTTTCTCTACAGCAGTAGGAGCAGGGCTTCCGTTATGGTTGCCACGTGGTACGCAATTGCGTTTGAAATTGGAAGATTTCCTGAAACGTATTCAAAAGAAATATGGTTACCAACAAGTAATGACTCCACATATCGGAGGAAAACAACTTTATGTAACTTCAGGCCATTATGCCAAGTACGGCAAAGATTCTTTCCAGCCGATACATACTCCGCAAGAAGGTGAAGAGTTCTTGTTAAAACCGATGAACTGCCCTCATCATTGTGAAATTTATAAATCATTCCCGCGCTCATATAAAGACCTGCCTTTGCGTTTTGCAGAGTTTGGTACGGTTTATCGTTATGAACAAAGTGGGGAATTGCATGGTTTAACCAGGGTACGTGGTTTTACGCAAGATGATGCTCACTTGTTTTGCCGTCCTGATCAGCTAAAAGATGAATTCCTGAAAGTAATGGATATTATTTTCATTATTTTTAAAGCGTTGGATTTCGAAAATTTTGAAGCTCAGATTTCTTTGCGGGATAAAGTAAACCGTGAGAAATATATCGGTTCCGAAGAAAATTGGGAAAAAGCAGAGACTGCTATTATCGAAGCATGTCAGGAAAAAGGCTTGAAAGCGAAGATAGAGTATGGTGAGGCTGCTTTCTATGGTCCGAAATTGGATTTTATGGTGAAAGATGCTATTGGCCGTCGTTGGCAGTTGGGTACAATTCAGGTTGATTATAATTTACCGGAACGTTTCGAATTGGAATACACCGGTGAAGACAATAAGAAGCATCGTCCGGTAATGATTCATCGTGCACCATTTGGATCAATGGAACGTTTTGTGGCTGTATTGATCGAACATACAGGTGGAAAGTTCCCGTTGTGGCTTACTCCTGATCAGGTATGTATTATGCCTATCAGTGAAAAATTCAATGAGTATGCATGGAGTATTGCCCGTCAACTGGAAGAACAAGATATTCGTGTTCTTGTAGATGATAGAAACGAAAAAATAGGTCGTAAAATTCGTGATAATGAATTGAAGCGAATTCCTTACATGCTTATCGTCGGAGAGAAGGAAGCAGAAAATAATGAAGTTTCTGTAAGAAAACAGGGCGAAGGTGATAAAGGTTCGATGAAAATTACTACCTTTGCAGTGCTTTTAAATGGCGAGGTAGAGGATATGATGAATCGCTGGCAAAAAAAGTAAAGATTAAATAACTAATAACGAGGAGAATAAATCATTTTTGAATGAAGAATGACAATCAGAAAGAACAGTATAGAATTAACGAACGTATTCGTGTTCGTGAAGTTCGTTTAGTAGGTGATAATGTAGAACAGGGAGTATATCCAACATCTCAGGCTCTAAAGATGGCTGAAGACCAAGGATTAGACCTGGTTGAAATTTCACCAAATGCTGCGCCCCCCGTTTGTAGAGTGATCGATTATCAGAAATTCCTCTATCAACAGAAAAAACGTCAGAAAGAGCAGAAAGCTAAGTCTGTTAAGGTCGTTGTAAAGGAGATTCGTTTCGGACCTCAGACTGACGATCATGATTATAACTTTAAGTTGAAACATGCTAAAGGTTTCTTGGAAGAAGGCTCAAAGGTGAAGGCGTATGTGTTCTTTAAAGGCCGTTCTATTCTTTTTAAGGAGCAAGGAGAAGTATTGTTACTTCGTTTTGCAAACGATTTGGAAGAGTATGGAAAAGTGGAGCAATTGCCTGTGTTGGAAGGAAAGCGAATGATTATCATGCTTACTCCAAAGAAAGCTGCAAATAGTGCCCCGTCTCCTAAAAAGGTGGAGATATCTAAGCCGGTAGTTAAGAAAGTTGTAGTATCTCCTAAACCGCAGACTGATTCTGCCAGCGGTAAAGAAGAAAAAGAAGATTAATAATCTGCCGATTAAAGGCAGTCAAGTTTAATAATTAAATATAATTGGAAAATGCCTAAGATGAAGACTAATTCCGGTGCCAAAAAGAGGTTCGCCCTTACCGGATCAGGTAAAATCAAAAGAAAACACGCTTTTAAGAGTCACATTCTGACAAAGAAGACTACGAAGCAGAAGAGAAATCTTACTCACATAGGTTTAGTAGCTAGTGTAGATGTAAGCAATGTTAAGCAATTGCTTGGCTTGAAGTAATCTTTTTAATTAAGCGAGTTTTAAACGATTTTTATTAACCGAATGCATTTAGCAAATTAAGATCATCTGAAAAGGATGACGCTAACATTCAAAACAGATTAGAATTATGCCTAGATCAGTAAATCATGTTGCTTCAAGAGCAAAAAGAAAACGGATTTTAAAACTTACCCGTGGTTATTATGGTGCACGCAAGAACGTTTGGACTGTAGCTAAAAACACATGGGAAAAAGGTTTGACATATGCTTTCCGTGACCGTCGTAACAAAAAACGTAATTTCCGCGCATTGTGGATTCAACGTATTAATGCTGCAGCACGTTTGGAAGGTTTGTCTTACTCTCGTTTAATGGGAGCTTTGCATGCTGCCGGCATCGAGATGAACCGTAAGGTTTTGGCCGACTTAGCCATGAACCATCCTGAAGCTTTCAAAGCTATCGTAGCAAAAGTAAAGTAAATTTATGCTATACATGAATGAAAAGGTCTTTCGGAAGAAAGGCCTTTTTTTATTTTATGGTGACTAGTCCTAAATAACCGTTACAGTTATTGGACAAAACTAAAACATTTATCACAGTTCAGCAAGGCTAGCCTTGCTGAACTGTTTGTTTTTATAACTTTTAATTTTAATCTGCCTCTGATGGTGCATATACTCCGGTGTTTTGTATCCGCACGAGTAATGTGGTCTGAGATTATTATATTTATAAACAGCATCCTTTACCAGACGCTTCATCTGTGCCAATGGAAGATTAAGGTCTTCAAGCAGAAACTCATGTTTGAGTATCCCGTTTATCCTTTCTGCTATGGCATTTGCATAAGGATCATAGGACTCAGTCATGCTCGGTATGATATGATACCGTTTCAATAATCTCTGATATGCATCGGAGCAGTATTGTATACCACGATCTGAGTGATGTATTAAGGGTTCCTCCCTGTACAATCGGTTGCCGTTGGCCATCTTTAAGGCATTAAGGGTACCCTGAGTGTCCAAAGAACAGGAGAAAGGTCATATCCCATAACCTTCTTTGAATAAGCGTCTGTAACCAATGAGAGATACAAGTGACTGTTTCTATTTCTTATATAGGTTATATCCGAAACCCAGATTTCTTCCGGACGTATAGATTCCATATTTGCCACAAGGTTCTTGTGCCTGCGGAACCGATGGTGGGAGTTGGTCGTCACATGATAGGAACGGACAGGCTTTATGAGCATGTGGTTGGCACGTAGTATGTCAAACAGCCTGTCACGGCCAACTTTCTTCTCTTTCAATACCGGCTGAAGCATATGATAGAGTTTACGGGTACCTATATGGGGCATCTCCAAACGGAGACCCTGTACTATCTCTACAACTTCGGTAGCTTTTTGGCGACTCCTGTCTATACTCCAATGCTGACGGTAATATTTTGCCTGCTTATCCCGAGCAGTCGGCAGATCCCGCTGATACTTACGGATTTTTCTTCTTTGTATTGGAGGACTGTTCGGGAAAGGAGTTTTTTCGGATATCGATGTGATATTCCTTTTCTGCGATATCTATCATCATATCAAAGAATTCGGCTTTTATATCCTTTAATTCGAGTTCCTTCTCCAGGCGGGCGTTCTTGCGCTCCAACAACTTTATTTTCTGCTCCAATTCAAGCAGTTGCTGTTCCTTACTCTTTTCCACGGGACAATGAGATTTGTTTGACACGTCAAAGTTACCATATTTTTCAATCCAACGTTTTAATGTATGGCTTCCTTGTATGCCATATTTACGCTGAATAGTCTCCATACTTAGCCGGCTTGTTTCATACTCTTGAACTACTGATAATTTAAAGGACATGCTGTAATCCTTTTGTGTACGTCTAATGTACTTGGTTTCTGACTTTTTCATTTCGTTACTTAATTTGGTGTAACGCTATTTTAGGACTAGACATGGAGAATAAAAACATACTTTTTTCCAGGAAAATGTTTGGAATTATCAATCCTATTACATATCTTTGTGAAAAGAAAGATGAGTTAAGCCGCACTTGTTCGATTGGGAAACTCATCAGTTTATTCAATTCCGAGACATAGCTCTTGTTGCTAATGGCGGGCCGCGCCCTTCGGGGTATGTTTAGCACGGCGGATTACAAAGGTGACAAAGCACTCAAATCCTGTCATACGGAGTTTGTTCATATCTACGGTGCGGCTTTTTCAATACGGAAGGGAAAATCTCAAATGAGGTTTTCCCTTTTTTATTGGATATGAGCTCGCATTACGGTATCCATAACAGAATTGGACAATAAAATAGGAAACGATTTGAGCTTTTCTTGTTTGCAAAGTTCTTTATTTTGCATTATCCTTCTATTTTTGTAAAAGTATGCATTTGTATAATACCTGCAAAACATCCGTTTCTTGTATTTTCGGAAGTATAAAGGTGGCCTCCTTTAGCGACTTTTTAGTATATGTATCTTGGGGAAGAAAACTAATCTTCGTATATTTACCCGCCAAGAAAGAAACACTTAAATAATAACCGATTCTATGCAACTGCCAAAACAGTCATTTAAACATGTTGCTCTCTGTATGGTCGCTTCGGCGTTCCTCATGGGAGCTTGTACACCCAAACAAACCATGCGGGTAAACCTTATTCCCAAACCTGCCGAAATGGTAGTTGGCACCGGCTACTTCCAAGCCGATACCAACCTGCTGATGGGAGAGGGGCAATCCGGTACTATCCGGTATATCCTCCATGAAAATTTTGATGGTGGAAATCTCGAAGCCTACCGGCTCAAAGTCACTTCGAAAGGAATTGAAGCGGAAGCGGCTACCGGCGCCGGCTTGTTTTATGCCAAACAGACGCTTCGTCAGTTAGTCACCCCCGAAGGTATTCCTTATGTCGATATTTATGACACTCCTCGTTTTCCTTACCGTGGGTTGCATCTAGACGTGTCTCGCCATTTCTTCCCCAAAGAGGAGGTATTTAAGCTACTTGATGCTATGGCTTATTATAAACTGAATACTCTTCATTTCCATCTTACCGATGCCGGAGGCTGGCGTTTTCAAAGCGATAAATACCCTAAACTGACTGCCGAAGGTGCTTTCCGTACAGAATCCGACTGGCAGAAATGGTGGGACGGCAAAGACCGCCAATACCTTCCTGAGGGCACTCCCGGTGCTTATGGAGGATATTATACCAAAGAGGATATCAAGCAAATGGTGGCCTATGCTACCGAACGCCACATTAACATTATCCCCGAAATCGAATTCCCAGGCCATTCGGATGAAGTGTTGTTTGCCTATCCGGAATTGTCCTGCTCGGGCAAGCCCTATCAGAACGGCGATTTCTGTATTGGCAACCCAAAGAGTTTTGCTTTTATGGAGGATATACTGACGGAAGTAACAGACCTTTTCTCATCCAAATACATCCATATCGGAGGTGATGAAGCCGGGAAAGGCGCCTGGAAGAAGTGTCCTAAATGTCAAGCTTTGATGGCCAAAAAAGGCATGAAAAGCGTAGACGAACTGCAAAGTTATATGATACACCGCGCCGAAGAGTTCTTGATTTCTAAAGGCCGAAAACTGATAGGCTGGGACGAGATACTTGAAGGCGGTCTGGCGCCGGAAGCAACCGTGATGTCGTGGCGCGGCGAAAACGGAGGTATTAAAGCTGCCCGCATGGGACACGATGTGATTATGACTCCCGGAGGTTATATGTATTTCGATTTTTATCAGGCCGATCCTAAAACACAGCCGTATGCAATTGGCGGTTATACGCCGGTTAAGCATGTATATAGCTATAACCCTGTTCCCGTCGATTCATTGACTGCGGAAGAGAGCAAACATATTATAGGCGTGCAAGCTAATACGTGGACTGAGTATATCCAGACAACCGATCATTTAGAATATATGATGTTTCCCCGTGCTCTTGCGCTGGCCGAAATTGCCTGGACACCGCAAGACTTGCGTAGCTGGGAAGACTTTAAGCCACGTATGAATGCCAATATTCCGGTATTGCAAAAGATGGGTATAAATACTTTCACTTTGTCGGATGAAATAGAAGCTGTGATGAAAGTAGACGCAGTAAAGAAGCAGATAGAAGTTGTGCTTGATGCCGAGAAATATCCGGCCGAGATCCGCTATACAACCGACGGATCTGTACCTACAGCTTCTTCAACATTATATAAAGGAGCTATTGTTGTGAAAGACTCCGCTTATATCAAAGCTGCCATTTTCCGTGACGGCAAGTTGCAGGGGACGCCTACTGAAAAGAAAGTAGACTATCACCGGGGCATCAACAAACCTATACATTATAACAGTAAACTCTATAGCGGATATATGGCCGGCGGAATGAATGCCCTGCTGGATGGCTATCGTGGCGGTCTTACCTATTTGGACGGACGTTGGCAAGGGTATCTGAATGACCTCGACTGCGTGGTGGATATGGAAGAAGCAACAGATATACATAAAGTCTCTATCCGTTTTATGCAATTGATAGGTCCTGGCGTCTTTCAACCGGGTGAAGTGGAACTGTTAACTTCCGAAGATGGCGAAAACTTCATATCCCGGGGAGTTGTTCCTACAACGATATCCAATACGGATAAAGATCTTTCTTTCCAGGAATATACGTTCTCCGGCGATTGGAAAGCCCGGTATATCCGCCTGAAAGCAACAGAAGTAAACAACGGTTTCATCTTTGCAGACGAGATAGTAATCTGGTAGATCGGAGGAAGACTTTCTACTTACGCATGGGAAGTCTTTTTACTTATAACTCGGTAATAATACTAAAATTAATAGATAAATGAAGAAGCAATTAATGACCTTTCTCTTGTGTGGCGGCCTTATGGCATCGGCACAACAACCGGTAGATTATGTGAATCCTTTCATAGGGACGAGCAATTACGGGACAACTAATCCCGGCGCTATATGCCCGCAAGGAATGATGAGCGTTGTTCCTTTTAATGTAATGGGTTCCGCAACGAATAAGTTCGACAAAGATGCCCAATGGTGGAGTACGCCGTATACGTCGGACAACAACTTCTTTACCGGTTATTCTCATGTAAACCTTAGTGGTGTAGGGTGCCCGGATTTGGGCAGTTTGCTTTTGATGCCTACAAGCGGCGAACTTAATGTAGATTATAAAGAATACGGCAGCCAGTATAAAGATGAAACGGCTCATCCCGGCTACTATAGCAATACGCTGACTAAATATGGAATCAAGACCGAGGCCACAGCAAGCATGCGTACCGGACTTAGCCGCTTTACTTTTCCGAAAGGGCAGGGCAATATCCTGATGAATCTGGGTGAAGGCCTGACAAACGAATCGGGAGCAACCGTTCGCATCGTGAACGATACAGAGATAGAAGGAAGCAAATTACTGGGAACTTTCTGCTATAATCCGCAAGCCGTGTTTCCTATCTATTTTGTAATGAAGGTGAGCAAAGCTCCCAAGCAAATGGGGTATTGGAAGAAACAACGCGAGATGAAAGGCGTAGAGGCCGAATGGGATGCCTATTCCGGCAAATATAAACTGTATACCAAGTATACCCGCGAAATGAGTGGCGATGATGTTGGCGTCTGGTTTACTTATGATACAGACGAAAACGAAGTTATAGAGGTGAAAGTCGGCGTTTCTTTCGTCAGCATCGAGAATGCCCGTCTGAATATGAATACGGAGCAACCCAACTTCGAATTCGATAAAGTACGTGCAGCAGCCAGCGCGATGTGGAACAACGATCTTTCGCGGGTGAAGGTAGAAGGAGGCACAAATGACGAGAAAGCAATCTTTTATACCGGCATGTATCATCTGCTGATCCATCCGAACATTATTCAGGATGTGAACGGAGAATATCCGATGATGGAAAGCCTGAAAGTTGGCCATACAACAGGCAACCGTTATACAGTTTACTCTTTATGGGACACCTATCGCAATGTCAGCACGTTGATGACACTACTTTACCCCGAACGTCAGCTCGATATAATCCGTACCATGATCGATATGTACAAGGAAAGCGGCTGGTTGCCCAAATGGGAGCTTTACGGACGGGAGACACTCACCATGGAAGGTGATCCTTCCATACCTTATATCGTAGATGCATGGATGCGCGGTTTACGCGATTTCGACGTGGAAACAGCTTACGAAGCTATGCGCAAAGGAGCAACTACTCCGGGCGAATTTAACCTGCTCCGTCCGGATGCAAACGATTATTTCAGCAAAGGCTATGTGCCACTGCGCGAACAATACGACAACTCAGTCTCCCATGCTTTAGAATATTATATTGCCGATTGGAACCTGGCCAACTTTGCCGGAGCTTTGGGCAAGAAAGAAGATGCCAAGCTATTCCGCGACCGCTCTTTGAGCTATAAACACTATTATAGTAAAGAGTTCGGCACGCTTCGCCCTATTTTGCCGGACGGGACGTTCTATTCCCCTTTCGATCCGAAGCAAGGCGAGAACTTTGAACCAAGTCCGGGCTTCCATGAAGGCAATTCATGGAACTACACCTTCTATGTGCCGCACGATATTAAAGGGTTGGCAAAGTTGATGGGCGGTGATAAGAAGTTTGTAGACAAACTTCAGATGGTGTTCGATAAAGGGTATTATGATCCGGCCAATGAACCCGATATTGCATATCCTTATCTGTTCAGCTACTTTAAAGGCGAGGCCTGGCGTACGCAGAAGATTGTCCGTCAATTGTTGAAAGACTCCTATCATAATGCGCCGAATGGTGTGCCGGGCAACGAGGATACGGGAACGATGTCTGCCTGGGCTATTTTCTCCATGATGGGATTCTATCCGGCCTGCCCCGGAGATGTGAACTATGTAGTAACTTCGCCAACGTTTGACAAGATAACGATCCAACTGGATAAGAAGTTCTATCCCAAAGGCCGGTTGGTAATAGAGTCTGTACACAATAAGCCGGAAGATATTTATATCAAGGACGTATATGCCGGTGATAAGAAACTGAGAGGTTATACCATTTCACAGGAAGAACTTGTAAATGCAGGCGTACTTAAATATATTCTGGAAGATACACATAAGTAATTAAGAAGAGGCTGTCAAAAGCCGGAATTAAGGAACGCAGACCCTATTGATTTTATTAATAATCAATAGGGTCTGCGTTCTTCTGCGTGTTCTACATCCGGTAATACAAATCCGGGGGGGGAGGGGCATCTCTTTCAACCAAAAGCGTCGGCTGCCCACTGCCGGCTGCAGAAATCATTGACACTCCCCTGATTGAAGCATCTCCCTACTTAGGGAGATTATTTCCCCCTAGCTAGGGAGATTGTTTCCCCTTATCTAGGGAGATTGTTTCTCCCTACCTAGGGGGATGGTTCAACCAGGGAAGGGCGGGAAGCCGAATGAGGCTAAGACAAAGAGGATGTACAGGCGGCGGTATATCCGGGCTTGGGAAAGTCTGGGCTTATTAGAACCACTTGATCTTTCTGAATATGAAGAATGCTGTAGCAGATAGAAAAATGGAGCATAAAACAATGAGAATAAACCCGTGTGGCATGTCTTCCATATAAATTGGAACATTCATACCATAAAAGCTGGCAATTAACGTAGGCACCATCAGGATAATGGATAAAGACGTCATGCGTTTCATAATTGTATTCACATTATTGGATATAATAGAGGCAAAGGCATCCATCGTACCGGTAAGAATGTCGCTGTATATGTTTACTGTCAGGTGAGCCTGCTTCAACTCGGTTTCTACATCCTCTACTAATTCTTTGTCCATATAAATCGGGTCCTGGAAAATACTTTGCAGTTTGGTAAGCATCACTTCGTTGCCGCGGATAGAGGTATTAAAGAAAACCATACTCTTTTCCAACTTCATCAGCGTAAGCAAATCTTCATTGCGGATGCTTTTCTCTAATGCCTTCTCTGCCTGCGAAACGGCATAATTTATTTGTTTCAGGTATTTCAGATACCAAACGGCAGACGAATGAATAAGACGTAATATCAAATCATATTTATGCCGTACTACCACTTCCTTGCGGCGTGTGTACCGGATAAAGTCAGAGATCAGTTCTGTTTTATAATAGCAAACCGTTACTATAATTTCATTATTTGTGATGATTCCGATAGGTACGGTAGTAAAAAGAATCCCTTGCTCTTTGCTTTGTACCGGAATACGCAGGATCGTAAGCAACCATTTTCCCTCATATTCAATGCGGGCACGCTCGTCGGTGTCGGCAATGTCGCTAAGAAAAGATTCGGGAACCTGGAATTCGTTAATAAGATATCGGATATCGTCCGTAGTGGGGCATTCTACATTAACCCAGCAGTTAGGAAGCCATTGCTTTTTTTCTACAAAGCCGGCTTCACAATAAAGAAAACTTCTCATTATTGCCTCCTTTCATCATTGTTGAGTGCAGAGGATAATGAGGTGGTATATCCTCCGCGCTACATTAATTTGTACTTGTCTGTCTGTTCTCGCGGAATACTGTCGTCCATAATTGATAATTACTTTTTACGGTCGCAAAGATAGTCTTTTTTTCTGTATACTTTGGCAAAAAATGTTACCTTTGATTCCCCAATTAAGTAATGAACAATGGCAGAAGGAACCAAGAATACAGGAAGAGGAAGACAGAAGACAGTGGTAGTGCCCGATATGGGACGTTTGCAACCACAGGCTCGCGAACTGGAAGAAGCTGTGCTGGGGGCATTGATGCTCGAGAAAGACGCATATTCAATAGTAAGTGAAATATTGAAGCCAGAGTGTTTTTACGAAAAGTCGCATGAGAAGATTTATTCTGCTATTGTAGACCTGGCTATCAGCCAACGTCCGGTAGATATGCTGACTGTGACCGAGCAGTTGAAACGCAGAGGCGAGCTGGAAGAAGTGGGAGGACCTTTTTATATTTCCCAGCTAACCAGTAAAGTGGCCAGTAGCGCCCATATAGAATACCATGCCCGCATTATTGCCCAGAAATATCTGGCACGCGAACTGATTTCTTTCACAGCTATGGTTCAGGGCAAAGCATTTGACGAAACCATTGACGTAGACGATCTGATGCAGGAAGCCGAAGGCAAACTGTTCGAAATATCCCAACGTAATGTAAAGAAAGACGTTACCCAGATCAATCCCGTAATCAAGGATGCAATGGAGATGTTGCAGAAAGCAGCCAACCAGAAGGAAGGCTTGAGCGGTCTGCGAACCGGTTTCGAAGGGCTTGACAAGATTACTTCGGGTTGGCAGAATTCCGACCTTATCATTATAGCCGCCCGTCCTGCGATGGGTAAGACTGCGTTTGTGCTTTCTATGGCTAAGAATATGGCGGTTAACTTCAATACTCCGGTAGCTTTGTTTTCGCTTGAAATGAGCAATGTGCAGTTGGTGAACCGTTTGATTGTGAACGTATGTGAGATTCCGGGCGAAAAGATTAAGAGCGGACGCCTGGAGAGCTACGAATGGGAGCAGCTGGACTTTAAAATCAAGGAACTTTATGATGCGCCTATTTATGTGGATGATACGCCCAGTTTGTCAGTCTTTGAATTGCGTACCAAAGCGCGCCGTCTGGTGCGCGAACATGGCATCAAATGTATTATTATTGACTACCTGCAGTTGATGAATGCCAGCGGTATGAACTTCGGTAGCCGTGAACAGGAAGTAAGTACCATTTCGCGATCTCTGAAAGGCCTGGCTAAGGAGTTGAATATTCCTATTATTGCCCTGTCACAGTTGAACCGTGGTGTTGAAAGCCGCCAAGGAGTAGAAGGGAAGCGCCCCCAGTTGGCCGATTTGCGTGAATCAGGTGCAATTGAGCAGGATGCCGATATGGTTTGCTTTATTCATCGTCCCGAATATTATAAGATTATAGAAGATGAACGTGGAAACTCATTGATAGGCCTTGCCGAAATCATCATTGCCAAACACCGTAACGGTGCAACAGGAGATGTGAGACTCCGGTTCAAAAACGAGTTTGCCAAGTTTATGAACATAGAAGAAGACATCCCGATCCGCGAGTTCTCTTCTAATATGAACAGTGCGCCGGAACCTTTGCCTCCTATACCTCCGGCAGGTGCCGATTTCCTGAATCAGGGAAGCAGCAACGAGGTACCGTTTTAGCGGATAAAATACATTATGGCGATAGGCAGTCTTTCCTCCTTGCAGGTTTATACGGGAGAAATTATATCTTTAGGTGTGGCGGCTTCGTGGACAATAACCGCATTATGTTTTGAGTATGCCGGCAAGCGGATAGGGGCGTTGCCACTTAATATAATCCGCTTGCCGGAATGGTGGTTACCCTGTTTGGTATCGGTCTTTCCATTGTGGGCCGGGGTGGTGGCGGGCCCGAAAAATGGCATTTTACACTTCCTGCCAAAGGCATCTTATTTGGCATAGGTGCCGGAGTAGGGCAGGGCGTAGGCTTGGTGTTCAGTAAATTAGGAATGTCCTGTTATATGGAAAGTGCCGATCCTGCCAATACAGTCGTTGTACAAATGATTCCATTTGCCTCTACGTTGATACGTGCCATAGTGGGAGTGAGCGGCTTTTTGATCGTAATGCTGTCTATGCGGCAAGGCAAAGCCTTTGTCCGTTCCTTTGGCGACTGCAAAGCAATGACGGCGGCAACCGGGGGGAACCATATTCGGCCCGTTTCTGGGTGTCTCTTTCTCGTTAATGGCTGTGCAATATACGGGGGCTGGCATTGCCTCCACATTGATGGCGCTTACGCCGATAATCATTCTGGCACCCGCTTGGTTTTTCTTTAAGCAGAAGGTTACTTTGAAGGAAATTATTGGAGCGATAATCAGTGTGTGCGGCGTATCGTTGTTCTTTGTCTGATCGCCGCATCACACTGTTTAGATGAGTTGCATGGTTTATTCAGATCATTCCCACGGAGTAAGCGTTACGTTGCGGAACTGTACTTCCTTGCCTTCGCTTTGCAGACCGATATAACCGCTCTTTTGGTTGCTTGTTCCTATATTCTTAAGTGCGCCGTTAACATAAACGGTAATTACACCATTCTTCACGAAGATGTTTACTTCGTTCCATTCTCCTGCAGGCTTTTCTGTGTCTTCCCCCAATTTCTTTACAACGGGAAACATCGGACGGGGCTCGCCGGGCTTGCCCTGATATTCGGCCAAATCGGCACCGTTAAGGGCAACAAAGTCGCCTGCATTGTCAAGCATCAGGTTGCATTCGATACCATTCGGGAAGGGATTTGTCGGATCGGTGATCAGTAGAAAAATGCCACTATTTGCTTTTTCTTTACCGTTTGGCCAGCGGTATTCCAAATGCAATTTGTAGTCGCCGTACTTTTCTTTCGTGTACATATAGCCGAAAGGCTGGCCGGTGATGTTTATTATGCCGTCTTTTACGGAATATACCTGATCGGCGGGAACTGAGTTTTTGTCTACTACAAAATTCCAGTTAGAAAGGTCTTTGCCGTTAAACAACTTGATAGTTTTCTGTGCAACAACTTCACTTCCAATGCACAAAAGGGCAACAGCTATGGCTGCCAGAGAGATTAGTCTTTTCTTCATGGTATTAAATATTATATAATTAGTCTGCAATGAGTTTACGGTAGCGTACACGTTTTGGTTCTACGTCTCTCAGTTGTTTACGCTTATATTCTTCATAATCGGAATACGTACCTTCGTAAAATACAACATTTGAATCCCCTTCAAACGAAAGGATATGCGTACAGATGCGATCAAGGAACCAGCGGTCGTGTGAAACAACAACGGCACAACCGGCAAAGTTTTCCAATCCTTCTTCCAGTGCACGGAGCGTATTTACGTCTATATCGTTGGTAGGTTCGTCCAGCAACAATACGTTTGCTTCCGCTTTTAGGGTAAGAGCCAAATGTAACCGGTTTCTCTCGCCGCCGGATAATACGTCACAAAGCTTTTCCTGGTCGGCTCCTGCAAAATTGAATTTGGAAAGATAAGCGCGCGAGTTGACTTCTTTGCCTCCGACGCGTATAAACTCTTGTCCTCCGGAAACAACTTGGTAAACGGTTTTCTTCGGGTCAATATCTTTGTGGGTCTGGTCTGCATAGCCAATCTGAACCGTTTCGCCCACTTCAAAAGAGCCTTTGTCAATGCTTTCCATTCCCATAATCATCTTGAATAATGTCGTTTTTCCAGCACCATTAGGGCCAATAACGCCAACAATTCCATTGGGAGGGAGCATAAAGTTCAGATCGTCGAATAACAATTTGTCGCCAAAGGCTTTTGCTACGTGTTGCGCTTCTATTACTTTATTACCGAGACGCGGTCCGTTCGGAATAAAGATTTCCAGTTTGGCTTCGCGTTCTTTCTGGTCTTCATTCAAAAGAGCCTCATACGAGTTCAAACGGGCTTTGCCTTTGGCCTGACGTGCTTTCGGAGCCATATTGATCCATTCCAGCTCACGTTCCAACGTTTTACGACGTTTGCTCACCTGTTTTTCTTCTTGAGCCATACGTTTTGTTTTTTGATCCAGCCATGACGAATAGTTGCCTTTCCACGGAATACCTTCTCCACGGTCTAGTTCAAGAATCCATCCGGCCACATGATCCAGGAAGTATCGGTCGTGTGTGATGCAGATAACTGTGCCTGGATATTGCTGTAGATGCTGTTCCAGCCAGTCTATGGATTCGGCATCCAAATGATTGGTTGGTTCGTCCAGTAACAATACGTCGGGTTGTTGAAGCAATAAGCGGCATAAGGCAACTCGACGGCGTTCGCCTCCTGATAACGTGTCAACTACCTGGTCTTCGGGCGGACAGCGAAGAGCGTCCATGGCACGTTCTAGACGGCTGTCCAGGTTCCAGGCATCCGTTGCATCTATCTTATCCTGTAATTCAGCCTGACGAGTAATCAAAGCATCCATCTTGTCAGGATTTTCCAATACTTCGGGGTCACCAAATTTTTCGTTCACCTCTTCGTACTCTTTCAGTGTGTTAACAATATCCTGTACACCTTCCTGTACGATTTCCTTCACAGTCTTTCCCGATTGCAATTTCGGGTCTTGTTCCAGATAGCCAATTGAATAACCAGGTGAGAAAATCACATCTCCCTGGTACTCTTTTTCAATGCCGGCGATAATTTTCAATAAGGTAGATTTACCGGAACCATTTAAACCGATAATACCAATCTTAGCTCCATAAAAGAAAGAAAGATATATATCTTTTAGTACCTGTTTCTGAGGCGGGAACATCTTGCTTACGCCCACCATAGAGAAAATAATTTTCTTATCGTCTGCCATATTGTTAGATATATAATTATAAATAGTTTGTTTGTAGACAAAAGTACATGATTATTTTGGTATACTCTAAAACTTTTCCTGTATTCTAAAAAAAAACTCTCAAAATTTGTATAATTAAACTCTACGCTTTATCTTTGCACCCGCATTACAGAAGTAATGCATAGGATGATTCGCTAGCTCAGCAGGTAGAGCACATCCCTTTTAAGGATGGGGTCCTGGGTTCGAACCCCAGGCGGATCACTCAAAGAAAGAGGCTTAGAGATTTATCTCCGAGCCTTTTTCTTTGGTACGACATTAAGCTGTGACCTGCGTGTAACCTCAAGATCATTATTTGCTTTATTTCTTTGATAATCAAATGAATAACAAGTAATCAAGCATACCCAGCGGGATCACAAAGGCGATAAATCATTGATTTGTCGCCTTTTTCGTATCTTAACGGCTGATTGCTAACTATTTGATAATCAAATACCTCTAAATCCGTTTTTAGTGTCGCTCTTAGTGCCGTATTTAGTTACGGCCTTAAAGTCGTGGGACTTACGACCGTAAAAAGTAACCAGATCGTAACCAAGGTTCAGAAAATCGTGTAACCTATTCCATCGAATGATTAGTGTCGGTATTGGTGTCGCTTAATTGATTTTTAGTGTCGTTTCTTGTGTATCTATTTGTTTCTATGGTAATTAAACTCAAACTACCTTTGCCGTAGTAATTGTTTAACACTAAAAAAATAGAAACAGATGAAAAGTACATTCACCGTTCTCTTTATTATTCAAAAGGGAAAACCCAAAGCTGATGGCCGAGTGCCGATTATAGCAAGAATCACAATCAACGGCAAAATGTCCCACTTCTCCACCAAGTTTGATATTCTTGGAAAATCTAGTGTAAGATGCCCCCTAAAACCAAGCGATTCTATCCCCTTGTGCCAAAATAATCCTGCCCCCTTGATTCCAATATAAAAATGCCCCTGTCAGACAATGTCCGGCAGGGGATTTTTCGTAGATTTGATTCCTGTCTTGACCGGTGGGATAAAATCATTTCTATTATGACAACAAAGATAGCAAACATTCTCCAATGTTACGCATTGGGGATGGGGATAAAGCAGATAAGCAGGAGCTTTGAGCTGTCCCGCAACACGGTGCGCAGATATGTGCGCCTGTTTCAAGAGTGTGGCATACCGATAAAGGAACAGGCAGCCATGCCTTCCGCGCGCATCCAGGAGATGTTCTCCGAAGGTATTGGCCGCAACAGGGTTCCGTCACAACACTAGCTTGAGCTTGAGGCGCTCCTTCCTGAGTATGCCGCCCGGCTTAGCCGCCGGGGCGTAACAGTGAAAACCCTGTACAAAGAGTATCGCGAGACCCACCCTGACGGATACAGACATGCCAGTTTCGGCAGCTATCTCATGCGTTACCGCATGGTGACACATGTCGTAGGCCATGTCGAGCATTATGCCGGAGACCAGATGTATATCGACTTCGCCGGTGACAAACTTGAAGTCGTTGACAGTGAAAGCGGTGAATGTCGCAGCGTTGAAGTGTTCGTGGCCATACTCCCATGCAGCCACTATACCTATTGTGAGGCGGTCTGGTCCCAGTCAAGGCAGGACCTGATCAAGGCGTGTGAAAACGCACTTCATTTTTACGGCGGGGCTCCGATGGCAATAGTACCTGACAACCTCAAAGCGGCAGTAACCCGCAGCGACCGTAACGAGCCGATAATCAACGAGGAGTTTGCGGCATTTGCCGAGCATTATGGATGTACCGTATACCCTGCACGGGTACGTCATCCAAAGGACAAGGCCTTGGTGGAAAATGCCGTGAAACTGCTTTACCGCTCGGTGTATGCAGACATCGAAGGGCTTGTGTTCAACTCGCTGGAATCTCTGAATGCGGCCATCTTCGAATCGCTCTCGTCCTTCAACGGACGCAGGATGAGCGGACGTCCCCTGTCCAGACGGGAACAGTTTGGACAGATTGAATCCGACTGCCTCCGCCCGCTTCCCGCCATACGTCATCATATGAAAGAACGACGCTCCGCAACGGTAATGCGGAACAGCTACGTCACCTTCCGGCTTCACCATTACATTGATGATGAAGTCCCAGTAACATCTACCCACAAAAACATCCGCGGAACAGCCTACTTCGCAAAATCAAAACATTTAAATAAGAACAACAATGGAAACAAATAATCTTACCACCCCAATAACAGTCGAAAAAGACCGCAACACGTTGACGGTTGAACTGATGAACCGCATGAAACTACACGGCATGGCCTCTGCCTTCACTGAAAGCCTGACCTCCACCATGGCCGAAACAATGACAATCGACTCTTTCCTACATATGTTACTTGCCAGGGAATGGGATTACCGCGCCAATGCGGCCATCCAACGCCTTATACGCGGGGCGGCGTTCCGCTACAAGGCCTGCCTCGAACAGATAGACTATGCAATCCCGCGTGGTCTTGACCGTAACCAGATGGAACGGCTTGCATCACTGGAGTTCATCCGTCAGGGACAGAACCTCTTCATCACAGGTTCGTCTGGAACCGGAAAGAGTTTCCTTGCCACAGCCATGGGGTATGAAGCCTGCAAGAAGAGCATACGTACATACTATGCAAATGCCCCGAAACTTATGGGCACGCTCAAGGTGGCAAAGGTAAAAGGCACACTGGAATCGGAACTCAAGAGAATCGAACGGAGCGCGCTACTCATCTTGGATGACCTCTTCCTTGTGAGTCTTGATGCCAAGGAACGTCCCATACTGCTCGATATAATAGAGGACCGGCATGGACGCAAGTCCATCATCATTACCTCGCAACTGTCGACAGACAATTGGTATGATGCAATCGGAGACCCTACCGTAGCAGATGCCATCATGGATCGTATCATACATACGGCCCACCGGATTGAGTTAACTGGGGAAAGCGTACGTAAGATGGCGGTGTACAAAGGAAAATAAGTTAAAATAATAATGACCCCACCGGTCAAGACTTTTGAAGGGGGCATTATTGAATATTTTCAGGGGATAGAATCACTTTGGTTTTAGGGGGCATCTTACACTGGATTTTCCACACGGGTATTGGATCAGCATATTTTCAAGGATATGCAAAAAGTGAATAGCTGTTTATCAGAGTTGGCTATATAATTATTATCTGGCAGTCTGTCCTTTCACACTTCAAAACAAAAGGATGGACTGCCATTATACAAAATAAATACAACCTCAGTTTTTAAAATTTTCTAATAGGCTTATCTTATTTGTAATATGTGATAAAGTAAAAATTCCTCTATATTGATGTTCTGTCCATTCTAGAGCTTCAACTAAAGTCTTATTATCCATAAATTTTGTAGTAAATAAAAGTTCACGATTTTTATTTGGTTCTTTGTCTGTTATCAATGAAACGTGAGCATATCCTTCAACCGCATAACATGCTATTAACTGAGCAATAGTAAATAAGAAAAAACGATTGCGATACTTATTATATGATTCATCTACTTTAAATATGCATTGAGGAATACTATTTTCTAGCCGATCTACCAAACCTTGAATATCATAATTCTTATGGCATATCTTCTCATATAAGTCCGATTCGCATATATGAAAATAAGTTAGCAAGAAAAGTACATCAGGACAAATATATTCATTATGCGAAAACATTTTTAATGACAACCGAGTATTTGTGAAAATTTTCTCTATTTGCCTTAAAGTTAAATTCTTATGTTTAAAAAGAGCTTGAGCGATTTTGAGAAAGTTATCCTGTTCATTATCTCGTTTGAAATATTGCCCCCTTTCTTCTGTTCCAAAGAATGCATCAAAATTATAAAATTCATATAAATAGCTACTGAATTTATCTACATCAGGATCTGGTAAGGTATATTCAATATCAATAAATCTCTTTAAGTATTCATCTGCATCTATTAAATCACTACCATAATATCCTCGTATAGAATTACTTAATTGTTGTTTATCTATGGATATAACAAATACAATATTAGGTATATTGAAAAGATGTTTTATCCTTTCCAATACCTTTACAGCATAATAAGGATTACACCTATCTAGTTCATCAACAATGAAAACCAAAGGTTTGTCGTTGCAAATATCTAACACAAAATTCGATAATTCGGCATGGAATTGCTCTAAACATAATTTCTGCTTCTCATAGCTTTCAATTTCTTCCTTTAATAAAGAAGCTCCTTCTTCTATACTATCGGAGCAAATATCAACAACATCTTCACCTGCATATTTTTTTAGTATTCCTTTAGCTATTGCAGGGGCTGCTTTCAGAACTATTTTTCCTGCTGTGCTTATAACTGATAAAAGTGCATCTTCTTTCTTCTTTTGTGAACTTACCTTTTTTAGTTCACCTAACAAACCAACAATCGGATCTGAAATAAAATCATTTTCCCATGCATTAAAATATAATGTATGAAAATCATCTAGTTTCAAATATTTTGCCCACATCTCAACAAACGTAGTCTTCCCGGTTCCCCACTTTCCATTTATAGCTAATACACACCCCTCATTGTAAGTCAAAACAATTGCTTTCAATATATCTGCATATTTTTCTCTGCCCAACTTACAGTTTAAGAAAGGATTCTCATCTGGTATATCTAGTTTTTGCAGTTTACATTTCATAAACGTATTATTATATTGTTAGAAATAAATATTCAAGATCTATAAATATCACAGCAAATATAGCGCATTTTAATGATTTAATTTTAAGTAGCATAAGTTTTCCAGAACTCAATATGAAGCATTGACAAAGGTAAGTTCCGTATTTAACCTGTTCAAGTCCAAGCCTTCGGTTTAGATGAAAATCTTCCTCTCATTTCATTTCGAGCGTATTTTCATCTAAAGACTTGCACAGACTAAATACTTCACTGGAAAAGTCAATGATTCAAATTAAATTCCGAAAAACAATGTTTTCGGGGTTGGCAATGAAGAAAACGTCTTCCACTTGAATAGAATTTAAACAAGTTTTTCATACAGTTTGAACCAATCCAGCCCGTAGTTGCCAAAGCCTAAATCTACGGTATCAATGTATTCAAAACCGCATTTCTCATAGAGGGAGATTGCCGGAAGATTATTTTCATACACATCCAAACGAATGGATTTTATGCCTGATTGTTGAGCTAATTCAAACGAATAGTTCATCAAAGCACGACCAATACCCATTTTCAAGAATGAGGGATGCACTACAAAAGTGCGTATCACAAAAATACGGTTATAGTCAGCTTCAATTTTCCACCTTACATTGTTATAGGCTTCATCGGGATGATGGTCTAAGATAATAGAGCCAGCTATCTTTTCATCATGCCTGACAACAAAAAGAGTATTATTTTCTATGCCAGCAACCGCATCTTCACGAATAGGATAAATGCCTTTTATCCATCCGGGATAATTGGTGGTAGCTGATAGATAATCATTCAGATCATCATATAACTTTTCTAATTCGTCAATGTCGGCAGTCGTACCGGATTCTATTACAAACTTCATAATTTCAACTGTTTGGGATGCAAAGGTATAATTTCCACCTTAATTAAAGAGCTTTCCTTTTAAGATAGTGGAAATCATACTCTTTTAGATAGTTATTCTTTCCAGCTTTCAAAGTAGTGCTTTTGGAGCAGCTTATCAATATCGCTCTGGCGATAGATGATTTTACCTTTTATCTGGATAAAGGGGATTAGCCCTGTATCTCGCCACTCTTGCAGGGTTCGCAAACTGACATTCAGTTTCTTGGAAACTTCATTATTAGAAAGAAAGCGTTCCCCGTTCAAGTGGGGCTTGTAATGCTTAACTATAGATTCAATGCCATTCAGCATCGAATCGAGTGAAGAAATAAATTCTTTGACTTGTGGGGTATCTTTATTTATTAGTTCCATGATTGAAAGATTGTTTTATTGAAATATTGATTTCAAGATGGCTAGATGGCTGGTTAGTTACACAGATAGTTACCCAGCGATGAAATGCTAAGTACATCTTTTGCCGGATCATAATCTACATAGAGCCGTTTGGATGTAATGGTAATAAAATACTGGCTACCATCTTGCTGTATCTCATAAGTAACGGGTGAAGCCTGTTTGGTGGGCGACAAGATATACAATTCTATAATATACTGATATTATGTTTTATGATTATTATTTAAGGCTAAATCCGCAAATTAGTACCATTTTAGTATCACTATTTAGCCTTTATGTAAATTATGGCTCACCTTAATATTTTGCCACTTTATCGGATTGATATATAGTGATGTTTGCGCACTGACGTAGGGACACAGAAGATTATGGATGAAAAGCTAAAAGTCTATAAGCGACAATGTGAATATCAATATCGACGCCATTTGAAAGTATTACCTTTCTTGCAGATTTTCACAATAATTCGACGGTGTCATTCCTGTTTGCTTTTTGAACATCCGGCTGAGATGCTGTGGATATTCGAAGCCCAATCCGTATGCTACCCGTGCAATGCTTTCACCTGTGGCAAGTTCGTTTTTTGCCAGTTGTATTATGTATTGGCGGATATAATTGCTTGCAGTATCACCCGTTGTCTTTTTTATCATATCCCCGAAATAATTCGATGACATGCAAAGTTTGTCGGCGCAATACTGCACCGTCGGCAAGCCGTGTGTCAGTTGCATGTTCCCGTCAAAGTAATCGTGCAACAAACGGTCGAATTTCATCAACATATCCGAATTATCGAGTTTCCGGGTGATGAACTGGCGGTTATAGAAACGCTGGCAGAAGTTCAGGACCAACTCGATATAGCCCACAATGATGGAGTCTTGAAGTTCATCGTGCCTTTTCTGGAGTTCATCCCTTATCTGGCGCATCAGTGCTGTCAAGATACCATGTTCTTCGTCGGTCATGTGCAGGGCTTCATTGACACGGTAATCGAAAAAGGAATAATTCTTTATCGCCTTTTCCAATGGAGTGCCGTGCAACAGGTCGGGATGGAACAGCAACGCCCAGCCCGTCAGTATCACCCGTTCGCCGTTGTCCTCTTTCCCGCCGATCTGTCCGGGGGCAACGCAAATGACCGTTCCCTTCTTGTAGTCGTACTTCCCGCAACCGTATGCCAGGTTTATTTCCGCTTCGTTATGAAAGAAAATGCCATAGATGCTGTAATTGTTCAGGCTATGACGTATAGGGGATACTTCCGCGTAGTCAATGACACTGACCAGCGGATGCCTGTCGGTATGTCCTACCCACCGGCTATAATCGCCCACGTTTCTGACCTTCAGAATTTTGTTCATAGCATCTTATATAACTCCTTTCTTGCGAATGCAAAGATACATTATTTCAATCACATAGCCGAATGTCAGGCATGAAATTCAGTAAAAGTGATACAAGTTACCCACTTATCGTTAAGTCCGCTGTCATGTAAGCCGGTAATTTTGCATCATCAAAAGAAATCAAATGATGAATGAACGAATTGACATTCCAGCGGAATTGTATGAAGATGAAGTCGTGTGCTTCTTTGCAGACCGTTATCATACTTCTACCGAAAATGTAGTGAGATGTTTTCTCGTGCAGGACGGGATTTGCCCGGAACAGGAAAATGAACCCATAATTTTCCGGTTGGAAGATAATGAAATGGAGATTATGCGGGGCTTGACTTATGGAGGTCATTCTTAAAAATTACAAGATTTATGGACAGAAGAGATTTTTTGAAAATGTCATCAATGACGGCCTTACTGGCAGCTGGGGAATGGACGGGATTGTCGAAAGTCTTTGCCCAATCTACGTCGCGGTCTAAAAACGGTTATTCGAACGGGAATAATCCATCGGGGAATATGGAATACAGAAACCTCGGAGGATTGGACGTGTCGGCCATCGGTCTGGGCTGCCTGCCGATGGTAGGCTATTATGGCGGGAAATATGAAAAAAGGGATATGATTGCCCTAATCCGACGTGCATACGACAAAGGTGTGACCTTTTTCGATACAGCGGAGGTGTACGGGCCGTACACCAGTGAGGAATGGGTGGGCGAAGCCTTGCAGCCGTTCCGAGACAAAGTGAAGATAGGGACGAAGTTCGGTTTCGGTGTGGAGGAAGGTAAGCCGACCACACTCAACAGCCGACCCGACCATATCCGCCGTGCCGTGGAAGGTTCGTTGCGCCGCTTGCGTACCGACCATATCGACTTGCTTTATCAGCACCGTGTGGACCCGCAGGTGCCGATGGAAGAAGTGGCAGAGATGGTAAAACAACTGATGCAGGAGGGAAAAGTGTTACATTGGGGATTGTCTGAAGCCAGCGCACGCTCCATCCGTCGCGCTCATGCCGTATGTCCTTTGTCGGCGGTACAGAGCGAATATGCTATCTGGTGGCGAGAACCGAAAACAAAGATATTTCCGACGCTTGAAGAACTGGGCATCGGTTTCGTTCCCTATTGCCCGTTGGGACGTGCTTTTCTCACGGGCGTAATCAACGAGAACAGCCACTTCAAACAGGGAGACCGCCGATGGAATCTGCCGCAATTCACACCCGAAGCCTTGAAGCAGAATATGCCGCTCGTCGCCCTTGCCCGCAAATGGGCGGAGCGCAAAGGCATTACTCCGGCGCAGTTCGCCCTCGTGTGGATGCTTTCGCGCAAGGCGTGGATAGCCCCGATACCCGGAACGACCAATCCCGCCCATCTCGATGATTTTCTCGGTGCGGCAACCGTTCGTCTCACTCCCTACGAAATGGAAGAGTTCGACAAGGAATATGTGCGAATAGACCTCATGGGACACCGCGCCGACCCGTTTACCGAAAGCCAAATCGACAAATAAAGAGTATAAATGATGAAAAAGTTTTTATTGATTCCGTTTTTATTGTTTGCCGTCTTTTCCATGGCGGCTTGCGGAGGCGGTTCTGACGAGCCGTTCACTCCTGAACAGCCCGAACAGCCGGAAAATCCGGGCGGCGGTGATGATTCCGACGATAACCCCGACACGCCTACTCCCGGTGGGAACGGTCGTTACCTCGTCCTTTATGCTTCCCGCACGCACAATACAGAGCGTGTGGCGCAACTGATTCGGAAGACACTCGACTGCGATATGCTTGAAGTGGAGCCGGAAACGGCATACGACAATGATTACAACTCCATGTTGGAACGGTCGCAAGAAGAACTGGCTGCCATCCGTCAGGGCAATTATCCGCCTGTCAAAACCTCGATGGAGAGTTTTGACGGTTACGACATCGTATTCGTCGGTTATCCAATCTGGTACGGCAGTATGGTAACACCGATGCAAACATTTCTACATTCCCATGCCTCCAAACTTGCCGGAAAACGAATCGCCCTGTTCGCCACCAGCGGCAGCAGCGGCATTTCCACTTCTGTCAATGAAGCCCGCTGTCTTTGCCCCGATGCAACGATAATTGATCGAACCCTGTTACTGACCTCTTCGGGCCTTTCGCAAATGGCGACACATGTCCCGTCATGGCTTGAAGAAATCGGGGCAAACCGGGATGAAACGGAAAGACCTGGAGAAACATCCATGAAAGTAAAATATCGGTCGGCAACCGCACTATTACCGCCACGATGGAGGACAATGCGGCAGGCAGGGATTTCCTCTCCCGTCTCCCGTTAGAGGTTACGCTGAACGATTACAACAACACGACCGAAAAAATATTTTATCCCGATCCGGCTCTGACGACCGAAGGAGTGACACGCGGCTGCACCCCTACACCCGGCGACATCACCATCTATGCGCCGTGGGGCAACGTGGCGATTTTCTGCAAAAGTTGGTCTTATAGCAACGACCTAATTAAAATAGGCCGTATCAATGGTGACGGCATCGAGGCTCTGAACATTGGTGGCGATATAGTAGTAAAATTTGAAAGGCAATAAGTATGACTATAGAAGATTTCAAGACATACGTAAAGACACGGAAGCCTCTTGATACGGAGGAAATACACCGTTTTATGGACGAGATGAGTAACGAGGCCCGTCGCGTCACGTTCCGCCTGAATACGGCTTATCATACGCCGGATGAAGTGCGCGAATTGCTTTCCGAGTTGTTCGGTTATGAAGTACCGCAATCGCTTCGTGTTTTCCCACCCCTCTATGCGGATTTCGGGAAAAACATCACCGTAGGCGAAAATATGTTTATCAACGCCTGCTGTCATTTTCAAGACCACGGTGGAGTCATGATAGGCGACGGATGCCAGATAGGTCATAATGTGGTCTTTGCTACGCTCAACCACGGTCTTGCACCAGAAGAACGAAAGTCCACTTATCCTGCACCTATCGTATTAGGCAGGAATGTGTGGGTCGGCTCGAACGCTACCATTCTGCAAGGCGTAACCATTGGCGACAATGCCGTCGTTGCGGCAGGGGCGGTCGTCACGAAAGACGTAGCGGCAAACACGGTCGTGGGCGGTGTCCCTGCACAGTTCATCAAGAATATTAACGACAAGTAATAACTTAAAAACAGACTGATATGTTAGGCAATTTCACTTTTCACAATCCCACGAAACTATACTTCGGGGAAAACTCATTGGAGAATTTGGGTAAAGAACTGGGCAAGTACGGAGAAAAAGTAATGCTGGTGTACGGCGGCGGGTCTGTCTGCGACTATTGCAAGGCGGTAGCCGGTTCTACCTACTGCGAGCATGACCCGTGGGAATATTATTTCAACAATTTCGGGGAAATGACCTGCCGTTGGATTCCTGTCGGCTGCGTGCTCACGATGGCGGGAACGGGGTCGGAAATGGACAGCTGTTCTGTTATCTCCAAGCACAGCGAGAACCGGAAGAAGTTCTATTATTTCCGCAATCCCGATTTTTCCATTCTCAATCCCGTTTACACCTATACCGTGCCCAGACATCATACGGTGACAGGCATTTACGACATCATGTCGCACATTTTGGAACAATACCTTTCGGGGACGGACGACAACACGACCGACTACATCGCTGAAGGGCTGATGCGTTCCCTCGTTGTCAGCTCCCGGAAAGTGCTCGGCAACCCTGAGGATTACGAAGCACGCAGCAACATCATGTGGACCGCGACATGGGCTTTGAACGGACTTCTCGCCTGCGGCAAACCCACCGACTGGATGGTACACATGCTGGGGCAGGCTGTCGCCGCCTATACCGACGCGACCCACGGGCACACGCTTTCGGCTGTCAGCGGGGCTTACTACCGTCTGCTCATCAAGCGTTCCGAAGAGGCGGTGAAGAAATTCCGCCGGCTGGCAACCATCGTGTGGGATGTTGTCCCGGCAGGAAAGACGGACAAGGAAATTGCGTTGGAAGGGCTTGCACGGATGGAGGCATGGATGCGGGAACTGGGACTGGCGATGGACATCACGGCTTGCGGTGCCGATGCGTCGCAGCTTGAAGGCATGGCCGATGCATGCCCCATCAACGAAAGCGGCTATGTCATCCTCACCCGTGAGGATGTAATCGAGGTGTTGCGTCAAAGCCTTTAATACCATTTTGAGGATGAGTAAATCAATATTGACCATCTTGTTTCTCTTACTTTTGCTGTCGTGCAATACGCGACCGGCAAAGGAGGGAAACAAACAAAACAGTACGGAAATGGGAAAGAAGAATATCGGAAACCTGCTTGCTCTCTATCCCAAACCGCTGACCGTTGTCGGTGCGGAGGTCGAGGGCAAGGTGAACTGGCTCGTCGTGGGGCATACGGGTATCATCGGTCACGACCGGATTCTCGTGAGCATGAGCAAAAGCCATCATACTAATCAAGGGATAAGGAAGTCGAAGAAGCTATCGATTAACCTTGTCAGTCGTGAAATGTTGCCCAAGGCCGACTATGTGGGCAGCGTGAGCGGCGCATCGGTCGATAAATCAAACGTATTCGAATACCATTGGGGAGAGAACGGTACGCCCGTAATCGACGCCTCGCCACTGACGATGGAGTGCGCCGTGGTGGACATCTATGAAACCGAAGGCTTCGACAATTTCATCTGTTCCGTGGCAAACACCTACGCCTCGCCCGATGTGCTTGACAACAACGGGAAATTGGATTATACGAGGCTGAAACCAGTCTTGTTCGAGTTCCCGACATACTCTTATCTTGCTACGGGAGAAGTTATCGGCAAATGCTTGAACTTGGACAAGCAGCCGGGAATGTGCGCCAAGGAGCCGATGACCGCCGACGGTATGGTGCGCCTGTCGAAAATCGAGGTTTACCCGCAATATCTCGACGAATATATGAAATACGCAACCGAGGTGGGCGAAGTCTCCCTGCGTACCGAACCGGGCGTATTGACGATGTACGCCGTCAGCGAAAAGGAGAATCCCTGCAAGGTAACAATTCTTGAAACATACGCAAGCCGTGAAGCATACGAGAAGCACATCGCCTCGGAACACTTTCAGAAATACAAGCAGGGAACGCTGCACATGGTCAAGTCATTAGTGCTGGCAGACCAGACGCCGCTCAACCCTGCGAACAAAATCAATAACTTCATTCAGTAAAGAATCATGAACCGAATTATTTTAATTACAGTATTCACCGTTTTAACATTTAATGTTATGGCACAGGAAAAGATAGTACAGACAGCCGGGCGCAACCAGTTAGGCGAGTTCGCCCCGAAATTCGCAGAACTCAACGACGATGTTCTTTTCGGCGAGGTATGGAGCTGCATCGACAAGCTCGGTCTTCGTGATCGCAGCTTGGTAACGATTACCTCTCTTATCAGTCAAGGTATTACGGACAACTCGCTGACATATCATTTGCAGTCGGCGAAGAACAATGGAATCACCCGTACCGAGATAGCCGAAATCATCACGCATATCGGTTTTTACGCGGGTTGGTCCAAGGCTTGGGCGGCATTCCGTCAGGCGAAAGACGTATGGGCGGAAGACACGACCGGCGAGGATGCTAAGGCTGCCTTCCAACGCGAAATGATTTTCCCCATCGGCGAACCCAACACGGCGTATGCCAAATATTTCACCGGCAACAGTTACCTCGCACCGGTTTCGCGTGAGCAGGTAAACATCTCGAACGTGACTTTCGAGCCTCGCTGCCGCAACAACTGGCACATCCATAAGGCCACGAAAGGCGGTGGACAGATGCTTATCGGTGTGGCCGGACGCGGCTGGTATCAGGAAGAAGGCAAACCGGCGGTAGAGATTTTGCCCGGCACGGTCATCCACATTCCCGCCAGCGTGAAACACTGGCATGGTGCGGCAGCCGATAGTTGGTTCGCTCACCTTGCATTCGAGATTACAGGTGAGAACACCTCCAATGAATGGTTGGAACCAGTCACCGACGAAGAATATGACAAACTCAAATAGTAAACATCATGTATAGGTTTTTATTGATATTGCTGTCGGTGGTAGGCATGGCGACCACCACCGACGCACAGCAAAGAAAGGATATGAGCAAAGGAAAATCAAACAACAATGTACTGGTTGCCTATTTTTCGGCGACGGGAACGACGACGCGAGTTGCCGAAAAACTGGCGAACGCTACGGGCGGAGAGCTTTATGTGATTACGCCTGCCAAATCTTACACGAGTGCCGACCTCGACTGGAACGACAAGCAGTCGCGCAGTTCGGTAGAGATGAACGACCCGAAGTCGCGGCCGGCAATCAAGAGCAAAAAGGAAAACATCACCGATTACGATGTCGTCTTCATCGGTTATCCCATTTGGTGGGATCTTGCGCCACGTATTATCAATACGTTCATCGAAAGCCACGACCTGAAAGGTAAGGCAGTCATTCCTTTCGCCACATCCGGAGGCAGCTCGCTCACAGGCAGTGCTGCGGCATTGAAGAAAACCTACCCCACGCTGAACTGGAAAGAGGGACGCCTGCTTAATCGTGCTGATGAGAGAAGCATTCGTGCATGGCTCGACAAGTTGGGGTATTAACGGTTTCCATTACACTGATCATTCGGAAACGACTGGTTAAAACAACAATAATTCAAGAATGAAAAGAATACTGATTTTAGGAGCATCCGGGACATTCGGGAAAGCTCTTGTCGAGAAGTTGAGCAATGACGAAGAGTGTCATCTGACACTTGCGTCCCGTCATGCCTCAGCTTTCTACCACGAAAGCGATCGATGCCATGTCATCGATTGTGACGCCATGAAAACTGATGATTTACAACAGGCGATGACGAGTTGCCATGTGGTGTATTGCGCCATTTCAGGTGACAATTTGCCTATCATCGTTGAAAACACGGTATCAGCCATGAAGAAGGCCGGTTTACGCCGTCTTATCTTTATGGGAGCCGTGGGAATCTACGATGAAATTCCGGCGGACATGGACGATGAAGACAACGTGAAAAACAATCCCGACCAAATACCCAACCGCAAAGCGGCGGATATTGTGGAAAACAGCGGTCTGGATTACACGATACTTCGTCCGGGATATTTACGGGACGGGGATAAGGATGATTACACATTGACTTTCAAAGGTGAACAGGCGAAAGGATATGTTTCGACCATCCCCTCCGTTGTCGGACTTGCCGTTCGTCTTATACATGATGACACGCTCTATGTCCGTCAAGGCGTGAGTATTACCCGTGATATGTTGCACACATAACTGATTCTAATGAAACATATTTCAAAAACAATCTTTGCCATGGTCCTTGCATTGGGAATGGCAATTCAAACAAACGCACAGAAAATGAATAAAGTACCAACAGTAAAACTGAACAACGGCATGGAAATGCCACAACTGGGAGTCGGCACGTTTCTGGTCAAGGACGATGCCGCAGAAAGAGTATACCATGCCATCAAGGTCGGGTTCCGCCTGATCGACACGGCACAGGGCTACGGAAACGAGAAAGAGGTGGGCGAAGGCATACGCCGGAGCGGAATAGAGCGCCGTGAGCTGTTCATCACCACGAAAGTGAACACTACGGAAATGCGCAACGGCACCGTGCGCCAGTCGCTTGATAAGAGCCTTACCGACCTCGGGACAGACTATATCGACCTTGTACTCATCCATTGGCCCGTAAAAGGACATATCAAGGAGACTTGGCAGATATTGGAGGAATACGTGGACAAGGGGAAAATCCACAGTATCGGTGTAAGCAACTTCAACCCGCACCACCTCGACGAGTTGCTGGAATGTGCACGCATACGCCCCGTCGTCAATCAAATCGAGATTGAACCGTACATGACCCAGCACAATGTCGTCGGCTATACGTTCCGCAAGGGCATTCAGTTGGAAGCATGGGGACCGTTGGGACAAGGCATTACCGGCGTGATCGATGACCCTGCAATCGGCGAGATTGCCGCCCGGCACGGCAAATCCGCTGCACAAGTCATCCTGCGTTGGCACATGCAGCGCGGACTGGTCACCATTCCACGTTGCGACAACGATGCGTACACAGACGAGAATATTCGCATCTTCGATTTCAATCTTTCGCTTGCCGAAATGGAGATTATTACCGGTCTGAACCGCAACCAGCGTGCAAACGAGAAGAACGATCCGGATAATTTCCCGTGGTAGCCGATAAATCACATCGGGGAATCAGTTGGCGGTTCGGTGAAAACAACCAACCAATATAGACGTTTTTTATTCAAAAGTGGCGTTTTCGTCCCTAACAGAAAATTTGAAGCATAGATGATACTTGTTTCTGTAAATTCTCCAATCATACCGTCCTTTGATAACATAATTCACTTCATAAGGGCAGACTGTCTTCTTATTCGGAGAGTCTGCCTTTTATGCTTTATAGCCTATCATTTTATACAAAAGACTTCTTCGTTTGCACCTTTTTCGTTCTTTTCTGATTTATTTACTTTGATTTTCGGATTCCTTTCTAACGACTTTGACCTGTTCACTGAATATGGTCAAAGTCGAATCTGAGCCAACCGTTTCCACCAGTTTCTCGTATGCCCCAACGGTTACAGCCAGTTCCGGATACAATTCGTTGAGCATGACCGTAGTCACTTGGTGTTTATCCGCAACCGTTCTTAACTGCCTGTTTTCTTCCCGGTAGTCATGCCATTGCACCCAACTGACGGCAAACAGGGCAAAGAACACGAGCATACAGCCTATACCAGCCCATGTGTAAGGGTTCTTGTGCCAGCCATCGGGAACTCTGTTCCATAACAGCCTTATTGCGTTTAACGCCTTGTTCGGGCGGATTGCCTGCCACAGTTCCGGTATGACACCTTGCTTTTGCCGCACCTGTTCCGAAGCCTGCTTGTCTTTCTCCACATGGGCAGTCAGCATTTCCAGTATCTTGTTGAGCTGTTCCTTAATAGTGGGAACACCATGCTCGCGCATATCCTTGTCGTTGGCTTCGGTATATAACCGTAAGCTCACAACCATTTCATCGCCCAATGATTTTTTATATTCCTCGATGGCTTTCTTGCTCCCGAAAATCCCGCTGATATTTTCCGGTGCATTGCCATTGAAGAACCGTATAACAGGCTCCAGCTTCTCCACCAGCCTTTCCAATGTTTCGTCATTGTCCGGGCTGTCCTTTACATCCAGCTTCTTCTTGATTTCTTCGATGTCCTCCGCCAATGCCCCGATAAGGTCGGCTATATTCTGTAAGTTGTCCTTCATCTTCTTCTCCTCCTTGGTTTATGTTTGTCCTTTTCGTTATCATTGTCACCCCAGCTGCT
Organism: Parabacteroides provencensis; assembly: GCF_900232875.1. Classification (NCBI taxonomy): domain Bacteria; kingdom Pseudomonadati; phylum Bacteroidota; class Bacteroidia; order Bacteroidales; family Tannerellaceae; genus Parabacteroides; species Parabacteroides provencensis. The sequence continues at coordinate 44,107 of NZ_LT960488.1, read as the reverse complement.
TTCGTTTCCTCCACCTCCGCCGCCGGATGAGACCTTAGCTTGGTTCGGCTGTACGCACAACTCCATGAGTGCGCCGATGGTTACTTGAACGATGTTTGAGCCGGATTCAGCAGGACTGCCGCCGTTGCTGTCCGTTTCCGCTCCGGATGGCAATGGTTGTCCTATAAAAGTCTCTGCCGTATGGCTGTCTGATACCACCTTCTGCCGGGTTGGTTGTGTCCGTCCGTCAAATCCGTTGTCCGGCAAACGGGGCTGCCATTCCATGCCGTCGGCGATGTGGCTCCCGAACAGCTTATCCAGCTTATAAAAGCTCATGCTCCGGTCTATCCGTGAGCCGCTGAACGAGATTTCATCCTTTGTGAACGACACTCCGAGGATTTTACCTTCGTTTCTATTGTATTTGAATTTTACCCCGATGCCTTGTTCTGCTAGCCTGTCGCACAAATCCGACCAGCAGTTACAACAGGGCAATGCCGCCTTGATAGCATCATAAATTTGGTATTTCACCTTGTCCTTTATTAAATGTGGCCTTAACACGTGCCAAGCAACGGTTTGTGGCTGTGGGAGATGGGGCGATTTGGTTGAGACAACCTTATTTCAGTAAGTTGAAAAATTTACAATAACTCTTAGCAATTCCAGTTAGTTTTTACCTTTTTTGATTCGTTTTTCTATGGCGATGGCACGCAGCGTTGCTTCTATCCGGACATCTTCCGTAGAATAATTGTCAAAAAAGTTTTCTTTAAGCTGGGCAACCATATACATCATTTATTATTTTATGCTTACCGTTTCTTTTGAATGTGATTCTTTATGGAATATGTAACGATTCCCCAAATAATAAAGTCATTTTCTGCTGTTACTTTAATAGGTTATTCGTATTTTGGATAAACAGAAAAAACGCTATAAAGCTCAATAATAAATTGAAAAAATTATTGAATGTTGCAGCTTTCGGGTTTAATGTGTGAACCATATAGCAATTAGCCCTGTTAGAGGCCATATAAACCGATTAAACTGTAGAGATTATGAAAGCAAAGGATACAAAAGAAAATGAAAACATAGAGCGTTTGGAAAATAAATATCCTGTAGAGCAATTTGCTACTGAAAATGCTCATAAAGTAACAGACAAGGAGGTTGAAGAAGCTGTTAAAGAGATAAATCCTGATAAAGACAGCCTGGGAAGCAGAGGATAAATAAATAAATCGTATCTTCGTCTGATATATGTAGCAAAAGTTTGTAATACTATTTTGGATATAAGATGCGATTCGTTGTTTTAACTGTTTTTGTTGTGTCTGGGCTTGTTTCTTGTTCTTTGAAACAAGAAGCGGTTTTGAATGAAAAAGAATTGCTTGGTAAAGCGATCTTTTTCGATGAGAATTTATCGGAACCGGCTGGGGAATCGTGTGCAACCTGCCATACTCCCGAAATTGGTTTTGCTGATAAGTATTCACGTATTACTTCTGAAGGCGCTGTTAAAGGACGGTTCAGTAACCGGAATTCAATGACTTGCGCTTATTCATCCTCCGTTCCTCCGTTGTATTATGATGAAAAGGAAGATACATATATAGGTGGCCTTTTCTGGGACGGTCGCGTTAATACACTGGAAGAACAGGCTGCCCAACCATTTGTTAACCCTTTGGAAATGGCGAATAAAGATTATCTGATGGTTGTGGAGAAAGTGAAAAAAGCATCCTATTATCCGCAGTTTATAAAAATTTATGGAGAACCATTATCTGATGATTCGATTTACGAATGTATTAATAATGCTTTATCTGTTTATGAGCGTTCTGCAGAAGTAAATCCGTTAACATCTAAATTTGATGCATGGAAAGAGGGAAAATGTAAACTTACCAAGCAAGAAAAGAAAGGATATAAATTATTTAAAGATAAAGGCCTTTGTGCCGAATGCCATATATTGGATAAAGACGAACGTGCCGGCCGTATATTGTTTACCGATCATACATATGATAACCTGGGAATACCTTGTAACCCTGAGAATCCATTTTATATGGTATCAGAACCTTATAACGTTCATGGCCGTGATACGATTGATTTAGGATTGGGGTCTTTCCTGAAAGATAGTGCCCAATATGGTAAATTCCGTGTTCCTACTTTACGGAATATAGCATTGACTGCTCCGTACGGACATAACGGATATTTCAGAACGCTGGAAGAAATAGTGCATTTTTATAATGTGCGTGATATCGAAGATTTTCCTCCTGCCGAATATCCGGCTACGGTTAATAAAGATGAACTTGGAAATCTGGGTCTTACAGTTGAAGAAGAAGCAGCTATCGTTGCTTTTATGAAGACATTGACAGACGGTTATCAAACTGACTAGAGCAACTGGAAATCTTTACCGGCTTCCGCAAAACTTTTTTGTTTCGGATATAGTTTTTATAAAACATAATAACGAAACAAAAAGCGAATTATCATGGCAAAGAAAGTTGCGGATCAATTGGTAGAGACACTCGAAAAAGCGGGAGTAAAGCGCATATATGCTGTAACAGGCGATAGCTTGAATGAAGTCAATGAGGCAGTTCGTAAAAATGGAAAGCTTGCGTGGATTCATGTACGTAATGAAGAAACCGGAGCTTTTGCTGCGGCGGCAGAAGCTCAGTTGACAGGCGAATTAGCTTGTTGTGCCGGAAGCAGCGGACCCGGACATGTTCATCTGATTAATGGATTGTATGATGCTCACCGTTCCGGTGCTCCGGTTCTGGCTATAGCCTCGACATTACCTTCTTATGAATTCGGCACGCAATATTTTCAGGAAACGAATACCATAAAGTTATTTGACGATTGCAGCTATTATAATCAGGTAGCTACAACAGCAGACCAGTTTCCCCGTATGTTGCAGGGGGCTATTCAAGCGGCCATATCTTCCCGCGGTGTAGGTGTGATAGGTCTGCCAGGCGATTTGGCAGCAGAGGATGCACAAGCTCCTCTTTCTTCTCCACAACCATTTGCTACACGCCAGCGTGTTTGTCCTTCTCAAAAAGAAATTGAAGAATTGGCCGGTTTGCTGAATAAAGCGGATAAGGTCACTATTTACTGCGGAATAGGAGCAAAAGACGCTCATAAGGAATTAGTCGAACTATCTCAGATACTTAAAGCTCCGGTTGCTTATTCATTCAAGAGCAAAATGGAGATACAATATGAAAATCCGAATGAAGTGGGAATGACAGGCTTGCTGGGTATGCCTTCCGGTTATTATAGCATGCATGAAGCGGATGTCTTATTGTTGCTGGGAACGGATTTCCCTTATGAGTCTTTTATGCCGGGCAACAATACAATTGTACAGGTCGATATTAACCCGAATCGTTTAGGCCGTCGTGCTAAAATCAAAATGGGACTTTGTGGCGACGTGAAAGATACTTTGCATGAATTGATTCCGTTGATTCATGAGAAGATAAACGATAGTTTTCTTCGTGAACAATTAAGTCATTATGAAAAAGTAGTCAAACATCTTCGCGAATCTGCCCGGATAAAGGGGAAAATAGATAAAATACAACCGGAGTATGTGATTTCCGTAATAGATGAACTGGCAGCGCATGATGCCATATTTACTGTCGATACGGGTATGACTTGTGTTTGGGGCGCCCGTTATCTGCAGGCTACAGGAAAACGGAAGATGCTGGGATCGTTCAACCACGGTTCCATGGCAAATGCAATGCCTCAGGCTATAGGCGCTGCTTTAGCTTATCCGGACAGGCAAGTGGCAGCTTTATGCGGTGATGGTGGCCTTTCGATGTTACTGGGCGACTTGGCAACGATAGCACAGTACAAATTACCGGTTAAATTGATTGTGTTCAACAACCGTTCATTAGGTATGGTAAAATTGGAAATGGAGGTTGCCGGATTGCCGGATTGGCAGACTGATATGTATAATCCCGATTTCTCACGTATTGCTCTTTCTATGGGCATGCCCGGATATAATGTGAGTAATCCCGATGATGTTATGCCTACACTGGTTACAGCTTTCGATACGAAAGGTCCGGTTCTTGTTAATATCATGACAGACCCGAACGCATTGGCTATGCCTCCTAAGATAGAGTTTAATCAGATGTTTGGTTTTGCCCAGACAATGTACAAGTTAATGATGGAAGGCCGTTCGCAGGAAGTGCGCGATACGATAGAGACAAATTTAAAGCATTGGAAAGAAGTGTTCTAAAGGTTCGTCTTATTTCTTCCCGATGATTTAAAAAAAAGATCCCGATGATTTTGTAAAACCATCGGGATCTTTTTTTATTTTATTTCAATCACTTTCCCCGTTTGCGCACTTTTGATTGCCGACTCCAGTATTTGTACAACAATCAGGTTGTTTTCCAAAGAAGCCAGGTCTGTGGGCTTCACTTCTTTTTGTTTGCGTACGGCAGCTTTCAGGTAATAGAATGAATCATTGTCGGGCACTACCAGTTTAGAAGCCGTAAGAGATTTTTCTTTTGCTTCTTTTTGTGTGTAAACACGCATTTGGGTTGGTGTGTCTTGGTAAATATAGCCTTTGCTTCCGTAAATATGCATATCTTTCCGGTTCATCGGCCAGTTCCACGAAGCCATAATCTGCACGGTCAGATCCGGATATTCAGCTATGATTGTTGCATCGTCATCTACTTTTGGATAAACAGCTGGTTTTTGTTGGTTCAGTACGGCGTAGACGCGGGTTGGTTTCTGTCCGTTCAATAGCCATGTAACAAGGTTTGCTCCGTAACAGCCAAAATCCATAACGGCGCCTCCTCCGTTTTGTACGGGATCGGTCAGCCAGTCGGTAAAGTCTTTTCCGCAACCTATTTCTATCGGGCCTTGATGGCCGTCATATACATTAATACGGGTGATATTGCCGATTGCTCCGTCTTGTATCAGTTGGTAAGCTTGGTGGTTGGTGTCGTACCAGGACGTTTCATAGTTGGTAAGGACTAATGTTTTATTGGCGCGTGCCAGTTCTGCTATTCTTGATGCATGCTGCATATTGACTGCCAATGGTTTCTCAACCATTACATCGATACCTCTCGGTGCACAGGCTTCCACTACTTCCAGATGATCGTATATACTGCCGTAGGCTACTACTGCTTCCGGCTTGGTTTTGTCCAGCATCTCGCCCAGATCGGAATAGAAAAGGGAGGCATCCAGTTTATTACGCAGGCCGTTGTTGTTTCTTATTTTGTCATCTTTTTCGGCAACGCCAACAATCTGGAAGTCGCCACGATCCATGCGGATAATAACTTCATGCAAATGAGCATGCGATACACCGGCAACTGCCAGTCGCAAAGGTTCTCCATTTTGTCCGAGAGAGTAAAAGGATGTGAGTAAAAGAGTGCTTAATACAGCAATGTATGCTCTGATTCTGTTTATCTTCATGGTATGTATTGTTTTGTGTTATAGTATTTCTGTTATGGTGTACAAAGATAAACGATAATTTTATACCTTTGCCTCCCGTTATAAAATATAAAAATTAAGAATATTATAATTATAAAGAAATGGCAAAAGAGCTGAAGGAACTTACTCCTAGAAGTGTGAACTATTCACAGTGGTATCAGGATTTGGTAATTAAAGCGGACTTGGCGGAAAACTCTGCCGTACGCGGTTGTATGGTGATCAAACCATACGGTTATGCAATCTGGGAAAAGATGCAACGTATATTGGACGATATGTTCAAGGAAACCGGTCACGTAAATGCTTACTTCCCGCTCTTAATCCCCAAGTCGTTCCTGAGCAGGGAAGCCGAACACGTAGAAGGATTTGCTAAGGAATGTGCCGTTGTGACGCATTATCGTCTGAAAACAAATCACGATGGGACAGGTGTGGTTGTAGACCCGGCTGCCAAACTGGAAGAAGAGCTGATTATCCGTCCTACCTCGGAAACAATCATCTGGAATACGTATAAGAACTGGATTCAGTCTTATCGCGATCTGCCTATCCTGTGTAACCAGTGGGCTAACGTTATGCGTTGGGAGATGCGTACCCGTTTGTTCCTTCGTACAGCCGAGTTCTTGTGGCAGGAAGGACATACGGCCCATGCTACGCGCGAAGAAGCAGAAATAGAAGCAAAGAAGATGCAGGAAGTGTATGCCAACTTTGCCGAAAACTATATGGCTATGCCGATTATCAAAGGGGTAAAGTCTGAAAGCGAACGTTTTGCAGGTGCACTCGATACTTATACGATTGAAGCAATGATGCAAGACGGAAAAGCCCTTCAGGCCGGTACTTCCCACTTCCTCGGACAGAATTTTGGTAAGGCATTTGATGTAACCTTTATTGATAAAAATGGTAAGACGGATTATGCCTGGGCTACTTCGTGGGGGGTTTCGACCCGTCTGATAGGTGCGCTTATCATGTCGCATTCGGATGACAACGGTTTGGTATTGCCTCCGCATCTGGCTCCTATTCAGGTGGTGATTGTTCCTATCTATCGCAGTGAAGAGCAGTTGGCTCAGATCAGTGAAAAGGTAAGCGGCATTATGGCTACATTGAAATCGATGGGCATCTCTGTTAAGTATGACGATTCCGATAACAAAAAGCCGGGATGGAAGTTTGCCGAATATGAACTGAAAGGTGTTCCGGTACGTTTGGCTATGGGTGGCCGCGATCTTGAAAACAACACGATAGAAGTTATGCGCCGTGATACGTTGGAAAAGGAAACCATCACTTGCGACGGCATAGAAGAATATGTAAAGAACCTCTTGGAAGAAATCCAGCAGAATATCTTTAAGAAGGCGCTGGATCATCGTACGGCCAATACCATTACGGTTGATACGTATGACGAGTTCAAAGAAAAGATTGAAGATGGCAACTTTATTCTTGCTCATTGGGACGGTACACCCGAAACGGAAGAGCAGATAAAGAATGAAACGAAAGCCACGATACGCTGCCTGCCTTTGGAAGGTGACATGACACCCGGCAAATGTATGGTGACAGGAAAGCCTTCGGCTCGTCGCGTATTGTTTGCAAGAGCTTATTAATATCAAATAACGTTATGAGAAAGACCAAAAGTATTTTGTTTGTATTGCTGTTATTAATCGCTTTTTCAGTAAGGGCAGGAGTTGTAGATACGATAAAAGTTTACAGCCCTTCAATGAAAAAAGATATTCAGGTTGTTGTTGTTATTCCTGAAAAGAGTAAAACTCCCGTTCCGGTTGTTTATTTGCTGCATGGTCATGGTGGTAATGCAAAAACGTGGGTTACAATACGGCCGGATTTGCCCCAGTTGGCCGATCAGTATGGAATTATGTTTGTTTGCCCCGACGGTAACCGCAATAGCTGGTATTGGGATAGCCCGAAAGATCCTTCTTTACGGTATGAAACTTTTGTTTCCGGCGAATTGATAAAGTACATAGATTCTCATTATTCTACAATCGAAGATCGTTCGGCTCGTGCCATTACCGGCCTGAGTATGGGCGGACATGGAGCTATGTGGCTTTCTTTGCGCCATAAAGACGTGTTTGGTGCTGCAGGCAGTACAAGTGGAGGGTTGGATATCCGTCCGTTCCCTAATAACTGGGAAATGGCGGAGAAGTTAGGAACAGAATCCGAAAATCGTGAAATATGGGAAGCCCACACTGCAATCAATCAGATTGATCGTTTGCGAAGCGGCGATTTAGCTTTAATTTTTGATTGTGGCTATGACGATTTCTTTTTTGAAGTGAACAATGATTTTCATAAGAAACTTTTAAAATATAAAATTGGTCATGATTTCATTGTCCGTCCCGGAGGTCATACCAACGAATACTGGAAGAATGCTATTGGTTACCAGATATTATTCTTCAAGAACTTTTTTGACAGGAACAGGAAAAAATGAATGTATATAAAAAACAGCCGTTGAAATATTTCAACGGCTGTTTTTTTGTCTGTTTTATAGGTTCGGATTTTAACTTAGCCCTTCAACCATACCATTAACAATATCTATATTTTTGGCTTGGGGTTCTTTGGGCAACCCCGGCATACGCATAATCTCACCCATTATAACGACGATCATTTCAGCTCCGTTGTTGATGATAATGTCGCGAACCTTTAACTCAAAATCTTTGGCGACACCATAGGCTTTAGGGTCGGATGAGAAAGAGTATTGCGTCTTGGCAATACAGATAGGATAGTGGGAAATTCCCAGGCTTTCTATCTGTTTTATCTTTTTGTCGGCCAACGTAGTATATACAACTGAAGAAGCTCCGTATATATTTTCAGCTACTTTTTTCACTTTTGTACGTACACTGTCTGTTTCTTCGTAAGTATATTTCAACGGTTCGGATGGATTGTTTTCTATTGTATCTGCTACCAGTTTTGCAAGTTCAATACCTCCTTCACCTCCTTCGGCAAAGACCGTATTCATGGCAAATCCTACACCCATTTGTTTACAATGCTGTGAGACAAGTTCAATTTCTTCGTCCGTATCAGAAGCAAAACGGTTAAAAGTGACGATTACTTGCTGGCCGAAACCTTGTATGTTCCGGATGTGTTTGTCTAAATTGGCCAGGCCGTTTTTTAATCCTTCTATGTTTTGTTCTTTTATTTTGTCTTCTGACACACCGCCGTGCAGTTTCAGGCTTTGTGCAGTTGCTACGATAACAGTTAGCTTGGGATTAAGCCCGGCTTTCCGGCATTTGATATTGAAAAACTTTTCGGCTCCTAAATCAGCGCCGAATCCGGCTTCTGTAATTACATAGTCTCCGTAGGTCAAAGCCATTTTTGTTGCAAGGATGGAGTTGCAACCATGGGCAATATTGGCAAACGGGCCGCCATGAACGAACGCTGCTGTATTTTCGGTTGTTTGCACCAGGTTTGGCAGTAACGCGTCTTTCAGCAGGACAGTGATGGCTCCGGCTACTCCCAAATCACTTACAGTAAAAGGTTTGTCGTCATAAGTATAGCCCAATAATATATTGCCTATGCGGCGTTTCAGGTCTTCCAGGTCTGTTGCCAGACAAAGAATTGCCATTATTTCGGATGCGGGAGTAATGTCGAATCCGGTTTCAGTCGGTATTCCGTTTGCTGAACCACCCAGCCCGGATACTATATTTCGCAGGCTACGGTCGTTAACATCCAATACACGTTTCCATTTAATCTCTTTAAGTCCTTCACAGCTGTTGCGGGTTTGATAAATGTAATTATCCAGTAAAGCCGTTATCATGTTGTGGGCTGAAGTAATAGCATGGAAGTCTCCGGTGAAGTGAAGGTTGATGTTTTCCATAGGCAGCACTTGCGAATAGCCTCCGCCGGCCGCTCCGCCTTTCATCCCGAAACACGGGCCTAAAGATGGCTCACGTAATGCTACAATCGCTTTTTTACCGATTTTATTCAATCCGAGGGCAAGGCCGATTGAGACTGTTGTTTTACCGACACCTGCTTTATTGGGAGTGATGGCTGTTACTAAAATAAGGTTGTGTTCCTTTATTTTTTGATCATTGATGAGATGATTGGGAATTTTGGCAATATATCTGCCGTAATTTTGTACTTCTTCCCGGGGAATACCAAGTCTTGAAGCAACCTCTTTTATTTTGCACAGAGAAACTTCCCGTGCAATTTCAATGTCCGATTTCATGTGTTATGTCAGTTTAAAATGTAAACAAAATAAGTGATTTTTAATTTAATAACAAAAAGATAGATGATAAGGTTTGTTATCGGTAGATAGAATGTTATTATCTGTCATTTTGGATTTGTGGTAATAAAATTGGTTAATTTGATTTTATGTTGATAGGTTTATGTGTCATAAATAAGTCTTTTTGCTTACTGGAGTTGGCAAAAATGATACATTTTGATTGTTTTAGTCTTAAAGAATTATAAAATTGCTGTCCTGTTGTTGTGTGTGTGATAATTTGTTTAATTTTGTGCTGTGATGATATTAAAAAGAAATAATAAATCGTCTTTGTGTGATAAAAAGAAAGATGAAGCGATTGGGATGATGATAGAAGTATAATTTATGTAAGATTTGGTATTATGTCAACAGTAAGATTTAGTTTGGTAACGATCGCTACTAAATCGGTAGTAGCAGAAGTATGGGAAAAGGTTATGTCCGGCATCTTTAACAGCCGCGTGGAATCTGATAAAGACGGATTGAGTGAGTCGAAATGGGAAACAGAATTGCGGAAGCTCCAGGAAGAAGTACATTCATTGTGCCACCATGCTATTCACCAACTTTTACCTATGGCTGGAGTTTACCAACAAAGTCTGCTTGATAATTCGTTGCAAGCTTATTCAGTATATGCTCCGGAAGAAGCTGAAAAGGTCTTTAACGAAGGCAACCGGGTTATTGAAAATATTAAAGGGCATGTTTCCGGTATTCGTTACAATGCTTGCGAAATGCGTAAAGCCAATCGCAAATTGAACGAGCTGGAAGATATGCATGCGAAAGCTATTATGTATCACAATACGGTTAAACCTTATATGAATACATTATGTTATCATATGGAGCAATTAAAAGCTATTTTAAGATAGTCAGTTATATACATGTTATGTTATAAAAAGGCCGGCGTGAAGTTATTCTTCAACCGGCTTTTTCGTATTATTATTTTATATACCTTTGCACCCTTAATTTGAGATAGATATGATTACATACATAATTATTGGCATAACAGTTGTTCTCTCCTTTATATGTTTCGGAAACAGGGAGTTGTTTATGAAACTGGCATTTATCCCTTACCGTACGGTTAAGAACCATGAATGGTATCGGTTGGTTACTCATGGCCTCATACATGCAGATATGACACATTTATTGGTAAACATGTTTACCTTCTGGTCTTTTGGCGTATATATGGAGCAAACATTCAAATATATGGGCTTTGGAAACGGAGCTTACCTGGCTTTATATTTTGGAGGGATGATTATTGCTTCGGTTTATGACCTTATTAAGCATCGTAATGATCCGTATTATATATCTATAGGCGCTTCGGGTGCAGTTTCTGCAGTTCTGTTTTCTTCTATATTTTTTGATCCGTGGGGTAAAATCCTGTTTTTTGCAGTCTTACCGATACCGGGTATTTTATTTGGAGTGCTCTATTTGATATATTGCCAGTATATGGCAAGAAAGGCCGGAGATAATATTAATCATAATGCCCATTTCTATGGAGCAGTTTACGGTTTTATTTTTCCGATGTTACTGGAGCCTTCATTGCTGGATATGTTTCTTTCACACTTTGGATTGTAATCCTTACTTTTGCAGCTCCGAAAGAAAAAGCAGATGAATAAAGATAATAATTTCGGTAGATTACTGATACTGCTCCTGATCACATTTGTAATGTGTCTTGGCATGTACCGGTTGCCGGACCGGTTGTTTGGGTATAAAATAAAGAAGGTTGATTTGCTGGCCGATATACGTGTAAAACCACGGTCGCTTTCTCTCGACTCATTAAGGCTGCAATTGGAAGCAGAGAAGATGGTGCCGGTAGACTCGGCTGCTTTTCGCGATTCTATATTGAAAGTTGCTAATATTGATTCGATGGCTTTGGTAATACGTGATTCCTTATATAAAGCCGTTTATGCAGTACAAGGTGCAGATTCGTTAGGTATGCATATTGAAGATTATTCGGCCGGCCATATCGGTTTAAAACGTTTTTTTGCAGCATTGAATAACCGGCAACAAACCAAGCGTCCTGTGAGGATCGCTTTCTTGGGTGACTCTTTTATCGAAGGTGATATTATGGTTGCAGATTTTCGTTCGAATATGCAGAAACGATTCGGAGGAAGAGGTGTGGGTTTTGTTCCTGTAAATTCTGTTGCTGCACAATTCCGTCCGACGATTGAACAACATAGTGACGGTTGGACAATGTGGTCGATGCTTACAGACCATGAACACGCATATACCCTTTCCGGAATGATGTTTGAATCCCGGGGAGAAAAAGCTTCTGTTTCGATGAAAACAACCAACCGTTATCCGGAGCTTCAGAATGTATCTTCATTAAAGTTCATTTATGAACAAAGCAAAAATACAAAAATGAGTGTTGTTTGTAATGGAGAAACTGATACGTTGCATGTGGTGTTGCCGCCTACTGCTATTGTCACTCAGTATGAACTGACAGGCGCATTTAATAAGGCCGATTTTGTGTTTACGGATGCATCGGATTTACGGGCTTTGGGTGTAGCTTTGGAAGATAATACCGGTGTTGTGGTAGATAATTTTTCTTTACGGGGTAATTCTGGGCTGATATTGGAGCGTATGGATATTCCCCGTTGCCAGGCATTGAATAAAATACGTCCGTATGATTTGATTATACTGCAATACGGTCTGAACGTAGTGAGCGAAGATGTTTTACAATATGGCTGGTATACGCAACGAATGGTAGGTGTTATTCGCCATTTGCAGTTGTGCTTTCCCCAGGCAGATATATTAATGTTGGGTGTTTCGGACCGGAGTAAACAAGAAGATGGCGAATTTGAGACGATGCCGGCTGTTTTAGCTTTGTTGCATGCACAACGTCAGGCAGCAAAGCGGGCAGGTGTTCCATTCTGGAATGTGTTTGGAGCAATGGGAGGAGAGAATAGCATGGTTCGTTATGTGGAAAAAAACTGGGCAAGCAAGGATTATACACACCTTAGTTTCAGAGGAGGAAAAGAGATAGCTTCTTTTCTATATGAAGCCATATTGTTGGAAAAAGAATTTTATGATGAAGCAGAAAAAACAATATACTAGTATTGGCATTCTTTTACTGATATGGATATCGGCATTACTTACTCCCCGTTTTACGAAAGGAGTTATAGATGATAATATGCTACCATTATCAGAAGGAGATACACTGACAACTTCTTTTGTCCCTGTTTCCTGGCCGGCAACGACAATACCTGTTACAGATTCTTTATGTCGTATTACGGATGATACCCATTCTATAGAATCGTTTTTTGTAGCATTGGATTCTTTGCGGGCCGGAAAGGATACTGTTATCTCGGTCGTGCATTTAGGCGATTCGCATATTCAGGCGGGGCACTATAGCGGACAGACAATGCGCCTTTTACAGCAGCAGTTCGGTAATGCGGGACGAGGGTGGATTTCACCATTGAAGCTGAGCAAGACAAACGAACCGGATGACTATTTTATTTCGTCAGTCGTTAAAGAATGGATTGCAGGGAGATGCATACAAAAGGTGAAGAAAACGTCTCTTGGCATTGGTGGAATAGGAATTCAGACAGAATCTCCTTCTGTAAACTTTGATATTAGTATTGCTCCTAATAATGGAGCCGGATATTCCTTTAACCAAGCTGTTTTATACAGAGGCGATAAATCCATGCCGATGCTTCCTGCCGGAAAGTCAAAAGAATCTGCTCATGTATCTTTTGATAAGGGGATTCACATTCCCGGAATACTTGCCGATACATTCCATATTTCTTTTTTGACAGATACTCTGCAATTGCATAGTACGCGTCGTAAACAGGGGACAGATACGTTGCTGCCTGCTTCTTCTTTCAATTCCGTATATTACGGATTTAACCTGACGAACGGTAAACCGGGTATTCTTTACCATTCAATAGGAGTAAACGGAGCTATGTTTGTAAATTATACAGATGAGAATTATGTACGCCAGCTGGCGTTACTTAATCCTTCGTTGCTCATTATTTCCTTGGGAACGAATGAGACTTTCGGACGTAATTTTACGTCACAGGAATTTGAAGGACAGGCAAAAGATTTTATCCGGCTTGTAAAAAAGTATATGCCGGATGTTTGCATACTGCTTACTACGCCTCCCGAATGTTATAAACGGGTTAGGGTGAATAAGAAACGTACTTTTGTCCGTAATGACAATACCCAACGTGCTGCAAAAGCCTTGGTTGATGTAGCCCGGAAGGAAGGAATTGCTTGTTGGGATTTATTTAGTGCTACAGGAGGTAAAAAATCGTCACGTAAGTGGCAAGAAAAGCAGATGTTCGGACGTGACCGGATTCATTTTACAAAAGAAGGTTATCAGGAACAAGGAACACTTTTATTCCGTGCTCTGATGGATACATATAATCAAACGAGAGAGAATAAAAGTGAGAATTGAAAATTGTAAATGCAATGGATAGTATGTTTTCATTGGAAAAGTTAGGAGAACTGTTTGTTTACCATCATAATGCGCCGATACTGTTTAGTAGCGGTTTATTCTTTTTCTTGTTTATAGGATTCCTGATAGTTTACATGTCTCTCAGGAAACATTTGTTGGCACGTATAATTTATGTTACTCTGTTCTCCCTTTATTTTTATTACAAAAGTAGTGGATTGTGGTTCGGGTTATTAGTTTTTACTGCAACTTCCGATTTTTGTATAGCACAGGGAATTTTCCATACTTCATCGAAGTTGAGGAAGAAATTATTTGTGACATTAAGTTTATGTGTTAATCTGGGAATGCTGGGCTATTTTAAGTATTTCAACTTTTTACGGGAAGTGATAGCTTCTATCGGCCATGAATTGGGTTATCATTTGGGAAATACAGCTATGCAGAGTATAAACTACCAACCATTGGATATTTTCTTGCCGGTAGGCATTTCGTTTTTTACGTTCCAGAGCATCAGTTATGTTATTGATGTCTACAGAGGACGCATACAACCTCTTAACCGATGGATCGATTACGTGTTTTATGTTTCGTTCTTTCCTCAGTTGGTAGCTGGTCCTATCGTGCGTGCACGCGACTTTATCCCTCAGATTTATAAAACTCCGCAGGTTACCCGTTCAGAGTTTGGCGAAGGCCTTTTCCTTGTTTTATGCGGATTATTTAAGAAGACAGTTATATCCGATTATATCAGCATGAATTTTGTAGACCGTATATTCGATGCTCCGTTGCTTTATACCGGTTTGGAAAATCTGATGGGTGTATATGGTTATGCTTTACAGATCTATTGCGATTTTTCAGGATATTCGGATATGGCAATCGGTATAGCTTTGCTATTGGGTTTCCGTTTTAATATGAACTTTGATTCTCCGTATCAGTCGGCTTCTATTACCGAGTTTTGGAGGCGTTGGCATATTTCATTATCTTCTTGGTTGAAGGATTATTTGTACATATCGTTGGGTGGAAACCGTAAAGGAAGGGTGCGGACTTATATTAATTTGCTTATTACGATGCTTTTGGGTGGTCTATGGCATGGGGCATCCGTTAGCTTTATATTATGGGGCGCATTGCATGGGATTGCATTAGCGGTCGATAAATTTTTTATCGGTAATTTTGGTTTCAAACAACTGGGTGCCGAAATGAAGTCCCTGAATAGGATAGCAGGTATATTGATTACTTTTCACCTGGTATGTTTCGGGTGGATATTATTCCGTGCAAGCTCGATGAAAGTAGTAGGAGAGGTACTTACCCAGATTTTTACAAACTTTCATCCCGAAGTATTTATGCAGTTTGTTATGGGATATAAAGGTGTATTTATACTTATGGTAATTGGATATATACTGCATTTCATGCCGAAAAAAACGGAAAACTGGTTGCAGGGAGTTGTTACCCGTTCTCCTTTGTTACTTCAGGCTGCTATTTTAGCCGCTGCCATTTTTATTGTGGTACAATTTAAAAGTGCGGGAGTACAGCCGTTTATTTATTTCCAATTCTAAAGGTTAAGTTCCGCAGATCCGATCCTGATACATTCTGGAATACACTTAGACCGAATTCCGGAATGACGGCTAAGATATGATCGAAGACGTCGGCTTGTACACCTTCATAAGGAACCCAATCTTTGATAGATGAAAAGAAATAGAGTTCAATAGGTATTCCTGTTTCAGTAGGTTGTAAATGACGTACCATGTAAGTAAGTTCTTTGTTTACATCAGGCAGACTTTGCAGGTAACGTACAAGATAAGCCCGGAAGACTCCTAAGTTAGTTTGTCTTCTGCCATTTACCCATATAGAATTATCTATGTGATGTTCTTCATTATAATGGTGCAATTCTTCTTCTTTCCCATCGATATAATCTGTTATTAGAGATATTTTACGGAATTTATCAAGCATTTCCTGATTACAGAAACATACACTGTTCATATCTATATTTATGGAGCGTTTGATACGGCGTCCGGGAGATTCACTCATACCTCGCCAGTTTTGGAAAGCATCTGTAACGAGAGCATAAGGAGGAATTGTTGTAATGGTATTGTCGAAGTTTTTTACTTTTACGGCATTTAGGGTAACTTCTATTACTGTTCCGTTTGCACCGTATTTATCCATGGTAATCCAATCTCCTGCGCGTAGCATATCATTTGCCGACAATTGTATGCCGGCAACAAAACCTAATATTGTATCTTTGAATACTAGCATCAGGATGGCTGCAGAGGCTCCTAAACCGGCAAATAATGTGACAGGAGATTTATTAATCAGAATACTGATAATGAAGATGAATCCGATAAAGAATATAGTTACCTGAATAATCTGTATGAATCCTTTTAAAGGCTTATCCTTAAATGTTTCTTTCTGATTATAAATTTCATGAATAACGTTCAGTGATGCACTGATGAAACGGAGAGATACGGCTATGATATAAATAGCACATACTTTTTGTAGGAAAATTAATAGTTTAGGAAATTCTTCGGGAGGAAAAGCAAAGGGAACCAGTATATATACCAGTATGGCCGGAATGATATGCATCATTTTATTAATGATTTTCCGTTCCATAATCAGATCATCCCATTGGTTTTTTGTCCTTTTGGCCAGCTTTTTAAACATGCCGAGGAAAATATAGCGGCAAGTGTAATCGATAGCTATTGTAATAAGAATGATAAACAATAGAACAATAGTATTGTCTAATTGGCTGGCTGCATCATTAACAAGACCTAGGTCTGTCAGACGTTCGGTTATCCATTCTTGAATTGTGTGCATATCTGGTTATTTTATCTGATTGTCTATTCCGGTTATCAAAGATAATAATAAATGTAGAGAGTTTTACATTTTACTAAAACATCAGGATCATTTTCTAAAAAGATACCGATGTTTTTAGAAAATGATCCTGATGTTTTTTATAAGAGTATTAGTCTGAATATTGATATACCTTCAGTTCGAATTTGGGAACCATAGCAAAAAAGTGGTCAAAGATGTCTGACTGGATGCGTTCATAATCTTTCCATACTTTGTTACGTGAAAAGAAATAAATTTGGATAGGAACACCATATTCGGTGGATTGCAGCTGGCTGATTATTAAATCCAGCTCGGTGTTAACTATTGGTAAACTGGTTAAATAACGTTCTATGTATACGCGAAATACCTGTGAGTTTGTAGGAATAACACCTTCGGCCGGATTATAATCGGATAAAAGGGGAACATCTTTTTTTAAGGTATCCAGCATTTCCGGTGTGCAAAATTTGATCGTATTCAAGTCCAGAAAAATAGATTTCATTACTCGCCGGCCTCCCGATTCTGTCATGCCACGCCAGTTCTGGAAGGAATTGTTGACCAATGTATAAGGAGGAACCGTCGAAATTGTATTGTCAAAGTTCTGAATTTTTACTGTATTCAACGTAATTTCCTGCACAATTCCGTTCGCATTGGCTGCTGGTATGGTTATCCAGTCTCCGGGTCTGAGCATATCATTGGCCGATAATTGGATTCCGGCAACAAATCCCAGAATCGTATCTTTAAATACTAACATTAAGATAGCGGCAGAGGCGCCTAATCCTGCAAATAAAGTTGCCGGCGATTTGTTGACTATAATGGCTATAATAATAATACCTCCAATAAAAAATACCAATACCTGAAGCACTTGTATAAATCCTTTCATCGGGCGGTTCTTCATGGATTTCTTGAGTGTGGACATATCCAGCATCATTAGCAAAAGACCGTTAATTGCTAATAGTAGGGAAATGACAATATAAATTGAACATATTTTTTGGGAAATGACTAATAATTCTTTGCCGTTAACAAATGCCATTGGTAATAAATTGTACACTAAGAATGCGGGAATTGCGTGTACCAGATTATGCACAACTTTGCGTTTAATCATCAAAGTGTCCCATGTATAGTGGGTTTTCTGGGCTATTTTTCGTACACTACCTACGAAAATAGCCTGGAAAATATAATCTAAACCTATTGCAACAGCTACCATTAAGATAGCAATAATCGACTCGTCGAATGTGTTGGCAATTTTGGGATCTATTCCCCATCCGATAAGCAGTTTGTTCATCCAAGTTCCTAAATTTATCATAATAATCGTTTTCATCTTAATGAGATAACACACGAATCGCTATTTAGTTTATTTTGTTCGTCCGGAAAATTGTATATTTGTTGCAGTATTTATGAACTTATGAAGTTCTGATGAAACATCTATTGCAAATCATGGCACTTACATGTTATACAAATATCCTATCTGCTCAGATACCGGAATCGCTTAAAGTTTATGAGCATACGTTGAGCAATGGTTTAACCGTTTGGCTGAATGAAGATCATACACAACCCAAAGTTTTTGGTGCTGTTGTGGTGAAAGCCGGTTCTAAAGATTGTCCGAATACAGGCATTGCCCATTATTTTGAGCACATGATGTTTAAAGGTACCGATAAAATCGGCACGACAGATTATGATGCCGAAAAGGTAGTGTTGGATTCTATTGCCGCAAAATATGATGAATTGGCTGCTACTCAAGACAGCAAATTACGCTCGTCTATTCAAAAAGAGATTAATGAAATGAGTGTCCGGGCTGCAGAATATGTTATCCCAAATGAGTTCGACCGTTTGATTTCCAGGTATGGCGGTACTAAATTAAATGCCGGGACATCTTACGATTTTACTGTTTATTTCAATACTTTCTCTCCGCAATATATTACGCAATGGGCAGAAATAAACAGCGAGCGTTTGTTGAATCCGGTTTTTCGGCTTTTTCAGAGTGAGCTGGAAACTGTGTACGAGGAAAAGAATATGTATAGCGATATGATCGGTAGCCAGGCAATTGAAAAATTGACAGAACGCTATTTCTATCCGCATCCGTATGCTTATCCGATTATAGGGAGTACCGAAAGTTTGAAGAATCCTCGTTTATCCGAAATGCAGAAATTCTTTGAAACGTATTATGTGGGATCTAATATGGGATTGATACTAAGCGGCGATTTCGATACCAAAACCGTTTTACCTATTTTAGAATCTGCCTTTTCGCGTATCCGTAAAGGTGAAGCGCCTCAGAGGGAGATTGTAGAGATCCCTCCTTTTAAAGGTAAGGAAAAGATGAAAATAAAGGTTCCGATACCATTTGTGAAAGCAATGGCATTGGGGTTCAGAGGCGTACCTGCCAATCATAAAGATAAGGTGGCTTTGAATATAGCAATGGCGCTTCTGAACAATTCAAACGGAACCGGCTATCTGGATAAACTGACAGTGGAGCATAAAGTTATGGCTTCCATGGCTGTGAATGAGAGTATGAACGAGGCTGGCATTCTGGGAATCCTTGTTGTCCCGAAATTGTTTGTCCAATCTTATTCGGCTGCCGAAAAATTGGTTTGGAAGGAAATAAACCGTATTAAAACCGGAGATTTTAGTGAAGAGACTTTCCAGAGCCTGAAACTTGAACAAAAGCGTGAATATGATTCCGGATTAGAAGATATAAGTGTGCGTGCACAAGCTATGATGCGTATCTTTTCACAAGGGAAAAGCTGGAACAATTATTTGGATGAAGTTGCCCGCATTGATGATCTTTCAAAAGAAGATGTTATGGACGTGGCGCGTAAATATTTCAATGAAAACTATTTATATGTAACGAAGAAAACGGGTAAATATCCGAAGGATAATCTTCCTAAGCCGGATTATACTCCGGTAGTACCGAGGAATAAAGATGCTACTTCCAATTATGTGAAGCAATTACAGGAAATGCCGGAAAAAGAGCTGGAACCACGTTTGCTTGATTTTGAGAAAGATATAAAAATACGGCCGGTTACTTCATTGGCAACTATGTATGCTTCTCCTAATCCGGTAAATGATATATTTTCTTTGCATTTGGTTTTTGGTATAGGTGCATTGGAACGGCCTATATTGAACCAGACAGCCGGTTATTTGCATTTTATCGGTACGGATTCTTTGTCATTCAATGATTTTCGTAATCGTTTGCAAACATTGGGAAGTACGTTGGCTTTTGAGGTGAGCGATACGGATTTTGATGTTAAGGTGAGTGGTTTTGAGGCAAATTTACAAGAAACACTTACTTTAGTAGGTGATTTTATGCGTCATGCCAAAGCTGATAATAAAAAGCTAGGCCAAATTGTTGACGATGCGAAGGTAAGCAATAAAGCGTTTGCGAAATCCAGTGAAAGTTTGGCAAAAGCATTGTTGGAAAAAGTGATGTATGGTGAACAGTCCCGTTTCCGGACGAAATTGCCGTTGTCCCGGATAAAGAAATTGAAAGGCCAGGAGTTGGTAGACGCTTTTAACGAGGCTCGTAAAGTAGAATGCTCTATCCATTATTGCGGTTCACACTCTATGGATGAAGTGATTCCTTTGTTAAAAGAGAATTTGCCGGTTCAGGAAATTAATGTTCCTTCTGCTTATCCGTATTATCGGGAAACATTGTCTTATGACGAACCGGTTGTCTACTTCTTCGATATGCCGGATGTGTCGCAAAGTATAGTTTACGGATATATACAGGGAGATGCGTTGAAGGATGAGAAGACGCGTCATGCTGCAAAACTCTTTACCGGATATTTTGGCGGAGATATGTCTTCGTTGATGTTTCAGGAGATAAGGGAATTCCGTTCATTTGCATATCGTGTAAATGCCCGTATTAATCAACCGTCGGCTAAGTTGCCGGACAAGCCTGCTACATTTGTTACTATGCTTTCTACGCAGGGAGACAAAACATTGGATGCAATGACTGTTCTCGATTCGTTGATAAAGAAAATGCCCGAACGTCCGGAAGCGCGTGTCGATGCAGTTAAGCAATCGATATTAAACTCTGTGAATAATGAATATCCTTCATTCAGACAGATTTCTCCTAAAATATATACGGCTTTGCGTAATGGATATAATACAGATCCGAACCGGGAGTTATTGGCGGATATTGAGAATATGCACATGAAAGATATTTCCGGTTTCTATGAAAAACATGTGGCGGGGCATCCGGTAGTATATGCTATTGTAGGCAACTCGAAACATATTGATATGAAAAAACTGGCATCGTTCGGAACGATTATTAAAGTAAAAAGAAAAGACATCTATAAATAATAAATGTATAGTAAAGACGAATTAAAGAACCTGAAAGTAGAGTTTTGGGAAAGCTTTGCTGCTTTTTGTGAAGTTCAGCCTTATCTACGCGGAAGGAAAAAAGTTTGGACGTTGAATACGAAAGTAAAAGGAGTGGAGTTGAAGTTCGACGCTACACGAAACGGTGCTTATGTGATATTGGAGGTTGCTCATCGTCAGGAAGACCAACGTCTTGAGATGTTTGAAAAACTGACCTGGTACAAAGAAGTTCTGGAAAAAGATTTTCCAAACGGACTTATCTGGGATATTTGTTATACACGTGAAGCCGGAAATGAAGTAGCACGTATTTATACGGCAAAAGAAGGTATAGACTTTCATCGTCGGGAGCATTGGGGCGAATTCTTTTCTTTTATGTCGCGCCAGATGTATTTATTAGAAAGAAATTTTATGAAGATTGCTGAGTATCTGAGAGAGTAAAGGTTTTTGTCGTACTTTCGTCTGTTATAACCACAAAATAATAAAAATGAAGAAAAATGTGTTGTTCCAGCTTTTGTTTGCTGGAGTTTTGTTTTTAGGAACATCTTGTTCTAAAGATGATGTGCCAAATGATCCGAAAGGAACGGTTTCCCTTAATATGCTTAACGAGCAAAACGGAAAGACACGACTTGGAACATCTGATGTTTATATAAATAAAGCGAATAATTTCTATACCAATTCGTGTCTGATTTCCGAAATTGGTAATGTTGGCGGAATAGGAAAAGAGGTTGAACCAAGATTAAATAACCTTGTACGTGAGGTTGCTGTGGCAACAGGAAATATGTATCAGGTTTTTGATGCGGAAACTGTCTTTGATTTTCCTTCGGGAACCAGGGCGATAATGGCCGGGGCTGCCTATTATCGTTTTTATGTCGTAGCTCCGATTGCAGTCGATGATGTTCAAACCGGAGCTATTGTGAAATATGTTTCTGTTTATCCTGATGCACAAGGTCTGCCTGAGTATGGAAAATCTCTCGGAACGGTAACTTATGTTGGTGAAACGGTTTCAATGGAATTGCCTAAAAATACGGAATGTTTTTGGTATGACGGCGTTCCTGAAGTATTCGATATTTCTGCCAGCGATGGTGTATTGCGAATGACTTTAAATAGAACACCTACTGAATTTAACGGTGTACCGGGTACATATGAGGTCTATATTCGTTTGGGCAATGTTTACACAAGTGTGACTGTCCGCGTAAACTAATATTGATTAATATAAAATGAGATTATAGCCACACTTATATATGGTATAAATAATAAGTAAGGAAATGGGATGGATTTATTTATTGCTGGGAGGCTTCTTTGAAATAGGATGGCCGGTTGGTATGAAACTGGCACAGACGACGGGATTGCGTTTTCTGTATCTAGCCTTAGCCGTTGTATCGATGGGACTGAGCGGTTATTTTTTGTATATGGCTCAACGAACGATCCCTATTGGTACGGCTTATGTTGTGTGGACAGGCATTGGTGCCGTAGGAACTTTGTTGATCGGTATTTTCTTTTTTCATGACTCGGCAAGTATTTGGCGTTTGCTATCGGCCTTCTTAATTATTGCCGGAATAATAGGTTTGAAATTAGCATCGTAAAAAATTAAGCTGGAATAGATAATATTTTGACAGATTTATTTGTTAAATGAATAATTATTGTAACTTTGTGACGTAAATAATGAAATAAATGAAAAGAATAGCTTTACATCATCGCCATCATCATTACAACGGGCAATAGTTCGGTGGGCTGTGTGATAGTAAAGATTCGCAATAAACAAGTAAGGCTTGCCGTTTATACGGTAAGCCTTATTTTGTTTTTAAGATGATAATTTTAAAACAAAATACTTATGTTACGAATTGCAGTACAATCAAAAGGTCGTTTATACGACGAAACCATGTTATTGCTGGAAGAAGCCGGCATCAAGTTGAACCGGGGGAAACGTATTCTGCTTTTATCGGCAAAAGGCTTTCCTGTAGAAGTATTATTTCTGCGTGACGACGATATACCACAGTCTGTAGCCAATGGCGTGGCAGATATAGGCATCGTTGGAGAAAATGAATACGTAGAAAAGGGTGGGGAAGCCAAACTGATAAAACGTCTGGGATTCAGTAAGTGCCGTTTATCTCTGGCTATTCCGAAAGAGGAGGAATATAAGGGCATCGAATGGTTTGAAGGAAAAACGATTGCCACATCATATCCGGAGATTCTGAAAGCCTATTTGGCCGAAAAAAAAGTAAAAGCTGAATTTCATGTTATCAGCGGTTCGGTAGAAATAGCCCCGGGCATTGGTCTGGCAGATGCCATTTTTGATATTGTGAGTTCTGGCAGTACTTTGGTGAGCAACCAATTGAAAGAAGTTGAAGTAATTATGCAGAGCGAAGCTTTGTTGATTGCAAATAATGAATTGTCGGAAGAAAAGCAAGCTATTTTGGATGAACTATTGTTCCGTTTTGAGGCAATTCAAGTAGCGGAAGGCAAGAAATACGTATTATTAAATGCTCCAAAGGAAAAACTGAATGAGATTATAGAAGTGTTGCCGGGAATGAAAAGTCCGACGGTGACTCCTTTAGCTAATGGAGATTGGGTTTCTGTTCAATCTGTTATAGCAGAGAAACATTTTTGGGAAATTATTGGTAAACTTAAATCATTGGGGGCAGAAGGCATTTTGGTTATCCCTATTGAGAAAATGATATTATAGTTATGGAAATCATTAAATATCCGTCAAGGGAAGAATGGCCTTTATTATTGACCAGACCGGCATTGAATGTAAGTATGTTATTTGATACGGTTCGTCCGGTTTTGAATGAAGTACGCGCAGAAGGTGATGCGGCAGTAAGACGATACGAAGAAAAGTTTGACAATGTAACGCTTTCTGATTTACAGGTTTCCGAAGAAGAAATTAACGAAGCTAAGAATCTGGTGTCAGACGAATTGCAACAGGCAATCCGTACGGCAAAGGGAAATATAGAGAAATTTCATGCTTCACAGCGTTTTACAGGCCAGAAGGTGGAAACGACTACCGGCGTGACATGCTGGCAAAAAGCAGTTGCCATAGAGAAAGTCGGTTTGTATATTCCGGGAGGAACGGCGCCATTGTTTTCCACAGTATTAATGTTGGCTGTTCCGGCGCGTATTGCCGGATGTAAAGAGGTAGTATTATGTACGCCGCCGGATAAAGACGGTAGAGTACATCCTGCCATATTATTTGCGGCAGAAATTGCAGGTGTGAATAAAATATTTAAGATAGGAGGAATACAAGCTATTGCTGCAATGGCTTATGGTACGGAGTCTGTACCAAAGGTGTATAAGATATTTGGTCCGGGAAATCAATATGTGACGGCTGCGAAACAACTTGTAAGTTTGAAAGATGTGGCAATAGATATGCCTGCCGGCCCATCTGAAGTGGAAGTGATTGCTGATGAAAAAGCTAATCCCGATTTTATTGCTGCCGATTTTTTATCGCAGGCAGAACATGGTGTGGATAGCCAGGCCATATTGGTTACAACATCGGAGTATATTGTAGACAAAGTCGTACGGGCTATCGAAGATCAGTTGGAAAAGCTGAGTCGTAAAGAAATTACAGAAAAATCGTTATCCCATAGCCGTATTATTGTTTTGGACAATGAACAGGAAGTGATTGATTTTACGAACCAATATGCCCCGGAACATTTGATCATTCAAATGGAAAACTATTCTGATGTAGCCGAAAAAGTAGAGAATGCGGGAAGTGTTTTCATGGGTGCTTATACGCCGGAAAGTGCCGGCGATTATGCTTCGGGGACAAATCATACATTGCCTACTAACGGTTATGCAAAAGCTTATAGTGGCGTGAATCTGGATAGTTTCATCAAAAAGATCACTTTCCAGGAGATTACTTCCGAGGGGATACGTAATTTAGGTGGCGCAATTCAGACGATGGCTGCAAATGAGTTGCTGGATGCACACCGTAATGCTGTAACTGTTAGACTGAAGACATTATGATAAGTTTGGAAAAATTGGTAAGGCGAAATGTATGGAACATGAAGCCATATTCGTCTGCAAGAAATGAATTTCATGGGGAAGCTTCCGTATTTCTGGATGCAAACGAGAATCCATGGAATACAGCATATAACCGTTATCCGGATCCTTTGCAAATACAATTGAAAGAACGTATTTCGAAACTAAAAGGTGTTGAGACATCTTCTATATTTTTGGGAAACGGAAGTGATGAAGCTATCGATTTAATATTCAGGGCGTTTTGCGAACCCGGGATGGATTGTGCAATTATGATCGATCCTTCGTATGGCATGTATGAAGTATGTGCCAATTTGAATAATGTGGAATGTAAAAAGGTCTTATTAAATAGCAACTTTGATCTGGATGCGGATAAAATAATAGAGTTGGATGACAATTGGACTAAAGTTGTTTTTCTGTGTTCTCCGAATAATCCTACCGGAAATAGTTTAAACCGGAATGAAATCTATAAAATACTGGATAAGTTTCAGGGACTTGTCGTGATAGATGAAGCATATATAGATTTTTCTTCCCAGCCTTCGTTTCTTTCGGAATTAGATAAATATCCCAATTTAATTGTTCTGCAGACCTTATCAAAAGCTTGGGGAGCGGCTGCAATTCGTTTGGGTATGGCATTTGCTTCTCCTGAAATTATAGGTGTCTTTAATAAAATAAAGTATCCGTATAACGTGAGTAAACCTTCACAGGAAGCAGCATTGGCCGTGTTGGAAAATGAGAAAAACATACGTGAGGAATTGCGGGTGATTCTTTATGAACGTGCACGCCTGGAGAAAGCTTTGGTAGAACCTCCTTATATGTTTAAGGTTTATCCTTCGGATGCCAACTTTTTATTGGTGGAAGTAGGAAATGCCAATAATGCATATAATTATTTAGTAAAACAAGGCATAGTTGTACGTAATCGCAATAATGTAACCATGTGCCGGGGCTGTTTACGCATTACGGTTGGTACGCCGGAAGAGAATAAAATGATATTAAATGCTTTGAAAAGTATTCCATTATGAAAAGAGCTCTTTTTGTAGATCGGGACGGGACATTGGTTATTGAGCCTCCGGTAGATTACCAGTTGGATAATCTGGATAAATTGGAATTTTATCCGAAAGTATTCAGAAATTTATATTTCCTTCGTGAAAAGCTGGATTTTGAATTTGTGATGGTTACAAACCAGGATGGTCTGGGAACATCTTCTTTTCCTGAAGAAACTTTCTGGCCGGCTCATAATATGATACTGAAAACGTTGGAAGGAGAAGGGATTGTTTTTGATGATATTCTGATAGACCGTTCTTTTCCTGAAGATAGTTCACCTAACCGTAAACCTCGCACAGGAATGTTAGGAAAATATCTGGATGGCGGGTATGACCTGGCGAATAGTTATGTAATAGGTGATCGTCTTACAGACCTGGAATTGGCGAAGAATTTGGGAACTAAAAGTATCTGGTTAATAGATACTGACAGTGTAGGAGAGGAGGTAATGGCAAAAGGTATGGCGTTGTCTCCGGTACTTATTACTGACGATTGGGATAAAATTACGGAATTTCTGTATGCCGGCGAACGTCGTGCCATTGTACAACGTACAACAAAAGAGACCGATATTTATGTGGAGTTAAACCTGGATGGTAACGGAAAGACAGAAATTGAGACGGGACTTGGTTTTTTTGACCACATGTTGGATCAAATAGGTAAACATTCCGGTATTGATTTGGTTATTCGTGTTAAAGGCGATCTTAATGTAGATGAACATCATACAATAGAAGATACAGCCATCGCTTTAGGTGAAGCCTTGCTGAAAGCTTTAGGAGACAAAAGAGGAATAGAACGTTATGGTTTTACTTTGCCTATGGATGATTGTTTGTGTAGTGTTGCTTTGGACTTTGGCGGACGCCCCTGGTTGGTATGGGATGCCGAATTTCATCGTGAAAAAGTTGGTGATATGCCGACCGAAATGTTTCTTCATTTCTTTAAAAGTTTGAGTGATGCGTCGCGTATGAATTTGAATATAAAAGCGGAAGGTACGAATGAACACCATAAAATAGAAGGTATATTTAAAGCTCTGGCACGTTCTATCAAAATGGCGATACGCAGGGATATTTACCATTATAGTTTACCAAGTACAAAAGGAGTAATTTAAAATGATAAAGAGTTTAATAATTGCAATTGGTCTATTATTGCTGGCCGCATGTAGCAATGATGTTTATGACAAGCTGGATGGCAAATGGCAGTTGCAACAGGTTGAAGAAGATGGTATAGTACAAGATGTTGATACGATATATTATAATTTCCAGACATCCTTGTTTATGTATCAGATTTATGATCCGGCCTCAGACGACATTCGGGATTGCTATGGTTTCAATACCAAAGAAGGAGATAATAAATTACTGCTTGAACTTATATCGAATCCGAAGCCGGTTGAATCTTTCCTGAAATATACGGATTGGACTTCAACTACGCGTGTGTTTATCATTGAAAAAGCAGACCGTAAAAAACTTATATTGGAAAGCGAAGGTAAAAGATATACTTTCCGTAAGTTTTAAATAGCTACATCTTGCCATTTACCGTTGATTAGTTCGCGTGTGGTTCTGAATCCGGCTTCTTTCAGTAAAGAGAAAGCTTCGGTGCGGCCGTCATTTACTAATTGCGGGTAATGGCAATCCGAATTTACCATCACGGGGATATTCATTTGTTGTAATAGGGCTAAATATTTCTTATGAGGGTAAAGTTCTTCTTTTTTCAAAAGGTTTTTGGTGTTTATCTCTACCATGAGTTTTTTTTCCGCAATTAGTTCGAGACAGGCTTTGAAAGGTTTTATATACCAATCTTCATCGATTGAAAAATCGGCGTATTTTTGTCCGTTCATGTAAATTTTATCCATGTGACCTACAATGTCGATGCCTCCGGCTTCAATCATCTCTGATGTTGAGTTGAAATATCGTTTTACAAGCAATCGAATGTCATTGCCAAAATGCTTTTTTACGGATAAAGCGTAATCTTTGAACGAACCGTCTATACAAACCATGTTTTCTTCTGTCAGATGGTCTGATACGGGTAAGAAATGAATGGAACCGATCCTGTAATCGAGCGGAAGATTCAAGAAATAAGGTATCGACGCATTATAGGTTTTATTCAGGTAGTCAATTTCTAACCCGACGTATATTTCTATCCGATCGTTGTATTTTTTCTTTAGCCGTTCTATTTCCATCAGATAGTCGGACATATTATCCTTGGACATATTCCAGAATGTCTCAAAAGGCAGGGGAGAATGAGAAGAAAATCCGTATGCCCTGAATTTGTTGGATATAGCGAATTTTATGAAGTCTTCCGGCAGGCTTCGCCCGTCACAGAATGTACAATGACTATGATAATTGCTAAGTTGCATTCCGTTATTTTATTTATAAAATGTTATAATGACAAAGATAATGCTTACTAACCAGACTAACCTTAATTCTATTGAACAAAAAACGAACTCATAGTTATGATTTTTTTGATTCATAGTTATTATTTCGAAAAGTCATAACTATGAGTTTATATTGCCCATGAAATGGCTCTTTGCCGAGACTTGCATTTGACTGAATTTGGGTAGGCAACTAACCTGAAGAGGATAGGCAACTAAAAAAAGGGTGTTGCGCAAGTTTGTTATGTTATCATACAACATGACTAACTTTTCGCAGCACCCTGATTGGTGTATAGATGTTTATTTTCTTATTTGATTACTTTCAATTCTTTTCCAACTTTGATGAAGGCTGCAATCGCTTTATCCAAATGTTCTTTTTCGTGACCTGCAGATAGCTGAACCCGGATACGTGCTTGCTCTTTCGGTACGACAGGATAATAAAATCCTGTCACATAAATACCTTCTTGTTGCATGCGTGCTGCAAAGTCCTGGGATAATTTGGCATCGTATAGCATAACGGCACATATTGCAGATTGAGTTGGTTTGATGTCGAATCCCGCAGCCATCATTTTATCACGGAAATAGTTAACGTTGTTCATTAACTTGGTGTGTAATGCGTTGCTTTCTTTCAACATTTTGAACATTTCCAAACTGGCACCCACGATAGCCGGCGCAACAGAATTTGAGAATAAATACGGACGCGAACGTTGGCGCAACATATCAATAATTTCTTTTTTGCCGGTTGTAAATCCACCCATAGCTCCACCAAAAGCTTTACCTAATGTGCCGGTAAAGATATCAATTTTGCCATATACATTGAATTGTTCGGCAACACCGTGGCCGGTTGGGCCTGCAACACCTGCAGAGTGAGATTCGTCTACCATGACAAGTGCGTCGTATTTTTCAGCTAATGCGCATATTTTATCCATAGGAGCAACATTTCCATCCATAGAGAATACGCCGTCTGTGGCAATAATACGATGGCGCTGTGCTTGTGCTTCCTGAAGACAACGTTCCAGATCTGCCATATCTGCATTGGCATAACGATAACGTTTAGCCTTGCATAGACGAACACCGTCAATGATAGATGCATGATTTAATGCATCTGAAATAATAGCATCTTCTTCTGAGAACAAAGGCTCGAATAAACCTCCGTTGGCATCGAAGCAGGCAGCATACAGAATTGTATCTTCAGTTTTGAAATAATCGGAGATTGCCGCTTCCAGTTGTTTATGCAAATCTTGGGTTCCGCAGATAAAACGAACGGAGGACATTCCGTATCCGTGTGTATCCATGGCGTCTTTAGCAGCTTTTATTAAACGCCGGTTATCTGAAAGCCCCAGATAATTATTGGCGCAGAAATTTAATACTTCGTCTCCGGCGTTTACTTTAATATCAGCTCTTTGAGGCGTGGTAATGATTCTTTCGTTCTTGTATAATCCGGCAGCTTTAATATTTGCCAATTCGTTAGTCAAGAAATCTTTAAGTTTTCCGTACATAAAACTTTATTTTTTAGTATTATAGATGTGAGTTTTGTTTTTATTATGTTTATGTGACAGACAAAGGTGGTGTTTTTTTTTGAATAATAATATTAAAAAACAGAAGAAAATAGCATTTAAACCGTTTTATTCTCTATACCTTTGCGGCTGAAAAAAACTTAAAGCTAATAAACGCAATGAAGAATGTATTTTTCGTTCTTGTATAATCCGGCAGCTTTAATATTTGCCAATTCGTTAGTCAAGAAATCTTTAAGTTTTCCGTACATAAAACTTTATTTTTTAGTATTATAGATGTGAGTTTTGTTTTTATTATGTTTATGTGACAGACAAAGGTGGTGTTTTTTTTTGAATAATAATATTAAAAAACAGAAGAAAATAGCATTTAAACCGTTTTATTCTCTATACCTTTGCGGCTGAAAAAAACTTAAAGCTAATAAACGCAATGAAGAATGTATTGGTAATTGGTTCTACCGGTCAGATTGGATCAGAGTTAACCATGAAATTGAGAAGCATCTACGGTGGAAATATTGTAGCCGGTTATATTCCTGGTGCAGAGCCGAAAGGTGAACTGTTGGAATCTGGGCCATCTGCAATTGTAGACATTACAAACGAACAACAAATCGCCGAAACTGTCTCAAAGTATAATGTAGACACTATTTACAATCTTGCTGCTTTACTGTCGGCAGTGGCTGAAGCTAAACCTCAGTTGGCTTGGAAAATAGGAATGGGAGGGCTGTTTAATGTCCTGGAAGTTGCACGTGAAATGCATTGTGCAGTCTTTACACCAAGTTCTATCGGAGTATTCGGAAATAATACGCCGAAGGATAAAACACCGCAAGATACGATCCGTAATCCGCGTACTATGTATGGAGTAACTAAAGTTTCCGGCGAATTATTGAGCGATTATTACAATATCCGTTTTGGTGTTGATACCCGTTCGGTACGTTTTCCCGGACTGATTTCTTATGTTACACCTCCGGGGGGCGGAACAACAGACTATGCTGTCGATATTTATTACTCTGCTGCAAAAGGTGAGAAATTTGTTTGCCCTATTAGTGCCGGTACTTTCATGGATATGATGTATATGCCTGATGGATTACGTGCTGCAATAGAAATTATGGAAGCCGATTCTACCAAGTTCGTGCATCGTAATTCCTTTAATATTGCTTCTATGAGTTTTGATCCGGAAATTATATATAACAATATTAAAAAATATGTGCCCGATTTCAAAATGGAATATAAAGTAGATCCGTTGCGTCAGGCTATAGCCGATTCGTGGCCAAATTCTCTGGATGATACTTGTGCTCGTCAGGAATGGGGGTGGAAGCCGGAATATGATTTGGATGCAATGACGCAGGATATGCTGGCTAAACTGAAAGATCATTCTAAGAAATAGAGAAATGATATTAATCAAAAGGCTGGCAGAGAAGTTATAAATAACTATTTGTCAGCCTTTTCTTTTATATGGCCATTCCTGATGAATAATGCTTTGCAACATACTTAACTTATTTTTATACATATCGTTCCTTGTTTAAAATATGCGGGTTTACTTTTGATCATCATAACGTGATCCGAAAAAAGAGAGTGATCATAGATATCTGAATAATTTGGAAAACATGAACTATTGCCAGAAAATACACTATACTGTTTATGCAACACAGAGAGCCGGCTTTCCGGAAATGGTGGATAATCTGTTGTCGCAGCTTCCCGAAAATGAGACAATCCTTCGCTTATCCTTTTTTGGAACTCCTTCATCGAATATAGAATATGTAGAGCAGCGCGTTATATTGCGTAAGAAAATTCGGGCATATTATGGAGATCGTGAGCCTGCGCTTAGCTATGTATCCCAACCACCTATGGATGCTCCTTTAATTATGGAGGTACACAGTTATCGGTTAGAAGATGAAGAACAAGTTACTTTCCGTCATTTCTGCGGATTACCTTATGTTATCCTGGAGAATGAGTGTGCACGATTTCTGTTTGCTGGAGGTTTCCAGGGAGATGTAATCAATTATAATATAGAGCAACAGTCGGCAGATGTTTTCAATACAATCATGATTGTATTGAAAAAAGAAGGTTTCCCAATCAATAGTATTATTCGTCAATGGAATTATATAGAACATATAACGGCTTTTGACGGAGAGAATCAGCATTATCAATCTTTTAATAACGCCCGTACGGATTTTTACAAGAAGGCTCGATGGACGAATGGTTATCCTGCTGCAACCGGAATTGGGGCTGGTTTCGGAGGTGTTTTGGTTGATCTGGATGCGGCCATATTGAAAGATTCTATGCATGTTGTGCCTATCGATAATAAATTACAAGTTGCAGCCCATGCATATTCGGAAAAAGTATTGGCGGTTTCGGGTGAACAAAAGACTACTCCGAAATTTGAGAGGGCAAAAAGTCTTGTATGCGATAAGAACCAGATTATATATATATCGGGTACGGCTGCAATCCGTGGAGAAAATAGTCTGGCGGATATAGGACTTGAGCAGCAATTGCGTATTACAATGGAGAATATTGATCAATTAGCAGGCAATGCCAGACTTTGTATATTAAGGGTTTATTTAAAAGATCGTTCTTTTTATGAAGAAGCTAGGAGATTGATGGAGGCATATCATTTGAACATCCCGGTTTTTTATATGTGCGCTGATATTTGTAGAAATGAGTTGCTTATTGAAATAGAAGGAATAGCCCGGTTATAAATATCATAAATCATTATTATCATCTCTATTTAAACAAAAAACAAATGAAGGCAACTCTTGAAAAGTTTTTTTCCTCTTTCCGGGCAACTGTTGTTTTATTATTAATTTATGCTTTAGGGCTTGCTTTTGCTACTTTTATTGAGAAGTATCATGGAACGATGGCGGCAAAAGCTATGATTTATTATTCTCCATTATTTTTTTTACTTCAGTTTTTGTTGGTTATTAATTTTATTGCAGTTGTAATTAAACATCAATATCTGAAAAGAGGTAAATGGGGACTGATGATTACTCATATAGCTTTTATTATTATATTGCTAGGAGCTCTGGTATCTCATTTTTTTGCAGAAGAGGGCGTTTTACATATTCGCCAGGGTGAATCGAGTGACCAGATGGCTGTTCATACTTCTGATAATACAACTACCTATACGCTTCCATTTACTGTCGAACTCGTGAAGTTTACTTTAACGCGTTATCCGGGATCAGCCAGTCCTTCTTCTTATGAAAGTGAATTGTTGGTGCACGTTGACGGAAAAACATTACATGAACGTGTATATATGAATAATGTAATGGATATAAAAGGTTATCGTTTTTATCAGGCTTCATATGATCAGGATGAAAAAGGTACGGTGCTTTCGGTAAATAAAGATGTTTGGGGGCGTAATATTACGTATATGGGATATATACTTTTAGTGATAGGATTTGTTTTTTGTTTTGTCGGTCAAAATTCTCGTTTCATGAAGTTAAGCCGTCGATTGAAAGAACTTCGGAGTACAACGACTCTATTGTTTTTTTTGTTCCTTCTGACGACCAATCCGATAATAGCAAATCCGGGTTTATCATCTGTTATGGATGCTGTACAGAAATATACTATTAATACCGAACATGCAGCTAAGTTTGGAGCCCTTCCTATCCAGTCAGGAAATGGCCGGATGCTTCCTGTTAATACCTTTTCATCGGAAATTCTCCGGAAATTACATAAGTCGGATAAAATAGGCAACCTTAATTCGGATCAATTTTTGCTGAGCTTGCTGGCATTGCCGGAAATGTGGATACAGGTTCCACTTGTTTCTATGACAAATAAAGAACTGGCATCTTATTATGATTTGACAGACGACGAATGTGCTTATGTAGAGGTATTCGACAGTAACGGGAATTATAAGTTGCAAGAAAAACTGGAAGAAGCGTACAATAAGATGCCAAACGAACGTTCCCGTTTTGATAAGGATTTGTTGAAACTGGATGAACAAATCAATATATTCCATCAATTGATTAACTTTCAGATGCTCAATCTCTTTCCGAAGGAAGGAGATCTGAACCATAAATGGTATTCTCCCGGAGATAACCTGTCGGTTTTCAGTGGTAAAGATTCGATGTTTGTTTCTCATATTATGAATTGGTATTTGGAAGAAGTCCGGGACGCAATGAAAACAGGCGATTGGAAGAAAGCCGATGAAATTGTAGGAATGATCAATACGTATCAGCAGGCAAAAGGTAGTTCGGTAAATATTAGTCCTGAAAAGATACAGGCTGAGATTAAATATAATAAAATGGATGTTTTTCGCCTTTGTAAAATAGGCTATCTTATATTAGGCGGTTTATTGCTGTTTTTTTCATTCATTATGTTATTTAACCGGAAACGTTGGCTCAATATTGCTTTTTGGTTGCTTGGAATAGCTGTATTAACCGTATTTTCTTTCCATATATATGGTATGGGTATGCGTTGGTATATTGCGGGCTATGCTCCCTGGAGTAATTCATATGAAACGATGGTGTATGTGGCATGGGCTACTGTTTTGGCAGGGTTGCTGTTTGTACGTCGTAGCCCTGTTACATTTGCTTTAGCCACTTTATTCGGGGGGATTATTTTGTTTGTTTCGGGTTTGAGTTGGATGGACCCGCAGATTAACCCATTGGTTCCCGTATTGAAATCTCCGTGGTTAATGTTCCATGTGGCAGTTATTGTGGCTGCTTATGGATTCTTTGGGATTTGTTGTTTGATAGGGTTGACAAATCTTGCTATGATGTGCATTATGAAAGATAATAACCGTAAGATGTTATCTGCACGTATCCGTGAATTGACTATTGTGAATGAGATGTCTATGTTGGTAGGACTGGCATTGATGACTATCGGAACATTTCTAGGTGCCGTATGGGCTAATGAATCCTGGGGACGATACTGGGGATGGGACCCAAAAGAAACCTGGGCTCTTATTACTATGATTGTGTATGCAATAGTTATTCATGCCCGTTTAATTAAGAAACTGGATACCCTGTGGGTATTTAACTTTGGCTCTGTTGTCGCTTTTGCCTCTGTGTTGATGACTTTTTTTGGCGTAAATTATTTTTTAAGCGGAATGCATTCATATGGTCAAAACGATAACGTGAATGGGGTTTTTGTTTATCTTTATGCGGCTTTTGCTATGATCGGGATAGTTGCAGTTTGGGCTTACCGGAAGAGATTGTAGTGATATTTACTTGTAACAAATAGATTTTAATATTTTAAATATAATAGTAATGAGAACACTTAGTCATGTAGGAATCCCTACGAAAGAGAAGAAAGAAGGAGCTGTGTTGAACGAAGGATTGAAAGTTTGGTTAACCGATCATTCAAAAAGTCCGAATCATTTGGAATTTTTGCGTTTTGAAGCCGGAAGCTGCCTCCCGGAATTGGTACAGACTACAGCGCATGTAGCTTATATTGTTCCTTCGATAGAAGAAGAGTTGAAAGGGAAAAAAATACTTTTTGGTCCGGCCGTTTGTGATGAACACCTCACAATAGCGTTCATTGAAGAAGAAGGTATTGCGGTTGAAATAATGGAAATGAAGTGATTTATATGTCTGATGGCCCGGTTGCCATTTTGATATAAACTACGTATATTTGCATGCATGAAAAACACAATTAAGACATGAGTGAAGATAAATCTACCAAACGCCGCTATAGTCCGATGACCTGGATTCCCAGCGTCTATTTTGCGATGGGATTTCCTTTTGTTGTATTGAATATGGTTGCTGTACTGATGTTTAAAGGATTGAAAATATCCGATTCACAGATAGCCCTTTGGACTTCATTAATTATGATACCCTGGACATTGAAACCCTTGTGGAGCCCCTTGTTGGGCATGTATCGTACCAAGAAATTCTTTGTCGTACTGACGCAGCTTCTTACCGGTTGTATATTTGGTTTGGTGGCTTTAGTGCTGAATATGCCTAACTTTTTTGCAATTGCAATTGCTTTGCTTGCTATAATTGCTTTTAGTGGTGCCACACATGATGTTGCCACCGATGGTGTATATATGGACGAACTTTCGGCTGAAGATCAGGCTAAATATATTGGCTGGCAGGGAGCTTTCTATAATCTGGCTAAGATCGTGGCAACCGGGGGATTGGTCTATCTGGCAGGTTATATGATTAGTTATTTTTCGCGGAAATATGATGGTGAAAATGCTATTGTATATGCATGGATGTCGGTTATGCTTCTTTGTGGTGTCATAATGGTGCTGCTTGGTTTGTATCATACGAAAATGTTGCCTTCGGGCAAAGCCGCTAAAGAGAATGTCTCTTTGAAAGAAAGTATGATAGAACTGTGGGATGTATTCCGCGAATTTTTTACCAAGAAACATATCGTCTGGTATATCTGTTTTATCATTCTTTACCGGTTTGCAGAAGGATTTGTTGTTAAAATTGTGCCCTTGTTTTTGAAAGCTCCGGTTGATCAACAGGGATTGGGATTATCGGAACAGGAGATAGGTTTGTATTATGGAACCTTTGGTGCGGCGGCATTCGTATTTGGTTCGGTGCTGGCTGGATATTATATCTCTGCAAAAGGATTGCGTAAAGTGCTGTTCAGACTATGTTGTTGCTTTAATATTCCTTTTCTTGTATATATGTTTCTGGCATTCTACCAACCTGCAAGCGGAATATTGATTGCTGCAGCCATTATATTCGAGTATTTCGGTTATGGATTCGGGTTTGCCGGTCTGATCTTGTTCATGATGCAACAGGTTGCAGCAGGCAAGCACCAGATGGCACATTATGCTTTTGCGTCGGGAATTATGAATTTAGGAGTCATGGTTCCAGGTATGATTAGCGGATTTATCAGCGATTGGATCGGCTATAAATACTTTTTTGTATTTACAGTAATTGCTATGATTCCGTCATTTTTAGTCGCATATTTTGTTCCTTTTACATATAATGATAAAGGCGAAAAATTGAAAGATTGACATTTAATACAAATAATAGATATGGATAAATTAAAGATTGCCGGTAGTGCATTGCCGGATATGCCTTGGGAAGATCGTCCGGAAGGATGTAATAATGTATTGTGGAGATATTCGGAAAATCCGGTAATTCCACGTGATATACTGCCTGCTTCCAACAGCGTATTCAATAGTGCTGTAGTTCCTTTTAAAGGTGGTTATGCCGGTGTATTCCGTTGTGACGATACAAACAGACGTATGCGCCTTCACGTAGGGTTCAGTGCCGATGGTATTCATTGGAATATTAATGAAAAGAAACTTGAATTTGAATGTGATGATAAAGAAATAGGTGAATTTGTATATGCGTATGATCCTCGTGTATGTTTTGTTGAAGATCGTTATTATGTAACCTGGTGCAATGGTTATCATGGTCCTACAATCGGAGTTGCATATACGTATGATTTTGAAACATTTCATCAATTGGAAAATGCTTATTTACCATTTAACCGTAATGGAGTTATGTTCCCCCGGAAGATAAATGGCAATTTTGCAATGCTGAGTCGTCCGAGTGATAATGGCCATACCCCGTTTGGAGATATTTTCTATAGTGAATCTCCTGATATGTGTTTCTGGGGAAGACATCGCCATGTGATGTCTCCGGCACCGTTTGAAGACAGTGCATGGCAGTGCATGAAGATAGGTGCGGGTCCTATTCCGATTGAAACATCTGAAGGCTGGTTGCTGATATATCATGGCGTGTTGCATTCTTGTAATGGTTATGTGTATAGCTTTGGTTCTGCTCTTTTGGACTTGGAACAACCTTGGAAAGTTAAATTCCGCTCAGGTCCTTACTTGCTGTCTCCGCAGAAAGATTACGAATGTATGGGTGATGTACCTAATGTGGTATTTCCATGTGCCGCACTTCATGATCCGGAAACTCGCCGTATAGCTATTTATTACGGATGTGCTGATACGGTAACCGGACTGGCATTTGGATATATCGACGAAATTATAGAATTTACAAAGAAGAACTCGATTATTTAATATAGAGGAAAGACAATTTCGAAGAACCTTTTAAAGGATTCTTCCGGGAGAAATTTAAAACCCATTCGGATGGAATATTGGTTCCATTCGAATGGGTTTTTTTGTTAGAAGAATATCTTTTCAGACGCTGTAGTACAAACGGTCATCAATGATTTAGCAAAACAGTATTTTAAACGATGAAATCTTGAACAAAATAAGTTATAAATGCGTTATGTTTATATAATACATCATGATAGGTTTGAGTGTATGGAGAATAGATTGGGATTGTACTTTCAGGACTTATAGACAGACTCTATTTTCTCATAGACATTTTCAAATGAAAGCAATTATACTATTTAATATATTTGTAAAAAGCCTGCAGATAAGGTGTTTGATAATCTAAAAACTACAAAATATGGTGCAAGACATTGAAATGCTGGAAGAGTTCTATTCCAAATTCCCAAAACGGGTAGATAACGCACGAAAAAGTTTAGGCCGTCCGATGACTTTGGCCGAAAAAATCCTTTATGCTCATTTATATGATGAACATTCCGTACGTCTTTATAAACGGGGTGAAGACTATGTAAACTTCCGTCCAGACCGCGTAGCAATGCAAGATGCTACAGCACAGATGGCATTGTTGCAATTTATGAATGCAGGGAAAGACAGATCTGTAGTGCCGGCTACTGTGCATTGCGATCATCTTATACAAGCTAACATTGGTGCAAAAGCTGATATACAGACAGCAACCGATGGAAACCGTGAAGTATATGATTTTCTTAAGACAGTATCGGGTAAATATGGCATCGGTTTCTGGAAGCCGGGTGCAGGTATTATCCATCAGGTGGTTTTAGAGAACTACGCTTTTCCCGGAGGTATGATGGTGGGAACGGATTCGCATACGCCAAATGCCGGAGGATTAGGGATGGTTGCTATCGGAGTTGGAGGTGCTGATGCTGTAGACGTGATGACTGGTATGGAGTGGGAGTTGAAGATGCCAAAATTGATTGGCGTTAAACTGACCGGACGGTTGAGTGGTTGGGCTTCTCCCAAGGATGTGATTCTTAAACTGGCTGGTATATTAACGGTAAAGGGCGGAACAAACGCAATTATTGAATATTTTGGTCCTGGAGCATCTTCTTTGTCGGCGACGGGAAAGGCAACTATCTGTAATATGGGTGCTGAAGTAGGAGCAACTACTTCTCTTTTTCCGTTCGATAATAATATGGCTGCTTATTTGCGGGCAACCGGTCGTGAAGGTATTGCAGTTAAAGCGGAAGCGATTTCATCGTATTTGGAGGCCGATGAAGATGTACGTGCTAATCCTGATATGTATTATGATCGCGTGATAGTGATTAACCTTTCTGAACTGGAACCATACATTAATGGTCCTTTTACTCCGGATGCAGCAACTCCTATTTCAGAGTTTGCCGCTAAAGTAATAGAAAACGGCTATCCTCGTAAAATGGAAGTCGGATTGATCGGTTCTTGTACCAATTCCTCATATCAGGATTTGAGCCGGGCAGCTTCGATTGCCCGTCAGGCGTATGAAGATAAGATTCCTGTTGCTGCCCCGCTGATCATTAATCCGGGTTCCGAGCAGATTCGGTATACGGCGGAACGGGATGGTATAATAGGAGACTTTGAACGTATAGGTGCAGTAATAATGGCGAATGCTTGTGGACCATGTATTGGACAGTGGAAACGTCATACGGATGATAATACCCGGAAGAATTCTATTGTAACCTCTTTCAACCGCAACTTTGCAAAGCGTGCGGATGGCAACCCGAATACACATGCTTTTGTGGCTTCTCCCGAGTTGACATTAGCGCTGACTATTGCTGGTGATTTGTGTTTCAATCCTCTTAAAGACACATTAAAGACTGAAGATGGCCGCGAAGTAAAATTAAAAGAACCTCAGGGAATGGATTTCCCTGCCAGAGGCTTTGCGGTAGAGGATAACGGCTTTATCGCTCCCTCAGCTTCGCCGGATGAGGTAAAAATCAATGCGGAATCTTGCCGTTTACAAGCATTGAAACCGTTTGCTCCTTGGAATGGTGCCGACTTGTTGGATATGCCGTTACTTATTAAGGTGGAAGGTAAATGTACAACCGACCATATTTCGATGGCTGGTTCTTGGCTCCGTTTCCGTGGTCATCTGGAAAATATATCCGATAATATGCTGATGGGGGCGGTGAATGCATTTAATGGTAAAACGAATTATGTTTTGAATCAGCTGGATGGTATGTATGATGCCGTGTCGGCTGTTGCCAAGCAATATAAGAAAGAAGGTATTTCATCTATTGTTGTAGCCGAAGAAAATTACGGGGAAGGCTCATCGCGCGAACATGCAGCGATGGAACCGCGTTTTCTGAATGTAAAAGTAATCTTGGCGAAAAGCTTTGCCCGTATTCATGAAACAAATCTGAAGAAGCAAGGTATGCTTGCCCTGACCTTTGCCGATAAGGATGACTATAATAAGATCCGAGAAGATGACAAAATATCAATTATCGGTTTAGATGCTTTTGCTCCGGGTAAACCTTTAATTGCCGTACTGCGTCATTCGGATGGTTCCGAAGAATCTTTTCCTGTACATCATACCTATAATGAATTACAGATAAAATGGTTTAAGGCAGGTTCTGCACTGAATGCGGCACATGAATAATCTAAATAGAATAGTATGGACAAGATAACAAAGCAAAAAGACCGTTTGATTGTACCCGATCAGGTGGTAATTCCTTATATAGAGGGCGATGGTGTAGGATCGGAGATTACTCCTGTAAGTCAGAAGATTGTGAATGCTGCCATAGTAAAGGCCTATAATGGTAAACGTGCAATTCATTGGAAAGAGGTTTTGGCCGGTGAAAAGGCGTTTACTAAAACGGGAAACTGGCTTCCTGATGAGACGATGAATGCATTCACCGAGTATATGGTGGGAATAAAAGGACCGCTAACAACGCCTATTGGCGGAGGTATCCGTTCATTGAATGTGGCACTTCGCCAGACATTAGATTTATATGTATGTCTTCGTCCGGTCCGGTGGTTTAAAGGAGTTGTTTCTCCTGTAAAGGAACCGCAGAAAGTGGATATGTATATCTTTCGCGAAAACACCGAAGATATTTATGCAGGGATCGAATGGCAGCAAGGCACACCCGAAGCTCAAAAGTTTTTGAAGTTTCTGACCGATGAAATGGGAGTAAAGAAGATTCGTTTTCCCGAGACCTCTTCGTTTGGAGTGAAACCGGTATCTATGGAAGGTACCGAACGTTTGGTACGTGCTGCTATCGAATATGCCTTAACAAATCATTTGCCAAGTGTGACACTGGTTCATAAAGGTAACATTATGAAATTCACCGAAGGCGGGTTTAAGCTCTGGGGATATGCATTAGCCGAACGCGAGTTTGCCGGTCAGACTTTTACCTGGCCGCAGTACGAAAAGATTAAGAAGGAAAAAGGAGAGGCGGAAGCCGAAATAGCTTTAGCTGAAGCGTCTAAGGCAGGAAAGCTGATTATAAAAGACGTCATTGCTGATGCTTTCTTGCAAAACACGTTGCTGATTCCGAAAGAATACTCGGTTATTGCTACCCTGAACCTGAATGGAGATTATATATCTGACCAGCTGGCAGCTATGGTAGGCGGAATCGGAATCGCTCCGGGGGCAAATATCAACTATGTAAGCGGACATGCTATTTTTGAGGCGACTCATGGTACGGCTCCTACTATTGCAGGTAAAAATATTGTGAATCCATCGTCCTTATTGCTCTCTTCGGTAATGATGTTGGGATATATGGGATGGAATGAGGCGGCTTCACTTATCACTTCGGCTTTGGAAAAAGCCTTTGAGAAGGGAGAAGCAACTCACGATCTGGCTCGTTTTATGCCTGGCGGTAAATCTCTTGGCACCAAAGAATTTGGTGAACTTATAATATCACTTTTATAATATTAAAATAGTATCGCAATGAAGAAAGAATATCTTATTTATAAATTATCGGAAGAGGCAAGAGGCGCGTGTAAAATAGATAATGAGTTATTCCCGATGTATAATGTGAAACGTGGCTTACGTAATGAAGACGGAACCGGTGTATTGGTAGGATTAACTAAAATTGGTAACGTAGTAGGATATGAACGCCTTCCTGAAGGTGGCCTGAAAGCTATTCCCGGTAAACTGTTCTATAGAGGATATGATGTCGAAGATATTGCACATGCACTTATTAAGGAAAAACGCTTTGGGTTTGAAGAAGTTGCTTTTTTGATGTTGTCGGGTAGGCTTCCCGATAAAGAAGAATTGAGCTCTTTTAGAGAGCTGATCAATGATAATATGCCTTTAGAGCAGAAGACAAAGATGAATATTCTGGATCTGGAAGGTCAGAACATCATGAATATTCTGGCTCGTAGTGTATTGGAAATGTACACTTTTGATCCGAATCCCGAAGATACCTCGCGCGATAACCTGATGCGCCAATCTATTGAGCTAATCTCTAAGTTTCCTACGATAATAGCTTATGCCTATAATATCTTCCGCCATAGTACGCAAGGACGTTCATTACACATCCGTCATCCGCATGAGAATCTTTCTATTGCGGAAAACTTCCTTCACATGTTGAAACGCGATTTTACCGACCTGGATGCCCGTACACTGGATTTATTGCTTGTGTTACAGGCCGAACATGGCGGCGGTAACAACTCTACATTTACCGTACGTGTAACCAGTTCTACAGGGACAGATACCTATTCTGCCATAGCTGCCGGTATCGGTTCGCTGAAAGGCCCGTTGCATGGAGGTGCAAACATACAGGTCGTAGATATGTTCAATCATCTGAAAGAACATATTGCCGACTGGAAAAATGTGGATGAAATCGATACCTATTTTATGCGTATGCTAAACAAGGAAGCTTATAATAAGACCGGTTTGATTTATGGTATCGGCCATGCTGTTTATACGATTTCCGATCCTCGTGCGATCGTATTGAAAGAATTGGCTCGCGAACTGGCTAAAGAAAAAGGACGTGAAGAAGAATTTGCATTTCTTGAATTACTGGAGGAACGTGCCATCGAATGTTTTGCCAAGCATAAAGGAACAAAGAAGCGTGTTTCATCTAACGTAGATTTCTATTCGGGCTTCGTATATGAAATGATAGGGCTCCCACAGGAAATTTATACACCGTTGTTTGCCATGTCGCGTATTGTAGGTTGGACAGCTCACCGCATTGAAGAACTTAACTTTGAAGGAAAGCGTATCATTCGTCCGGCATACAAAAACGTACTTGACGAGCAAGTTTATACCTCGCTTAACGAACGCTGAAAAAATTAGGGTGCTGCTCTTTATAAAATGAGTATTGATAAACTGCCGTTGTTCCATTTGCAGGAAAACGGCAGTTTTCTTTTTCTTGTATTGTATGCGTATTTGTTTTGGCTTTCTTATCTTTGCAGTTGTTTTGCTGTTAAGAGCAGCAGAATAAAACAAATAATTGTGTGTATGAAAGAATCTGTACGTGTTCTTCGTTTTGTTTTGGTAGGAACATTAAATGCTTTAATTACAGCTATTGTAATTGGAGTATTGATGGATATGCTGGATTGCAATTATTTATGGTCAAATGTTGCCGGCTATGTGGCTGCCTTGATAAATAATTTCTTTTGGAGTAAGTATTGGATTTTTTCTTCAGGCAACGGACAATTTAAAAAAGAAATTCCTTTGTTTATGGTCGCTTTCGGATGTGCATACGGCGCCCAGTTTCTTTCCCTTTTAATGATGGTTGAAGTTGCAGACGTGAACGAATATTTGGCTCAGTTCCTTGGACTTTTTGTGTATGGAGCTGTTAACTTTATGATGAATAAAAAGATTACGTTCAGGCACTAACCATATGTATTGACTTTGAATACTTTCCGGTCAAAGTTGCGGATATCCTTTTCCCTGATTTAAAACATCGTATAATTTAGAAAAAAGTTCAGGACTTTTTATTCTTTTTACCTGGCTGAA
Source organism: Parabacteroides provencensis (assembly GCF_900232875.1). Classification (NCBI taxonomy): domain Bacteria; kingdom Pseudomonadati; phylum Bacteroidota; class Bacteroidia; order Bacteroidales; family Tannerellaceae; genus Parabacteroides; species Parabacteroides provencensis. The sequence continues at coordinate 240 of NZ_LT960488.1, read as the reverse complement.
AATTGATTTTGTCCTAGCTTAAAATTAATTTTGACCCAGGTGGAATTTAATTTCGACCCGAGTCAAAAGAATAAATGTATAGTACCTTTTTATTAAAATGTCCGGTGAAAAGAATTAAACGGATCGTTTATTATAATTGGCAAAACCACCAGTACAGTTTTTCAGAACGAAAAGTAAAAAAATAAAAAGCATTTAAGAACCATTTAATCGGTTCTTAAATGCTCTCAATCAACATTGATA